>NZ_JBIBAK010000008.1:0-120645 GCF_042899865.1 Streptomyces sp. NPDC013157 | reverse complement strand
CCAGCTCTCCGCCTTCGCCGACGAGGTCACCCGCGTCGCCCGCGAGGTCGGCACCGAGGGCAACCTCGGCGGGCAGGCGATCGCGCGGGGCGTGTCGGGGACCTGGAAGGACCTCACGGACAACGTCAACGTGATGGCGTCCAACCTGACCGGGCAGGTCCGCTCGATCGCCCAGGTCGCCACGGCGGTGGCCCGCGGCGACCTCTCGCAGAAGATCACCGTGGAGGCCAAGGGCGAGGTCGCCGCGCTGGCCGACGTCATCAACACCATGGTCGACACGCTGTCGGCGTTCGCCGACGAGGTCACCCGCGTCGCCCGCGAGGTGGGCACCGAGGGCCGCCTCGGCGGGCAGGCGCACGTGCCGAACGTGGCCGGCACCTGGAAGGACCTGACGGACAACGTCAACTCGATGGCCAACAACCTCACCGGGCAGGTGCGCAACATCGCCCTGGTGACGACCGCGGTGGCGGGCGGCGACCTGTCGAAGAAGATCGACGTGGACGCGCGGGGCGAGATCCTGGAGCTGAAGACGACCATCAACACGATGGTCGACCAGCTGTCCTCGTTCGCCGCCGAGGTCACCCGTGTCGCCCGCGAGGTCGGCAGCGAGGGCAGGCTCGGCGGCCAGGCCGAGGTGGAGGGCGTCGAGGGGACCTGGAAACGGCTGACGGAGAACGTCAACGAGCTGGCCGGGAACCTCACCCGGCAGGTCCGCGCGATCGCGGAGGTCGCCAGCGCCGTCGCCGAGGGGGACCTGACCCGCTCGATCACCGTGGAGGCCTCCGGCGAGGTCGCGGAGCTCAAGGACAACATCAACGCCATGGTGGGGTCCCTGCGCGAGACCACCCGGGCCAACCAGGAACAGGACTGGCTCAAGACCAACCTCGCCCGCATCTCCGGCCTGATGCAGGGCCACCGCGAACTGCCCGTCGTGGCCGAGCTGATCATGGACGAGCTGACCCCTCTGGTGTCGGCCCAGTACGGCGCGTTCTACCTGGCGGAGGACACCGAGCGCGGGCCCGAGCTGCAGCTCGTGGGCTCGTACGGAGCCCCGGACGACGCGGAGCGGCCGACCCGGATCCCGGTCGGCCGCTCCCTGGTCGGGCAGGCGGCGCGCAACCGGCGCCCCGTCTCCGTGGACGAGCTTCCGGAGGGGTACGTCACCATCTCCTCCGGCCTCGGGCAGGCGCTGCCCCGCGCCCTCGTGGTGCTGCCCATCGTGGTCGAGGAGCAGGTCCTGGGCGTCATCGAACTGGCCTCGCTGACCCGTTTCACCCAGATCCACCAGGACTTCCTGGCGCAGCTCATGCCGACCATCGGCGTCAACCTCAACACCATCGTGGCCAACGCCCGCACCGACGAACTGCTGGAGGAGTCGCAGCGCCTGACCGCCGAACTGCAGTCGCGGTCCGAGGAGTTGCAGGTGCAGCAGGAGGAACTTCAGCGCTCCAACGCGGAGCTGGAGGAGAAGGCGTCCCTGCTGGTCGACCAGAACCGCGACATCGAGGCGAAGAACCTCCAGATCGAACAGGCCCGGCAGGAGCTGGAGACCCGGGCGCAGCAGCTCGCGCTGGCCTCCAAGTACAAGTCGGAGTTCCTGGCCAACATGAGCCACGAGCTGCGCACCCCGCTCAACAGCCTGCTGATCCTCGCCCAGTTGCTGGCGCAGAACCCGTCGCGCAACCTGACGCCCAAGCAGGTCGAGTACGCGGGCATCATCCACTCGGCGGGCTCGGATCTGCTCCAGCTGATCAACGACATCCTCGACCTGTCCAAGGTGGAGGCCGGCAAGATGGACGTCGCTCCCGAGCGGGTCCCGCTGCGCCAGCTGCTGGGGTACGTCGAGGCGACGTTCCGGCCGATGACGTCCCAGAAGAGCCTGGACTTCGCGGTGGCCACCGCCCCCGGAACACCTGCCGACCTGCTCACCGACGACTCCCGGCTGCGCCAGATCCTGCGCAACCTGCTGTCGAACGCGGTGAAGTTCACCGAGGAGGGCGGTGTGCGGCTGCGGATCGAACCGGCCGCCGACGCGGAGGTGCCGCCGGGAGTGCACCGCGGTGGTCCGGTGGTGGCCTTCCGGGTCGTCGACACCGGCATCGGCATCCCCCAGCAGCAGCTGGAGACGATCTTCGGAGCGTTCCAGCAGGCCGACGGCACCACCAGCCGCAAGTACGGCGGCACCGGCCTCGGCCTGTCCATCACCCGGGAGATCGCGCACCTGCTCGGCGGTGCCGTCACGGTCGACAGCACGCCCGGTCAGGGCAGCACGTTCACACTGTATCTGCCCGTCGCCCGCCCCGACTTCGAGGAACTCCTGGAGGCCGGGGGCCGGGCGGTGGAACAGCCGCACGACGAGACCGGCGCCGGGGAGCTGTCGACGCCCCGTGCGCTGCCCGCTCCCGTGTCGGCCGCCGAGCCGCGCAGGCGCCGGCTGCTGGTGATCGAGGAACGGCCGCGCGGGCTGCTCACGCTGGTCGCCGAGCGGGCCGTGGCGGACATCGCGCAGCGACCCGACGATCCGCACGGGGCGATCGACATCATCACCGCGGTCGGGGCGCAGGAGGCGGCGAGCACCCTGGCGGCGCAGGCCTGCCACTGCGTCGTCCTGGAACTCGGCATGCCCGGCCAGGAGGGCGCGGGCTTCCTGGAGGCCATGCGCGGTGACTCGGCGCTGGCCAGCGTGCCCGTCCTGGTGCACACCGGGCACCGGGTGGACCTGGCCCAGGAGCAGGGACTGCGGGCCCTCGCAGGTGACCGGCCGCTGGACTTCCTGGCCAGCCTGGACGAGCTGCGCGAGCGCATCACGCTGCACCTGTCGGCCGAGCAGCCCGGTGACGTGCTGTCGCTGGCGCGCGCCGAGGAGCCGCACCACCCGGCCGCGCAGGTCGTGGACGACGCCTTCCTGGGCCGGACGATCCTGGTGGTCGACGACGACGCCCGCAACCTGTTCGCCCTCAGCGGGGTGCTGGAACTGCACGGCTTCCAGGTCCTGCACGCCGACAACGGCCGCAAGGGCATCGAGATGCTGCTCGCGCACCCCGACATCTGCCTGGTGCTGATGGACGTGATGATGCCGGAGATGGACGGCTACGCCGCCACCGCGGAGATCCGCTCCATGCCGCAGTACGCGGAACTGCCCATCATCACCGTCACCGCGAAGGCCATGCCGGGCGACCAGGAGAAGAGCCTCGCCTCGGGCGCCAACGACTACATCACCAAACCCGTCGACACGGGGGACCTCATCGGCCGCGTCCGACGGTGGCTGCCCGGGTGACCGGGCATCACGCCCGCACCGTCCACCAGCCGACCGCGTGACGCCGCGAGGCGTCCCAGCCGAGGAACAGACTGACCGTGAGTGACCTCCGTCAACCTCCCGATCCACAGGGCCCGCAGCTCCCGGCGGGCGGCCGGCCCACGCCTGCGGAGACCGACGCCGGCAGCCCCGGCAGGCCGTCGCCCGTCGGCAGGCTCACGGCGACCGTGGACCGCCTGCGCCGCGAGGTGCGGGCGGCGCAGGCGGAGGCCGACGGACGTGCCCTGATCGAGCTGGCGAAGGGCATCCTGGTCGAACGGCTGCGCTGCGGCCCGGCGCAGGCCGCACGGCAGCTGGCCGAGCTGGCCGGGCAGGCGGGGGTGACACCGCTGGAGTTCGCGGTCGACGTCATCAACCAGGCGGCCCGCGACCGGGTCTCGGAGGTGACCGCGGCCTTCCTGGCGGCCACCGCGGCCGATGCCCGGCCCGCGGAGCCGGCAAACGGCCACTCCTCGGCCGTCCGGCTGCGGGCCGCCGAGAGCGGCGCGCTGGCCGCCCACGACACCCAGGCCGTCGCCGACTCCCTGCTGGAACACGCCCTGACACCCCTCGGTGCCGAGGCGGTGGCCATCTGGGCCCTGGGCACCGACGGCTCGCTCGCCCTGGCGGGCGCCGCGGGGTTCCCCGCCGCAGAGGCCGGGCGCTGGCGGCACGTACCGCCCGGTGTGACGACGGTGGCCCGCCGGGGGCTCGCGGAGCGATCGGGCCACTGGATCCGCAGCCTGGCCGAGACGGGGATGCCCTCCATCGGCCAGCACCACCATCCGGAGGGCGGCCGGTTCGCCGTACCCGCCGGGACCGGCGGACGGATCCACGGTGTCCTGGAGATCGCCTGGCCCACCCCGCTGGACCCCCCTCCCCCGCCGGTAGTCCGGCAGATCGAGGCGCTGGCCGAGCTGTGCGCGCACACCCTGGAGACCTACGGCGGGCACCATCCGGACGGGGCCGGGGGCCCGCGGGTGCTGCCGGACGTGACGGAACTGATGGACCTGGCCGACGGGCTCCACGACCCCGCGCTCGTGCTCGTCCCGGTGCTGGACGCGGACGGGGAACTCGCCGACTTCCGCATCCATCACGTGAACAGCAGCTTCCTGGACCCGGCCGGCCGCCCCCGGGGAGTCGTCAACGGGGCCCTGCTGCTGGAGACGTACCCGGTGGCCGCCGGTCACAGCGAGCTCTTCGAACGGATAGAGCGCGTCCACGCCACCGGCGAGCCCTTCCGCGCCCACCGCATGCGGCTGACCGCCCTGGTCGACGAGGTGCCGCTGGCAGCGGTCGCCGACATCAACATCAGCCGGCACGGGAGCAGCGTGCTGCTCGTCTGGCGCATCGAGGACGAGACGGCCCGGCTGGCCAGCCTGCTCCAGCACGCCCAGCGCCTCGGCCGCATCGGCGGCTTCGAGGAGAACCTGCTCACCTCCGAGATCACCTGGAACGGGCAGCTGTACGAGCTCTACGGCAGGCCCGCCTCCGGCGTCCCGGTGGCGCTGGAGGACCTGCCCGCGCACGCCCATCCGGACGACGCCGTGGCCATCGGACGGTTCCTGCGCACCCTGCTGCACCACCGCCGGGCGGCGTCCACCGCGTTCCGCCTCCAGCGGCCGGACGGGGTCACCCGGCACATCCGGGTGGTGGCCGAACCGGTCCTCGACTCCGACGGCCAGCTGTACGTCGTACGCGGCGCCTACCAGGACATCTCCGCCCAGCACTGGACCGAGGTGGCCCTCGCCGCCACCCGCGACCAGCTCGCCCACACCGAGCAGCAGGCCAGCGAGCGCAACCGGCTGACCCTGCAGCTGCAGCACGCCATCATGCCGCCCGAGCAGACCCCGCTGGCGGTTCCCGGACTGGACCTCGCCGTGCGCTACCGGCCCGCGGAGACCCAGCATCTGGTCGGCGGCGACTGGTACGACGCGGTCGTCCTGCCGTCCCGGCTGGTGCTGCTGTGCGTGGGGGACGTCGCCGGGCACGGTATCGACGCGGCCACCAGCATGGTCGTCCTGCGCAACGCGCTGCGCGGGCTCGCGGTGACCGGCGCCGGGCCGGGGCAGTTGCTGTCCTGGCTCAACATGGTGACGCACCACCTGACCGGCTCCGTCACCGCGACCGCGGTGTGCGGTCTCTACGACCCCGACCTGCAGACCCTGCGCTGGGCCCGGGCCGGACATCTGCCGCCCGTCCTGGTGCGCGGGGGCGAGGCGGAGCCGCTGCCCCTGGTCGGGGGCATGCTGCTGGGCGCCGTGCCGGAGGCCGAGTACCAGGAGCACGAGGTGCAGCTCGCCGTCGACGACACCCTGCTGATGTACACGGACGGACTGGTCGAACGCCGTGACCGGTCCGTGGAGGAGTCCCTCGCGCAGTTGCTGAAGGCCGCCCGCACGGTGCCGCCGGCCCTGGACCAGCAGGTGGACCGCCTGCTGACCCACAGCCGGTCCGACACGGACGACGACACCTGCGTCGTGGGCATCCGCGTGGCTCCATGACTGCCGGCGCCCGCACCGGGTACCCGCTCGGCGGAGGTGCCCGATGTTCGAAGCAACCGACATCCGAGAG
Organism: Streptomyces sp. NPDC013157; assembly: GCF_042899865.1. NCBI lineage: Bacteria > Bacillati > Actinomycetota > Actinomycetes > Kitasatosporales > Streptomycetaceae > Streptomyces > Streptomyces sp. NPDC013157. Next base: position 114,776 of record NZ_JBIBAK010000008.1, on the reverse strand, counting down.
TGGCGCGGTCATGACGTGGTCGACGCCGCCGGGCACAAGATCGGCGTCCTGGAGTCGGTCTACGTGGACACCACGACCGACAAGCCCCGCTTCGTCACCGTGACGGTCGGGCTGCCCACGCGCCGCCGCCTGGTGTTCGTCCCCCTCGCCGAGGCGACCGTCGGTCCGGCCTACCTGAAGGTCGCGTACCGCAAGGACGTGGTCAAGAAGGCTCCGTCGATCGACACCGACGGCGAGTTGCCGGCCACTCGGGAACCCGCGGTCTTCGCGCACTACGAACTCGACTACGTCCCGGGCGCGGGCGGCGAGCGCCGCCTGGCCCGCCGCTGACCCACCGAGCCGTCCAGGAGAGCCGATGAGTCTGTTCCTGCTCCTGATCCTTGTGGCCGTCGTCCTGGGCATCGTCGGATTCGCCGCCCACGGGCTGTTCTATCTACTGGTCATCGGCGCCGTCATACTCCTCGCCGACCTCGTCTACGCCACGCTGCGCCTGCGGCACCGCGGCCGGCACCACCGCATCGCCCGCTGACCAGCCCGCCGACCCAGTCCGCCGGTCATCGTATTTACTAACGAATGGTTGAGCAGTTCAGACTGATAAACCTAGTGTTAGTACATGTGAAGGCAGACATGGCCGCCGGTGGCGGCGGTATACGCGACCTGAGCGATGCCACCCGGCTCGCGTCCGACCTCCGGCTCGCGGTGGGCCGGGTGACGCGGCGGCTGCGGCAGGCGCACGCCGTGGGGGACGTCTCCCTGTCGGGCGTCTCCGTCCTCGCGCGGCTCGCGGCCGAGGGCCCCGACTCCCCGACCTCCCTCGCCGAGACGGAGCGGGTACGACCGCAGGCCATGGCGAGCACCCTCACCCAGCTCGAACAGCGCGGTCTGGTCCGCCGTACCCCCGACGCCGCGGACGGGCGGCGAAGCATCGTGGCCGTCACCGAGGAGGGGCGGGCGGTGCTCGCCGAGCGGCGCTCCGAGTCGGTCCAGCGCCTCGCGGCCGTTCTCGACACGTTCTCCGAGCAGGAGCGCGCGACGCTCGGGGCGGCCCTGCCGCTCCTCGGCCGGCTGGCGGAGCGGCTGTGAGCGGGCGCGGGTGGTCCGCGGCCCTGCGCTCGGCCCGCCACAAGGACACCCCGGCCGGACCGGGCTACAAGTGGGTCGCGCTGTCGAACACCACGCTCGGCGTGCTGATCGCCACGATGGACGCGTCGATCGTGATCATCTCGCTGCCGGCGATCTTCCGCGGCATCGGCCTCGACCCGCTGGCACCGGGCAACATCGGCTATCTGCTCTGGATGATCCTCGGCTACCTGCTGGTCTCCGCCGTCCTGGTCGTCGTCCTCGGGCGGCTCGGCGACATGTTCGGGCGGGTGAAGATCTACAACCTGGGCTTCCTGATCTTCGCGTGTGCCTCGGTGGCGCTGTCGCTCGATCCGTTCCGCGCGGGGGCCGGTGCCCTCTGGCTGATCCTGTGGCGGATCGTGCAGGCCTTCGGCGGGTCCATGCTCACGGCCAACTCTGCCGCCATCCTCACCGACGCCTTCCCGGCCCGGCAGCGCGGCATGGCCCTCGGCATCAACCAGATCACCGCGCTGGCCGGGCAGTTCCTCGGTCTCCTGGCCGGCGGGCTGCTCGCCGTCGTCGACTGGCGTGCCGTGTTCTGGGTGAGCGTCCCGGTCAGCGTCACCGGCACGATCTGGTCGTACCTGAGCCTGCGCGAGACCTCGGCGGGCCGCCCCGGCCGGATCGACTGGCTCGGCAACCTCACCTTCGCGGCCGGTGCCGGCATCCTGCTCGCCGGGATCACCTACGGGATCCAGCCCTACGGCGACAGCGCCACCGGCTGGGGGAACCCCTGGGTGCTGACCGGCCTGATCGGCGGCGCCGCCCTGCTGCTGGCCTTCTGTGTCGTCGAGACGCGGGTCGCCGAGCCCATGTTCAACCTGGCGCTGTTCCGGAACCGGGCGTTCGCGGCGGGCAACGTGGCCGCCCTGCTGACCTCGATCGCGCGCGGCGGCCTGCAGTTCATGCTCATCATCTGGCTGCAGGGCATCTGGCTGCCGCTGCACGGCTACGACTTCGAGGACACCCCGCTGTGGGCCGGCATCTTCATGCTCCCGCTGACGCTGGGCTTCCTGATCGCGGGACCGGTGTCCGGGTACCTGTCGGACCGGTTCGGCGCCCGGTTCTTCTCCACCGCGGGGCTGGTCGTCGTCACCGCGTCCTTCCTGGGGCTGCTCGCCCTGCCCGTCGACTTCGACTACGGGCTGTTCGCGGCGCTGCTGCTGCTCAACGGCCTCGGCCAGGGCATGTTCTCCGCGCCCAACACCTCCTCGATCATGGGCAGCGTGCCGGCCGAGTACCGGGGTGTCGCCTCGGGCATGCGCTCCACCTTCCAGAACTCGGGTACCGCGCTGTCCATCGGCGTCTTCTTCTCCTTGATGGTGTCCGGGCTCGCCTCCTCGCTCCCGTCCACGCTGAAGAGCGGCCTCATGGCACACGGCGTGCCGGCCGCCTCCGCCGCGCACGCCGCGTCGCTGCCGCCGGTGAGCACGCTGTTCGCAACGTTCCTCGGCAACAACCCCATCGAGCACCTGCTCGCCTCCGAGGGCGTCCTGGACCATGTCGGCAAGGCCCAGCGGTCCGTCCTGACCGGCCACACGTTCTTCCCGCAGCTGGTCTCCGGTCCCTTCCACCACGGCCTGGCCATCGTCTTCGGCGTGGCCGCCGGCATGGCCCTGGCCTCGGCGGTGGCCTCCGCCCTGCGCGGCAGCCACCGTCCCGTCGAGGAACGCCCCTCCCCCGTCGCGAAGGTCACCGTGCGTTCAAAGCGGTGAGGATCCGGTCCGGGGTCAGCGGCAGGGTGCGGAAGCGGATACCCGTGGCGTGGTGGACGGCGTTGCCGACGGCGGCGGGGGTGCCCACCACGCCGATCTCGCCGATGCCCTTGCTGCCCATGGGGTTGAGGTGCGGGTCGTCCTCGTCGATCCAGTGCGCCTCGATGTCGGGGACGTCGGCGTGCGCGGGAACGTGGTACGACGCCAGGTCGGCCTCCGCGAAGTCGCCGTACGCCGCGTCCACCGTGCTGCCCTCGGTCAGGGCCATGCCCAGGCCCATCGTCATGCCGCCGACGAACTGGGAGCGCGCGGTACGGGAGTTGAGGATGTGCCCGGCCGCGTAGACACCGAGCAGCCGGCGCACCCGCACCTCGCCGGTGACGGTGTCGACGGCGACCTCGGCGAAGTGGGCGCCGAACGCGTGGCGCGCGTAGGGGCTGTCGGCGTCCGCGCGCCCGCTGGTGTCCGCGCGGACGCCGATGCCCCGCTCGGGCAGCGGACCGGTGTGGTCGGCGAGCCGGTTCAGCAGCCGGGCGCAGGCCTCGTGCACCGCCCAGCCCCAGGAGGCGGTCCCGGAGGAGCCGCCCGCGACCGGGGCCGGGGGCAGGTCGCTGTCGCCGATCTCGGTGCGGACCCGGTCCAGGGGTGCGCCGAGCGTGTCGGCGGCGATCTGGGCGAGGACGGTACGGGCGCCGGTGCCGATGTCGGAGGCGTTCACCCCGATCAGGAAGGTGCCGTCCGGCCGGGCCTCGGCGGTCGCCGTGCACGGAGAGGCCATGACCGGGTAGGTGGCGGCGGCCACCCCGGTGCCGATCAGCAGCGGGCCCTCGGCGCGCCGCACCCGGTGGCTCCACCGGAAACGGCGGGCGCCCTCACGCAGGCACTCGACGAGGTGCCGGCTGCTGAAGGGCAGGCCACCGGCGGGTTCGCGGTCGGGTTCGTTGCGGATCCGCAGCTCGACGGGGTCGGCGCCGAGTTCGTCGGCCAGCTCGTCCATCGCCGACTCCAGGGCGTACATGCCGGTGGCCTCGCCGGGTGCGCGCATCCAGGAGGGACTGGGCACGTCGAGCGGGACCACGTGGTGGACGACGTCCAGGTTCGGCGTGGCGTACATGACGCCCGAGGTGGTGCCGGCCAGTTCCACGAACGACCTGACCGGCGAGGTGTGGGTGGTCACGTCGTGCAGCAGGGCGGTGAGCCGACCGTCCGAGGTGGCGCCGAGCCGCAGCCGGCTGAGGGTGGGGGCGCGGTGGCCGACGACCGTGGGCAGGTGGCGGCGCGGGTAGGCGAGGGTGACCGGCCGGCCGGTGTACCGGGCCGCCATGGCGGCGAGGACCACGTCCGGGCGCGCGGAGCCCTTGGACCCGAAGCCGCCGCCGACGTGTTCGGCACGCACGGTGACCCGGCCGACGGGCAGGGCGAACAGCCCGGCGAGCACGCCGCGGACGTCGCTGGTGCCCTGGCTGGAGGTGTACACCGTGAGCCGGCCGCGGTCCCAGGACGCGGTACTGCCGTGGGGTTCCATCGGGTGGTTGTGCAGGGGCGGGGTCCGGTAGGTGACGTCCACACGGACGGGGGCCGCGGCGAAGGCGGACTCCGGGTCGCCATGGCGGCAGCGGGCGGGCTGGCCGCCGTTGACCTCCTCGGGCTCGTGGGCGCCGGGGTGGCCCGGGGTGAGGACGGCGTCGTGGCCGACGGTGTCGTAGGTGATCCGTACGGCGGCGGCTCCGGCGCGGGCCGCCTCCGGGGTCTCGGCGACGACCAGGGCCACGCACCAGCCACGGTGGGGGACGTCGGAGTCCTGGAGCAGGGCGAGGGTGGCGTCCTCGGGTTCGGCGAGGCGCGGGGCGTTCTCGTGGGTGAGCACGGCGACGACTCCGGGGACGACGCGGGCCGGCCCGCTGTCGATGCCGGTGATCCGGCCGCGGGCCACGGTGGCGGGGACGGCGCGGGCGTGGACGCGGCCGGGCAGCGGGTGCTCGGTGGCGTAGCGGGCGGTGCCGGTGACCTTCGCGAGCCCTTCCCGGCGCTCGGCCGGGGCGCCGAGGGCTGCGGTGCGGGCCATGGGGACCTCCGGTCAGAGCGGGGCGGGCGCCGGGGCGAGCCGGGCCAGGACGTCGAGGGCGAGGTTGCGGGCGAGGGGCACCTTGTAGGCGTTGTCCGGCAGCGGGCGGGCGGCGGCGAGTTCCAGGTCGACGGCGCCGGCGAAGACCGTCGGCGCGGCCGCCTCGCCCAGCAGGGCCGCCTCGGCGACCCGGGCCCGCCAGGGGCGGTGGGCGAGCCCGCCGAAGGCCAGGCCCACCTGGGTGACCAGGCCGTCGGCGACGCGCAGGACGACGGCGACGGACGCGAGGGCGAAGGCGTACGACGCCCGGTCGCGGGCCTTGCGATAGGCGGAGGGCGCGTCGGCCGTGGCGGCGGGCAGCAGCACCCCGGTGAGCAGCTCGCCGGGGCGGATCTCGGTGTCCCGCTCGGGGTGGTCCTCGGGCAGCCGGTGGAAGTCGGTCAGGTCCACGGTCCGGGCGCCGTCGGGGCCGTACAGCTCGACCCGGGCGTCGAGGGCGGCGAGGGCCACGGCCATGTCGGAGGGGTGGGTGGCGACGCAGTGCGGGGAGTGGCCGAGGACCGCGTGGTCGCGGTGGACGCCGTCGAGAGCGCCGCAGCCGCTGCCGGGTTCGCGTTTGTTGCAGGGCTTGCCCGGGTCCTGGAAGTAGGTGCAGCGGGTGCGCTGGAGGAGGTTGCCGCCGGTCGTCGCCACGTTGCGGAGCTGGCCGGAGGCGCCGGCGAGCAGGGCCTGGGAGAGCACCGGGTAGCGGTCGCGGACCAGGGGGTGGGCGGCGAGGTCGCTGTTGCGGACGGTGGCGCCGACGCGCAGGGCGCCGTCGGGCAACTGTTCGAGCCGGTCCAGTGGGAGGCGGCTGACGTCGATCAGCGCGGTGGGCCGTTCGACGCCGAGTTTCATGAGGTCGACGAGGTTGGTGCCGCCGGCCAGGTAGTGGGCGCCGGGGCGGGCGGCGAAGGCCTCGACGGCCTCCTCGGGGGTGCGGGCGCGGACGTAGTCGAAGGACCTCACGGGATCACGTCCTCGACCGCCTCGACGATGCGCGGGTAGGCCCCGCACCGGCACAGGTTGCCGCTGAGCCGCTCACGGATCTCGGGCCGGTCCAGCGGGACCGGCCGGCCGGACGGCAGCGCGGGGTCGGTGACCTGGGACGGATACCCGGCGGCGGCCTCGGTGAGCGCGCCGACGGCGGAGCAGATCTGGCCGGGGGTGCAGTAGCCGCACTGGAAGGCGTCACGGTCGAGGAAGGCCCGTTGCAGCGGGTGGGGGGCCTCGCCGTCGGCGGACAGGCCCTCGACCGTGGTGATCTCGCTGCCGTCGAGGGCGACGGCGAGCAGCAGACAGCTGTTCACCCGGCGGCCGTCGGCCAGCACGGTGCAGGCGCCGCACTGGCCGTGGTCGCAGCCCTTCTTCGCGCCGGTCAGGTCGAGGTCCTCGCGGAGTACGTCCAGGAGGACGCGCCGGTGGTCCAGGAGCAGGGTGTGGGGCTTCCCGTTGACCCGGAGGGTGGTTTCGGAGCGCTGGATCTCACTGCCCATGGCGTGCCTGCTTCCGGACGGGCCGTGCTGCCGTTCGGTCCGGGTATCCAGGTCACGCCGTCCCACACGTGCCGACGGCGGCGACGGCCGTGGGTGACCCGGCGGGCACGCCGGGTCACCACGATCCGTTCACCGGGCGACGGTCACGGATACGAGTTGAGGTTCGCCACGTTGGTCGACGAGTTCGACGGTCCTCCGCTGTTGTCGATGACGTGGGTGATGGTGCCGGTGCCGCCGAGCGAGACCGTCACCATGCTGGTGAACCTGACGTTCGAGTTGGCCGGTGCCTCGATCGCGTGGTCGGCGACGACGCCGGGGTTGGTGCTGAAGTAGCAGTAGCTGCCGAGGCCGTACGCCTGGTGGCTGGTGACCGAGTCGGCGACCTTGTAGGCCGCGTAGCCCCTGGTCGAGCCGTTCATCCACGCGGACTGGTTCGGCGGGTCGTACGGCATCTCGTTCTGGTAGAAGTACGTGCGCCCGCCGTTGCCGTTCCAGACGGTCTGGTACTTCTGGAAGTGCTCGACGAACAGGCCGTACATGGTCACGTTGTCGCCGTTGACGACGAGTCCGGTGTCGGCGGTGTTGGTGGTCCAGCCGACTCCGCTGCCGTGGTCGGCGCGCCAGATCCACATGTGGTCGCCGATGACGTTGTCGCTGTTGACGACCAGGCTCGTGGTGGCCTTGCCGACGCCCGCGCCGCCGACGCGGAAGTACACGTCGTGCAGGGACGTCGGGTCGCTCGCGTGCGAAGCCGAGGAACCGGTCGGGCCGACCTCCACCAGGGTGGCGGAGTTGGTGGTGCCGGCGTCGAAGAGCAGGCCGGCGATGTCGACGCCGTCGACGTCGGCGACCTTCATGGCGGTGATGCCGTTGTCCGGGACGAAGGTGGCGAGGCCGAGGCCCAGGACGACGGTGTCGGCGCGGTTGATCTGCAGCGTCTGGTCGAGGTGGTAGACACCGGGGGTGACCAGGAGGTTCTTGCCCGCCGTCAGGGCCGCGTTGATCTGGGACGCGGTGGCGCCCGGCTTCACGACGTAGAAGCTGTCGAGCGAGAGGGACGTACCGGCCGCGGAACCCGAACTCCAGCTGGTGCCAGCGGAGTTGGAGCGGGTGGACGGGACGAACACCTGGTAGTTGCCGGAGCCGTCGACGTACAGGAACGGCTTCTCACGCGAGGTCGGGCTCTGCGCGACCGTGGTGTCCGGCGGGCTGGGGAAGGTGGTGGACGGCACGCCCGTGCTGCCGACGAAGACCATGTTCCAGTTGGAGCCGGTCCAGCTGCCGAGCTGGGAGTTGCGGGTCAGCCACTGCTGCTGGGAGCCGGAGTTGACCTGCCCGTTGATCTGGCTGTCGGCGATCAGGCCGCCGCTGGACCAGCCGCCGTCGTCCAGGGCGAGGTTGCCGCGCAGGTGCACCCGGCGGTAGGCGGACGCCTGCGAGACCGCCCAGCGGTCGCTGCCGCCCGCAGGGTTGACCGAGAGGTTCTCGGCGCCGCGCCAGAAGTTCTGCGTGGCGTTGCCCTGGAACCAGTCGGCCTCCGCGTGCACCGCGCCGTTGATCGAGACCGCGTCGGGCGACAGGCCGAGGCCGAGGACCTGGGTGTAGAAGCCCACGTTCACGTCCGCGCTGTAGGCGCCGGGCTTGAACATCACGGCGTAGCGCTGGGAGCCGAACTGGTTGGTCTCCTGCTGCTGGAAGATCGAGTCCAGCTTGCTCTGGATGGTCGACGCTGACATCGACGGGTCGAAGACGACCACGTTGGAGCCGAGGTCCGGGTTGCCCGACTGGGTCACCGGGACGACCTGGAAGCGCTGGGCCTGCGTGCCGTTGCAGGTGTACTGGACGAACTGCACGCTGTCCGCGGTCGAGGCGCCGGGGTCGTCGAGGCACTTGCCGCTGTTGCGGTTGACGAAGTGGTAGGCGCCGCCGCCGCCGTCGTCGACCGGCAGCCACTGCTGGTTGTTGCCGCCGCCGTAGGTCCACATCTGGACGGCCGCGTTGTCGGCCGTCGAGACGCCCGTGACGTCCAGGACCTCGTTCGTGTTGTTGGCGTTGTTGATGCGGACGTAGCCGCCGCTGGTGGCGGTGAAACTCCACTGCTGGGCGGTGGTGTTGTTGCAGGTGTACTGCTGGACGACGGTGCCGTCGGCGGTGGCGGCCGCCTTGGCGTCCACGCACTTGCCGCCGGCCGCGCCGAGCAGGGTGACGTTGCCGGTGGGCAGGGTGGCGGCGGACGCGGGCGAGGAGGCGCCCGCCGCGGTCAGCAGGGAGGCGGCGACAACCGCCACCGCTGCGGCGGCCGTTGGTCTGCGGCGCCGGTGAAGGGAAAGCACTGGTTCTCCTTGGGAGCGGTCTGCGAAGGGGATCAGCCGGTGTATCCGGCGAAGACGCGCGTGTAGTCCCAGTCGGACTGGCTCACGCCGGAGCAGCTGTCGGCGGAGCCGCCGGTGCAGGGCCGGTCGCGGTTGGCGGACCAGAAGGTGAGCCGGGCCAGGTGGTGCTGCTGGGCGTAGGCGAGGATGGTCCGGAAGTCGTTCACGGTCACCGTCTCGTTGTTGTCGGTGATGCCGTTCATGGACGAGATGCCCATGTCCCGGTAGGCCGTGTCGTCGCTGTAGCCGTACGCGGCCTTCAGGGCGTTCTTGAGCCCCTCGGCGGCCTGGGTGGTGAGGTTGCCCATGTTCTGGCCGGCGCCGCCGAAGTCGAACGGCATGATGGCCCAGGCGTCGACGGTCAGCCCGGAGGACGCGGCCCGGTTGATCAGGCTGGTGTCCGGACCGCTCTGGCCGGTTCCGATGGTGATGTACACCTTCAGGCCGGGGTTGTTGGCCTTCACCGTCTTCAGCGCGTCCACGACCCGCTGCTGCACGGTCCCGTTGCTGTAGGCGTCGGCTTCGAGGTCGATGTCGATGGCCTTGAGACCGCCGTAGGCGTTGATGACCTTCTGGTAGGCCGCCGCCAGCTCGCCCGCGCTGGAGCAGGAGCTCTCCAGCTTGTTGCCGCTGTAGCCGCCGAAGGACGGGATGACGTCACCGCCGTTCGCGCGCACGGTGTTGACGGTCTGCTGGTCGACGCCGCCGGTCAGCGCCCGGCTGCCGTCCCACTGCGGGTTGCAGTAGCCGTTGCTGAGGACGAACGCGAGTGTGTAGTACTTCACGCCGGTCGCGTTGGTGATGGTGGTCGGGCTCGGCGGGTCGCCCCAGCCGTTGTAGAGGTAGGGCGCCACGGCCATCGGCGAGGACGGGGTGGTGCCGCCGCCGGACGCGGGGGCCGTCCACTTCTGGTTGGCGGTGCCCGCGCAGGTCCAGATCTGTATCCGGGTGCCGTTGGCGGAGTTGTTGTCGGTGACGTCCATGCACTTGTTCGCCTGCGGGTTGACGATGTCGTGCGCGGACGACACGGCCCACTTCTGGTTCGCGCCGCCGGAACACGTCCACAGCTGCAGCTTGGCGCCGTCGGCCGTCGAATTGCCGGTCACGTCGAGACACTTGCCGAGGGCGCGGATGGTGCCGTCGCTGCCGACGGTCCACTGCTGGGCCGCGGTGCCGTTGCAGTCGTAGAGCTGTACGGCCGTGCCGTCGGCGGAGTTGGCGCCGGCGACGTCGAGGCACTTGCCGGCGAGGCCGGTGATGGTGCCGGTGGCGGCGTGCGCGGGAGCGGCGGTGAGCAGTCCTGCGGACAGGGTCAGAGCGGCTATGGAGACAGCCGTGGGGAGAGGTCTGGCCATTGCGGGGGTGGCCTTTCACGCGGGGGGATGCAGCACGGTTTGCTCAACGCCCGTGTTGCCGCCGAGCGTTGAGCACATCCGTGAGGCTTTGTTTAAGGCGTGAAACTAAAGGTCCGGACCATCGGCGTCAAGGGGTGCGGAGCCAATTGGACCCCGCCAGGATCGCGCCCGAAGGGGCGCGGGGCCGTGTCGCATTTGCGGCTGCCGCCGCGTGGGCGCGACCAGCCAGATCAGACGTGCACCCGGAAGCGGCCCGCAGTCCCATGGCGGGCTTCCGCCCGCTCAGACCGACGGCACCTCGGCGAACTGCGTCCGGTACAGCTCCGCGTACCGCCCCTCCGCCGCCAGAAGCGACTCGTGGGTGCCGCGCTCCACGATCTCCCCCGCCTCGACCACCAGGATCTGGTCGGCGGCCCGCACCGTCGACAGCCGGTGGGCGATGACCACGGCCGTGCGCCCCTCCAGCGCCTCGGCCAGCGCCTCCTGGACGGCCGCCTCCGAGGTGTTGTCGAGGTGGGCGGTGGCCTCGTCGAGGATGACCACGCGCTGGCGGGCCAGCAGCAGGCGGGCGATGGTCATCCGCTGCCGCTCGCCGCCGGAGAGCCGGTAGCCGCGCTCGCCGACCACCGTGTCCAGGCCGTCGGGCAGCGACCGTACGACCTCCCCGAGCCTCGCGCGGCCGAGGGCGTCCCACAGCTCCTCGTCGGTGGCGGCCGGTCGGGCGAGCAGCAGGTTGGCGCGGACGGTGTCGTGGAAGAGGTGGCCGTCCTGGGTGACCATGCCGAGGGTGGCACGCAGCGAGCCGGCGGTCAGGTCGCGGACGTCGGTGCCGCCGATGCGGACGGTGCCCTCGTCGACGTCGTACAGGCGCGGCAGCAGCTGGGCGATGGTGGATTTGCCGGCGCCCGAGGTGCCGACGAGGGCGATCGTCTGGCCGGGTTCGGCGCGGAAGGAGATGCCGTGCAGGACCTCGCTGCCGCCGCGTGAGTCAAGGACCGCGACCTCTTCGAGGGAGGCGAGGGAGACCTGGTCGGCGGCCGGGTAGGCGAAGCGGACGTCTTCGAACTCGACGGCCACCGGGCCCTCGGGGACCTCGCGGGCGTCCGGCTTCTCCTCGATCAGGGGCTTCAGGTCGAGCACTTCGAAGACCCGCTCGAAGCTGACCAGCGCGCTCATCACCTCGACCCGGGCCCCGGCGAGGGAGGTCAGCGGGGCGTAGAGACGGGTCAGCAGCAGGGCGAGGGAGACCACCGCGCCCGGCTCCAGGGTGCCGCGCAGGGCGAACCAGCCGCCGAGGCCGTAGACCAGGGCGAGGGCGAGGGAGGAGACCAGGGTCAGGGCGGTCATGAACACCGACTGGGCGGTGGCGGTGCGCACCCCGATGTCCCGGACCCGGGCGGCACGCGCGGCGAACTCCGCCGACTCCTCCTCGGGGCGGCCGAAGAGCTTGATCAGGGTGGCGCCCGGCGCCGAGAACCGCTCGGTCATCCGGGTGCCCATGGCCGCGTTGAGCGCGGCGGCCTCCCGCTGCATCCGGGCCATCCGGCCGCCCATCCGGCGGGCAGGCACCACGAACAGCGGCAGCAGCACCAGCGCGAGCAGGGTGATCTGCCAGGACAGGGTGAGCATCACCGCGAGCGTGAGCAGCAGCGTGACCAGGTTGCTGACCACACCGGAGAGGGTGTTGGCGAAGGCCCGCTGGGCGCCGATCACGTCGTTGTTGAGACGACTGACCAGCGCTCCCGTACGGGTACGCGTGAAGAACGCGACGGGCATCCGCTGCACATGATCGAACACAGCCGTGCGCAGGTCGAGGATGAGGCCCTCCCCGAGCGCCGCCGAGAGCCGCCGCCCGAGCACCCCGAGCGCCGCCTCCACGACCGCGACCAGCGCGATCAGGAGCGACAGCCGTACGACCGTGCCGGTGTCGTGGCCCGACACGATCGCGTCGACGACGTGGCCGGCGAGCACCGGGGTGGCGACGGCGAGCAGGGCGGTCAGCACCCCGAGGAGGACGAAACGGACTATGCCGGCCCGGTGCGGGCGGGCGAAGGCGGCGATACGGCGCAGCGTGGCCCGTTCGAACGGGCGCCGCTCCTGCTGGGCGGTCATGACGCTGTGGAGCTGCGTCCAGGCGGTGGTCTCCATACTCATGAGGGAGAACGTAGGACCTCAAGCGTCGTTGAGGTCAATCTCCGCTCGCCGTCCCCCCGTACGAAGGACCCGATGAGCCCTCACCTGGTTCCCGGCCGTCATCCGGCGTCCTCTCTTCCGCCACCCGCAGTTGGGGCGGCGCGGAAAACCTCTCCCGGTGTGACAGCGGTAAGAATCCCCGGCTTCCGTGAGAGCCGTCTCCCCCGGCTCGCCCGTCCTATCCCCTGGCGGCACATCCTCACGCTCATCCCGCTCGTGCTGGTCGCGGTCATCGCGGTGCAGCACTGGCCGGTCCTCGTCGAGGGCTTCGGCCACCTGCGCGACGCCTCCTGGCCCTGGCTGCTGGCGGCCGGCGGTGCCACCTGTCTGACCTGGGTGGCCGCCGCCTTCACCCGGCAGGGTGCCGTGATCCAGCCGCTGCCCCGCTGGCGGCTGCTGGCCACCCAGCTCGCGGCGGGCTCGGCCAACCACCTGCTGCCCACCGGGTTCGGCTCGGGCGCGGTCAACCTGCGGTTCATGACCGTGTGCGGGGTGCCGCTCGCCACCTCCTCCGCCGCGCTCGCCCTCTATCTGCTCGCCGAGTCGATCGCCCGCGTGGGCCTGATGGCCGTGTTCTTCGTCGCCTTCCCCGACGCCCTGCGGCTCGACGGCCTGCTCCCCGACGGGGACCTCGGACCGGTCCTGGCCGTCGCCGGCGCCGTGGTGGCCGTGGCGCTGGCCGCGCTGTTGCGCGTACGACGGGTGCGCGAGCCGGTGATCCGCTTCGTGCGCAGCGCCCTGGGCGAGGCGCGCTCGGTGCACACGCGTCCGTCCCGGGCGCTGGCGCTGTGGGGCGGCTCGCTCGCCTTCCCCGCGCTCCAGGCGGCCGGGCTGGTGGCGGTGGGGCGGGCCCTGGGCCTCGACGTGCCGCCCGCGCACATGGCGCTGGCGTACCTGGCGGCCACGGTCGCCGTCGCCCTGATTCCCACCCCGGGCGGCCTGGGTTCGGTGGAGGCTGCGCTGATCGTGGCGCTGGTGGCGGCCGGCGGTCCGGTCGCGGTGGCCACGGCCGTCGTCCTCGCGTACCGGATCATCACAGTGTGGGTGCCGTTGCTGCCGGGAGCCCTGACACTGGGAGCGCTGGTACGTCTGAAGGTCATCTGAGAGCTCGCTGCGGAGGAAACGCATGCCGGTCCGCCTCGAACGCAAGGGTCCTGTCACCACGGTCGTCCTCTCCCGGCCCGGGGTGCGCAACGCGGTCGACGGGCCGACGGCGTCCGAACTGGCCACCGCTTTCCGGGAGTTCGAGGCGGACGACGAGGCCCGGGTGGCGGTGCTGTGGGGCGAGGGCGGCACGTTCTGCGCGGGCGCCGACCTCAAGGCGATGGGCGCCGGGCACGGCAACCGGGTGGCGGCGGACGGCGACGGCCCGATGGGCCCGACCCGGCTGCGCCTCTCCAAGCCCGTGATCGCCGCGATCGCCGGACACGCCGTGGCCGGCGGCCTGGAGCTGGCCCTCTGGTGCGACCTGCGGGTCGCCGAGGAGGACGCGGTGTTCGGCGTCTTCTGCCGCCGCTGGGGCGTGCCCCTGATCGACGGCGGCACGGTACGGCTGCCCCGGCTGATCGGCACCGGCCGGGCGATGGACCTGATCCTCACCGGCCGCCCGGTCCCGGCCTCCGAGGCGTACGAGATGGGCCTGGCCAACCGGCTCGTCCCGGCCGGCCGCTCCCGCGAGGCGGCCGAGGAACTGGCCGCTTCCATCGCGGCTTTCCCGCAGGCCTGCCTGCGCAGCGACCGCGCGTCGGTGCTGGACCAGGAGGGGCTGGACGAGCCGGCGGCGATGGACGCCGAGATCCGCTACGGCATGGCCGTGCTGGCGGAAGGCCTGGAAGGCGCGGCGCGGTTCGCGGCGGGCGCGGGCCGGCACGGCTCCTTCACGGACGGCTGACCAGCCACTCCAGCACCGCCCTGCCCGCCTCGACGCCGTCCCGGGCCGCCGCCCGGACGTCCAGCCCCGGCTGCCGCAGACCGCCGACGGCGAAGACCCCCGGGCGGTCGGTGTACGGCCCGGGAGCCAGGGCGATCCGGCCCCGGCGGGCGAGTTCGTCCTCGGCGGCGAAGTCCCCGGTGAAGACGACGGTGTCGCAGGCGAGGACGCCGGTACGCCCGTCGCGGTGCCGGATCCGCACGCCGGACAGCCGCCCGTGCCCGAGGATCTCGGTGACCGTCGTGCCGGTGAGCAGCGGGATGCGGGAGCGGAGCCGGGAGTCCAGGGCACGGACGGATCCGGCGGCGCGCGGCCGGTCGGTGACCATCGCGACGACCTCCGCGCCGGCCGTCCGCACGGTCCCGGCGGCGGCGTACGACACGTCCTCGGCCCCGACGACCACCGCCCGCTCGCCGATCGGCTGCCGGTAACGGTGCACGGCCTGCAGCAGCTCGCCGCCGGTGTGGATCCCGGCGGGCCGGGTGCCGGGGATCAGCCGTGCCGCGCGGGGGCGTTCGTAGGCACCGGTGGCGAGGACCACCGCCCGTGCGGTGACCGTCTCCGGGCCGCGCACGCCGATCGTGGCGAGAACCGAGCGCTCCGCTTGCCGTGTGTCGGCTGCGGCGCCGTCGTAGCCGGTCGCGCAGTTCCCCGCGCCCCTTCGGGGCGCTGTCGAGCCGGCCCAGTCCAGCACGGTCACCCCCGTACGGACCACCGCTCCCGCCCGCGCCGCCGCCTCGACGAGCAGGCCGGCGTACGCCGGGCCGGTCAACGGCCGGGTCCAGGTCCCGAATCCGCCGTGGGCGCAGTACCGCGGCACCCCCCCGGCCTCCGGTTCCCGCTCCAGCACCTCGACCCGGCCGACTCCGGCGGCGGCGAGCCGGGCGGCGGCCGCGAGTCCGGCGGGGCCGGCCCCGACGACGAGGACGTCGACGTGGCGTTCCGCGGTCACGGCCGGCCCGCCCTCTCGAACAGCTCCCGGACCGTCGCCCCGCAGTGGAAGCCCTGACAGCGGCCCGCCCCGGCCCGGGTACGGCGGCGCAGGCCCGGCAGGCTGCGCGGCGGGATCGTACCGGCGAGGGCGTCCCGGATCTCGCCGAGGGTGACGTGCTCGCAGTGGCAGACGATGACGTGACCGCCTTGCCGATGAGGGCGGGGGAAGCCCGCGCCGAGGTTCGGCATGCGCACCGGTTCCAGGTCGACGGGGTCCTTCAGGCCGAGGCCCGAGTCCCGCAGCAGTCCGGTGACATGGGAGGCGATGGCGAGCGACGCGCTGAGGCCCGTGGAGCGGATGCCGCCGACGGTGACGTACGCCTGGTCGGGGTGGGCGGAGATGCGGTAGTCCTCGTGCTCGGTGGCGGCGCGCAGCCCGGCGTAGACGGCGGTGACCTCCTCGTCCAGGAGGGCGGGCAGGATCCGGCGGCCCTGTGCGCGCAGTGCTGCGAGTCCCTGCGCGGTCGACTGGGTGGCGGTCCTGTCGTCCAGGTCCTCGGCGGTGGGGCCGAGCAGGACGTTGCCGTAGACCGTGGGGGTCACCAGGACGCCCTTGCCGAGGGCGGTGGGGACCGGCAGCAGGATGTGCCGGACGAGGTCGCGGGCGAGCCTGTCGTAGACGATGAGCTGCCCCCGGCGCGGGGTGACGGTGAAGGTGCGGTGGCCGAGGAGGCGGTCGAGGGTGTCGGCGTGCAGGCCGGCCGCGTTGACCAGGTGGCGGGTGTGGAGGGGGCCGCGCGAGGTGGTGAGGGTGTGCACGCCGTCGCGTCGTCCCGCCCCCGTCACCCGGGTGTTGAGGTGGAGGTCGACGCCGCCTCGGACCGCCTGGGTGGCGTAGGCCAGGGTGGTGCTCCACGGGCAGACGATGCGCTCGCCGGGCACGTGCAGGGCACCGAGGGCACCGGGGCCGAGGCGGGGTTCGCGGGCGTACAGCCCCGCGGCGTCCAACCGGGCGGTGTCGTGGCAGTCGTTGCGTACGGCCTTACGTGCGAGGTCCGGCAGGGCGGCCAGTTGCTCCTGGTCCCAGGCGACCAGCAGCGCGCCGACCGGCTCGACCGGGATGCCGGACTGGGCGGCGTAGGCGGCGAGGAGGCGGGCGCCCTCGCGGACGAGGCGGGCCTCCAGGGTGCCGGGGCGGGCGTCGAAACCGGTGTGCAGGATGGCGGTGTTGGCCTTCGAGGTGCCCTGGCCGACGTCGTCCTGGGCCTCGACGAGAGCGACGTCGAGGTGCGGGTGGCGGGCGAGTTCGCGGGCGATCGCGCTGCCGACGACCCCGGCGCCGACGACCGTCACGTCGTACGGGACGCCGGGCAGGGGTCCTGCGGCGGTGCCCCTCACCGGGGCAGTCCCGGCCCGGCCCCGGCCACCGGCCCGTCCAGCAGGGCGGCGACGGCGGCGCGGAAGACCCCGAGGCGGTCGGCGGCCTCGGCGGCGGAGATGCGCGGCTCGTAGACGGCCGAGGGGCCGCCGTCGGGCAGGAAGTCGACGGGGTCGCTGCCGAGGTGGGCCAGCGCGCCCACGCCGAGGGCGGTGGCGTCGGGCAGCGTGGACACCTCGACGGGGCGTTGCAGCAGGTCGGCCTGGGTCTGCATGAGCAGGGCCGAGCGGGTCAGGCCGCCGTCGACGCGCAGCGCGGTCAGCGGGGTGCCGAGGTCGTTCTGGGCGGCTTCGGCGAGCTCCACCACCTGGGCGGCGAGGCCCTCGCACAGGGCCCGCACCAGCTGCCCGGGGCCGGTGTCGAGACCGAGCCCGGTCAGGGAGCCGCGCAGCTCGCCGCGCCACCAGGGGGCGGCGAGCCCGGCCAGCGCGGGGACGAAGGTGACCCCGCCGGCATCCGGGACGGCGCCGCCCACCCGGTCCAGGTCGGCGGGGCCCGAGATCACGCCGAGGTCGGTGAGCCAGCGCACGGCGGAGGCGGCGGTGTACACCTGGCCGTCCAGGCAGTAGGCGGCCTCTCCGGCGAGGCGCCAGGCTACGCAGCCGACCAGTCCGGAGCTGCTGTGCCGGGGTGTGTCACCGGTGTGCGCGAGCAGGAACGCCCCGGTGCCGTAGGTGCACTTGGCGGCGCCGGGTCCGGTGATGCGCTGGGCGAGGAGGGCGGCCTGCTGGTCGACGGCGAGGCCGGTGAGCGGGATCTTGTCCCCGAACTCCTTCGTCGTGCCAACGAGTTGGGCGTTGTCGACGATGTCGGGGAGATGCTCGGCGGACAGCCCGTAGAGGTCGAGGGCGCGCGAGGACCACTGCACCCGGTCCAGGTCGAGGAGGTGGGTGCGGCTCGCGGTGGCGGCGTCGGTGACGTAGGCGCCGGTGAGCCGGTGGACCAGCCAGGCGTCGGTGGTGGTGACGACTCCCTCGGTGGTGAGGTTCCGGCGGATCCAGGCCATCTTGGGCGCGGCGAAGTAGGGGTCGAGCGGGAGGCCGGTGAGGGCGCGTAACTCCTCGGCGTGGTCTGCCAGCCCGGCGCAGACCGGTTCGGCCCGGCGGTCCTGCCAGACGAGGGCGTCGGTGAGCGGACGCCCGGTGCCGGGGTCCCAGGCGAGGACGGTCTCGCCCTGGTTGGCCAGGCCGAGCGCGGTCACCGGCTCGCCGGCCTCGGCGAGCGCCCGGCGGCCGGCGACGAGCACCGACTCGTACAGCTCCACGGGGTCGGCCTCCACCCGGCCACCGGGCAGGTGCCGGGGCCGGACGGCGACGAATCCGGTGCCGATGACACCCCGTTCGGGACAGATCACCAGGGCCTTGGTACCGGACGTGCCCTGGTCGACTGCGAGCACCGGACCTGTCATCGAACCTCCCTGACGATCACTGCGCGACAGCCTGCCCCAGGGTCACCGGGCAGCACAAGCGCACACGGGTTCGGCCGGTCCGAACCTCCGCGCGGATACGGCAGGATGAGCGGTTGCACAACCGAATGGGAGGTAACCGGTGAACCGAGCGCTCACCGTCCATGACCTGGTCCTGGCCGGAATCGCCCTCGCGGCGGGCCTGTTGCTGGCCTTTCTGTCGCGCGGCATGCTGCGCTGGCTGGCCAGGCACGCGAAGCGGACCCGCTGGAGCGGTGACGACGTCATCGTGGACGCGCTGCGCACGGTGGTCCCGTGGGCGGCGCTCGCGGGCGGGGCGGCGGCCGCGGCGGCGGTGCTGCCGCTGACCAGGACGGTCCAGCACCACACGAACCAGTGCCTCCAGGTGCTGCTCATCTTCGCGGTGACGGTGTCGGCGGCGCGGGTGATCGCCGGGCTCGTGCAGTCGGTCACCCAGTCCCGCTCCGGGGTCGCCGGTTCGGCCACGATCTTCGTGAACATCACGCGGGTGCTGGTCCTGGCGATCGGCTTCCTGGTGATGCTCCAGGCACTGGGCATCTCCATAGCGCCCCTGCTCACCGCCCTGGGCGTGGGCGGTCTGGCGGTCGCGCTCGCCCTCCAGGACACCCTCGCCAACCTCTTCGCGGGCATTCACATCCTCGCCTCCAAGACCGTCCAGCCGGGCGACTACATCCAGCTGAGCAGCGGCGAGGAGGGCTACGTCGTGGACATCAACTGGCGCCAGACGACCGTCCGCCAGCTCTCCAACAACCTGGTGGTCATCCCCAACGGCCAGCTGGCGAAGACCAACATGACCAACTACACGCGGCCCGAGCAGCAGTTGACGATCCTGGTGCAGGTGGGTGTGGGCTACGACAGCGACCTGGACCACGTCGAGCGGGTCACGCACGAGGTCATCGCCGAGACCATGACCGAGATCACCGGCGCGGTCCCGGACCACGAGCCCGCCATCCGCTTCCACACGTTCGGCGACTCACGGATCGGCTTCACGGTGATCCTCGGCGTCGGCGAGTTCAGCGACCAGTTCCGCATCAAGCACGAGTTCATCAAGCGCCTGCACCGCCGCTACCGCGAGGAGGGCATCCGCATACCGGCGCCGGCCCGCACGGTGGCGCTCCAGCAGGGGGCCGTGGTGATCCCGCAGCAGCGGAATCCCGAAGACGCCGTGGTCGAGCCGATCTAGGTGTGGTGCCCTGAGAGGTCGGCTCCGCCCGGCTCGCCCGACGGCGCCGCCCCCTCAGGCCTCCGTCTGCCCCGGCGCCGGAGCGCTCTCCCCGACAGCACTACCCATAGGTGGAGTTGGGAGACCGCTGGTGGTCGGACACCTGACCCAGCCACTCGTTCGAGTGGGGCTTCTGGGATTCGCAGAGAGAGGCGAATCGCTAGGGTTACGTTCGGCGTCATGACGGCACCGCTAACAGCCGACGGGCCCGTGCACGTCCGGTATACCTACCGGTTGCGAGTGTCGTCGACAGCGGGTGCGGCGCTGCTCGCGGAGTGGAACCGGTGCCGACGGGTGTGGAACGAGTGCGTCGCCCGTTCGAAAAAGGCCCACCGAGACAGGGAGAAGTGCGGACCAGCCCGGCTGGACCGGATGCTGACGGAATCCCGTTCCATCATGCCGTGGCCGGCGGGAGGCGCCAGCGTGCCGCAGCAGCAGCTGATCCGCGACTTCGGCAAGTCCCGCGTCAAGGCCCTGAAGGACATCAAGGACCGGCTGCCCGCCAAACAGCGCGCGGGGATGCCAAGGCACAAGAAGAAGCACGAGGCCGATCCGACGCTGAACTACACGCGGCGCGGTTTCCGCCTCAAGAACGAGCATGTGCACCTGGCGGGGGGCATCGTCCTCACCGTGGTGTGGTCCCGGAAGCTGCCCGCCGCGCCTTCCTCGGTGCGAGTGTTCCGGGACGGTGTCGGCCATTGGTACGCCTCATTCGTCGTCCCCGCCGCAGTTCAGTTGCTCCCTTCCACCGGCCGAGCGCTCGGGGTGGACTGGGGCGTGAAGGAGACCGCGACCACCACCAGTGATGCCCACGACCTGCCCCACGCCGAGCACGGCAAGAAGGCCCGGGAGAAACTTTCGTGGTACGACCGGATGATGGCCCGTCGCAAGCCGAAAAAGGGGCAGGCCGCGTCGAAGGGCTACCGGACGGCGAAGAAGTGGCGGGCGAAGACATACCAGAAGATCGCCCGGCAGCGGCAGGACACAGCCCGGAAGTGGGCGAAGAAGGTCGTGCGCGACCGTGACGCGATCGCGGTGGAGGACTTCCGGCCGAAGTTCCTGGCTAAGAGCAGCATGGCACGCAAGGCGGCGGACGCCGCCATCGGCGCTACGAAGAAGGCCCTGCTGGAGATGGGCCGCACACACGGGCGGGACGTGCGGCCGGTGCATCCCGCGCATACCACCACGGACTGCGGACGCTGCGGTGCGAGAACCAAGCACGCACTCCCGCTGTCGGAACGCACCTACACCTGCACCGCGTGCGGAACCGTCTCTCCCAGAGACAAAAACTCCGCGCGCGTGATGCTCGTCCGGGCTGGTCTGGCCCCGGCTGGTGTCGAGGGCGCAAGACCTCTTGGAGCGCCGCTCCAAGAGGCGGCCTGAGCCAGGAATCCCCTCCCGCCGGGCGGGGAGCAGTCAATCTGGTGCGATATCTCATCGTCCGCTTTCGCTCGGGCGGTCGGGCCGCCGGTCGAGGGTCGCCCGCTTGTCATGGTCACCGTTGCGATCGATATCGGATCTTCCGAGTCGCGGACCCCTGTCGAGCATGGGTCGATCACGAGATATCTTGATGTCGAGCAATGTTGCAGACGTGGAGCGGAGCACCCGGTGACTGACTCGACCATCATCTACACCTACACAGACGAGGCCCCGGCCCTCGCGACGCACTCGTTCCTGCCGGTGATCCAGGCGTACGCCTCGCAGGCCGGTGTCGCCGTGGACACCCGCGACATCTCGCTGGCCGGGCGCATCATCGCCGTCTTCCCGGAGTACCTGGACGAGGACCAGCGCATCCCGGACGCGCTCGCCGAGCTGGGCGAGCTGGCCAAGACGCCCGAGGCCAACATCGTCAAGCTGCCGAACATCTCGGCGTCGATCCCGCAGCTGAAGGCCGCCGTCGCCGAGCTCCAGGGCAAGGGCTACGCGCTGCCGGACTACCCGGACGACCCGAAGACCGACGAGGAGCGCGACATCCGCGCCCGCTACGACAAGGTCAAGGGTTCCGCCGTGAACCCGGTCCTGCGCGAGGGCAACTCGGACCGCCGCGCCCCCGCCTCGGTCAAGAACTACGCCAAGACCCACCCGCACCGCATGGGCGCCTGGACCCCCGAGTCCAAGACCAACGTCACCACCATGGGCGAGAACGACTTCCGCTCGACCGAGAAGTCCGTCGTGATCTCCGAGGCCGGCGCGCTGCGGATCGAGCTGGTCGCCGAGGACGGCACCACCACCGTCCTCAAGGAGTCGGTACCCGTCCAGGCCGGCGAGGTCGTCGACGCCTCCGTGCTGCACGTCGCCCAGCTCAACGACTTCCTGGCCGCGCAGATCGCCCGCGCCAAGCAGGAGGACGTCCTGTTCTCCGTGCACCTGAAGGCCACGATGATGAAGGTCTCCGACCCGATCATCTTCGGTCACGTGGTGCGCGTCTTCTTCCCCAAGACGTTCGCGAAGTACGGCGAGACGCTCAAGTCGGCCGGCCTGTCCCCGAACGACGGTCTGGGCGGCATCCTCAAGGGCCTGGAGAACCTGCCCGAGGGCGCCGAGATCAAGGCCTCCTTCGAGGCCGAGATCGCCGAGGGTCCGGCCCTCGCGATGGTCGACTCCGACAAGGGCATCACCAACCTGCACGTGCCCTCCGACGTCATCATCGACGCCTCGATGCCGGCCATGATCCGCACCTCCGGCCACATGTGGGGCCCGGACGGCCAGGAGGCCGACACCCTCGCGGTCATCCCGGACTCCTCCTACGCCGGTGTCTACCAGGCCGTGATCGAGGACTGCCGCGCCAACGGCGCCTTCGACCCGTCCACCATGGGCTCCGTCCCGAACGTGGGCCTGATGGCGCAGAAGGCCGAGGAGTACGGCTCCCACGACAAGACCTTCGAGATCGCCACCGCCGGCACGGTCCGCCTGGTCGACGCGGCCGGCAACGCCGTGATCGAGCAGCCGGTCGCCGCCGGTGACATCTTCCGCGCCTGCCAGACCAAGGACGCGCCGATCAAGGACTGGGTGAAGCTCGCCGTCACCCGCGCCCGCGCCACCGGCGACCCGGCCGTCTTCTGGCTGGACGAGGGCCGCGCCCACGACGCGCAGCTGATCGCCAAGGTCAACCAGTACCTGCCGGAGCACGACACCGAGGGCCTGGACATCCGGATCCTCTCCCCGATCGAGGCCACCAAGCTGTCGGTGGAGCGCATCCGCCGCGGTGAGAACACCATCTCCGTCACCGGCAACGTGCTCCGTGACTACCTGACCGACCTCTTCCCGATCCTGGAGCTGGGCACCAGCGCCAAGATGCTGTCGGTCGTCCCGCTGATGGCGGGCGGCGGCCTGTTCGAGACGGGCGCCGGCGGCTCCGCGCCGAAGCACGTCCAGCAGCTGGTCAAGGAGAACTACCTGCGCTGGGACTCCCTCGGCGAGTTCTTCGCCCTGGTGCCGTCCTTCGAGCAGTACGCCGACTTCACCGGCAACGCCCGCGCCAAGGTGCTGGCCGACACCCTCGACCGGGCCACGGCGACCTTCCTCAACGAGGACAAGTCCCCGACCCGTCGCGTCGGCGGCATCGACAACCGCGGCAGCCACTTCTACCTGTCCCTGTACTGGGCGCAGGAGCTGGCGAAGCAGACCGACGACGCCGAGCTCGCCAAGGCGTTCGCGTCGTTCGCCGAGACGCTCACCGCCAACGAGCAGAAGATCGTCGACGAGCTGCTCGCCGTCCAGGGCTCGCCGGCCGACATCGGCGGTTACTACCAGCCCGAGAAGGCCAAGGCGGACGCGGTCATGCGCCCGTCGGCCACCTGGAACGCGGCCCTCGCGGCCCTCTAGGCCCGCCCGGCCCTCCGGGGCCGCCTCGTCCCGCACTCCGCCCCGGCAGGCCCCCCGCCTGCCGGGGCGGAGCCGCGTCCGGCCCCGCGACCCGCGCATGTCGTTCGTGAAGTCTGCGTGTCACGTGCGCCGCGCGGCTGTTCCACCGTGACCTGCTGTGGTTCGCTCGACCCATGACGGTGCTTGTGACCCGACGCCACGTCGACCACGTGCGTGTCACCACCACGGGGTGTCGCGCCGAGAGCTGACGCTCCGGCCCCCTCGCCCTTCCCCTCCTTTGTTCTGCCGACGCGTGCCCGTACGCGCACGCCGTCGTGCCCTTCCGCACGAGGAGCAGCACCATGAGCCAGCCCATCGACTCCGTCACCGCCGGTCACACGCCCGAGGAGGCGCCCGCCGGGCCCGACGTCTCGGCCTGGTCGTTCGAGACCCGGCAGATCCACGCCGGGGCCGCGCCGGACCCGGCGACCGGCGCCCGGGCGACGCCGATCTACCAGACGACGTCGTTCGTGTTCCGGGACACCCAGCACGCCGCCGACCTGTTCTCGCTCGCCGAGCCCGGGAACATCTACACCCGCATCCACAACCCCACCCAGGACGTCTTCGAGCAGCGGATCGCCGCCCTGGAGGGCGGGGTCGCGGCGGTCGCACTGTCGTCCGGGCAGGCCGCCGAGACGCTGGCGATCCTGACGCTGGCCGGTGCGGGCGACCACATCGTCTCGAGCACGTCGTTGTACGGGGGCACCTACAACCTGTTCCGGCACACGCTGCCGAGGTTCGGCATCGGGGTGTCCTTCGTGGACGACCCGGACGACGCCGAGGCCTGGCGGGCCGCCGTCCGGCCGAACACCAAGGCGCTGTTCGCGGAGACCCTGGGCAACCCGCGCGGCAACGTGCTCGACGTGCGAGCGGTCGCGGACGTGGCGCACGCGGCGGGCGTGCCGCTGATCGTGGACAACACGGTCCCGACTCCCTACCTGCTGCGGCCTCTTGAGCACGGTGCGGACATCGTGGTGCACTCGGCGACCAAGTTCCTCGGCGGGCACGGCACGGCGATCGCGGGCGTGGTCGTCGACGGCGGGACCTTCGACTTCGGTGCGCACTCCGACCTCTTCCCCGACTTCACCGAGCCCGACCCCAGCTACCACGGTCTGCGCTACTGGCCGGCGCTCGGTCCGGGGGCGTACGCGGTCAAGCTGCGGGTCCAGCTGCTGCGCGACCTCGGCCCGGCGCTCTCCCCGCACTCGGCGTTCCTGCTGCTGCAGGGCGTGGAGACGCTGAGCCTGCGGCTGGAGCGGCACTCGGCCAACGCGCAGGCGCTGGCCGAGTGGCTGGAGCAGCGCGACGAGGTCGCCGCCGTCCACTATCCGGGCCTGCCGTCCAGCCGCTGGTACGCGGCGGGACAGAAGTACCTGCCGCGCGGCGCCGGCGCGATCGTCTCCTTCGAGCTGCGGGACGGGATCGAGGCGGGCAAGCGGTTCGTGGACGCGGTCGAGCTGTTCAGCCACCTCGCCAACATCGGTGACGTCCGCAGCCTGATCATCCACCCGGCGTCCACCACCCACAGCCAGCTGGACGAGGAGCAGCTGGCGGCGACCGGGACCTCGCCGGGCCTGGTGCGCCTGTCGGTCGGCATCGAGAACCTCGCCGACCTCAAGGCCGACCTGGAGGCCGGATTCCGCGCGGCCAAGGGTGCGGCGTCCTGAACGCCGCACCGCATCCCGAGGTTCCCCTCCCCCTTCCGCCGGTCCGCGGGGCCTGGCGGGAGGGGGATCCGCCGGGCCGCCGTCGGTGGTACGCGGCGGAGAAGCCGCTGCCGCTGGAGGCGGGCGGTGAACTTCCCGGCGTGCGGCTGGCGTTCGAGACCTGGGGACGGCTCGCCCCGGACGCCGGCAACGCCGTGCTCGTGCTGCACGCGCTCACCGGGGACAGTCATGTCGCCGGGCCCGCCGGTCCGGGGCATCCGGCCCCGGGCTGGTGGGAGGGCTTGATCGGGCCGGGGCTGGCGCTGGACACCGACCGCTGGTTCGTCGTCGCCCCGAACGTCCTGGGCGGCTGCCAGGGCAGCACCGGACCGGCCACGCGGCGAGCCGACGGACGTGGGGCCTGGGGCGGTGCCTTCCCCTTCCTGACCCAGCGCGACCAGGTCGCCGCCGAGGCCGGGCTGGCCGACGCCCTGGGCATCGGGCGGTGGGCGCTGGTCGTCGGTGGCTCGATGGGCGGGATGCGGGCCGTGGAGTGGGCGGTGTCGTCCCCGGAGCGGGTGGGGGCCCTGCTGCTGCTCGCCACGACGGCGGCGGCGAGCGCGGAGCAGATCGCGTGGTCGGCCGTCCAGCTCACCGCGATCCGAACCGACCCCGACTGGCAGGGCGGCGACTACCACGGCACCGGACGCGCCCCGCACACCGGCCTGGGCCTGGCCCGCCGGATCGCCCATGTCACCTACCGCAGCGAACCCGAGCTCGCGATCCGCTTCGGCAGGACCCCGCAGCACGCCGAGAACCCCTTCGCCGGCGGCCGCTACCAGGTCGAGTCGTACCTCGACCACCATGCGGCGAAGCTGGTACAGCGGTTCGACGCGGGCAGTTACGTGGTGCTGTCGGAGGCGATGAACGCCCATGACGTCGGCCGCGACCGGGGCGGGGTGCGCGCGGCCCTCGGCCGGGTCACGGCCCGCACCCTGGTGGCGGGCGTGGACTCCGACCGGCTCTATCCCCCGGCGCAGCAGGCCGAGTTGGCGGCGCTGATCCCGTCCGCGGACCGGCTCCGGGTGGTCGAGTCGCCGTACGGCCACGACGGCTTCCTGATCGAGACGGAACAGGTGGGTGCGCTGGTGCGGGAGCTGCTCGGCTGAGGGCTCGCCGAGGGCGGGGGTCCGCCTCCATGCGCTCGCGGAGCGGGACGGGAACCGTCATGCCCCGCCCCCGTCCGTCGTCGATGTGACACCTTGATCCTGCACCCTGCCACCGACAACGTCCCGGGAGCCGCGCGTGTCCCAGCCGTCGTACGCACTCCTGCCGGGCGCCGACGCGTCGCCCGTGATCCTTCATGTGCCGCACTCGGCGCGGGCGATCCCGGCCGACGTCCGGGCGGGCATCGTGCTCGACGATGCCGGCCTGGAGCGGGAGCTGGACCACATCACGGACGCGCACACCGCCGAGATCGCGGCGGCCGCGGCCGGGCTGGCCGGGGTGGCCCCCTGGCGGTTCGTCAACCGGCTGTCGCGGCTGGTGGTGGACCCGGAGCGGTTCCCGGACGAACGCGAGGAGATGCTCGCCGTCGGCATGGGGGCCGTGTACACGCGGACCACGCACCGGGGTGTGCTCCGGGACGAGCCGTACGCCTCCGGGCCGCTGGTCGAGCGGTACTTCCGGCCGTACGCGCGGGCGATGACGGAGGCCGTCGCCGGGCGGCTGGCCGCGACCGGGCGGGCCGTGGTGATCGACGTGCACTCCTATCCGAGCCGGGCGCTGCCCTACGAGCTGCACGGGGCCGGGCCGCGGCCGCCGGTGTGTCTGGGCACGGACGCCTTCCACACCCCGGCCGAGCTGACGGAGGCCGCCCGCAAGGCGTTCGCGGGCTGCGGGGAGACGGGGCTGGACAGCCCGTTCGGCGGGACCTACGTGCCGCTGGAGTTCTACGGGACGGACGGGCGGGTCGCCGCGCTGATGGTCGAGATCCGGCGGGACCTCTACATGACCGAGCCCGGCGGCCCGGCGGGCCCGGGAGCGGACCGGCTCGCCGCCGCCCTCGCCGCGCTCGTGGACGCCGCCGGGCGCTGACCCCCGCGCCCCTCCGCCTGGAGCATTCCGGCAGGACACGGGGGTGAGGGCCGTACGACCGTGGAGACATGACCACGGAGACCCCCGCGCCCACCACGACCACGGAGCCGGCCGCGCCCACGGCGACGGGGCCGCTGCCGCCCGACTGCGAGGCCGCGCCTCCGGTGCGGGACTGGCCCGCGCTCGAACTGCCGGGGACGGACTTCGACCCGGTCCTCGCGGCCCTGATGGCGGACGGGCCGGTGACCCGGATCCGGCTGCCGTACGGCGAGGGCTGGGCATGGCTCGCGACCCGCTACGAGGACGTCAGGACCGTCACCAACGACCCGCGGTTCAGCCGCGCCGAGGTCACCCGGCGTCAGGTGACCCGGCTGGCCCCGCACTTCCAGCCCCGTCCGGGCTCGCTGGCCTGGGCCGACCAGCCCGACCACAACCGGCTGCGCAAGCCGCTCGCCGGTGCCTTCACGGTGGGCGCGATGAAGGAGCTGCGGCCCCGGGCGCAGGAGATCCTCGACGGGCTGGTCGACGGGATCGTACGGGACGGGCCGCCCGCCGACCTGGTCGAGCGGGTGCTGGAGCCGTTCCCGATCACCGTGGTCAGCGAGGTGATGGGGGTGCCGGAGGCGGACCGGGAGCGGGTGCACGCCTGGACCCGGCAGATCATCTCCACCGCGGGCGGGGCCGAGGCCGCCGACGCGGCCAAGCGGGGGCTGTACGGCTGGATCACCGAGACGGTACGCGCGCGGGCCGGCGGCGCGGGCGAGGACGTGTACTCGTTGCTCGGCGGTGCCGTGGCCCGGGGCGAGATCGGTGCGGAGGAGGCCGTGGGGCTGGCCGGTCCGCTGCAGATCGGCGGCGAGGCGGTCACCCACAACTGCGGGCAGATGCTCTTCCTGATGCTGACACGGCCGGAGCTGATGGCGCGGATGCGGGAGCGGCCGGCGGAGCGCGGCCCGGTCCTGGACGAACTGCTGCGCTGGATCCCGCACCGCAGCACGGTCGGGCTCGCCCGGATCGCCCTGGAGGACGTCGAGCTGAGCGACGGCACCCGGATCGCGGCCGGCGATCCGGTGTACGTCTCCTACCTCGCCGCCAACCGCGACCCGGCCGTCTTCCCCGACCCGGACCGCATCCTGCCGGACCGCGATCCCGACCCGCACCTCGCCTTCGGTCACGGTACGCACTACTGCACGGGCGCGGTCCTGGCCCGGCTGCAGACCGAGCTGCTGGTCGGCACCCTCCTCGACCGGCTGCCGGGGCTACGGCTCGCGGTGCCGGCCGAGGACGTGGAGTGGCGGCGGAAGACGATGATCCGCGGGCCGCGGACGCTGCCTGTCACCTGGTGACGCGGGCCCCCTGCCTCAGGCCCGCAGCCACTCCGTCACGATCACGTCCCCGCCCGTCCGCAGCCGCAGCGCGAACGGGCCGGTGGGCGGGGTGTCGCCGGCGAAGCGGCCCATGGCGTCGACCGTGAGCGGATGCACCGTGGCCGGGCCGCCGAGCACCTCGATGCGCGCCGGCTGCGGGGGCAGCAGCTGGCCGAGCAGTCCGTCGTCGGTGACCTCGACGTCCACGGTCAGCTCGCCCGCCTGGAAGGTCAGCATCCGGGGCGGGTCCTCGACACCCCTGACCGGGATCGCGTCGACCAGGGAGTCGAAGGTCAGCTCGGCGACCCGGGCGTCCAGGTCGTGCAGCAGGTAGGCGTCCATGGCCAGTTGGAGCAGCCCGGCCGGGAGCGGGTCGAGGACGGCGGCCGCGCCGCGCAGCTCCTCCAGGAGGTCCTCGTCGAAGCCGGCGTCATCCGAGGTGTCGCCCAGGGCATCGCCCACGGCCTCGCCGAAAGCCTCGTCGGCCGGGAACTCGTCGTCGCTCACGCCGCACCCCTCGCGTCGAGCCGGGCCCGCAGCCGGCGCAGACAGCGCTGGCGCAGCGGGCCGATGCTGCCCACGGCGATGCCCAGCGCGACGGACACCTCGACATAGCTGGGCGGCGGGGAGGCCATCAGGACGCGCAGCAACTGCCTGCAACGGTCGCCGAGTTCCTCGAACTCCTGCCACAGCAGGCGGATCCGCTCGGCCTCGTCCGCCTGGTCCTCCGCGTCGATCAGGGACTGTTCGGGCGTGCGGTCCTCGCTGATCCGGTCCAGGACCTGGGGATCGTCGGTCGGCAGCAGCCGGGTCAGCCCCCGGATCACCTTCAGGCACTCGTTGCGTGCCGTGCTGGCCAGCCAGGAGCCCGCCTTGTCGGGCTCCCGGATGCGGCCCAGGTGCTGGGCGAACCGGAACCACACGGTCTGGTACACCTCGTGCCCGTCGGCGTCGGAGAGCCGGTGCGCGCGCACCACGGACCACACCAGTGGGCTCAGCCCCTCCACGAGCGCCTTCCAGGCCGCCGCGTCGCCGTCGACGGCGGCCCGGACCAGCGCGCCGACCTCTGCTCGGTCCACGGTCCCACCCCTCGTGTACGGCAAGTCATGGTACGCCGTGGAGGGGAGTGTTCCGGAACTCAGGCCGTCGCAGCCAGCCTGACGACCGGGACCGGCTGCCAGGTGGCCGGGCGGAGCGCCGGTACGTGGGCTCCGCGCACCTCGGCGTACTCCGTGATGCTCTCCAGGAGTCGAGCGCGCACCGTGCGCGGGTCGGTCTCCTTGAGCGTGGTCATCCGGTCGGCGACGAGGCCGGCCACGATGGGGGTGGCGAACGATGTTCCACTCCACTGTGCGAACCCTTCGAACATCACTTGGTCCGGTTTGCCGGGACCGGTCGTCCCGGTGTCGGTCAACACGCCGGTGTGGCGCGGGTACTGGCAGGTGCAGGCGTAGGTGAAGCCGAACCGGCACGCGTCATAGGTGGTGTGCTGGTACACGTACGGCACGGGTGCGTCGAAGCCGGCCATGGCGCCGATGAGCTGCTCGCCGGGGGCGTAGACCTTGACCCAGCCGCCGTGGTTGGTGAAGCAGGCGCCGTACTCGCCGTCGCTGCGCAGCGCGCCGACCGAGAGGACCGTGTCCGCGTAGCCGGCCAGGTCGGCGCAGGCGGCGGGCCAGAAGTGGGTGGCGCTGCCGTTGTTGCCGGCGGCGGCGACGAGCAGGGTGGACTGGTCGCGCAGGGCGTCCATGAAGGCCTCGACGGCGAGCAGTCCGTCGGCGCTGCCGTTCGAGGTGCCGGCGGAGAGGCTGATGATGTCGGGCCAGCCGTGCTGGTCGACCGCCTCGAAGAGCTTGGCGCCGAACTCGGACTCCAGGATGGCGCCCGCGTCGTTGAGGGTGTTGGTGACGGTGATGTCGGTGTTGGGGGCGAGGGCGGCGATGAGTCCGGCGATGAACGTGCCGTGGCCGACGTACTGCTGGAGGATGCCCTCGGCGTCGGTCTCGGTGACCTGCAGGTCGCCCTGGACACGGGCGAGGAGCGGGTAGGAGCGGTAGTCGTGCACCAGACCGGTGTCCATCACCAGGACGCTGACGGCGGTGTCCGGGTCGTAACTCCCCGCCACGACCTGTGGGTTGGGGGTCTGGGTGAGCAGGGCGGGGAGCGGTTCGCAGGGGTTGCAGGAGTTGGCGTTCCCCGTGGTGGACACGATGTGGTTGCGGCTGACCATGCGGCGTCCGGTGCGGCCCTCCGCCTCCCGCAGGGCGCGCAGCGCGTGGCCGACGGCCCGGTCGCCGGTGCGGTCGCCGTGGTTCGGGTCGCCGACCTGGATACGGGTGACCCCGGTGCGGTTGGTCTCCGGTCCCGCCCTGCGCACGTGGTCGGCGACCAGGTCGGCGGTGGCGGTGAAGTGGGCGCGCACGGTGTCCTCGACGACCCGGGCCTCCGCGCCGTCGCGGGCGAGGACGACCCCCTTCTCGTACAGGAACTCGGCCGCGTCGTCGGGCCCCATCGCCAGTGGAACGTCCGGCATGGAGCGCTGGATCTGATCGAACTGCTCATGGAATCGCTGAGGTGCCATGGCCTGTCTCCTCCCCCAGAAACGGCGTTCTTCAGTCAGACTCGCCAGGCCTCCGCTTGATACAGCGTCAAACCTGTGGGGCATGTATGCCCAGGCCACTACCATCCGAGGGGTGACTGCGCGAAGCGATTCGGTTACGGAGCTCCTGCCGATGGTGTTCGCCGCCCCCGGCGAGGCCCTGGCGCGGGCGGAGAGCGTCCTCCGGTCCGGTCCGCCGCCGCTCGACGCGTCCGTCGCGCACCAGGTCATCGGCATCTGGCAGCGGGACTTCGGGGACCTGGCCGTGGCCCTCGACCATCTGCGGCGCGCCCGGGACTTCGCGGCCCGGGCGGACTCGGCGGATCGGGAGGCGGACGTCCTCGCCACCCTCGGAGTCGCCCTGGTGCACGCGGGGCGCACCCGGCAGGGACTGGCCGCGCTGGACCGCGGGGTGGCCCGGGGCAACGGGCACACCCGGGCGCGGGTGCTGTACCGGCGGGCGTTCGCCGGCTGGGTGCTGGGCCGGCACCGGGAGGCTCTGGAGGACCTGCGGCGGGCGATACCGGTGCTGCGGCAGGCCGACGACGTCATCTGGACCGCGCGGGCGCTGAGCGTGCGGGCCACCGTGCATCTGGCGATGGGCGCGGTGGAGCGGGCCGACGCGGACTTCACGGCGGCGGAGCTGCTGTGGGAGACGACGGGCCAGGAGCACGACAAGGCGGTCGCCGTGGAGAACCGGGGCCTGGCCGCGTACCGGTCCGGGGACATCCCGGCGGCGCTGCGGCTGCTGGCCGAGGCCAAGGAGCGGTACGACGAGCTGGGCACGCCCTCGTTCATGCTGTACATCGCGCGCTGCGACGTGCTGATGGCGGCCGGGCTGGCCCCGGAGGCGCTGGCCGAGGCGGACGCGGCGATCGCGACCCTGGACCGGATCGGCGGGCAGTCCACCCGCAAGGCCGAACTGCTGCTGACCGCCGCCCGGTCCGCGCTGTCGACCGGGGACGCGCAGACCGCGATCGCCCGTGCCGCCGTCGCCGTACGGCTGTTCTCGGGGCAGCGACGGAGCTGGTGGGAGACGCATGCGCGGCTGGTGCTGATCGAGGCACGGGTGGCGGGCGGGGCCGCGTCGGGGCGGCTGGTACAGGACGCGGCGGCGGTCGCCGACCGGCTGGCCTCCTTCGGTGCGCCGGCCGCGCCGGAGGCCTCGCTGCTCGCCGGGCGGATCGCGCTGGCGCTGGGCTGGACGGCGGACGCGGAGCGGCACCTGGCGGTGGCCGCGCGCAGCAGGCACGTCGGCCCGCCGCTGGCCCGGATGACCGGCTGGGCCGCACAGGCGCTCCGGGCCCGGGCGGCCGGTTCGCGCCGTGGCGTCCTGGAGGCGTGCCGGCGCGGCCTCGACGTTCTGGACGACCACCGGATGACCCTGGGCGCCTCGGAGCTGCGGGCCCGGGCCACCGCGCAGGGTGCCGAACTGGCCGCGCTGGCCCAGCAGGCGAGCCTCGCGCACGGCGGCCCGCGCCGGCTCCTGGAGTGGAGCGAGCGCTGGCGGGCCACGGTGCTGTCCACCCCGCCCACCCGGCCGCCCGCGGACCCTGCCCTGCTCGCCTCACTGACCGCGTTCCGGGAGATCGCGTCCCGCGCGGAGGAGGCCCGCCGCGAACGCCGTCCGGTGCCCGCCCTGGAGCGTGAACAGCGGCGCCTGGAACGGGAGATCCGTTCCCGCACGCACCACACCCGGGGTGACGCCCCCGGCGGCGGCGACCGTTTCGCCCCGGCCCGCCTCCTGGACCGGCTCGGCGACGCCCGGCTGGTCGAACTCGCGGTCCTGGACGGCCGGGTGCACATCCTGCTGTGCGGTCAGGGCCGGGTACGGCGCTTCGTGGGTGGCCAGTTGGCGGAGGCGGTCGCGGAGGCGGAGCACGTCCAGGCGGGGCTGCGTCGGCTCGCGCACCCGGGTGCGGAGGGGCGGCTGCCGGTGGTGGAGGCAGCGGGGAAGCGGCTGGAGGAGCTGCTGCTGGGCGCGGCGGCGGACCAGCTCGGCTCCGGGCCGGTGGTGGTCGTGCCGCCGGGCGCGCTGCACCGGGTGCCCTGGGCCCTGCTGCCCGCCTTCCGGGAGCGGGTGCTCAGCGTGTCGCCGTCCGCGTCGAGCTGGCTGCGGGCCCGGGAGACCGAGCCGCCGCCGGGTGGCCGCCATGTGCTGGTCCGGGGGCCGGGACTGGCGACCGGGGGTGCGGAGGTACCCGAAGTGGCGGGCCGGTACGCGACGGCGCGGATCCTGGAGCACGACGAGGCCCAGGTTCCCCGGGTCCTGGAGGAGTTGGACGGCGCCGCGCTCGCCCATATCGCGGCGCACGGCACGTTCCGCGCGGACAGCCCGCTCTTCTCCTCGCTGCGGATGGCGGACGGACCGCTGATCGTGCACGACTTCGAGCGCCTCGCCCGCAGCCCCTACCGGATCATCCTCTCCAGCTGCGACACGGCCCGGCTCGCCTCGGTCGGCGCCGACGAACTCCTGGGCCTGGTCACCGCGTTGCTGCCGCTGGGCACGGCCGGGGTGGTGGCGAGCAGCGCCCCCGTCAACGACGCGGCCGTGGTCCCGCTGATGCTGGCCCTGCACAAGGGGCTCGGCGCCGGGCTGTCGCTGGCGGAGGCGCTGCGCGACGCCCGGGCCGCGCTGCCGGGCGACGCGCTCCACCAGGCGACGGGGTGGGCGTTCGCCGCGTTCGGGGCGGCCTGAGCGGGGATCGGGGGCGGCGAGGCCGTTCAGCGCAGGACGGCCGCCAGCACGGTGCCAGGGTCACTGCGCCGGAGACCGACGCGAGTGCCGCGCCGACGCCCTGACGCTTCAGCAGATCGTTCTTGCCTCGGGTTCCTCACGGCCACCTCACTGGGGCGCGGCTGGAGTGCCCCGGTTGTCGCCGCGGTCTCCGTCGTCTGCGCCATCGGCGAGATCGTCTACGCCGGCAGCGCCACCGCGCTCGTCACCGCCCTCGCCCCGGCCCAAGCCCTGGGACGCGCCCCTCGCCCGCTTCCAGCTCTCCACGGGCTTCGGCCTCGCCGTCTCCCCGGCGGTCACCACCGCTCTCGCCTCCCAGGGCCCGGCCGCCCTCTGGGGCAGCCTCACCGCTGGGACACTCCGCTCCGCCACCGCCGTCGCCGCCGAGAACGACCCGGGAACGCAGCTCAGCGGCCGCTGCCACCCGGCGCGAGCGGGCTCCTCGCCCCCCGCCTGCTAGGCCGACCGCCGGTCCGGCTGTGCCACCAGCCACGGGAGTGCCGTGCGGTCGTTGGCGCCGAGGCGGGTGTAGGCGCTGTAGAGGTGGTTGCCCACCGTCCGCACGGACAGGGTCAGTTGCTCGGCGATCTGGCGGTTGCTGAGGCCCGCGGCGGCGAGGGTGACGATCTGGCGCTGGCGGGCGGTGAGTCCGCCGAGGACGAGGCCGGACAGGGCCCGGGTGCGGGCGCCCTGACAGCGGCGGGCGAGGGCGACCGCGCGGGTGCGGGACATCCGGGCGGCGCGCGGGTCGCGGTGGGCGCGGACCGCCTGGGCGTGGGCCTCGGCCGCGAACAGCAGCAGGCCGCGCGCCGCCAGCGCCTCGGCCGCCCGGTCCAGGGCGGGCCCGTCGCCGCGGGCGAGCGCCTCCGCGTGCTGTGCGAGCACCCCGTCCAGCCGCCCCACGACGCCAGCGGCGCCCTCGGGTTCCCCGAGCCGTACGGCGCCGTAGTGCGCGAGACCCCCGTCCCCGCGCACTACGGCCGCCTCCCCCCACTCGGCGGCGGCACGGGCGAGTTCGGTACGGCAGGAGGCGTCGCCCGGCGCCGCCCGCAGTCCCTCCCTCGCCCATGCCGCCGCCTCTCGCAGCTCCCCCCGAAGCCACGAGTACCGGGCACGCACGGCCGCGTACCCGGCCGGTACGGGCAGGTCTCCCGCCGCCAGCCACTCCCCCACCCGGGCCGGCACCTCCCGTACGTCCAACTGCTCGATGCGGTCCTCCAGTTGTTCCTGTTCGTCCTTCAGGGCGGCCTCGCACCGGTCGGGGGTGCGGGCCAGTCGCCGGGCCCGCAGGCGGCCGGCCGAGGCGCGCAGCGCGGGGCCGTGCAGGGGGTGGGCGAGGCGGACGGCGCCCCGGTCGTCGACGTGGACGAGGCCGTCGGTCTCCAGCCGTTCGAGAGCGGCCAGGTCGAGGGCGTCGTGGAGGTGGAGCGGCAACGGCTCGGCGAAGGCGAGGCGTTCGAGGGTGTCGCTCTCTCCCTGACCCTGACGGTCCAGCAGGGGGGCGATCCGGTCCCGTACGGTCGCGGTGAGGGGCAGCGGACCGCGCCAGGCCCACTCGCCGGTGTCCGGGACCCGGGTCAGCGGGCCGGACTCGCGCAGCGCGCCGAGCAGGTCGCGCAGCAGCCGCAGGTCGCCCCGGCACACCCGGTGCAGCCGGCGCACGGTGAGCGGTTCCAGGCCGCCGCCGGCGAGCAGCGCGGCGGTCTCGTCGTACGGCAGCGGTTCCAGGGCGAGGTGGGTGAGGAGTTCTCCGGTCCACAGCCGGGAGACCGCGCCGGGGACGGGTGCCGTGCCGGTGGCGGCCACCACGAGCCGGGGGCGGCCGTGCACGGCGAGCTGGTGGACGAGGGCGGCCGAGGCCTCGTCGAGGAGGTGGGCGTCGTCGACGACCAGGAGCCGTACCCCGGACAGGTGCCGGACCGCGCCGGGCAGGGAGACGCGGTCGGAGAGCAGGTGCGCGAACGCCGCGAACGGGAGGGCGCTGGTCTCGGGGGTGCCGGTGACCCGGACGCAGTCGGTGCCCCGGACGGCCTCGGTGATCAGCCGGGTCTTGCCGATGCCGGCCGGCCCGGTCACCACGACGCCCTGCCGACCGGCCACCGACGACCGCCTGACCAGCTCCAGTTCGTCCTCCCGGCCGGTGAACGGCCAGGGCAGTTCGAGGGTTCGCGCATCCTGTTCGTAGGTCGTCACGTGAGTATGAGTCGCGTTACTCAGCTCTGATACAGGGGGACTTGAGTAGCTTCCGACTCAGGCGTGCGGCAGGGTCGAACGGCAGTCTGGGCGCATGACCCGACGCTACTGCTCGCTTCCGCAGCAGCCGGCCCCGGCGTTCGCGCCTGGACTGGCCGCCGAGCGGCTCGGCGCGCTCGTCGGCGGGCGGCGGATGTGGGTCAACGGCACGGCTCTGCACTACTGCTTCTTCGACGCCGACACGGACGCCTCGGTGATCCCGGTCCCGGGGACCGGGGAGATGCGCCGGGTGCCGTGGACCGGTGCCGAGGGGCAGCGGGACGTGGTGCGCGAGTGCTTCCGGGAGTGGCAGGACCTCGGCATCGGGGTGACGTTCGCCGAGGTCTTCGACCGCTGCGAGGCGGAGCTGCGGATCGGCTTCCAGCTGGGGGACGGGTCCTGGTCGGCGGTGGGCCGGGACGCGCTCTCGATGGGCGCGGGTGAGCGCACCATGAACCTGGGCTGGGACCTGACCGGTTCCGACGGGCGCTGGACGGCGCTGCACGAGATCGGGCACGCGCTCGGGATGCGGCACGAGCACCAGAGCCCGTTCGCGGGCGTCCACTGGGACGACGAGGCGGTCTACGCCGGCCTCGCGGGACCGCCGAACCACTGGAACCGGGACCGGACCCACTACAACATCCTGCGCACGCTGGATCCGGCCGAGGCCAACGGTTCGGTGTGGGACCCGCAGTCCGTGATGCAGTTCCCCTTCGGCCCGGGGCTGGTCCTGGAGCCGGAGCAGTACCACAACGGCCTGTACCCGCCGGGGTCGCTGTCCCCGGCCGACAAGGAGTTCGTGCTCCGCTGGTACCCGCCCGCCGAGCCGCCGTCCGTGCTGGTGCCGTTCCGCTCGGCGCCGCTCAGCCTGGGGCCGGGCGGACAGGCCGACTTCGCCGTCGAGCCGCCGGAGACCCGCGTCTACAGCGTGGGCACCTTCGGGGAGAGCGACTCCGTCGTCGTGGTCTTCGAGGAGCGCGACGGGGAACCGCGCTACCTCGCCGGCCACGACGACGGAGGCACCCCGCACAACACCAGGATCAGGGTCAGGCTCGTCAAGGGCCGCCGCTATGCCGTCCGCGTCCGTCTCCATTCCACGTGGGGGTCGGGGGAGACAGCGGTCATGTGCTGGTGACAGCACGGCCGCGACGCGGAGGTCGGACCACTGTCCGGCGCCGGGGAAGCGGTCGCGGCACGTAACCTTCGGGGGAGGGATACGTGCCGCGGCCACGCCTGAAAGGCTGCGGACACCCCGTGAGGGGCGCTGGGGGTACCCCCGGCCGAAGGCTGGGGGAGGAACTGCGCGACCAGCCACCACGCACCCGCAGCCGGCAGCACACAAGGCCCCCTCCCCCTCACCCCCAAGCCGCTGTGGATCTCACGCGCCGGTCACCGGCATCCCATATTCCGGACCCGGCTTGCACAGGATCCGTCCGCTGCGGTTATGGTTTCGGCCATCTACGCGGGAGCCCCTCCCCGACCGGGCTGAGAGGGCGTCTGGGATCCGTGTGCCGCGATGGCGGGCACGGTCCCCATGGGGACGCCGACCGCACCAGCAGCGCCATGCGCCCCGCGTAGGAGTTCACGTGTCCACAGCAGTCGAGCCGCGGCCCCCGGTGTTCCGCCACGCCGCCCGCTCCTGTTGTTGTCGCGCGTGCTGTCGCCGGTCCCGCTGACCGCCACCTCCGTCACCCCCGCTCACCTCCGCGCGCCCCCGCGCGCCGCTTTCGGAGTACCTCCATGCCGCACATCCGGGTCATGCTCGACTATTTCCATCCATGGCCGAATTCCGCCGGTCTGTACGTCGCCCGTGCCCACCGCTGGTACGGGGCGGCGGGCCTGGACGTCGAGCTGGTGGTGCAGGACCCGGGGCGCGGGGACACGCTGGAGTACCTGGCCCGGGGCGAGGTGGACTTCGGGATCTTCCCGCCGAACCGGCTGCTCGCCCGCCGGGCGGCCCTCGGCCAGCCGCTGGTGGCCGTCGCCGCGGTCAACCACCGTGGGCTGGAGGCGATCCAGACCACGACCTCGACCGGTATCACCCGGCCCCGCGACCTGGCGGGCCGCCGCCTCGCCTACAACCCGACCCCGCGCGGGCGGGCCATGGTCCGCCATCTGGTCGCGGCGGACGGCGGCGACCCGGACGCGGTGATCACCGTCGACGCGGGGACCCGTGAGCTGACCGTGGACGACATCGAGGCCGGCGAGGCGGACGCGACCTTCGGCAACTACTGGTCCTGGGACGCGCTGCGCGGCGACCTGCCCGAGCACAGCCGGCTGACCTGGCCGGTCGACGAGATAGGCGCGCCCCGCTACCACAGCTACCTGCTGGGCACGAGCGAGCGACTGCTCGACGAACAGCCCTCACTGGTAAGGGACTTCCTGACCGTGACGGCCCGCGGATACGCCACCGCCGCCCGGCGCCCCGATGCCACGCTGGAGATGCTGGAGCGGGTCATCCCGTACTTCCCGCGTCGGCTCATCGCCCGTTCCCTCGCCCTGGTCGCACCGACGTGGACGGACCCGCAGGGCCGTTGGGGCGTGATCGACGAGGGCCGGATGGGCCCCTACGCGCACTGGCTCGCCGAGCACGGCGCCATCGCGCACGACCACGACTGGCACCGGTCCTTCACCAACAGCCTGCTGGACGTGACCGCATGACCCTGCTCACCCGGCGGCTCGCCGTCGACTTCAAGCGGGTGGACAGCGCGCTGTGTCGGGCCTGACCGCCCCGCACCGCCGCCCGACTCCCCTCCCCCGTACGAAGGACCCTCCACCATGCTCCGCCGCACCGCGCCGCCGGCCCTCGCCGCCCTGACGTTCCTCGCCGTCACCACCGCCTGCTCGGCCGACGCCGACTCCACGGCCGCCGCCGAGGACGGCACCACCAGTGTCACCCTGGCCCTGGACTGGACCCCCAACACCAACCACACCGGCATCTACGTCGCCCGGGCCAAGGGCTGGTTCAAGGACGCCGGGATCGACCTGAAGATCGTCCCCTACGGCTCGACCGCGCCCGAGACCCTGATCGCGAGCCACCAGGCCGACTTCGGCATCTCCTACCAGGAGGGGGTCACCACGGCCCGCGCCGCCGGCCAGGACATCACCTCCGTCTACGCCGTCACGCAGAAGACGGACGTGACCGTCTCGGTGCGCGCCGACCGCACCGACATCACCTCGCCCAAGGACCTCGACGGCAGGACGTACGCCGGGTTCGGCGCCCCCTACGAGAAGCCCCTGCTGCAGAAGGTGATCAAGAACGCGGGCGGCACGGGCGACTTCAGGCAGGTCACCCTCAACACCTCGGCCTACGCGGCGCTGTACGCCGGCAAGGCGGACTTCGCGATGCCGATGCCGACCTGGGAGGGTCTGGAGGCGAAGCTCAGCGGGAAGCCGCTGAAGGACTTCCAGCTCTCCGACTACGGCTTCCCGGCGATCTACTCCACGCTGATCGCGTCCTCCGACCAGTTCCTGAAGAAGAACCCGGCGGTGGCGAAGAAGTTTCTCGCGGCCGTCGACAAGGGGTACCGCTACGCGGCCGAGAACCCCGACCGGGCCGCCGACCTGCTCATCGCCGGCAACAAGAGCGTGCTCACCAACACAAAGCTGGTGAAGGAGAGTTCGGAGCTGCTGGCCAAGGAGTACTACCGGGGCGCCGACGGTACGATCGGCACCCAGAGCGCGGCGCGCTGGAAGGCCTTCGCCGACTTCGAGTACGACGCAGGCCTTCTCGTCGACGGGAACGGCAAGAAGCTCACCGAGGCGCCGGACACCTCGTCGTTCTTCACCAACGGCTACCTCCCGGACGCCAAGTGAGGCCCGTACTGCGGTCGTTGTGGCCGCCCCTGCTGGTGCTCGCCGTGGTGGTCGGCGGCTGGCAGCTGTACGTGACGGCGGCCGGGGTCGACCCGACCACGCTGCCCTCCCCCGCCCGGGTGGTGGAGCAGGGCTGGGCGAACCGCCAGGACCTGTGGGACCAGACGCTGCCCACCCTCCAGGAGACGCTGCTCGGCTTCGCGCTGTCGTTCGCGGCGGCCTGGCTGGTGGCGGTGGTGCTGGACTTCTCCGCCGCCGCCCGCCGGGGTCTGTACCCGCTGCTGGTCGCATCCCAGACGATCCCGATCGTCGCCGTGGCGCCCCTGCTGATCATCTGGTTCGGCTTCGGGCTGCTGCCCAAGATGCTGGTGGTGACGCTGACGACGTTCTTCCCGCTGGCCGCCAATCTCGCCGCCGGGTTCGCGGCGACCGACCGGGAGGCCATGCGGCTGCTGCGCTCGCTGGGCGCCGGGCGGTGGCGGGCGTTCCGGCTGGTGCGGGTGCCGAGCGCGATGCCGTACTTCTTCGCCGGGCTGCGGGTGAGCATCACCTACGCCGTGGTCGGGGCGGTGTTCGCCGAGTACGCGGGCGCCGAGTCCGGGCTCGGGATCTACATGCAGGCCCAGAAGAGCGCGTTCCGCACGGACTTGGTGTTCGCCGCGGTCGCGGTGACGGCCGCACTCAGCATCGCGCTGTTCGGAGCCACCTACCTGTTGCAGCGGCTGGTGCTGCCCTGGGAACGGAAGGCCGGGAAATGAGCGGTCTGCGCATCGCGGGCGTGGGCAAGTCCTTCGGTTCGCTGGAGGTCCTGCGGGACCTCGATCTGAGCGTGCAGCCAGGTGAGTTCGCCGCCGTCATCGGCCCGAGCGGCAGCGGCAAGAGCACCCTGTTCAACCTGGTGTCCGGGCTCGACCGGCCGACCTCCGGACGGGTGCTGGTGGAGGGCGAGCCGGCCGGGGTGGCCTCCGGCAAGGTCGCCTACATGCCGCAGAAGGACCTGTTGTTCCCCTGGCGGACGGTCCTCGACAACACCGCGCTCGGCCTGGAGGCGCAGGGGGTGCGGAAGAAGGAGGCGCGGGCGAGGGCCGACGCGCTGTTCGCCGACTTCGGCCTGGACGGCTTCCAGAAGGCGTATCCCTCGCAGCTCAGCGGAGGCATGCGGCAGCGGGCCGCGCTGCTGCGGACGGTGGTCCTGGAGCGGCCGGTGCTGCTCCTCGACGAGCCGTTCGGCGCGCTGGACTCGCTGACCCGCACGGAGATGCAGCTGTGGCTGGCCGGCATGTGGCAGCGGCACCGCTGGACGGTCGTCCTGGTCACCCACGACATCCGGGAGGCGGTCCTGCTCGCCGACACCGTGCACGTCCTGTCCCCGCGCCCGGCCACGGTGGTGGACCGGGTCGGGGTCCCGCTGCCCCGGCCGCGCGGCGCCGACGACTTCACGGCACCGGGGTTCGCGGCGACGGAACGCCGGATCCTCGACTCCCTGCGCGGGACGACGGCGGTGACGACGCCGTGAGTGCGCATCTCGCCCATGGTCTGGGCACCGAACCGGTCGAGCCGGACTGGCCGCCGCTGACCGATGCCGAGGTCACGGCCGTGACCGGTCCGGCCCGGGTGGTGTGGCGCAGCCCGCGCCCGCTGTCGGCGGCGGCCGTGGTGGAACGGGACGGACGGCGGCTGTTCGTGAAACGGCACCATGCCACCGTGCGGACCCGGGAGGGGCTGGCGGAGGAGCACGCCTTCCTGCGCCATCTGCGGGAGCGCGGGGCGCCGGTGGTGGAGGTCCTGGACCTCGTGGAGCGGGGCGAGTGGACGTACGAGGTCCACTCGGCCGGGACGGGCACCGACCTGTACCGGGACGCGCTGTCCTGGTCGCCGTTCCTCGGTACGGCCCACGCCCGGGCGGCGGGCGAGGCGCTGGCCCGGCTGCACCTGGCGGCGGAGGGCTTCGCCGCACCGCGCCGCTCGGTACAGCCGCTGGTCGCCTCGTTCACGGTGTTCGCGGCGCCGGACCCGTGGGCTGCGCTGACCTCGTACGTGTCCGAGCGGCCGCGGCTGGAGGAGGCGCTGGCGGACCACCCCTGGCACGAGGACACCCACCGCGTGCTGCTCCCGCTCCACGACCGCCTGGCCCCGCACCTGCCGGCGCTCGCACCGCTGTGGACCCACAACGACTGGCACGCCTCGAACCTCCTCTGGGACGAGGACGGCGAGGTCGCCACGGTCCTGGACTTCGGCATGAGCGACCGCACCACCGCAGTGCACGACCTCGCCACGGCCCTGGAACGCAACACCGTGCAGTGGCTGGACCCCGACCGCCCGGTCCAGGAGAAGCACGCGGTCGAACTGCTCCGGGGATACCTGTCGACACGCCCGCTCACCGCCGCCGAGTCAGCGGCCCTGCC
Source organism: Streptomyces sp. NPDC013157 (assembly GCF_042899865.1). Lineage (NCBI taxonomy): Bacteria > Bacillati > Actinomycetota > Actinomycetes > Kitasatosporales > Streptomycetaceae > Streptomyces > Streptomyces sp. NPDC013157. Next base: position 72,686 of record NZ_JBIBAK010000008.1, on the reverse strand, counting down.
CGCCCTTCTCCCCCTGGTCCACGCCGAGTTCGCGCTGTCCGAGCTGGACTACTTCCACGGCGTCACCCGGTCCCCGGCGAACGCCCGGCTGGCGTACGAGTACTACGTCGGCCATGCCGAGTGGTTCTCGGGAGCGGCGGGCCACCGGCTGCTGGAGCTGGTGGCCGCGCAGGTGTGAGCCTCAGCGTCGGCGCCATTCATCCGCGAGGAGTTCGTAGGAGCGGACCCGGTCGGCCTGGTCGTGGGTGATGGTGGTGATGAGCAGTTCGTCGGCGCCGGTGGCCTCCTGGAGCTGTTCCAGGCGGTCGGCGACGTGCTGCGGGCTGCCCACGAACTGGGTGTCGAGGCGGTCCCGGACCAGCTGGCGGTCCTCGTCGGTCCAGACGTGGGCCCGGGCCTCCTCGGGGGTGGGGAAGGGAATGGCGCCCTCGGCGGTGCGGATGCTGCGGACCCAGGGGCCGTAGCCGGTGGCGCGTTCGCGGGCGGTGGCGTCGTCCTCCGCGACCACGACGTCGGCGGAGACGCTGACGTACGGCTTGTCGAGGACGTCCGAGGGCTGGAAGTGCGCCCGGTAGCCGTCCACCGCCTCCAGGACGGTGGCCGGGCTGACGTGGTAGTTGGCGGCGAAGCGCAGGCCCCGCTCGCCCGCGACCCGGGCGCTCTCGCCGCCGCTGCTGCCCAGGATCCACACCTCGACCTCGGCCCCCTCACCGGGAACGATGTGGGCCTCGACGCCGTCCCCGGTGCGGTAGGTCCCGGCCAGCAGAGCGAGGATGTCGTCGATCTGTTCGGTGTAGTCCTGGGACTCGGCGTTCGGCAGCAGGAGCAGCTTGCGGTGGAGAGCGAACCGCGGGGAGCCGATGAGCCGGGCGAAGTCGAAGCGGGGCGGGACGACCAGACCGTTGGGGGCGCGGCCGTCGACCACAGGGGTCGCCGTCGGCGCGGTCGCCTTCTCCGCGGGCGGGCGGCCGCCGGAGCGGCCCAGGCCCAGGTCGAGGCGGCCCGGGTACACGGCGTCGAGGAGGCCGAACTCCTCGACGGTGGACAGCGCCGTGCGGTGGCCGAGCTGTACGGCGCCGGAGCCGAGCCGGATCGTGGAGGTCGCGGCGGCGGTCAGCGCCAGGACCACCGCGGGAGACGTGCCGGCCACCCCGGGGTTGAGGTGGTGCTCGGCGAACCAGTAGCGGGCGTAGCCGAACTCCTCGGTGCGCCGGGCGAGTTCGACGGAGTTGCGCAGGGCGTCGGCGGCGGTGGCGCCGCTCGGGATCGGCACCAGGTCGAGGACGCCGAGGGGGATGTCAGACATGTGCGGGCTCCTCGGCGGCCGGGTGTACGGGTGCCCACGGGAAGGGCGGGTCGGGGATGTCCTTGCGCAGGACCGGGGCCACCGCCGACTGGAACAGCTCCAGCGAGTCGCGGTGCTGGGTGTCCGTCAACCCGCCCGCGTCGGCGTGGAGATGCAGGACGGTGTGCCCGAACTGCTCGTGGTAGCGGTGCACTTTCTCGATGACCTGCTCGGGACTGCCGATCAGCGCCGAGCTGCGTTCGACGAAGTCCTCCAGGGTCTCGAAGACGACCGGCAGTCCGGCCCGGCGGAAGAAGGCCAGGTTCGCCTCGAACACCGGGCGGTAGGCGGCCAGCGCCTGCTGGGTGGTGGGCGCCACCAGCAGGCCCGCCGTACCGGCGCCGACGGCGATGGCCGCCGGGTCGTGGCCGTAGTGCGCCCAGCGTTCCCGGTAGTACCGGATCAACTCGGCATACGGCTCTATGGGATTGGTGACGTTCGCGGAGAACAGCGGGTCGCCGTAGCGGGCCGCGAGGTCGACGGACTCCTTGCTGGTGGCGCTGCCGTGCCAGACCCGGACCGGCCGCTGGTAGGGGCGCGGCCAGACCTCGGCGTCCGTCAGCTCCGGCCGGAACCGGGTCTTCGCGGTGACCTTGTCCTGCCGCCACAACTGCCGGAACACCTCGTAGCTCTCGGCGTTGCGGTCCCACTGGTCCTCGGGCGTGACATGGAACAGCTCGCGCTGGGCGGAGCCGTTGCCCTTGCCGATGATCAGGTCGAGGCGGCCCTCGGAGAGGTGGTCGAGGGTCGCGTAGTCCTCGTACGCCCGGACGGGGTCCAGCAGGCTGAGCGTGGTCACCGCGGTGAAGAGCCGGATGCGCCGGGTGAGCGCGGCGACATGACTGAGCACCACGGTCGGCGAGGAGGAGATGAACGGGCGCTCGTGCCGCTCCCCCACGCCGAAGCCGTCGAAGCCCAGCTCCTCGGCGAGCACGGCGTTGTCGAGGACCTCACGGAACCGCTCGTGGGTGGACTTCCGTCTCCCCGTGACCGGATCCGGGCGGTGCACGATCAGGGTGACCGCCAGGAACCTCACGACGCCACCCGCTCGCCCCGCCGCTCGTCGGGGTGGGCGAGGCCGAGGTGGTCGCGCAGGGTGGTGCCCTCGTACTCGGTGCGGAAGACGCCCTGCTCCTGGAGGAGCGGTACGACCGTGTCGGCGAAGGTGTCGAGGCCGCCGGGGGTGATGTGCGGGACCAGGATGAAGCCGTCGGAGACGTCGGCCTGCACGAAGTCGTTGATGGTGCGGGCGACGGTGGCGGGGGAGCCGACGAAGGTCTGCCGGTTGCCCGTGTTGATCACGAGGTCGCGGATCGACCACTTGTTGGCCTCGGCGAGCTCGCGCCACTCGCGGGCGATGGCGACCGGGTCGCGGTACATCCGGACCTGGGCCCGGCCCCGGGAGATGTGCTCCTCACCGACCAGCGGGTCGACGTCGGGCAGCGGGCCCTCCGGGTCGTACGAGGACAGGTCCCGGTTCCAGACGAACTCCAGGTGCTTGAGGGCGGTCGCGCCGCTGACCTGCTGGCGCCGCACCTGGTGGGCTATCTCCTCCGCCTCCGCGTCGGTGTCGCCGAGGACGAAACTGGCGGCGGGCAGGATCAGCAGGTCCTCGGGGCGGCGGCCGTACTTGGCGAGGCGGGACTTCACGTCGGTGTAGAAGGCCTGGCCGGCGTCGAGGGTGGCGTACCGGCTGAAGATCGCGTCGGCACTGGAGGCGGCGAACTCGCGGCCCTCGTCGGACTCGCCGGCCTGGAAGACCACCGGGCGGCCCTGCGGGGAGCGCGGCACGTTGAACTGGCCGTGGATGTCGAACTGCGGGCCCTGGTGCACGAAGGAGCCGGCCCTGGCGTCGCTCAGGAAGGTGCCGGTGGCCTGGTCGGCGAGGATCTCGTCGCCGTGCCAGGAGTCGAAGAGCTCGTTCGCGGTGGCGAGGAACTCCTTGGCGCGGGAGTAGCGCTCGTCCTGCGGCAGGAAGCCGCCGCGGCGGAAGTTCTCGCCGGTGAAGGCGTCCCAGGAGGTGACCACGTTCCAGGCGGCCCGGCCGCCGGAGAGGTGGTCGAGGCTGGCGAACTGGCGGGCCACCTCGTAGGGCTCGTTGAAGGTGGAGTTGATGGTGCCGGTCAGCCCGAGGTGCTCGGTGACGGCGGCCAGCGCGGCCAGCACCGTGAAGGTGTCGGGGCGGCCGACGACGTCCAGGTCGTATATCTTCCCGCCCTGTTCGCGCAGCCGGAGACCCTCGGCCAGGAAGAGGAAGTCGAACTTGGCGCGTTCGGCGGTCTTCGCGAAGTGCGTGAAGGAGCTGAACTCGATGTGGCTGCCGGCGGCCGGGTCGCTCCACACGGTGGTGTTGTTGACGCCGGGGAAGTGTGCGGCCAGGTGGATCTGCTTCAGCGGCTTGCTCATGTCGGGTGCGGTCCTTCCGGCTCAGGCGGTGGCGGCGGCGTAGCGGTTGGCGGGGCGCGCGAGCCCGAGCAGGCCGCGCAGGGTGTCGGCCTCGTAGGCGGTACGGAAGCGGCCACGGCGCTGGAGTTCGGGGACCAGGTCCGCGGTGATGCGCGGCAGGTCGTGGCCGAGCACGGCGGGCCGCAGCCGGAAGCCGGTGAGACCTTCTGCCGCGAACTCCTCCAGGAGATCGGCGAGTTCGGCGGCCGTTCCGGTGAAGATCCGGGCGTCGCTGGTGTACTCGCCGCCGTCGAGGGCGTCGAGGCGCTCCTTGCGGGCGGTGGCCGCGGCCCGGTCGTCGTCCAGGAAGACCACGAGGTCGCCGAAGACGTGCACGGTGTCGGCGGCCCGGCCGGCGGCCTCCTGCTCGGCGCGGATCTCGGCGACGATGGCGCGGGCGTCGGCGCCGTCCTGCGGGGTGACGTAGCCAACGTCGGCCTGGCGGGCGATCAGCCGGTAGGGCACGGTCTGGTGGCCGAGGGCGGTGACGAGCGGCTGGCCCTGCGGCGGGCGCGGGGTGATGGAGGGGCCCTTCACGCTGAAGTGCCGGCCCTCGAAGTCGATGTAGTGCAGCTTGTCGCGGTCGATGAAGCGGCCGGTGGCGGCGTCCCGGATCTCGGCGTCGTCCTCCCAGCTGTCCCAGAGCCTGCGGACGACCTCGACGTGGTCGGCGGCCTCGTCGAAGTGCTCGGTGAGCCGCTGCTGCCCGGCCGGTGACCGCAGTTGCGCGAGGTCGATCGGCGGGAAGGTACGGCGGCCGAAGTGGTCCGCCTCGTACGGGCGGGCGGAGATCTGCACCCGCAGTCCGGCGCGGCCGGTGCTGACGTAGTCGAGCGTGGCGATCGCCTTGGAGATGTGGAACGGCTCGGTGTGGGTGGCGATCACCGTCGGCACCAGGCCGATGTGGCTGGACAGGGGCGCGATCCGGGACGCGATCAGGACGGCGTCGAGGCGGCCGCGGACCTGGTCGGTGCGGCCGTCGAGCTCGCCGTAGTGCGAGGACTGCAGGCCGAGGCCGTCCTCGAAGGTGACGAAGTCGATCAGACCGCGCTCGGCCTCGGCGACGAGGTCGGCCCAGTAGCCGGCGGTGAACAGGTCGCGGGGGCGGGCGACCGGCTCGCGCCAGGACGCCGGGTGCCAGCCGGTGCCGTCCAGGGCGACGGCGAGGTGCAGGTGGGAAGCGGGAGATGAGGACACAGTGGTGCCTTCCTGAAGGTCCGTACGAGGGCGCGCCGGTAAGTGGGGCGCGGCGGGGACGACTGGTCAGGAACAACAGAGCGCGCCGGCCACGCGCTGGAGGTCGATGTGCGGCCGGGAGTGCAGGACGGTACGGCGGCTGGGGCTGAGGACACGTGTCACGTCCCGCACCTCCCGGCCTGCTCCGCGTGCATCTCGTCGTGACTCACAACAGACCGGTGTTCGTGGTTGTTCCCGGGCTGCGCACCAGCAGGGTCCGGCCGCGCAGCCGCTCGGTGAAGCCGATCGACTCGTAGAGCCGGATGGCGTTCGCGTTGCCGGGGGCCGTGTGCAGGAACGGGGTCTCCCCGCGCTCCCGGATCCCGGCGGCGACCGCGCGGACGAGGCGGGCGGCCAGGCCCCGGCCCCGGTGCTCCGGGTCGGTGCAGACGGCGCTGATCTCCGTCCAGCCGGGCAGCCGGAGCCGCTCCCCCGCCATGGCTATGAGCCGGCCGCGGTGCCGGATGCCGAGATAGGTGCCCATCTCGACGGTCCGGGTGCGGAACGGGCCGGGCTCGGTGCGGGCGACCAGATCCAGCATCTCGGGCACGTCGTCCGGCCCGAGACGTACCGCCTCGGGGGCGGGCTCGGCCCGCAGTGCCGTGTCGACGAACTGGACGCCGGTCCCGCCGCCGACCACCTCCCAGCCGGGCGGTGCCGCCTCGACCGGCTTGATCTTCACGGTCGTTCCCGGGCCGACGAGTGCGAGCAGGTCGGCCCAGGCGGCCGGGTCGGTGGCGTCGGCGAGCGCCGCATAGGCGTAAACGTCGTCGGGATACCGGGCCGCCCGCCCGACCCTCTCCGCGAGGTGGGCGTGCGGGCCGGCGAGGGCCGACCAGACGGCGTTGTCGAGCGGGGACGGATCGGGTGCGAGCGGGACCCCGCCTCCGTGGAGGTCGGTCTGGACGGTCACGGGGGCGCGGTCCTTTCTCGCCTTGCGGGATTGCTTCTTGACGGGTGATCAGGAGTTGTCGAGCGGCAGTCCGGGCGGGTTCACCTCGGACTTGGCGACGGCCTCGTTGGAGAGGTTGTAGGCCTTGAGCCACTCGGCGTACTGACCGTTCTTGATCAGGTAGTTGATGGCGTCGGCGAGCGGCTTGGCGAGGCCGCTGTCCTTCTTGGCGGTGGCCGCGATGAGGCCCTGGAGGCTGGCGCCCGCGCCGGAGTAGGTGCCCGCGGTGCGGGTGGCGTTGGGCGTGTTGGCCACCTGGCGGTTGTGGTAGGCGAAGCCGGGGTTGGGGCCGAAGGAGGCGTCGATCTTGCCGCTGTTCAGGGCCAGGAAGGTGCTGGTGCTGTCCTGGAAGTACTTGACGGTGAGCTTCTTGCCCTCCTTGGCCAGCTTGTCCTTCCACTCCAGGAGGATCTTCTCCTGGTTGGTGCCGGAGCCGACGGCGACCGTCTTGCCGGCGAGGTTCTCGTAGTTGCCGTCGAAGTTCCAGGTGCTCTTCTTCGGCACGATGAAGGCGAGGTTGTCCTGCCGGTAGGAGGCGAACTCGTACTTCTTCTTGCGCTCCTCGGTGTCGGTGACGTTGGAGAAGGCCACGTCGACCTTGCCGCTGTCGATGCCGACGAAGAGGTTCTCCCAGGTGGAGTTCTTGACCTCGGCCTTGAGTCCGAAGACCGCGGCGACCAGCCGGCCGAGGTCGGGCTCGGAGCCGGTGAGGGTCTTCTGGTCGTCGCCGACGTACGCCAGCGGCGGGAACCCGGCGGGCAGGGCGCCGATGCCGATCTCCAGCGTGCCGCTCTTCTTGAGGGCGGCGGGCAGCTCGGCGCTGATGGACTTGACCTCGGAGACCTTGATGGTGGTCTGGGTGGCGGCGCCGTTGGAGACCCGGCCGACGACGACCGTGCCGGACTTGGTGCTGTCGGTGGTGGTGGCCGCGTCGCTGTTGCCCCCGCAGGCGGCGAGCCCGGTGGCGAGGGAGGCGACGGCGGTGGCCGCGGTGATGCCTCTGATCAGGCTGCGTCGGGTGATGTGGGTAGACATGGCCGTTCCTTGTCGCTGCAGGTGATGGAGGGTGGCGTGGGGGGAAGTCGAGGGGTGCGGTGGGAGGTCAGAGGACCTTGCTCAGAAAGTCCCTGGTCCGCTCGTTCTGCGGCTTGTCGAGAACCTCGGAGGGCGGGCCCTGTTCGACGATCCTGCCGCCGTCGATGAAGACCACCCGGTCGGCGATCTCGCGGGCGAAGCCGATCTCGTGGGTGACGATGACGAGCGTGGTGCCGCTGGTCGCCAGGTCCTTGATGACCGCGAGGACCTCGCCGACGAGTTCCGGGTCCAGGGCCGAGGTGGGCTCGTCGAAGAGGATCACACCGGGACGCAGGGCGAGCGCGCGGGCGATGGCGACGCGCTGCTGCTGGCCGCCGGACAGCTGCCGCGGATAGGCGCCGATCCGTTCGCCGAGGCCGACGCGTTCGAGGAGTTCCTTGGCCAGCGCCTGCGCCTCGGGCTTGGCCAGCTTTCCGGTGGCGACGGGGGCCGCCGCCACGTTGTCGAGGACGGTCAGATGCGGGAAGAGGTTGAAGTTCTGGAAGACGAAGCCGATCCGGCCGCGCTGGGCCAGGATGTCGCGCTCGCTCAGCTCCTTGAGCCGCTCGCCCTGCCGCTTGACCCCGATCAGCTCGCCGTTGACGCTGACGTGGCCGATCTCGGGCTTCTCCAGGTGGTTGATGACCCTGAGGAGAGTGGACTTGCCTGAGCCGGACGGGCCGAGGATGACGGTGACCTCGCCGGGCCGTACGGTCAGGTCGACGCCGTCGAGCACGCGGTGGGCGCCGTACCACTTGTGGACGTCGTGGATCTCCAGGGAGGCCGGGGCCGTCTCCAGGGTGTCGGTGGTGGTCATACGGCGGCCTCCCGGCGGATTCGGGCGCGCAGGTCACCGAGCCCGGCCCGCAGTTTCTGCAGGGGCGTCGGCGGCAGGGTGCGCGCGGCACCCCGGGCGTAGTACCGCTCGACGTAGAACTGGATCACGGAGACCACGCTCGTGAGGATCAGGTACCAGACGGTCACCACCAGCAGCAGCGGCACGATGTCGCCGGGGTAGGTGGAGCCCATGGTCTGTGCGGAGCCGAACAGGTCGAGCAGCGAGACGTAGAAGACCAGCGAGGTGCCCTTGATCAGGCCGATCAGCTGGTTGACGTAGTTCGGGATGATCGAGCGCAGCGCCTGCGGGAAGACGATCTTCCGGAACTGGTAGCCCTTCGGAAGGCCGAGTGCGGCGGCCGCCTCGTGCTGTCCCTGGTCCACGGAGAGGATGCCGCCGCGCACCACCTCGGCCGCGTAGGCCGCCTCGTTGAGACTGAGGCCGAGCACGGCGATCACCATGTCGGTGGCGAGCTTCGACTCGTCGAAGGAGAAGAAGGCCGGCCCGAAGGGGACGCCGAGACTCAGCGTCTTGTAGAGGGCGCTGAAGTTGTAGAGGAAGAGCAGGACCACGATGAGCGGGATGGAGCGCAGCGCCCACACGTAGGTCCAGCTGACGGCGCGCAGCACCGGGCTCTTCGACAGCCGGGCCAGGGCGAGCAGGATGCCGCCGAGGAGGCCCAGCACCGCGCTGTAGGCGGTGACTTCGAGGGTGATGAGCAGCCCGTCGAGGATGTTCGGCCGTAGGAACCAGTAGCCGAAACGGTCCCACTGGTAGAAGGGGTTGGACACCAGTCCGTGCACGAACTGGGCGGCCAGGACCAGGACGACGGCGGTGGCGATCCACCGTCCCGGCCTGCGCAGCGGCAGAACACGCTGTGCGGAGAGGGGTTTTGACGGCTCATCGGCAGCGGGCGGTGCCTCGGGGGCGGCGATCGTGGCGCCTGGGGGTTCACTCATGGCGGGCTCCGGCGGAGTCGGACACCCACGTGTCCCACGGCGGGGGCCGCGCACCGGGCCGTGTTCGGGCACGGTTCGGTGCGCGGGGGCGCGCGGGCACGGGGGCTGGGCGGACGGCGGCACACCGGACGGCCGGTGTTTCGACGGGGACGCTGGGGTGCGGAACTGCGGGGAACCGGCGGAAGAGCCTGGTCAGACCCGACAGCGGGCACAGCCCGGGGCGGTACACGCGCTACACAGGGCGCTGTTGACACGGAGCAGGTCGACGGCGCGGTCGGCGACGAGGGGGCTCGGGTACGGGCGTACGCAGCCCTCGGCGCGGCGCTGGGCCGTCCTGGGAGCTGCGTACATGTCCGTCACCTGTCACTGTCGTGCCGGCCCCGAGGGGCACTCGCGCTTACCGAATCGTCGCTTGCCGAAACGTCGTCGGTCCGGTCGTCACCTGGGGCACCCCACCGCGGTGCGAGGGTTGCCGGTCAGCAAGCCAGGGCTTGACGCTGACGCTCATGACCGTTCTGGTCCGTAAGTAACGCAGTTGGCCAAACGAATGTCAACGCCTGTCCGACTGGCGAAACGGTTCAGGCCGCTCTCACCTGCGAGGACCGCGGGGGACGTCTGCCGCGTGGCCCGCCCAGTCCAGGATCTGGACGGCCGCGCCGGCGGCTTCCAGGCCCTGGCAACGGCCGTGGTGGCGGCGGGCGATGCCGTCGAGGTCGAGGTGGGTGCCGAAGGCCGGGTGGGCGGCCAGCCGGCGGGCGTAGGCCCACAGCGCCGGGTGGCCGGCGATGGCGTGCACGGCGGCGGCGTCCAGGTGGTTGCGGTGCACGGTGTCGAGTTGCACCAGGGCCACCCACAACTCGATGTCGGCGGCGGTGAGTTGCCCGCCGACCAGGAACTCCACCCCGGTCAGCCGGCGCTCCAGCCCGTCCAGGGTGGCGAGCAGCAGCTCCAGCGCCTCCGGGTCACCGCCCTCGCGGCCGGCGCACTGGGCGGCCTGTTCGATGTCCTCGGCGCACAGCCGCTCGACGGCCTCGATCTCGGCCTCGGCGCCGCACGGGTAGAGCCGGGCGACGCCGTCGCCGAAGTGCTGGTCCAGGTCGCGCAGGATGTCCCGGCTGTGGGTGCTGACGATCCTGCCGGACCACCCGTCGCTGAACACCGGTGCGAGGGCCGGTCCCGAGTAGCGGTGCGCGCTGGCCTCGTACAGCGGGCGCAGCACCGCGTGGCTGCCGTCGGGACAGTCCGGGACGGCGGGCAGGAAGGTGACCGGACAACAGTCGTCCAGGGCCAGCAGGCTGTGCCCGACGGCGATCCGGAGGCCGTCGGGACAGGCGGTGGACAGGTGCAGCCGGTAGCGGCGCGGCACGGCGTAGTGGCCGCTGCGCGCGTCGCGGCCGATACGGCCCCGGAAGCCGGGGGCGGTGCGGACGGACGGCAGGGCGGCGAGTGGAGTGATGGACATGCGTCTCCCCGGGGGCGGGCGGGCGCGCGGACGTACGCGCGGCGGAAGCGTTCGTCGGTGGGTTGTCGGTGGGCCGTGGCGCGTCCCGGCGGACGGGCGCCCGGCTCGTACGGCCGGGACCGGGCGCTCAGTCTCTGCGGCCGGTGGCGCCGCACATCCGCAGCAGGTCGATGTGGCGGCGGGAGGTGAGCAGGGGGGCCGTCCAGGGCGCGGGGCTCTCACGGCGCTGTCTGCCGGTGAGCGTGCGCAGGCGACCCATCTTTCCCTACCTTTTCACTAGGATTCCCACCTGGAGTGTCGATCGGCCTCCGTCCGGCGTCAAGGGGGCGTCCACGCCTGGGACACCCGGCCCCGACTTGCCGCCGGCCGGGAGGGGCGGTGCGCTGGTGGCGGAGGCCGAGTGACAGGAGCCGGAGCCGATGACCGAGCCCCCGGGTCCCGGGCCGGTGCCCGGCGCCGTGCCCGAGACCTTCGCGTTCCGCTGCGGGCGGTGCGGCCGGGCCTGGGAGGCCACCTTCCAGGCGGTGTTCTTCACCGACCCGGTCGCCGACCCGGAGCTGCAGAGCACCCTGGAGTACGTCGACGAGGCCGGCCGGGCCGTGCCGTCGCCGCTCACGGACGCGGTGTGCCCGCGCTGTGGCAGCCGGCGGGTGCGGATCACGGCGGCCTGATCACGACGCTCACCCGAATGGCACGTGCGGGTGGTCGGCGCACGCGGCCGGTGGTGGCGTGGAGGGACGCAGCGACGTCGTCCGGCGTCGTCCGGCGGGAGGGGCGCACCGGCGCCGTCCGCCCAGTGACGTACCGCGTCCCCGAGGAGGCAGTCGCGATGACCCGTCCGTCCCGACCCGCGCGTGTGCTCGCCACGGCCCTGGCGGCGGGGACCCTGCTCGCCACGGCGGCCTGTTCGGACGGCAGCGGCTCCCCCGAGGCCGCGGCCGTCTCGCCCGCCGCCGAGCGCTCCCCGGCCCCGTCGCGCACCCCCACCCTCACCGGCCCCGGGGCGCAGGCCGCGCTGATCACGCCGGCCGACATCGAGGACAACTGGCAGCTGGCCAACGACGCGGCCACCTGGCGCAACCAGATGCTGGTCGGGAAGGTCGACGTCGCCCAGTTCCTCAACGCCAAGTCGGACGCCGCCGACTGCCAGCGACTGCTGGACAGCCTCTACTCCGACACCCTGCTGGGCCGCGCCACCGGCGCCTCCGGGCTGCGCGGCTTCACCTCGGAGGACTCCCGGCTGCTGTACCAGGTCGGCGACTACGGCCAGGCCGCCATGGAGGCCACCATCAAGTGGCTGAGGAACCTCCCCGCGGAGTGCAGCCAGTTCTCGGCCACCGCCTCGGACGGCAGCAAGCGGACCGTGCAGGTCGTCGAGTACAAGGAACCGCCCAAGGTGGGCGACGAGCTGGCGGCGCTCACGGTCACCGTCCAGGGCACCTCGAACGGGCAGCCCGCCACGACCACCCTCGACGTCGCGGCGCTGCGCGTCGGCGCCTCCGGAGCCGCGGTCACCAACGGCGGCCTCTCGGGCGTCGACCACGACAGCACCGCCCTCGCCCTGCAGAACGGCGCCGAGCGCCTCAAGGAAGTACTGTCCGGCAGGACCCCAGCACCGCTGCCGAGCCAGTTCGACTAGGTCAGAGGGGTTTGGGGTCTTCGGAGTTGCGCTGGGTGGTGCCCGGCTCCCCGTTGTCGCGGTGCCAGGCGACGACGAGTTCGTCACGGGTGCCGAAGCGGACCAGGTGCCGGCCGACGACGCCCTCCAGGACTTCGAGGTTCTCGGGGTCCGTCTCCACGGTGAGCAGCAGGGCGCCCTCGGTCGCGGTCAGGGTGCCGGTGCCGTTCTGGAAGACGATGCCGCCGGTGCCGGTCTCCTCGTCCCAGCTGGTCTGCGAGCGGCGGCCCAGGTGCGAGGCGAGCTGCTTGGCGTAGCGGGCGGGGCGGTCGGTGGGGACGCGGGCTTCGGAGCGGGCCATCTGGGACTCCCGGTGGTGCGGGGCGGGCGTACGGCGACGGGTTCACGCTACGTCGGGGCGGGGGGTCGGGCGCCGTACCCGGGGCCGCAAGCTATGCATGCCGGCCGTGTCACCTGACGTCGTCGGGCGTCGCGGGCAGGTGCGTCAGTCGTTCACCGGCGTTCGGTCGCCTTGGCCTGTCCGTCCAGGTCAGACCAGACCACCACCCGTGACATCCGCCACAATGGTTCCGGATCTACGCGTGCCGGATAGTAGAGACCACTCAGTCGACAAATGGGATTTGTCCCGCTTAAGGCGCCCATGCGTCGCGCCCGGATTCACGACTCCTCCCCCAGCGAGCCACTGTCATCCGTCCTCCGCGCACATACGGATCCTGACGGGGCGACAGAACTCCACAGCGGCCATGAACAGCAGACCAGTGCGCCTCACTCCCCTGGCAAGGGCCGCAGGAACCTACGAGACGAGTTAGTACCGAGGCCCTTTGCGCTCCATGTGAAGACGTCCTAAGAATGACGACCCGCAGGACGCCGCCGCAGCTCAGGAGCGGGTTACACATGGCAAAGCATCGTAAGAACACGCCTTACCGGCGGATAGTCGTCGCTGCCGTCGCAGTGGGCACCGTGGGCATACCGTCCGCCGCCATGGCCTGTACCGACTGGCCCGGCAGCGGCGGACACCGGTCCGACAGCGCCGGGGTCAGCACGACGAAGGACTCGTGGAGCAGGAAGGGCTGGTGGAACGAGGCGAACCGGGGCCGGCCCTGGGACGCCAACCAGGCCGGCGAGCCCTCGGGGACGGCATCGGCGGCGCCGAGCGCCACGAAGACTCCCCCTGCGAGTGCGAAGAAGACCACCGCGCCCAGGCCGAGGGCCACAGCGTCCTGGCACACCGCACGTACCACCGCTCCCAGGCCCAGCACCACCGCGTCGCCCAGCCCCCGGAAGACCACCACCGCTGCCGCCTCCGCGGCCCCCAAGCCGTCGAGCAGTCCGAAGGCCGCCGCCACGGCGTCCGGAGTCGTGGCTCGCGTCCTGGAACTCGTCAATGCCGAGCGCGGCAAGGTCGGCTGTTCGGCCCTGACCCTGAACACGACCCTGACCAAGGTCGCGCAGGCACACAGTGAGGACATGGCTCTCCACCAGAACATGTCACACTCCGGGTCCGACGGCTCCTCCCCCGGAGACCGCATCACCGGTGCCGGGTACACCTGGAGCGCCTACGGCGAGAACGTGGCCTACGGCTACGCCTCTCCCGAGCAGGTCATGGCCGCGTGGATGGCCAGCCCCGGCCACAAGGCCAACATCCTCAACTGCGCGTTCAAGGAGATCGGCGTCGGTCTCGCACAGCCCGACAGCTACTGGACCCAGGACTTCGGCACCCCCCGCTGAGCGAATGCCGCCTGCCGGCGGCATGTTCGCCCCGAAGCCGGAAACACCCCACGCGGAAAAGGGCCCCCGCAGGCTTTCACCTGCGAAGACCCTTCGCACCGTCGGGACGACAGGATTTGAACCTGCGACCCCTTGACCCCCAGTCAAGTGCGCTACCAAGCTGCGCCACGTCCCGCTGCGGAGTCACGCGGTGGTTGCCGCGTGATCACGCAGGTCAACACTACCGCACGCGTACGGGTGCTGCCGCCGGCCGCTCCGTGACCGGGTCGGCGACGCGGCTCGCGCGGCGGACCGGGACGAGGAGGGCGGCGCCGGCCGCGGTCAGGCAGAACAGTGCGAGCAGGGCCCAGGCGTGGGTGTAGCCGGAGGCGTACGGCAGTCCGGAGGACTGGAGCCGGCCGGTGACCAGGACGCTGGTGAGCGCGGCGCCGATCGAGCCGCCGATGGTGCGGATGTTGGCGTTCATTCCGGTCGCGGCGCCGGTCTGCTCGGGCGGCACGCTGCCGACGATGAGGTTGGCCATCGAGGCGAAGGCCAGGCCGATGCCGAGGCCGAACAGACCTGCGACGACGCCGATCTGCCACTGCGCGTCGTGCCAGAGGGTGAGGAAGCCGCAGGCCAGTGCGCCGAGCGCGGCCCCCGCGGTGAGCTGCGCCTTGGCGCCCACGCGGGGTTCGAGGCGGCCGCCGACGACACCCGAGAGGAACATGGCGATGAGCATCGGGAGCATGAGCAGGCCGGACTCGGTGACGGTGGCGCCGAAGCCGTAGCCGGCCGCGGCGGGGGTCTGGACGAAGCCGGGCAGGAAGGACCAGATCGCGTACATGCCGGCGCCGAAGAGGAGAGCGGCCGTGTTGGTGGTCCAGACGGCCGGCAGCCGCATCACGCGCAGGTCGATGAGCGGGGTGACGGAGCGGGACTCGGTGAGCAGCCATACGGCGAACAGGACGACGGCCGCGCCGAACAGGCCGAGCACCCTGGCCGAGCCCCAGCCCCACTGACCGGCCTGGCTCAGCGGCAGCAGCAGCGCCACCAGCCAGGCGGAGAGCAGTCCGGCACCGAGCCAGCTGACGCTGCCCTCGGCCCGCTTGGGCGACTCGGGGACGTAGCGGGCGGCGATCAGGACGGTGGCCGCGACCACGCCGACGGGGATCCAGAACAGCCAGCGGTAGTCGAGCGCCGAGACGATCGGTCCCGCGGCCACGATGCCGACACCGCCGCCGGCCGCGATCACCGCGGAGAGGTTGCTGATGCTGCCGCTGACCTCGGCCGGGGTGAACTCGTCGCGGATGATGCCGAAGGAGAGCGGGAACAGGGCGCCGCCGATGCCCTGGACGACCCGGGCGATGATCAGGACGCCGATGTTCGGCGCGAGGGCGGCGACCAGACAGCCGGCCAGGACGGCCAGCAGGACGGCGACGAGGGTGCGCTTCTTGCCGATCAGGTCGCCGGCCCGGCCGAGTATCGGGGTGAAGACCGAGGCGGACAGCAGATACGCCGTCATCACCCAGGTCGCGGTGGACTGGGAGGTGTGCAGGGCGTGCTGGACGGTCGGCAGGGCCGGTGCGACCAGCGACTGGAGCATGGAGAACACGCCGGCACCGGTCGCGAGGACCGCGAAGGTGAGGCGGGTGGACTTCCGGGGCATGAGGGCCTCTCCGAAATCGGAACGGAGGGAAGAGGGAAAGAGGGAAAGAGGGAAGGACGAGGGAGGCACCGGGCCGCGTCCGGCCATGGCGGTACCGCTCCGCACTGCTAAAGTGGAGGTGCCCCTCCACTCTACTGGAGGCCACCCTCCGCTTCAACCGAAGTCGAGGAAACCCTCCGGTTCACCCTTGCCGCACGGGAGGCAGCAGTGTCGGACAGCCCGTTCCCCGTCAGTGAGATCGTCGCGTCCCGCAGACCGCACCGTAAGGACGCGGCCCGCAACTACGACGCGCTGGTCACAGCCGCCCGCGAGGCGTTCGCCGAGCGGGGCGCGGACGTCTCCCTGGAGGACGTCGCCCGTCGCGCGGGGGTCGGGATCGGCACCCTCTACCGGAACTTCCCGACCCGCCGCGACCTCTTCGAGAGCGTCTACGCGGACGAGGTCAACGCGCTGTGCCGGGCCGCCGTGGACCTGGCCGGGCTGGAGCCGTGGGCGGCCCTGACCTCGTGGCTGGACCGCTTCACCGGCTACATGGTCACCAAACGGGCGGTGCGCGAGGCCCTCAACGACGAGTCGGAGATCTTCCAGGCCTGCCGTGACTCGATGTACGCGGCCGGCGGCCCGCTGCTGGAGCGGGCCCAGAAGGCGGGCGTGGTCCGCACCGACATGGAGATCGGCGACCTGCTCCGCATGGTCTCGGGCATCACGGCGACGGCCTTCGAGGACGACGCCCAGCGCGACCGCGTCCTCGGCATCGCCCTGGACGGGGTACGCGCCGGCCGCCAGGGGTTCCGGCCGCTCGGCGGCGGCGCGCGGCTCAGAGCCGTACGACGATGAGCGCGATGTCGTCCCGGCCGCCGCTGGCGACGCCCAGGCGGGCCAGCACGGTGTCGGCGAGCTGTTCGGTGCCCAGATGGATGAACTCGCCGAGGATGCCGGCCAGTTGCTCCAGCCCCTCGTCGATGTCCTGGTCCCGCCGCTCGATGAGCCCGTCGGTGTACAGGACGAGGATGTCGCCCGGCTTGTACGGCAGGCTCGCCTGCGGGCGGGGGACGTGCTGCGGGCGGGCGCCGAGCGGTGGGTCGGTGGCCTGGTCCAGCAGTTCGCAGCTGCCGTCGGGGTGGATGAGCATCGGCGGCGGATGGCCGGCACTGCTGTAGGTGATCAGGCGGCTGCGCATGTCGACGACCGCATTGACCGCGGTGGTGCCCAGGGCCCCCTCGACGGACCTGGCGTACAGGCCGAGCACCTCCAGCGCCTGGGCGGGGCGCTCCAGGGCCCGGGTGGCGGCGGACAGGGCGCTGCGCAGCATGCCCATGACGGCCGCCGCCTCCAGGCCGTGGCCGATGACGTCGCCCACCGCGACGGCGAGCCGGTCCGGCGCGATGTCGACGACGTCGTACCAGTCGCCGCAGACGTTGAGGGAGCCGGTGGCGGGCAGGTAGCGCACCGCGATGTCGCCGTGGTGGGCCAGGTCGGGGACGTGGAGCATGGCTTCCTGCAGGATGACGGCGACCTCGCGCTCGCGGGTGTGCGCCTGCCGCAGGTCCTCGTTCAGCCGTTGCAACTCCCGCGCCCGGGCGTACAGTTCCGCCTCCAGAGCCTGCGTCTCCTTCAGCCGGTGCCCCTCCAGGACGCCGTCGGCGTGGGTGGCACGGTACTCCATGACGAACGCGGTGACGTCCTCCACCCGGTGGATGATGTACGTCACCTCCCCGTCCGGGCCGAGCACGGGGGTGTTCACCGGGGACCACCACCGCTCCTCGAAGACCCCGGGACGGCTGACGACGGGGATGTCGTACTTCTGCAGCGCCATCGTGTCGGGCCGGCCGGTGGCGAGGACCCGGCGCAGGGATGCGCCGAGGTTGCGGACCCCGTCGGCGTCCGGGTCGGCGGGGTTGTCCGGGAACGCGGTGAAGATGTGCCGCCCGAGCAGGTCCTCCCGGGTGCGTCCGGTGGCCGCGAGATAGGCCCGGTTCACATCGACGATGACCAGGTCGGGTCCCAGCACCAGATACGGGCTCGGCGTCGCGGCGAACAGCGCCGTGTGATCAACCCGCGATGCCACCGCTGACGCTCCTTCCCGCCTCAACGGCTCCCACCTCAATCTACGGTCCGCCCTGCGGCTCTGCCCGCCGTGCGGCCGCGGAGGACCGGCTCGGCCGGCCTGCCCGGGGCTCGTCCGCGCGCCCGACGCCGTGAACCGGCGCGTCGGCGCGGGCCGTGCCAGGCTGGGAATCCGGGCGGCCGGCCGCCACGGGTCGCCGGGCCCGTGCGACGGCGTACGGCCGCGCGGAGCGCTGCC
Source organism: Streptomyces sp. NPDC013157 (assembly GCF_042899865.1). Taxonomy (NCBI): domain Bacteria; kingdom Bacillati; phylum Actinomycetota; class Actinomycetes; order Kitasatosporales; family Streptomycetaceae; genus Streptomyces; species Streptomyces sp. NPDC013157. The sequence goes on along the minus strand of NZ_JBIBAK010000008.1, from coordinate 55,055 downwards.
CCCGCCGCCGGGGCCGTGTGTCGACGCGGAAAGCGGTGAGTACGGATGAGCGCGAGCCCTGCGGACGGCCCGGACCCCGGTCCCATCGGGGGCCGCAACGGGCCTGCCGTCTCCCGCCGGGATTTCGACACACTCTTCGAGGAGGTCCGCACCTGGGGCCGCTGGACCCCGGCCGACCGCGGCGCCTGGAACCGGGTGACCGCGCAGTGGGTACGACGGGCCGTGGCCGCCGTGCGGTCCGGCCGGGTCGTACCGCTGGCGCTGCCCTGGAACACCGTGCCCGGCCCCGACAACCCCAGGCCCGCCCTGCACCACATGACCGATCTCGGCGACGTGGAGAGCCCGGAGCCCGCCACCCACAAGGACTTCGTCGCCGCCGACTACCACGGCAAGGCCGTCACCCATCTCGACGCCCTGTGCCACGTCTCCTACCGCGGGCGGCTCTACGACGGCCGGACGGCGAAGGACGTCGTCGGCGCGGCGGGCGCCCGTTTCGGAGCGGTGTCGGCGCTCGGCCCCCTCGTCACCCGGGGCGTGCTCCTCGATCTCCCCGCCGTGCTCGGGGTCCGCTGGCTGGAGCCGGGAGTGGCGGTGCACGCGGCGGAGGTGCTCGCCGCGGAGCGGGCACTCGACGTGCGGATCGGCGAGGGCGACGCGGTGCTCCTGCGCTCGGGGCGGACCCGCCGTCGCGCGGACCTCGGCGCCTGGGACCCGGGCACGGCCTGCGCGGGCCTCCACGTGGACGCCGTACCGCTGCTGGCCGAGCGCGGCATCGCGCTGCTCGGGGGTGACGGCGACAGTGACGTACGGCCCTCCCCCGTGGACGGCGTGCACTCGCCCGTCCACGCCCTCGCCGTGGCCGCGATGGGGGTGCCGCTGCTGGACAACCTCGACCTGGAGGCCCTGTCGGCCGCGACGGCCCGGGCCGGGCGGTACGAGTTCCTGCTCGTGGTGGCGCCGCTGAACATCCCGGGCGGGACGGGCTCGCCGGTCAACCCGGTCGCCGTCCTGTGACGACGAGTGCGCAATGTCTGTAACCTCACGTATACCCTAATGTTGTAGTAAAGGTTGTTGTGGTGAAGTTGTAGCGAAACGGACTCGGCGGACGCGAGTGAGGCGAAGCGTGGTTCGGGGCGGCGGGAAAGCGGCAGCGACGGACGGCAAGGGGCCCGCCCGCTCGCGTGAGCGTTTCCTGCAGGGCGAGGCGGTCGAGGTCGGCGTACGCCCTCCCATCTCGCACTCGTGGCAGCGCTGCCGTGCCCTGGGGCTCTCCCCCGACCAGCCCGGACTCCCCTTCCGGGACGACTTCGAGCATGACGCCCGGATCATCCGTGCGGCCGTACCGGTGCTGGACCGGCTGCAGTCCCGGTTCGCCGGCAGCAGGATGAACATCTCCGTCGCGGACGCGAACGGGACGGTCCTGCTGCGTCGTTTCGGAGACGCGTCGCTGGCCAGAAGCCTCCCGGCGTTCCAGCGCGTCCCCGGGTTCGTGTTCGCGGAGCGGTACGCCGGCACCAACGGGATCGGGCTCGCCCTGGCGGAGCGGCAGCTCGTCCAGGTCTACGGCGCCGAGCACTTCGCCGAGCGCGCACAGGGCAACGCCTGCCGGGCGCTGCCCGTCCGCGATCCGATCAGCGGCCGCATCGAGGGCGTCCTGTGCCTCGGCTACCCGCGCAGCGCCGAGGACCCGGCGCTGGCCACCGTGATACGCCGGGCGGCCCACGCCATCGAGAGGCGGCTGCTCGGACAGAGCTCCGAGCGCGAGCGGGCCCTGCTGCGGGCGTACCTGGACACCGGCGCCGAGACCGCCGCCGGACCTCACCACCGCGTGGGTCTCAGCGAGCCGGCCCTCGGGGTGCGCCCCTGCGACCGGGCGATTCTCATGCAGAAGGCCGTCGAGCTGATCTCCTGGGCGCAGCGAGCCGCCGTCCACGTGACCCTGTCCGACGGTCGGCGGATCACGCTGGTCAGCCGTCCGACGACGACCGCCACCGGCGTGCAGGGCTTCGTCATCGAGGCCGTGCTGCCCGGGCCCGCACCGCACGAGCCCCTTCTCGTCCCGTGGCCGGCCGAGGAGGCGCGGCGCCCCGTCCTCGTCCCCGCCGACTTCGCCCACGACACCGCCGCGTCCGTCGAACCCGCCGCGTCCTCCGCGCCCGCCTCCGTCGTCCAGGCGACGTCCGTCGTTCTCGCCGTCCCGCCGTCTGCGGCCGTCCCCGTCTCCGTGGCGCCCGCGACCGTACCCGGAACCGCGGCCCCCGGCCTCGTACCCCTCCGGGCCGAGACACGCGGCACGGACGCGTCGGCGGGCGGTCCGGGCGGCACCGCGGACGGGGACCACGGGACGGCCGGCGGCCCCGGCTGGACGGCGGGCGGCTACGGCTCCGGAGCCCGCCCCGGCGTCGCGGCCGGCGGTCGTCGCGGCTCGCCGCCCCCCGCAGAGCCTCCGACAGAGCACTCGGCCAGGGGGCTCGTGCTGGTCGGAGAGCCGCATGTGGGGCGGTACGCCCTCGCCGCCCGTCGCCGCCTGGAGCTGCTGACCGAGGCCAGCACGCGCATCGGGACCACCCTCGACGTGCGGCGCACCGCCGAGGAACTCGCCGAGACGGCGGTGCCACGGCTGGCCGACTACGTCACGATCGACCTGCCCGAGGCCGTGCTGCGGGGCGAGGAGGCCGCCGACCCCTTCACCGACCTGTACCGCACGGTGGTCCACGGCATCGCCGACGACTGTCCGTTCCACCCGGTCGGCAAGCGCGTCGACTACGGCCCGGCCACGCCGCACCTGCGCTGCCTGAGCGGCGGGCAGGCCGTGCTGGAACCGGACCTGAGGGCCACCATGGGATGGCTCGCCCACGACCCGCCGCGCACCGAGGTGATGCTGGCGCACGTCCACTCGCTCATCGCCGTCCCCCTGGTGGCCCGCGGCGTCGTCCTCGGCGTGGCCGCGTTCTACCGCGGGCAGCACCTCGCGCCCTTCGACGACGACGACCGCTCCCTCGTCCAGGAACTCGCCGGCCGCGCCGCCCTGTCCATCGACAACGCCCGGCGCTACACGCGCGAGCGCACCATGGTGCTGACCCTGCAGCGCAGCCTGCTCCCGCAGGGTCTGCCCGACCAGGACGCCGTCGACGTGGCGCATCGCTACCTGCCCGCGGAGTCGGACGTGGGCGGGGACTGGTACGACGTCATCCCCCTCTCCGGCACCCGGGTCGGCCTCCTGGTCGGCGACGTCGTGGGCCACGGCATGCTCTCCGCCGCCACCATGGGGCGGCTGCGCACCGCCGCCCGCAGCTTCGCCGAACTCGACTTCTCCCCGGACGAGGTCCTCACCCACCTCGACAACCTGGTGGGACGCCTCGACCGGGAGGCCCCCGCCGCGGGCGACACGGGCATCTTCGGCGCGACCTGCCTGTACGCCGTCTACGACCCGACCACGCAGCAGTGCACCATGGCCCGCGCCGGGCACCCGCCTCCCGCGCTCGTCCGCCCCGACGGCACGGTCACCTTCCCGGACCTGCCCGCCGGGCCCCCGCTGGGCCTCGGCGGCCTGCCCTTCGAGGCCGTCGACATCGCTCTCCCCGAGGACAGCCGGCTGGTCCTCTACACCGACGGGCTCATCGAGGACCGCAACCGCGACGTGGACCTGGTCCTCGAACGGTTGCGGGGCGCCCTCGCCCACCCGGACCGCACGCCCGAGGAGATCTGCGAGACGCTTCTGGACACGGTGGCCCCGGTCCACCCCCGTGACGACATCGCCCTGCTCGTCGCCCGTACCCACGCACTGCCCGAACACCGGATCGCCACCTGGGACCTGCCCGCCGACCCCTCCCTCGTCAGCGAGGTCCGTTCCTCGGCGATGCGCCGGCTCGCCGACTGGGGACTCGAGGAGGCCGGGTTCGCCGCGGAGCTGGTGCTGAGCGAACTGGTCACCAACGCCATCCGCCACGGCTCCGGCCCCGTCCGGGTACGGCTGCTGCACGGCCGGACCCTGATCTGCGAGGTCTCCGACCGCAGCAACACCGCCCCGCACCTGCGCCGGGCGGCCACCACCGACGAGGGCGGCCGCGGCCTGTTCCTGGTGGCCCAGCTGGCGCGGAGCTGGGGCACCCGCTACATCCGGCAGGGCAAGGTCATCTGGGCCGAGTGCGGGCTCGACGCCGCCTGAGGCCGTGGGAGCCGGGACCGTCGGCGCGGCTCGCGCGGCTGACCCGTCGGTGTCGTCACAGGCCCCGGATCCGGCATCCCGGCCGGCCCTTCGAGCGTGAAATCCGCAATACGGCGATTTGCCCCACTAGTATCACCGGGGAGAGTCGGGAAGAAGAAGATGTCAGGCCGACCCCCGGAGCTGTCCGTGCACGAGCCTCCCGACCCCCTGCTACGGATCCGCGGGCTCGCCAAGCGGTTCGGCGGGACCCGCGCGCTGGACGGGGTCGATCTCGATGTCCGGGCCGGCAGCGTCCTCGCCCTGCTCGGCCCCAACGGCGCCGGGAAGTCCACGCTCATCAAGGTGCTCGCCGGGGTCCATCAGGCCGACGCGGGGTCGGTCGCGGTGGCCGGGCACCCGCTCGGAAGCCAGGCCGCCACCCGCAGCATGTCCTTCATCCACCAGGACCTCGGGCTCGTGGAGTGGATGACCGTCGCCGAGAACATCGCCCTGACGACCGGATACCCGCGCCGCGCCGGACTGATCTCCTGGCGACGGACCAGGGAGCGCTGCGCCGAGGCCCTGGAGACGGTCGCCGGGCACCTCGATCCGGACACGCCGGTCGCGCGGCTCGGTCCCGCGGAGCGTTCGCTGGTCGCCGTCGGCCGGGCACTGGCGGCCCGCGCGCGGCTCGTCGTGCTCGACGAGCCGACCGCCCGCCTGCCCGCCCCGGACTGCGCCCGGCTCTTCCGTGTGCTGCACGCCCTGCGGGACCGGGGACACGGCATCCTCTACGTCACCCACCGCATGGACGAGGTGTACCAGGTGGCCGACGCCTTCGCCGTCCTGCGCGACGGCAGGCTGGTCAGCCACGGCCGGCTGGCGGGCCACGACCCGGCCCTGCTGGTCCGCGACATCGTCGGCACAGAACCGGCCCGCGGCATCACGGGCGGGGAACCGGGCCGCCCGCTCCCCGCCGCCGTCTCCGCGGGCGGCCCCGCCGTCCTGGTCCTCGACGGCGCCCGGACCGCGGGCACGGCGGCGGTCGCCCTGGAGCTGCGGGCCGGGGAGGCACTGGGGCTGGTCGGCCTCCCGGGCGCCGGGCACCTGGAACTGGGCCGCGCGCTGGCCGGCGCGCGGCCCTTCCTCGGCGGCCGGGTGCTCCTGGACGGGCGGCCCTACCGGCCCCGTACGGTCGCGGACGCCGTCGCGGCCGGGGTCGGCCTCGTGCCCGGCGACAGACAGCGTGAGGGCTGTGCCATGGGGCTGACCGTGCGCGAGAACCTGCTGGCCAATCCCCGGGCGGGCGGGCTGCCGGCACTGCGCTGGGCCGCGCCGCGCCGCGAACGCGCCCGGGCCGCGGAGCTGATCGAACGGTTCGCGGTGCGGCCCAGCGACGGCGAGGCCCCCCTCGCCACCCTTTCCGGCGGCAACCAGCAGAAGGTCCTGATCGGCCGCTGGCTCGGCGTGGACCTGCGGCTGCTGGTCCTGGAGGAGCCGACCGCGAGCGTGGACGTCGGGGCCAAGGCCGCGGTCCACCGCCTGCTCGACGAGGCGCTGGCCGACGGTCTCGCGGTCCTGCTCGTCTCGACCGACTTCGAGGAGGTGGCCGGCGTGTGCCGGCGCGCCCTGGTGTTCGTCCGCGGCCGCGTGACCACCGAGCTGAGCGGCGCGGACCTCACGGTCACCGGGCTCGCCCGCGCGGCCTCGGCCCTGCCGGCCCCCGGAACCACCACGGACTCATGACCGCCGCGCCCCCGCCCTCCGCCCCGCGCTCCCGGCCGCTCCGCCGGGCTCCGGCCCGGCATTTCGCGGCCGCCTACGGTCTGCTGGTCCTCACCGCGCTGCTCGTCCTGGTCTTCTCCCTCGCGCTGCCGCGCACGTTCCCCACGCGGGACACCCTCGACTCGATCCTGTCCACCCAGTCGATCCCGGCCGTCCTCGCGCTCGCCGCCATGGTCCCCGTGGTGACCGGCTCCTTCGATCTCTCCCTCGGCTACGGTCTCGGCCTGGCCCACGTCATGGTGCTGCGGCTCGTCGTCGACGCCGCCTGGCCCTGGGCCTGGGCCTGCCTCGCGGTGATCGCCGGAGGCGGGGCGGTGGGGGTTCTCAACGGCGTGGTCGTCGAGTTCGGCCGGATCGACTCGTTCATCGCCACCCTCGGGACCGGCAGCATGCTGTACGCCGTGACCGGCTGGGTCACCGGCGGCGGCCGGATCGTCCCGGGCCCGGCCGGTCTGCCGTCCGCCTTCACCGACCTCTACGACTCCACGCTCCTCGGCCTGCCGCTGCCCGCGTTCTACGTCCTCGCCCTCGCCCTCGTCCTCTGGGTGGTACTGGAGCGGCTGCCGCTCGGCCGGTTCCTGTACGTCATCGGTGCCAATCCGCGCGCCGCGGAACTGGTCGGTATTCCGACCCGCAGGTACACCGTCTACGCGTTCGCCGCCTCGGGGCTGATCGTCGGCTTCGCCGGGGTGCTGCTGGCGGCCCAGCAGCAGATCGGCAATCCCAGCGTCGGCCTCGACTACCTGCTGCCCGCGTTCGTCGGCGCCCTCCTCGGCTCCACCGCGATCAGACCCGGCCGTCCCAACGCCCTCGGCACGCTCGTCGCCGTCGCCGTGCTCGCCGTCGGCCTCACCGGCATCGGCCAGCTGGGCGCCGCGTTCTGGACGGTCCCCCTGTTCTACGGCGGCACGCTGCTGCTCGCCGTCGGCCTGGCCGGCTACTCCGCCCGCCGGCTGCGCACCGGGGCCGACGCGGCCCGCGACGCACCGCCCTCCGCGCCGCGCCCGCCGACGGCGCCGTCCGGAGGCGGCACCGCCGGCACCACGCCATGACACCCACCAGTGCCTCCCGCACCCGCAAGGCCGCCGCTCCCCGGGGCGGCGCCGCCCGGGCCGCCGCCCTCGCGCTGCTGGCCGCGGCAGCCGCCCTGACCGGGTGCCAGCACGGCTCGTCGAACGGTCCCGTGGTCTCCACCACCGGCCCCGGGGGCTGTCCCGCCGCCGAGGCCTCGGCCGGGGCCGCCGTCGCCCAGGCGGAGCGGACCGACACCGCCTGGAACGGACCGACCACCGGCCCCAGGGCGGTGTCCGGCAGGACGGTCGTCTTCGTCGCGGAGACCATGACCAATCCCGGCGTCGCGGGCGTCGCGAACGGCCTGCGGGAAGCCGCGCACGTCATCGGCTGGAACGTCCGGGTGATCGACGGAGCCGGCAGCCCCGCCGGCATCCAGGCGGCCATGAGCGAGGCCGTGACCCTGCGGCCCTCGGGCATCGTCATCGGCGGCTTCGACCCCGGCTCGACCGCTCAGCAGGTCGCCGAGGCCGGCGCGGCCGGCATCCCGCTCGTCGGCTGGCACGCGGTCGTCGCCCCGGGCCCCAGCAGACGGCCCCCGCTCTTCACCAACGTCACCACACGGGTCGAGGACGTGGCCGGCATCAGCGCGCAGTGGATCATCGCGAACTCCGGCGGCCGGGCCGGGGTCGTCCTGTTCACCGACGCCTCGGTCCCGTTCGCGAGGACGAAGTCCGACCTGATCAGGGCGGAACTCGCCACCTGCGCCGGGGTGCGGCTGCTCGCGTACGAGAACATCCCGATCCCGGACGCGAGCAGCCGCACCCCGCGCGAGATCGCCTCGCTGCTCTCCCGCTTCCCGGACACGTGGACGCACTCCGTCGCCATCAACGACCTGTACTTCGCCGACGCCGCCCCCGCCTTCCGCGCGGCCGGCCGCAAGGGGACCGGACCGCCCGTCAACATCGGGGCCGGGGACGGCGACCCGTCCGCCTTCCAGCGCATCAACAGCGGGCAGTACCAGGCCGCCACCGTTCCCGAGCCGCTGTCGCAGCAGGGCTGGCAGATCGTCGACGAGTTCAACCGCGCCTTCTCCGGCCGTCCCGCCAGCGGCTATGTCGCCCCCACCCACGTCTCGACGGCCGCCAACAGCGCCGGAGCCACGGCCTGGGACCCACCCGGCTACCGGGCGGCCTACCGGAGGATCTGGGGCAGGTGAACCGCCCGGTCACGCCCGCCGTCCCCGGCGGAAGCAGGGCCGGCCGGGATCGTCACACCGGAGGCTGACGGCGGGTCCGCCGGTGCAGATCCGTGGGCGGGTCCGGGACACGGCCGGAGTCCGACGATGCCCCGGGCCGCTTCCACCAGCCGCCCGGTGGCCGGCCCGGCAGGCCGCGCGCCTGGACATCCTGGGCAGCATGCAGCACGCCTGACGCCCCGGTGACCGCCGGGAGGCATCCGGACGCGTGGTGTTGAAGGCGGGTCCGCGGCCGCCGTCACGCGACACTTGGGGGAGACGGCCGGCGAGCGGGGCGGGGAGGCGAGCGTGGTGATCGCCGTCAATCCGACGGACAGCGGCTCGCTGCTGGCCGCCTTCGGCGCGCTGGGCGTCCTGGCGGTGATCTTCGCCGAGTCGGGGCTGCTGGTCGTCGGTTTCTTCCTGCCGGGTGACACGCTGCTGTTCCCGGCCGGTGTGCTGTGCGCGGCCACCACGGACCGGGGGCCCCGGCTGGAGCTGTGGCAGGTGCTGGTGTGCGCGGCCGTCGGCGCGGTGGCGGGCGGGCAGGTGGGCTATCTGATCGGCCGGCACGGCGGGCGGCCGCTGCTGGCCCGTACCTCGCGGCCGCGGGTGCGGGAGGGCGCCGCCCGGGCGGAGCAGCTGCTCGCCCGCTACGGGTACGGCAAGGCGCTGGTCATCGGCCGTTTCGTGCCGATGCTCCGGTCGGTGCTGCACCCGGCGGCGGGGGCGCTCGGGGTGCCGGTACGGCCGTTCACCGTCTGGCAGGCGGTCGGCGGAGTCCTCTGGTCCCAGACCTTCGTCCTCGCCGGGTACGCCCTGGGCTCCTCGGTCTCCCACATCGACCGCTACCTGCTGCCGCTGGTCGGCGCGATCGTCGTGCTCTCCCTGCTGCCGCTGCTGCTGGAGGCCCGCCGGGCCCACCGCGACCGCTGACCGCGGTCATGGCTCCCCGTGGGCCAGGCGGTGCAGGGCCGCGGCCGTGTCGGTGAAGCCGCCGGCGCCGAGCAGGGCGCGCAGCCCGGCGTTGAAGCCGTCGATCTCCGGCCGGGCCAGGGCGAGTGTCCCGGGCGGACCCGCGCACGCGGTACTGCGGCGGCCGACCGGCCTGCTGATGCGCGGGGTACGGAGACCGCCCGTGTCGGTCGTGGCGGCGGAGGACGCCGAGGCCGCCGAGGCCGCCCGGGACACCGAAGACACAGCGGGCCGGGGATGCCGGAGATGCCGTCTAGAGGGACGTCGGCGGTACCAGTCGGCCCCGGGAGATGAGGGATGCCGCCTTCTTGAGGTGGCGGATGCTGATGCTGACGCCGTAGCCGTCGATGCCGGGGGTCGCGGCGATGCGGGTGGTCAGGAAGCGGTAGAAGTCCTCGGGGTCCCGGGTGATGACGCTGACCATCAGGTTGTGCTCCCCGCTGATGGCGCCGGCGAAGGGGACCTCGTCGAGCCGGGCGGTCTCCGTGCCGACCCGCTCGAGGTGAGCGGGGGCGACCCGCAGCCAGAGGATGGCGTTGAGCCCGAACCCCAGCCGCTCCGGGAGCAGTTCGACCTCGTACTCCAGGGTTCCGGAGCCCTCCAGCGACTCCAGCCGGCGGGCCACCCGGGACAGCGACCAGCCGGTGAGTCCGGCGAGCCGGGTGTGGGTGGTACGGCCGTCCTGGGCGAGTGCGTCGAGCAGCGGGGCGTCCTCGGCGGCCGGTGGGGGCGGCGGCCCGGGGGCGGGCGGCGGCCGTTCCGAGGTCAGCTGCCGGACCTGCCCGGCATCGAGGCTGTCGCCGTAGCCGGTCCAGCCGGCGGTGCCGGGAGCGTCGTAGCTGTGGATGATCAGGTCGATGCTGACGTCCAGGACCGAGGCGGACCTGGGCAGCTGCCGGAGCAGTACGTCCTCGCGCGGCACGTCGAGCGGCGAGCGCATGACGCAGACGATCTCCGAGCCCCCCGAGGCCAGGTGGGCCCAGGAGATGTCGGGGCGCCGGGCGAGGGCGTCGGCGAGCGGGTCGACCCGGTCGGGGCGGCAGCGGATGCGGGTGACCCACTGCGCCGCGCCGTACACCCACGGGTTGACCAGCCCCACCACCCGCAACGCCCCGGCGCGGCGCAGCGCCTGGTAGCGGCGGGCCGCGGTCTGCTCGGAGACTCCGGCCACCTCGCCGATCCGCCGGAAGGGCAGCCGCGGCGCACACTGGAGGGCGCGGAGGATCTTTCGGTCCACCTCGTCAAGCATGGTGGAAGTGTGCCACGTGTATCGATGATCTGGAGGATTCTACGGCGATGGACACACCTGCTTGGCGGTTGCGCGCACGGGATCGGATGCTGTGGCGGCGGGTTTCCCCTCGGAAGCCCGTTCGACACAGGCCACCGGAGACGCCGGTGGCCTTCGACCGCGGCGCGGCGCGCCGCGAAGGAGTATCTCCGTGAACGTCACGACACCGGCCAGCGGGCCGGTCGAGCGACGGGCGGCCACGATCGTCATGGCCTGCCTGGGCGTCTTCGTCGCCTACCTTCCGGTCACCACGGTCGCGGTGAGCCTGCCCGCCCTGCAGGCCGCGCTGAACGCCTCGACCGCCCAGCTGTCCTGGGTGCAGGACGCGTTCGTGCTGCCGATGGCCGCGTTCATCCTGACCGCCGGCGTCTTCGGGGACGTCCACGGGCGCAAGAAGGTGTTCCAGGCGGGCCTGCTGTTCTCGGCGGCGGGCGCGGTCACCGCCCTGTGCGCGCAGTCGGTCGACATCGTCTGGGCCGGACAGGCCCTGGCCGGCGTCGGCGCGGCGGCACTGCTGCCCACGACGCTGGCGCTGATCAGCCACGCGGTGCCGGACCACCGGGAGCGCGGCAAGTTCATCGGCATCTGGGCCACCTGCCTGACGGCGGCCCTGGCGGTCGGTCCGCTGCTCGCCGGTGTGATCGTCCAGCACTTCTCCTGGCGCTGGATCTACCTGCCGACCGTTCCCGTCGCGCTCCTGACCGTCGCCGTCGCGGCGCGGCAGCTCGCCGACTCGCGGGCACCGCACGGGCGCCGTCTGGACTGGCCCGGCCAGCTCACCGCGACGCTCGCGGTCACCGCGCTGGTCTACGGCGTGATCGAGGGCGGTGCAAGCTCGTTCACCGACGTCAAGGTGATGGTGGCGCTGTTCACGGCCGTGGTCGCCGGCGCCGGTTTCGTGCTGGCGGAGCGGCGCAGCGACAGCCCGATGCTGGACCTGACCCTGTTCCGCAGCCCCGCCTTCACCGCCACCACGCTGGTCGCGACGACCAGTTTCCTGGCGCTCATCGGGTTCTTCTTCGTGCTCAGCCTCTACTTCGGCATGGTGCAGCAACTCGACACCATGCAGGCCGCGTGGCGGCTGCTGATGGTCACCGGGGCGGCGCTGCTGGTCGGCGGGCCGGCCGGGCGGCTGATGCACCGGATTTCGCCCCGGGTGATGATCACCGGCGGTCTGCTGGTGGTCACCGCCGCCCTGTTCGCCCTGACCGGTCTGGCCGCCGACACCTCGTTCGGCTCGGCCGCCTGGCGGCTCGCCCTGCTGGGCCTCGGCATGGGCTTCGTCATGACCGCGATGACCGCGACCGCGGTGGCCTCCGTGCCGTACCACCTGGCCGGCATGGCCGCCGCGGGCAACAACGCCTTCCGGCAGGTCGGCGGCGCCCTCGGCCCGGCCGTCCTGGGCGCGCTGCTCACCACCCGGGCCCTCGACGCGCTGCCCGGTCACCTCGCCGACGCCGGCGTCACCGGCGCGGCGCAGGAGCGCATCGTCACGACCGCACAGACGGACGGCCTCGGCGCGGTCGCCGATCTGGACCTGGGCGCCCGCACCGGCCAGACGATGGGCTCGCTCGGCGACTCCTTCCTGGACGGAATGCGCCTGTGCCTGATCACGGCGGGAAGCCTGACGCTGCTGGCCGCCCTGGTCGCGGTGGTCCTGCTGCGCGCACCCCGGCAGCAGAGCACGCTCAGGGCGGCCGGGCACACCGCGGCCGAGAAGTCCTCGGCCGCGCAGGGCGCCTGACGGCTCACCGCACCAGGCAGGGCCGTTTGGCGTCGAAGCTCCAGCCCGGCACGAGGTACTGCATCCCGGCCGCGTCGTCCCGGCCCGCCCCGAGGTTCAGCTCCTCGTGGCGGGCATGGGCCGCGAGCAGCCGGTCCCTGTCGAGCCGGACGCCGAGCCCGGGGGCGTCGGTGACGGCTACCTGGCCGTCGGTGATCCTCGGCGGCTCGACGGTGAGCCGCTCCTGTCCTTCCTGCCAGATCCAGTGGGTGTCCAGGGCGTTGTACTCGCCGGGGGCCGCGGCACCGCAGTGCGCCATCATCGCGAGCGAGATGTCGAAGTGGTTGTTGGAGTGGCAGCCCCAGGTCAGTCCCGTCTCGTGGCAGAGCTGCGCCACCCGCACCGAGCCCTGCATGGTCCAGAAGTGCGGGTCCGCCAGCGGGATCGACACCGACTGCAGGGCGAGGGCGTGGGTGAGCTGCCGCCAGTCGGTGGCGATCATGTTGGTCGCGGTGGGCAGCCCGGTGGCCCGGCGGAACTCGGCGAGGATCTCGCGCCCGGAGTAGCCGCCCTCGGCCCCGCAGGGGTCCTCGGCGTAGGCGAGGGTGCCGAGCAGCGGGCGGCACAGCTCCACGGCCTCGCGCAGGGACCAGGCGCCGTTGGGGTCGAGGGTGATCCGGGCCTCGGGGAAGCGGTCCTTGAGCGCCTGGACGGCCCTGACCTCCTCGGCCCCCTCCAGCACGCCGCCCTTGAGCTTGAAGTCCCGGAAGCCGTAGCGGCCGTAGGCCGCCTCCGCCTGCCGGACGACCGCCTCCGGGGTGAGGGCCTCCTCGCGGCGGATCCGGTACCAGGGGACGTCCGAGTCGGGTTCGCGCAGGTAGTCCAGGTCGGTGCGGTCCGGGTCGCCGACGTAGAAGAGGTAGCCGAGGACGCGTACCGAGTCGCGCTGCTTGCCGTCGCCGAGCAGGGCGGCGACGGGTACCTCCAGGTGCTGGCCGAGCAGGTCGAGGAGCGCGGACTCCACGGCGGTGACGGCGTGCACGGTGGTGCGCAGGTCGAAGGTCTGCGCGCCGCGACCGCCGGCGTCCCGCCCTGCGAACTCCTCCCCCACGGCCCGCAGCACCCGCTTGTGGTCCCCCAGCCGGGAGCCGACGACCAGGGACGCGGCGTCCCGCAGGGTCCGGGTGATCGCCTCCCCACCGGGCACCTCACCGAGCCCGGTACGGCCCTCGGAGTCCTCGACGACCACGACGTTGCGGGTGAAGTACGGGGCGTGCGCGCCGGAGAGGTTGAGCAGCATCGAGTCCCGGCCTGCCACCGGATACACGGAGAAGCGGGTGACGACGGGCTGACTCATGGGAGAGCGTCCTTACTGCCGAAAACCATCTACATACGGAGATGGAGGCTATGGATGCGGACGCCTTCCGGTCAATGGGCGGACTCGGGGAACCGCACGACGGCCCCGACCGAAGGCCTTCCGATTTATCCGATAGATCCCGGATGACCTTCTCGTTCATGGGCACTCAGCAAGGCAGAGAACGTGGTTCTGGCATCGACGAGGAGTAGTCATGGCTGAGCAGAAGTCGTCCTCGGCCCTCACCGCGCCCCTGCGGAACGCTGCCTCCGCGGTGCGCAAGGTGCCCGGCGCCGGAATGGTGACGAAGGCCGCCGAGGAAACCCTGGACAGGATCGGGGCCGTCTCGCCCCGGGGCCGCCGGATGGCCGTGTACGCCGGAGCGGGAGTGCTCGGGGTGGCCGGACTGGTCGAGTGGCCGGTCGCCGTGACCGGTGCGGCGGTGGCCTGGCTCACGCAGCCCCGCCCGCACCACGACGGCGACGGTGAGACCGCCCGCCCGGAGGCGGCCGGCGACATGACCGGCGGTGCGGGCCACGGCGCCTACGTGGCGATGGGCGACGCGGCGACCACGCCGCGGCACGGCCCGGCCACCGTCGCCCCTGGCCCGATGCTGGAGGACGAGCTGCCGGGCGGCGCCTGGACACGGCCGAGCGGGGCCGCATCACCGGCCACGGGCCCGTCAGCACCGGCCCCACCGACCGCCGGTCAGGATGCACCCACCACCCCACCGACCGCCGGCCCGGACGCTCCCACCACCCCACCGGCCACCCCACCGACCGCCGCCCCGGACGCACCCAGCACCCCACCGTCCGCCGGTCCGGCCGCGCCGCCCACCGACCCGACGACGGCACCGCCCGCCGCCCCGGGAGCGTCCCCCGGGGACGAGGAGCCGCCGCTCGCCGATCAGCCCCCACCGCCCACCAGCTGACCGGGCCGGGGGTGACGTGCGATGGCGCTCGGGTTGCCGGCGGTCCTGTCCGAGGCGCCCCGGCTGCTGGCCCGGGTGGCCGCGCCGGGAGTCGGTGCGGTCGCCGGAGCAGCGGCCGGCACCGCCCGGGCCGGCGTCAGGAGCCTGGACACGGCCGCCCGAATGACGCGGGCGGCACGCACCGCACTGCTCGGCGACCGGCGGCAGTGGCGGTCCGGCGCCCGGTCGCACCTCGCGCTGCGGGCGGCCGACCCCGGGCAGGCGCGGGCCGCGGGCGGCCTGCGGCGGATCGCCGGGCATGTCGCCGAGGCGCTGGCGGAGCACCCCGACGTCCTGTTCGCCTACTGGGACGAGGGCCTCGGCCGCCTGGTGGTGGCCGCGGCCGAGGAGGCGGTCACCGACGACGTCGTACGGCACGCCGCCGACCTCGCCGCCCGACACGGTCTCGTCGCGGACCCCGACGCCGCCGGGGAGGTCACGCATCCCGCCGACCCGGACGGCATCCGGGCCGCCCTCGCGACGCTCGCGGCCGACCTGGTCGGCACCGGCGTCGGCGTCGCCGCGTACGCCCTGCGGCTGCCGCCGTCCCCGCGTGCGGTGACCGCGGTGGTGACGGTGCTCCGGGAGAACCCCCGCGTCCGTGGCATGATCCGCGCACGCCTGGGCGCCGACGCCATGGACCTGCTGCTGACCTGTGCGAACGCCGCGGCTCACGGGGCCGGGCAGACGCCCGCCGCGCTGCTGCTCGACGCGGGTCTGCGGGGCTGCCAGCTCGCCGACACCATGGCGCGGGCGGCCGCCTTCGAGCTCTTCCACGACGAACTGTGCACCCCGGACCGGCCGAGCGTCGGCGACGGCGGCCATCCCCGTCCGGCCCTGCGCACCACCCCGGCCCAGGAGTACGCCACGCACGCCTTCGCCGGCAGTGTGCTGGGCGCGGCCGCCACCCTGCTGGTCAAGCACGACGTCACCGAGGCGGCGGAGGCGGTGCTCGCGGGCTCCCCCAAGGCCGCCAGGTACGGGCCGACCGCCTTCGAGGCGGTGCTCGGCGCCGTACTGGCCCGGTCCGGGCTGCTGGTCCGGGATCCGGAGCGGCTGCGGGCGCTGGAGCTGACCGGCACGATCGTGCTGCATCCGAGCGCGGTGTGCACCACCGAGGGAGAGCCCGACCCCTGGACCGAGCCGGTGCTGGACGCGGCCCGGCGCGCCGGGCTGCGGGTGGTGCTGGTGGAGGACCCGGCGCTGGAGGACTTCACCGGCCTCGCCGACCAGGTGGTGGACGTCCGGCGGCCGTTGGACGACGTCGTGTGCTCCCTGCCCGAGGACGCGGGCGCGGTGATCACGGTGGCCCGGCTGTGGTCGGGCAGGGACAACGGAGTGCTCGCCGGGCTGCTCGCCGGTGACATCGCGCTCGCGCTCACCGACGACGGCAGCGCGGTCGTCTGGAGCGCCGACGCCCTCGCCCTGCACGGGCTGCCCGACGTGTGGCGGCTGCTGACCGCGATACCGGCCGCGCGCCGGGTGGGCCGCCGCTCGCAGACCCTGGCCCGGTCGGGTGCCGCGCTCTCCGGACTGCTGGTGGCCGTCGGCGAGTCGAGGAGCGCGCGCGGCGGCGGACGGATCGCGCTGCCCGGCCTGCGGCACGCACCGGTGGACGGCGCCGCGGCGACCGCGCTGCTGTCCGGGACCGTGGCGGCCCTGCGGGTGGCGAAGGCCGAGGCCCCGCGGCCCAGGGCACGGGTGCACTGGCACGAACTCGGACCGCGGGAAACCCTGGAGCGGCTGGAGCACGAGCGGGAGACCGAACCGCCCGGTGAGCGGGGGCAGTCCGCCGAACCGTCCCGGAACCCGCTGCTCGTGCCGGTGCGGTGGACGCGGCGGCTCGCCCAGGCCGTACGGAGCGAGCTGGACGACCCGCTGACCCCGGTGCTGGCGGTGGGCTCGGCCGCCTCCGCGATCGTCGGCTCGGCGGTGGACGCCCTGCTGGTGGTCGGCGCGCTCGACCTGAACGCGCTGATCGGCGGGGTCCAGCGGCTGCGGGCCGAACAGGCCGTGTCCGGACTGCTCGCCGAGCAGAAACGGCAGGCCCGGGTGGCCGATTCCACCGAGGAACCGGACACGCACACCGTGGACGCGGCACGCCTGGCGCCCGGCGACGTGATCGACCTGCACACCGACGACGTGGTACCGGCCGATGCCCGCGTGCTCTCCGAGGACGGCCTGGAGGTCGACGAGTCCGCGCTGACCGGCGAGTCGGTGCCGACCGAGAAGCACACCGCCGCGACCCCGCACGTGCCGGTGGCCGACCGGCACTCCATGGTCTTCGAGGGCACGACGGTGGCCGCCGGTCACGCACGGGCGGTCGTGGTGGACACCGGCGAGCGCACCGAGGCGGCCCGCGCCGTACACCTGGCCGCGCGGACGCCACCGGCCGCCGGTGTGCAGGCCCGGTTGCACGAACTCACTGCGCAGGCACTGCCGTTGACGCTCGGCGGCGGCGCCGCGATCACCGGCCTGGCCCTGCTGCGCGGGACCCCGATCCGGGAGGCGGTGAGCGGGGGTGTGGCCGTCGGCGTCGCCGCCGTGCCCGAGGGGCTGCCGCTGGTGGCCACGGTGGCCCAGCTCGCCGCCGCCCGGCGGCTGAGCCGGGGCGGGGTCCTGGTCCGGGCACCCCGTGCGCTGGAGGCGCTCGGCCGGATGGACACCGTCTGCTTCGACAAGACGGGCACCCTCACCGAGAACACGCTGCGCCTGGTGAAGGTGGCCGACGCCGACGGGGGGAGCCACGCCCCGGACGACGAGGCGGCGGCCGGCATCCTGCGGGCGGCGGCCCGGGCCTGCCCCCGGGTCGACGACGGTGACGGCCCGCCGGAGCACGCCACCGACGCGGCGGTCCTCGACGCGGCCGGACCCGGCTCCGAGTGGGAGCAGTCGGAGAGTCTCCCCTTCGAGGCCGCCCGCGGATACGCCGCGGCCGTCGGCCGGTCCGGCGACGAGCCGCCCCTGCTGGTGGTGAAGGGAGCGCCCGAGACCGTCCTGCCCGCGTGCTCCGGCACCGCCCAACCCGCCTCGGAGACGGCGCAGACCCTGGCCGCCGAGGGCCTGCGCGTCCTGGCCGTCGCCCGACGCCGCACGGACGACGACTCCCGGACGGCCCCCGACATCCTCGAAGCCCCCCTGGAGCAACTGGAGTTCCTCGGGCTGCTCGGCTTCGCCGACACCCCGCGCGACACCTCCGCGGCGCTGGTACGCGGCCTGTGCGAGGAGGGCGTACGGCCGGTGATGCTCACCGGCGACCACCCGCAGACCGCACGGTCGATCGCAGCGGAGCTGGGCTGGCCCGACGACACCGTCGTGGTGACCGGCGACGACCTGGCCGACACCGACCGGACGGGCAGGGCCCGGGTGCTCCGCGACGCAGGTGTCGTGGCCCGGGTGGCGCCGGAACAGAAACTGCAGGTCGTCGAGGCGTTGCGGGACGCCGGCCGGGTGGTCGGCATGGTCGGCGACGGCGCCAACGACGCGGCGGCGATCCGCGCCGCCGACATCGGGGTGGGCATCAACGCCCGCGGCTCCGCCGCCGCCCGCAACGCCGCCGACCTCGTCCTCACCGACGACGACCTGACGGTGCTGATCGACGCCGTCCGGGAGGGCCGCTCGCTGTGGCACAGCGTCGCGGACGCCGTCGCCATCCTCATCGGCGGCAACGCGGGCGAGATCGGCTTCGGCATCCTCGGCACCCTGCTGTCCCGCAGCGCTCCGCTGTCCACCCGTCAGATGCTGCTGGTCAACCTCTTCACCGACCTGTTCCCGGCGATGGCGGTGGCGGTCACCCCGAAGGAGACGGCGGAGCGGTCGAACCCCGGGTCGCCGTCGGCCGTGCTCGGCGCGCCCCTCCTCCGGCAGATCCGGCACCGCGCGCTGACGACCAGCGCGGGCGCGCTCATGGCCTGGCTCATCGGCCGCGGTACCCCCGGCACGGCCCGCCGCTCCAGCACGATGGCCCTGACCGCGGTGGTCGGCACCCAGCTCATCCAGACTCTGCTGGACCGCCGGGACAGCGCACTGGTCCGCCTCACCTCCCTCGGCTCGGCCGCCGTCCTGCTCACGGTGATCGAGACCCCGGGTGTCAGCCGCTTCTTCGGCTGCACCCCGCTGGGCCCGGTAGCCCTGACCGCGGTGGCCGCCTCGATCACCCTGGCCGTGTGGAGCCAGCGCGCCCTGCCCTTCCTGGAGCGGACCGTCGAGGGCCTGCTGCCGCGACCGTGAGCAAACGGTCGACGACGCACGCTGGACGCGCCTGTGACGCCGCGTGAGACTGAGGGGATCCGACGCCCCCGGCCCAGGACGGTGCCCATGGACGACGACAGGACCGCGCCCGCGCGCGTCGAACTCACCCCGCGCGCCGCCGAGCTGGTGCGCCGGCTGCGTGCCGAGCACGGGCCGCTGATGTTCCACCAGTCCGGCGGCTGCTGCGACGGCAGCGCGCCCATGTGCTATCCGGACGGCGAGTTCCGTACCGGCGGCTCGGACGTGCTGCTGGCCGAGCTGGCGGTGGACGGGGTCGAGGAGCCGGTCACCTTCTGGATGTCCCGCAGCCAGTACGAGGTGTGGAGCCACACCCGGCTGATCGTGGACGTGGTACCCGGACGGGGGAGCGGTTTCTCCCTGGAGGCACCCGAGGGGGTGCGTTTCCTCACCCGTTCTCGCGTAGTCGACGGCTAGCCGCCCCGCCGGTCACCCCGGTCTGCTGCACTTCCCTGAGTCCTGGAGAAATTGACGAGACATCAGGGGGTGCGGTGACGCATCGTCGGAGACGGCTTGCGGCGAAGACCCGAACTCTGTGCACGATTCTCACCACGTCCGGCGTGCTGGCCGGTGCGGCCCTCACGGGGGCGGCACCGGCCGGCGCCGCGTCGGGCGTCGGCCGGATCGCGTCCGGCATCACCTACCGGCAGTTCGACCTCCCGGCGGCCAAGGGCACGGTCCACGCCCATCTGCTGACCGTCGACCTGACCGACCCGCACGTCCGCGTGGACCTGCTCTCGCCGGGCGCGGTGGCCGCACGGTCGCCGGTGTCCGCGATGGCGGACGCGGCGGGGGCGGTCGCGGGCGTGAACGGCGACTTCTTCGACATCAACGAGACCCAGCACCCGGGCGTCGAGGCGACCGGCGCGAGCGTCGGCCCGGCGATCGCGCACAGCGGGGTGCTCAAGTCGGCGGTGCCGACGGCCCAGCGCTTCGGCCCGTCGCTGCCGCCCGGCACCGACACCACCGACGTCTTCGGCGTCGGCGTGGACCGCCGGGCCCGGCTCGACCGGCTGACGCTCGTCGGCACGGCCCGCACCCGGGACGCCACCCTCCCGCTGCGGGGGCTCAACCAGTACGCCCTGGCGCAGGGGTCCGTCGGCGCCTACACCGCCGCCTGGGGCTCGGCCTCCCGCAAGCGCGCCACCTGCGGCTCGGACACCAGCCGGGCCGCCGGGTGCAGCACGGACACCTACGAGGTGCGGATCCGCGCCGGCAGGGTCGTCGCCATGTCCGACACCCCGGGCAGCGGTGCGATCGCCGCGGGTACGACCGTCCTGCTCGGCCGGGAGGCGGGCGCAGACAGGCTGCGCGCCCTCACCAAGGGCGAACGGGTCACGGTGCGCGAGTTCCTGATGCCGTCCGCCACCAGGATCCCGTACCGCTTCGCCGTCGGCGGCTACCCGGTGCTGCGCGGCGGCGAGCCGCTGGCCGGGCTGAACGACACCACCGCGGCCGTGCGCACGGCCGTGGGCTACGCGAGCGGCGGGCGCAGGCTGCTGCTGCTCGCGCTGGACGGCGCGGTGGCCTACCGCAGCGGCATGACCATCGCCGAAGTGGCCGACGAGATGCGGCAGTTGGGGGCGGTCGACGCGTTCAGCCTGGACGGTGGCGGCTCCACGACGATGGTGGCACGCGCCGCGGGGGCGAAGACGGTGAGCGTGCTCAACCACCCGACCGAGAGCCCGGAGCGCGCCGTGGCGAACGGGATCGGGGTCTTCTGGAGACCCTGAGCCGGCCGCTCAGGGTTTCAGACTGCTGACCAGATCGGCGGTCGCGGTGAGCCCGCTGGTGATGGTCGGTGCCATGCTGGTGCTGGCCAGGAAGAACCCGAACAGCATGCAGACCAGGGCGTGCGAGATCTTCAGCGCGCCCTGGCGCATGAAGATCACGGCCAGCAACAGGAGCAGCAGCACCACAGAGATGGAAACGGCCATCGCGAACCTCCTCCGCCACGCCCGTTTCGGGGCGTTCGGCCGCAAGTGTGGCGTAGCGGAGGGTGGGGCCGTGCGGTTGACACGGCCCCCGTTCGAGTGGTGTTACGACGACGCGTGGGTGTCCAGGAAGGCCTCCAGGCCTGCCAGGTCGTCGGTGTTGAAGTAGTCGATGCCGGCGGCGAGCAGTTCGCCCCACAGCGCGTCGCGGTCGGGGCCGGCCACGTCGGGGGTGTTCCAGAAGCGCACCGTCTGACCGTGCGCGTGCGCCTGGCCGATGATGTCGCGCAGCTTCTGCCGCTCGGCGTCGGGGAACGCACCCGCACCGAGCCAGGTGAAGTTGAGCTGCCAGTTGTCGCTGATCAGCGGGACGAAGGAGGCGGGCGCCGAGGTGCCGAGGTCGGTGAGCCGACCGTCGTAGAAGGCCCGGCGCACGGTCTGCGCCTCCATCGGCGTGCGGGCGGCACGGTCGCCGGAGATGACGTTGGTGACCGCACCGGGGATCACCCGGCCGTGGGCGTAGGTGGTGAACAGGTGCGGGTAGCGCCGCAGATGCCGGTCGAGCTCCAGGTAGGTCGAGGAGCCCTCGGTCTTGATGTCGATGAGCAGCTGCAGCGGCCTGCGCCACCCCCGGTACACGGAGCCGTGGTTGGCCTTGACGATCGCGGCCAGCGGGTCGAGGTAGAGGGATTCGAGGGTGCGGCTCGGGTCGAGGTCGTCCTCGGTGTGGCCGATGAGGAGCTGGTCGCCGACGAGGAAGATGTCGGCCTCGACGCTGCCGAAGCGGTGGCCGAGGGCGTCGTACAGGGGGTGGGTGTGCTCGTAGTCGTTGTGGGCGTGGGCACGCCACAGCGGCCGCCGGCCACGGCGGCCGTCGCCCGCCCAGGCCTGCGCGCCGGGCAGTACGACGGCGCCGGCGAGGGCGGCACCGAGGGTGGTGAGGGCTCTGCGACGGGTGGTGAGGGCCATGCTCTGCCTCCCTTGTAGGGCCATGAGTGACCCAAGGGAGTATGCGTTCGAACAGACCCCAATCGGTGTACCTGCGCAGGGAGTTGGCTGGACCGCCATCCCCGGTTCACTTCATACGAGCCTCGACGGCAGCGCGCCCCGAAGGGGCGCTGGGGGTACCCCCAGCCGAAGGCTGGGGGAGGAACCGCGCGACCGGCCCCCACGCACCCGCGCCCGAAATCCGTTACATCACGGCGCCTGCAAATCAACCAGTGCGCCCAAGGCCTCCCGATGCACCCCCGCCGTACCGAAAGCAATGGAATCCGCCTTGGCCCGCTTCAGGTACAGATGGATCGGATGTTCCCAGGTCATCCCGATCCCCGCATGCAGCTGCAGCGCCTCCTCGGCGGCGTGCACGGCAACCGGCCCCGCATAAGCCTGCGCAACGGCCACCAACACGTCGGCATCACCGCCGCAGGCCAGCGCGTCGGCCGCACCGCGCGCCGCCGCGCGAAGGTTCACCACCTCCAGCCACAGCTGTGCCAGCCGGTGCTTGATCGCCTGGAACCCGCCCACCGGCCGGTTGAACTGCTTGCGCTCCTTGAGGTACCGCACGGTCTCCGTCAACGCCCACTCGGCGACGCCGAACTGCTCGGAGGCCAGCAGCCCGGCCCCGGCCCGCAGGGCACGCCGTACCGCCGGCTCCGCATCGCCCACGCGGCGTCCCGCCGCGCCGTCCAGCGTCACCGTGGCGAGCGGCCGGGTCAGGTCGAAGGACACCTGCGGGGTGACGGTCACGGCGCCCGCCTCGACCGCGTACAGCCCGCCGTCGTCCCCGGGCACCAGCAGCACGTCCGCCGCGACCGCGTCCGCGATCCCGGTCAACTCGCCGTGCAGACGCCCGTCTACGACGCGTACGGTCCTGAACCCGCCGCCCGGGGCGACATGCAGCCCCACGGCCAGCGCCCCGACGGTCCGCCCGGACGCCAGCTTCCCGAGCAGCTGCCCGTCGCCGCAGGCCAGCAGCGCCTCGGTCGCCACCACGGCACTGGTCAGATACGGCACGGGCGCGACCGCCCGCCCCAGCTCCTCCAGGACGACGGCGACTTCGCGGTGCGAGGCGCCCTGGCCGCCCAGCTCCTCCGGGACCAGCAGCCCGGCGAGCCCCATGCCCTCGGTGAGGGCCTTCCAGGCGGCCGCGTCGTGCGCGGCGTCCGACTCGGTGCGGGCGATCACGCCCGGCGCGTCACAGTGGTCGGCGAGCAGATCCCGTACCGCGGCCCGCAGCGCCTCTTCCTCCTCCGAGTACAGCAGATCCGTCATCGGGCGAGGTCCTTCCAGGCGACGTCCTTGTCGGTGCGCGGTTCGGCCGGCAGGCCCAGGACGCGCTCGGCGACGATGTTCAGCAGGACCTCGCTGGTCCCGCCCTCGATGCTGTTGCCCTTGGCGCGGAGGTAGCGGTAGCCCGCGTCCCGGCCGGTGAAGTCCACGAGTTCGGGCCGGCGCATGGTCCAGTCGTCGTACAACAGGCCTTCCTCGCCGCGGAGTTCGACCTCCAGGCCGCTGATCTCCTGGTTGAGGCGGGCGAAGGCGAGCTTCATGCCGGCGCCCTCGGGGCCGGGCTGTCCGGCGACGAGCTGCTGGCGCAGGCGCTCCGCGGTGAGGCGGGCGACCTCGGACTCGACCCAGAGCTTCAGCAGCCGCTGGTGCAGGTCGTGGGTGCGCAGTTCGGGGCGTTCGCGCCAGGTCTTCGCGACCGGCCCGATCATGCCGCCCTCGCGGGGCAGCCGCATCCCGCCGATGGCGACGCGCTCGTTGTTGAGCGTGGTCTGGGCGACCCGCCAGCCGTCGCCGATCTCACCGAGGCGGTGGGCGTCGGGGATGCGGACGTCGGTGAGGAAGACCTCGTTGAACTCGGCCTCGCCGGTCACCTGCCGCAGCGGCCGCACGTCCACGCCGGGGTCGGTCATGTCGCAGACGAAGTAGGTGATGCCCGCATGCTTGGGCACGTTCGGGTCGGTGCGGGCGATGAGGATGGCCCAGCGGGCGTTGTGCGCACCGGAGGTCCACACCTTCTGCCCGTTGACCACCCACGCGTCGCCCTCACGCACGGCCCGGGTGCCGAGCGCGGCCAGGTCGGAGCCGGCACCCGGCTCGCTGAACAGCTGGCACCAGACCTCCTCGCCGATCCACAGCGGCCGCAGGAAGCGCTGCTTCTGCTCCTCCGTGCCGTACTTGAGGATGGTCGGCGCGGCCATGCCGAGCCCGATGCCGTTGCGGCGGGAGTCGTTGTCGGGGGCGCCGGCGGCCTCCAGCCCGGCGTCCACGACGGCCTGGAGGGAGCGGGGCGCGCCGAGGCCACCGAGGCCCTCCGGATAGTGCACCCAGGCGAGTCCCGCGTCGAAGCGGGCCTTGAGGAAGTCGAGCCGATCGGTGTCTTCCACCGGATACGCGGCCAGCAACTCGGCGGTGCGGCGCTGGAGTTCGGCGGCGTCGGTCATGCTGCGGCTCCGTTCGGTACGACGGTGACCCGGCCGGTGGTGACGCCGTCGCCCACCCGCTGCACGGCCGCCGCGGCCTCGGACAGCGGCACCCGCTCGCTCACCAGGGGCTTGATGGCGCCCTTGGCGGCCAGCTCGGTGAGCTGCTGGTGGCACTGAAGGATCAGCTTGGGGTTCTTGGTGGCGTACAGGCCCCAGTGCAGGCCCTGGATGGAGTAGTTCTTCACCAGGGCGTGGTTGAGCGCCGGGCTGGGGATGGTGCCGCTGGCGAAGCCGACGACCACGATCCGGCCCTCGAAGGCGACGACCTTGGTGGACTGGGTGTAGGCCTCGCCGCCGACCGGGTCGTAGATCACGTCGGCGCCCCGGCCGCCGGTGGCCTCCTTGACGGCGGCGACGACGTCCTCGGCGCGCCGGTCGACGACGACGTCACAGCCCTGCTCGCGGGCCACGGCGGCCTTGTCGGCGCCGCCGACCACGCCGATCACCCGCGCCCCGGCCGCCTTGCCGAGCTGGACGGCCGCGCTGCCGACCCCGCCGGCGGCGGCGTGCACCAGCAGGGTCTCGCCGGCCTGGAGGGCCGCCCGGCGGTGCAGGCCGAACCAGCCCGTCTGGTAGCCGATGTGCAGCGCGGCGGCCTCGGCGTCGTCCAGCGAGTCCGGCGCGGGCAGCAGCGCGGCGGCGTCCGCGACCGCGTACTCGGCGAAGCCGCCGTACGGCAGCGCGGGGTTGGCGATCACCCGGCGCCCGTCCTCGGTCTCGCCGCAGATCTCCACCCCAGGGGTGAACGGCAGCGGCGGGCGCACCTGGTAGTGGCCCCGGCACATCAGGACGTCCGGGAAGTTGATGTTGGCGGCACGCACCCTGAGCAGCACCTGGCCGTCGCCGGGCGTGGGCCGCTCCACCTCCTGGAGCCGCATCACCTCGCTCGGCTCGCCGTTCTCGTGCACTTGCCATGCCTGCATGCGGTGCCTCCACGGGACTGCGTCGACTGCGTCGTCTGACCGGGGTCCACCGCATACTAAGCGGTCGCTTGCCATCGAGGGAACAGCCTCCCCGGCGGAACGCCGGATTCGTCACGTCCGCTTCGGCCGCGCCCGCACGTGCATCCGCTCCCCCTGCGGCCCGAACAGGCTGAGGAACTCCACCGGCCCCTCCCCCGTCGACCCGAACCAGTGCGGCACCCGGGTGTCGAACTCGGCCGCCTCCCCC
Organism: Streptomyces sp. NPDC013157; assembly: GCF_042899865.1. NCBI lineage: Bacteria > Bacillati > Actinomycetota > Actinomycetes > Kitasatosporales > Streptomycetaceae > Streptomyces > Streptomyces sp. NPDC013157. The sequence continues at coordinate 29,701 of NZ_JBIBAK010000008.1, read as the reverse complement.
GGCCCCAGCACGACGTCGTGCTCACCGAGCACCAGCCGCAGCTTCCCGGACAGCACGTACAGCCATTCGTAGCCCTCGTGGGTACGCGGTTCCGGTTCGGGTTTCCGCTTGGGTTCGATCACCTTGAAGGCCTGCAGGCCGCCCGGCTGCCGGGTGAGCGGCAGGAAGGTCCTGCCGTGGCGCTCCATCGGCTTCGCACGCACCCGGGGGTCGCCGGCCGGCGGGGCACCGACCAGTTCGTCCAGGGGCACCTGGTGGGCCTGCGCGATCGGCAGCAGCAGCTCCAGGCTGGGCTTGCGCAGGCCCGATTCCAGCCGGGAGAGGGTGCTGACCGAGATGCCGGTGGTCTCGGAGAGGGCGGCGAGGGTGACCTCCCGCTCCTTGCGGAGCCGGCGCAGCCGGGGTCCCACGCCCGCGAGGACGTCGTCCGTAGTCATGCCTGCATTGCAGTTTCGGCAAAGACGTTTGTCAATCCGGCAGCGGCCGGTCCACCCTCGGCCGCGGAGGTGGTCACCATGACCGATACGTACGAAGTGGTCGTCGTCGGAGGCGGCGCGGCCGGTCTGTCCGCCGCGCTGGTCCTGGGCCGGGCCCGGCGCCGCACCCTGGTCGTCGACGCGGGCGAGCCGCGCAACGCCCCGGCGGCGCACATGCAGGGCTTCCTGTCCCGGGACGGCATGCCGCCCGCGGAGTTCCTGGCGGTGGGCCGGGAGGAGATCGCCCGGTACGGCGTGGAGCTGGTCCGGGACCGGGCGGTGGGCGCGACGAAGGACGGCGCGGACGGTTTCGCGGTGGCACTGGCGGGCGGCCGCACGGTCCGGGCCCGGCAGCTGGTCGTCGCCACCGGCCTGAAGGACGAGCTGCCGCCCGTCCCCGGTGTGGCCGAACGGTTCGGCCGGGACGTGCTGCACTGCCCGTACTGCCACGGCTGGGAGGTACGCGACCAGGCGTTCGGGGTGCTGGCCACGACCCCGATGAGCGTGCACCATGCGCTGATGGTCACCCAGTGGTCCAAGGACGTGACCCTCTTCCTGCACCAGGTCGAGGAGACGGAGCTGACCGACGACGACCTGCGGCGGCTGGCCGTGGCCGGGGTGCGGGTGGTGCCCGGTGCGGTGGCGGGTCTGCGGATCGAGGACGACCGGCTGACGGGCGTACGGCTCGCCGACAGCAGCGTGCACCCGCGGGAGGCGCTGTTCGCCGCCCCGCGCCCGGTCCCGCAGAACGACCTGTTCCTCGGGCTGGGCGCCGAGCTGACGGAGACCCCCTTCGGCGCCTACCCCGTGATCGACGAGCGGGGCCTGACCACCGTGCCCGGGCTGTGGGCGGCAGGCAACGCGAGCGGTTTCGCCGAGCAGGTGGTCAACGCGGCGAGCCGCGGCTACCGGGCCGGTGCGGCGATCAACGGCGAGCTGCTCTTCGCGGATCTGGACGCCGCCGTGCGGGTGTAGTCCGGCCCCGCCCGTTGCACCATGGCTGCATGCTGCTGACCCGGCTCGCCGAAGTGTCCCGGGAGGTGGCCGCCACCGCGGCCAGGTCCCGCAAGACCGCGCTGCTCGCCGGACTCTTCCGGGAGACGGCTCCCGACGACGTTCCGGTCGTCATCCCCTACCTGGCCGGCCGGCTCCCGCAGGGCCGCCTCGGCGTCGGCTGGAAGGTGCTGAGCCGGCCCGTCCCGCCGGCCGCCGAACCGTCCCTCACCGTGCGCGAGGTCGACGCCCGGCTCAGCGAGCTCGGCAAGGTCTCCGGGGCCGGTTCGCAGGCCGAACGGGCCCGGATCGTGGGCGAGTTGATGGGCGCGGCGACGGCGGACGAGCAGCGCTTCCTGCTGGGGCTGATCACCGGGGAGGTGCGGCAGGGCGCCCTGGACGCGGTCGCCGTCGAGGGGCTCGCGCAGGCGACCGGCGCGGACCCCGGCGCCGTCCGCCGGGCGGTGATGCTCGCCGGGTCCCTCCAGACGGTGGCCGCGGCGCTGCTGGCGGACGGCACTCCGGCCCTGGAGCGTTTCCGGCTCACCGTCGGCCGTCCGGTGCTGCCCATGCTGGCGCACACCGCCTCCTCGGTCGCCGAGGCGGTGGCGAAGCTGGGCGGCTCGGCGGTCGAGGAGAAGCTGGACGGCATCCGGGTCCAGGTCCACCGGGACGGCGACACGGTACGGGTCTTCACCCGCACCCTGGACGACATCACCGACCGCCTTCCCGAGGTGACCTCCGCCGCACGCGGGTTGAACGGCGACCGGTTCGTCCTGGACGGCGAGGTGATCTCCTTCGACGCGGACGGCCGGCCCCGCTCCTTCCAGGAGACGGCGGGCCGGGTCGGCTCCCGGACGGACGTGGCGAAGGCGGCCCGGGAGGTCCCGGTCTCCCCGGTCTTCTTCGACGCACTCTCGGCCGACGGCCACGACCTGCTCGACCTGCCCTTCGCCGAACGGCACGCGGAACTGGCCCGGCTGGTCCCCGAGCCGATGCGGGTGCGCCGGGCGCTGGTGTCCGGGCCGGACGACACGACGACCGCCGAGGAGTTCCTCGCGGCCGCCCTCGCCCGCGGTCACGAGGGCGTGGTCGTCAAAGCCCTGGACGGCCCCTACAGCGCCGGCCGCCGGGGCGCCTCCTGGCTGAAGGTGAAGCCCGTCCACACCCTGGACCTGGTCGTGCTGGCCGCCGAGTGGGGCCACGGCCGCCGTACCGGCAGGCTCTCCAACCTCCACCTCGGCGCCCGCAACCCGGACGGCACCTTCGCCATGCTCGGCAAGACGTTCAAGGGCATGACCGACGCGATGCTGGAGTGGCAGACCGCCCGGCTCAAGGAGCTGGAGGTCTCGGACACCGGCTGGGTGGTGACCGTACGCCCGGAACTCGTCGTCGAGATCGCCTACGACGGCCTGCAACGGTCCTCCCGCTACCCGGCCGGCGTCACCCTGCGCTTCGCGCGGGTCGTCCGCTACCGCGAGGACAAGCGGCCGGAGGAAGCCGATACGGTGGAGACCCTGCTGGCCGCCCATCCGGAGGTACGGCGTTGACGGAGCCGAAGCGAAGCGCCGGACTGCTGTTGTTCCGGCATACCGGCGCAGGCCTCGAGGTGTTGCTCGGCCATATGGGCGGGCCGTTCTTCGCGAAGAAGGACGCGGGCGCCTGGACCGTCCCCAAGGGCGAGTACGAGCCGGACGAGCCCGCCTGGGAGGCCGCCCGCCGCGAGTTCCGGGAGGAGCTGGGCCTGGCGCCGCCGGACGGCGAGCCGATCGAGCTGGGCGAGGTCCGGCAGACCAACGGCAAGATCGTCACGGCGTGGGCGATCGAGGCGGACCTGGACCCGGCCGCCATCGCCCCCGGCACCTTCGTGATGGAGTGGCCGCCGCGGTCGGGCCGGATCCAGGAGTTCCCGGAGCTGGACCGGGTGGCCTGGCTGACCCCGGACCGCGCCCGCGAGGTGATCGTCAAGGCGCAGGCCGCGTTTCTCGACCGGCTGGCGGAGCACTCGGGCTGAACAGGGGCCCATACGTTGCGGTCGGCCGGGCCGCGCGGGAAGGTCATAGCAAGCTCGCTCCCAGGGAGGTCAGCCATGCCCATCGCGACGGTCAACCCGGCGAACGGCGAGACGCTCGAAACGTTCGAGGCCATGGACGAGGACGAGCTCGAACGCCGGCTCGAACTCGCCGAGGCGACGTTCCGCACGTACCGCACGAGCACCTTCGCCGAGCGCGCCCGGCTGCTGCACGCCGCCGCCGACCTGCTGGACGCGGACCGGGACGACATCGCGCGCACCATGACCACCGAGATGGGCAAGCCGCTGAAGCAGGCCCGCGCGGAGGCCGCCAAGTGCGCGAAGGCGATGCACTGGTACGCCGACCACGCGGAGGAACTGCTGGCCGACGAGGAGCCGGCGGAGACGGACGTGAAGGACTCGGGCGCCTCCCGGGTGCGGGTGCGGTACCGCCCCATCGGGCCGGTGCTCGCCGTGATGCCGTGGAACTTCCCGCTCTGGCAGGTGGTCCGCTTCGCCGCGCCCGCGCTGATGGCGGGCAACGTGGGCCTGCTCAAGCACGCCTCCAACGTCCCGCAGACGGCCCTGTACCTGGAGGACCTGTTCCACCGGGCCGGCTTCACCGAGGGCTGCTTCCAGACCCTGCTGATCGGCTCCGGCGCGGTCGACGACATCCTGCGCGACGAGCGGGTGCGGGCGGCGACGCTCACCGGCAGCGAGCCCGCGGGCCGCGCGGTCGCCGCCACCGCCGGCGAGATGATCAAGAAGACGGTCCTGGAGCTGGGCGGCAGCGACCCCTACGTGGTGATGCCCTCGGCGGACATCGACCGCGCGGCGAAGATCGCGGTGACGGCGCGGGTGCAGAACAACGGGCAGTCGTGCATCGCCGCGAAGCGGTTCATCGTGCACACCGACGTCTACGACGCCTTCGCCGAGAAGTTCGTGGCGGGCATGACGGCGCTGCGCACGGGCGACCCGATGGACGAGGAGACGGACGTCGGGCCGCTCTCCAGCGAGCAGGGGCGCAAGGACCTGGAGGAGCTGGTCGAGGACGCGAAGCGGTCGGGTGCGGAGGTCCTGTGCGGCGGGCAGCGGCCGGACGGGCCCGGCTGGTTCTACCCGCCGACCGTCCTCGCCGGGATCCACCGCGACATGCGCATCCACCGCGAGGAGGCGTTCGGGCCGGTGGCCACGCTGTACCGGGCCGGAGACCTGGACGAGGCGATCCTCATCGCCAACGATTCGCCCTTCGGGCTGAGTTCGAACGTGTGGACGCGGGACGACGCCGAGGTGGACCGGTTCGTACGGGACCTGGAGGCCGGCGGCGTGTTCGTCAACGGCATGACCGCGTCGCACCCGGCGTTTCCGTTCGGCGGGGTGAAGCGGTCCGGGTACGGCCGTGAGCTGTCCGGGCACGGAATCCGGGAGTTCTGCAACATCACCACCGTTTGGCAGGGTGCGTGAGGGTTGCACGACTACGATCCCGACTGTGAACCGCGAAGTGACCCTGCCTCTGATCGTCGACGACCGCGGGACCTTGCAGGTGGCCGCGGCCGACGTGAGTAAGTTGTTGCGGACGTTGGGGGCACGGTGGCTGCGTCTGGTGGAGGCCGACGAGGGTGGGCTGGACGAGGACACGGTGGCTGCGCTGACCATCGAGCTGGCGAAGCTCGCCGATCGGATCGACGTGGCTTGTATCGCCCATAGCAGTGGGGAGTGACGGTGGTTCGGCGGGTGCGGGTGGGTGGGGGTTGCTCTCGCAGTTCCTCCCCCAGCCTTCGGCCGGGGGTACCCCCAGCGCCCCTAGGTGAGTGTCCTGAGCGACGTCCAGAACATCTCCTCGTATGCCTGGAGCAAGCGGCCGTAGGTGTACACGCGCTTCTCGTCCAGGCGCCCTGACTCCAGTCCCGCCTGTACCGCCGCCTCCGCCTGCTCGTCCAGGGCCGGAGCCGGTGCTGCGAAGAAGTCGAAGAAGGCGCAGGCCTCGTCGGTGAAGCCGTAGTGCTCGCGCAGGGCGTGCGCGATGGTCGCGCAATACGTCCCCCAGGTCGCGAAGTTGGCCGTGACGGCCAGGAGCGCGTCCGTCGGGTCGGCGTTGAGGGCGAGCCAGGAGATGTACGCCGGGTACGCCTGGCAGCCCGGTAGGGGCTCGTACGCTTGCCGGCGCTCGTCATCCACGTCGCACGCCTCGGTGAACGCGCCGAGCCGCTCTGCCGCCTGTTCCTCGCCCTCGGCCAGCATGGTGAAGAACCCTGCGGCCGCCGGCTCCTCGACGGCGCGCTGCGCCAGATGCAGGAACGCGCGTCGGTCGGCGGGGATCACCCGGTGTTGTTCGAGGGCCAGCGCGGCGAATGTCTCCCGACTCGCCCGGCCGCTGGCGACGAGGGGCACCAACGGATTGGCGTTCGCCTCCGGGGCAAGCTCTGACCTGGTCTTTTTCAGCACTTCCGCGGCCGTGCCGGGCATCGCGTCCTCCTCGTCGGGATACCTCTGTGCTGATCCGACCCTGACACGGGGTCACCGGTTCGGAGTAGTCCGGCGCGAGATCGTCGCCCTCACGGGTGATCGTGAGGGGACCACCTCCTGAGGTGAACCACCTCTCTGACCGGTCGGGCCAAACCCGCCGGAAGGCTGAAAGCAGGCACGGTTCATGGCGACTTTGTGCAAACCCTCAGTGTCGGTCCCGGAGTACGTGATCACGATGGAGGAGACGCTGGAACTGGCGCGCTCCCACCACGAGAACCACCCGCAGCTGCCGTTGGCGCTGAGACTGATCGAGAACACGGGCGTACGCACCCGGCACATCGTGCAGCCGATCGAGGAAACCCTGAAGCACCCCGGCTTCGAGGAGCGCAACAAGCTCTACGAGGTCGAGGCCAAGGCCCGGGTTCCCGCAGTGATCCAGCGGGCGCTCGACGACGCCGAACTGCTCACCAGCGACATCGACGTGATCATCTACGTCTCGTGCACGGGCTTCATGATGCCGTCGCTCACCGCGTGGCTGATCAACGAGATGGACTTCGACTCCACCACCCGCCAGATCCCCATCGCGCAGCTCGGCTGCGCGGCCGGCGGAGCGGCGATCAACCGGGCGCACGACTTCTGCTCGGCGTACCCGGACGCCAACGCCCTCATCGTGGCCTGCGAGTTCTGCTCGCTGTGCTACCAGCCGACCGACCTCGGCGTCGGCTCGCTGCTCTCCAACGGCCTCTTCGGTGACGGCATCGCCGCCGCCGTGGTCCGCGGCAAGGGCGGCACGGGCGTCGAACTCGAACGCAACGGCTCGTACCTGATCCCGAAGACCGAGGAGTGGATCATGTACGACGTGCGGGCCACCGGGTTCCACTTCCTGCTGGACAAGCGAGTCCCGGCGACCATGGAGCCGCTGGCGCCGGCTCTCCAGGACCTGGCAGGGCTGCACGGCTGGGACGCGTCCGACCTGGACTTCTACATAGTCCACGCGGGCGGGCCGCGCATCCTGGACGACCTGAGCAAGTTCCTCCAGGTCGACCCGCACGCCTTCCGGTTCAGCCGGTCCACGCTCACCGAGTACGGCAACATCGCCAGCGCCGTCGTCCTGGACGCACTGCGCCGGATGTTCGACGAAGGCGGTGCCGAGCACCAGGCGCGCGGCCTGCTGGCCGGGTTCGGTCCCGGCATCACCGCGGAAATGTCGCTGGGTCGCTGGCGGCGTTCGGACGGAGAGGCGGCTCGGTAGAGATGGCGCTCACCGAACCGCTCGACTCCGCCGCCGAGGCGGCCGAGGAGGCGGCTGCCGAAGCCGCCGCCGGAGCCGCCGGTGAGGCCGCCTGTCCGGTCCGGCACTGGGAGGTGCCGGACCTGACGGGGGTGGACTTCGACCCCACCCTGGCCGAGCTGATGCGGGAGGGTCCGGTCACCCGGATCCAGCTCCCCAACGGCGAGGGCTGGGCGTGGCTGGTCACCCGGTACGACGACGTACGGATGGTGGCCAACGACCTCCGGTTCAGCCGTGAGGCGGTGCTGGAGCAGCCGGTCACCCGGCTCGCCCCGCACTTCATCCCGGACCGCGGCGCGGTCGGCTTCCTGGACCCGCCCGACCACACGCGGCTGCGCCGCTCGGTGGCCCCCGCGCTCACCTCCAAGGGCGTGGAGCGGGTCCGGGAGAAGGCCCGCCTGATGCTGGACGAGATCGTCGACGAGCTGGTCCAGGACGGCCCGCCCGCCGACCTCACGGCGACGGTGCTCAGCCCGTTCCCCATCGCGGTGATCTGCGAAGTGATGGGCGTACCGGCCGCCGACCGGCACACCATGCACATCTGGACCCAGCTGATCCTGTCCTCCCGCCACGGCAAGGAGGTCAGCGAGAAGGCCAAGCGCGAGATGGGCGCCTACTTCGCCGACCTGATCGGGCTGCGGGAGAACAGCACGGGCGAGGACGTGTGCTCGCTGCTGGGCGCCGCGGTGGGCCGCGGCGAGGTCGCTCTGGAGGAGGCCGTCGGTCTGGCCGTCCTCCTCCAGATCGGCGGCGAGGCGGTCACCAACAACAGCGGGCAGCTGTTCTACCTGCTGCTGACCCGCCCCGACCTCCTCGACCGGCTGCGCACCGAGCCGGCGATCCGCCCCCGGGCGATCGACGAGCTGCTGCGCTACATCCCGCACCGCAGCGCGGTCGGGCTGTGCCGGATCGCCACCCAGGACGTGGAGATCAAGGGCGTCCGGATCCGCGCGGGTGACGCGGTCTACGTCTCGTACCTGGCCGCCAACCGCGACCCGGCCGTCTTCACGGACCCCGAGACGATCGACCTCACCCGCAGTCCCAACCCGCATGTGTCCTTCGGGTTCGGCCCGCACTACTGTCCCGGCGGCCAGCTCGGCAGGCTGGAGGAGGAACTCCTCGTCGACGCCCTGCTCGACCGGCTGCCCGGGCTGCGGCTCGCCGTGCCTCCGGAACAGGTCCCTTTCAGAAAGGGCGCGTTGATCCGGGGCCCCGAGACACTTCCAGTGACCTGGTGAGTGGCCCATGACCACGACCGAGGGACTCCTCGTGCCGCCGGGGCACGGGCGCGTCGTCCACACGCCGGCCCAGCGTGTCACCTTCAAGGTGACGGGAACGCACTCGCGGGCGGCCTCCACCTTCGAGGTGGAGGTCCCGCCGGGCTTCGACGTGGGCGCCCATGTGCACACCCGCAGCGAGGAGCTGTTCTACGTCCTCGAAGGCGAACTGGACGTCCTCGCCTTCGAGCCGCGCATCCGCACCCCCGACCACTGGCAGAAGTGGGAGTCGAGATCGGGCACGAGGGTGGTGAGGGCGACCCCGGGCACGCTGATCGCCGTACCCCCCGGCTGCCCGCACGCCTTCGCCAACCCGACGGACACCCCGGCGCGGATGTTCTTCCAGTCCTCCCCGCCGCCCGACCACGAGCGCTACTTCGAGGAGCTCCTGGAGATCCTGGGCAGCGGCGGCCCTCCGGACCACGAGGCGATCGAGGCACTCCGCAAGCGCTACGACATCGAGCAACTCACACCTTTGAAGCACCGGTGACTGTGCCCACCTGTCAGGGGGCGCTGGGGGTACCCCCGGCCGAAGGCCGGGGGAGGAACTGCGCGACCAGCCACTGACTGCCGTCGGTCCGCGACGCGCCGCACCCCCTACGGCGCTACCGGATCGGCACCCCCGACAAGGTACGGGCGATCACCAGACGCTGGATCTCACTCGTCCCCTCGAAGATCGTGTAGATCGCCGCGTCCCGGTGCATCCGCTCCACCGGATACTCCCGCGTGTACCCGTTCCCGCCCAGGATCTGGATCGCCTGGGCGGTCACCTTCTTCGCCGTCTCGCTCGCGAACAGCTTCGACATCGACCCCTCGGCCGCGGTGAACGGCTTCCCGTTCACCGCCATCCAGGACGCCCGCCACACCAGCAGCCGGGCCGCGTCGATGGACGTCCGCATGTCCGCGAGCTGGAACGCCACGCCCTGGTTGTCGATGATCGGGCGCCCGAACTGCTCACGGGTCACGGCGTAGTCGAGGGCGACCTCGTACGCGGCGCGTGCCGTACCGACGGCCATCGCGCCGACGGCGGGCCGCGAGGCCTCGAACGTGGCCATCGCCGCGTTCTTCACCCGCTCGCCACCGGACCTGGCCCGCTCCCGGGCCCGGGCCAGCCGTTCGTCCAGCTTCTCCTTGCCGCCGAGCAGGCAGGACCCGGGCACCCGGGCGTTGTCCAGCACGACCTCGGCGGTGTGCGAGGCGCGGATCCCGTGCTTCTTGAACTTCTGGCCCTGGGACAGCCCGGGCGTCCCCGGCGGGACGATGAAGGAGGCGTGGCCCTTGGAGCCGAGCTCCGGGTCGACGACCGCGACGACGACGTGGACGTTGGCGATGCCGCCGTTGGTCGCCCAGGTCTTCGTGCCGTTGAGCACCCACTCGTCCTTGGCCTCGTCGTAGACGGCCCGGGTGCGCATGGAGGCCACGTCGGAGCCGGCGTCGGGCTCGGAGGAGCAGAACGCGGCGACCTTGACGTCGTCGGGGTCTCCGTACATCTGGGGGATCCAGGTGCCGATCTGTTCCTCGGTGCCGTTGGCGAGGACACCGACGGCGGCCAGGCCCGTGCCCACGATGGACAGAGCGATGCCCGCGTCGCCCCAGAACAGCTCCTCCATGGCCATCGGGATGCCGAGGCCGGTGGGGTCGAAGTACTGCTGGGCGTAGAAGTCGAGGGAGTAGATGCCGACTTTCGCGGCCTCCTGGATGACCGGCCAGGGAGTCTCCTCACGCTCGTCCCATTCGGCGGCCGCGGGGCGGATGACGTCGGCGGCGAAGCCGTGCAGCCAGTCCCGGACCTCCTTCTGTTCGTCGTTGAGTTCCATGGTGAACTCGGCCATGACCCCTCCAGCGGCGGCGCATAATGTGTTACTAGCGGTAACCCGAGTCTGTTACTCGTCGGTAGGAAAAGTCAACTCCCAAGGTCACCTCGGCAGCCAGTTCGAGTGCAGATGGCTGTCAGGTGCTAGTTTGCGCAGGCGTCACCGAAAAGAGCACGGGGTGGGGAGAGCACATGGACACCACGCAGCGGACCGAACAGCAACGGTCCGCCGACCGCCGACGGCGCGAGCTGCTGGAGGCCGCCGACCGGGTGGTGCTGCGCGACGGCCCACAGGCTTCCATGAACGCCATCGCGGCGGAGGCGGGCATCACCAAACCCATCCTCTACCGCCACTTCGGCGACAAGAGCGGGCTGTACGCGGCGCTGGCCACCCGGCACACGGACGCCCTGCTGAACTCGCTGCGGGCCGCGCTGGACGCTCCCGCGGAGCGCCGTGAGCGGGTCGAGGCGACCTTGGACACGTACCTCGCGGCGATCGAGGCGCGGCCCCAGGTGTACCGGTTCCTGATGCATCCCGCGGAGGGCAGCACGGGGACCGACCAGGGGTTCGACGTGGGGAAGCACTCGGCTCCGCTGTTGCGGCGGATGGGCGAGGAGCTGGCGCAGGTCATCGAGGACCGGCTGGATCTGGGGCCGAACAGTCAGCAGTTGGCTCGGGTGTGGGGGCACGGGATCGTCGGGATGATGCACGCAGCCGGGGACTGGTGGCTGGGGGAACGGCCCTGTTCTCGTGCAGAACTGGTGAAGAGTCTGGCGGACCTTTTGTGGGGGCGGCTCGCTGCGGCGGGGGACAAGATCGGCGGTCCTGGGTTCTGAAGGTCGCGTGTCGTCGCACGGCCGGTGGGGGCTGGTCGCGCCCGCGCGGCGGTAGCCGCAAATCAGACACAGCCCCGCGCTCCCAGGGGGTTGCGCTCACCGGCGCCAAGAAGACTTGGCCACCTGGCGCATCAGCTTGCGCCTGCGCCAGCCCGTGACGTGGTCGGCGTAGACGCGGCCCTCCAGGTGGTCGGTCTCGTGCTGGAGGCAGCGGGCGAAGAAGCCGGTTCCATGGATCGTGACCGGCTCCCCCGTCGCCGTGAAGCCCTCCACCACCGCATGGTCGTAGCGTTCCGTCCCCGCCTCCAGGCCCGGCAGGGACAGGCAGCCCTCGGGCCCGCGGAGGGTCACGCCGTCCACCGTCACGAGGCGCGGGTTCACCACGTGGCCCAGGTGGCGGACCTCGTCGTCGTCGGGGCAGTCGAAGACGAACACCCGCAGCGGCTCCCCCACCTGGTTCGCGGCCAGTCCCACGCCCTCCGCGGCGTACATCGTCGCGAACAAGTCCTCCACGAGCCGGGAGAGTTCGGGGCCGAAGTCGGTGACCTCCGCGCAGCGGGCGTGCAGGACGGGGTCGCCGAGCAGAGTGAGGGGCCGGACCCGCCCGCGGGCGCCCGGAATGGAACCGTGTCGCATGGCCGCAAGGGTACGGTTCGGATGGGCCCCTGCTCGCCGCGCAGGCATGGGCCGGAATTCGGGTGTGCGAATGGATCTCGATAGGCTGAGGTGCACACCACGTTGCCGGATGGCTGAGGCGCGGCGCGTACGCAAGGAGGATCGAGAACTGATGGCAGGCAACTCGGACCCGCTCACGCCGCGGGCCAAGATCGCCGTGACCGCGGGCAAGGCGGTCGCGGCGGCGTCCCGTGCCGCGGGTCGCGGCAGCGGATCCGTGATCGGCGGCCGGGTGGCGCTCAAACTCGACCCCGATCTTCTCGCCCGGCTCGCCCAGAACCTGGACGTGACCCTCGTCTCGGCGACGAACGGCAAGACGACGACCACCAGGCTCATCGCCGAGGCCCTCAAGGCCGCGGGGCCGGTCGTCTCCAACGCGCTCGGCGCCAACATGCCGGCCGGGATCACCTCCGCCCTGGCGGGCGGCTCGGACTCCAAGTTCGGCGTGATCGAGGTCGACGAGAAGTACCTGGCCGGGGTGGCCCGGGACACCGACCCGAAGTGCATCGCGCTGCTCAACCTCTCCCGGGACCAGCTCGACCGCGCCGCCGAGACCCGCATGCTCGCCGAGAACTGGCGGGAGGGTCTGGCCGGGTCGAAGGCCGTCATCGTGGCGAACTGCGACGACCCGCTGGTGGTCTGGGCCGCGTCCTCCTCCCCCAACGTGGTGTGGGTCGCCGCGGGGCAGATGTGGAAGGACGACGCCTGGTCCTGCCCGTCCTGCGGTGGCGTGATGCAGCGGCCCGGCGACGACTGGTTCTGCGGTGAGTGCGGGTTCCGGCGGCCGACGCCGAGCTGGGTGCTCTCCGGGGACCACGTGCTCGACCCGCACGGGTCCGCCTGGCCGATCCACCTGCAGCTGCCGGGGCGTGCCAACAAGGCGAACGCCGCCTCGTCGGCCGCCGTCGCCGCCGTCTTCGGGGTGCCGCCGCAGGTCGCCCTGGAGCGGATGTACCAGGTGCAGGCCGTCGCGGGACGGTACGACGTCGTGCAGTTCCAGGGGCGCGACCTGCGTCTGCTGCTGGCCAAGAACCCGGCCGGCTGGCTGGAGACGTTCTCGCTGATCGACCCGCCGCCGACCCCGGTGATCCTCTCCGTCAACGCCCGTGGCGCCGACGGCACCGACACCTCCTGGCTGTGGGACGTGGACTACACGCGCCTGACCGGCCACCCGATCTTCGTGCTCGGCGACCGCAAGCTGGACCTCGCGGTGCGGCTGGAGGTCGCGAACCAGCACTTCCAGGTCTGCGACTCCCTCGACCAGGCCGTCCAGATGTGCCCGCCGGGCCGGATCGAGGTCATCGCGAACTACACCGCGTTCCAGGACCTGCGCCGCCGCGTCGGCAACTGACCACGAAGGACGAACAGTTCATGAGCGACAACCAACTGCGGCTGGTGTGGATCTACCCGGACCTGCTCAGCACCTACGGCGACCAGGGCAACGCGCTCGTCGTGGAGCGCCGGGCCCGGCAGCGCGGTCTCGACGTGGCCCGGCTCGACGTGCGCAGCGACCAGCCGATCCCGACCTCCGGGGACATCTACCTGATCGGCGGCGGTGAGGACCGCCCGCAGCGGCTCGCCGCCGAGCGGCTGCGCCGCGACGGGCACCTGTACCGGGCGGTGGAGAACGGCGCGATCGTGTTCTCCGTGTGCGCCGGGTACCAGATCCTCGGCCACGAGTTCATCAACGACCTCGGGCAGCGCGAGCCGGGTCTCGGCCTGCTCGACGTGACGACCGTGCGCGGGACCGGCGAGCGGTGCGTCGGTGACGTCCTCGGCGACATCGACCCGCGGCTCGGCCTGCCCCCGCTGACCGGCTTCGAGAACCACCAGGGCGTCACGCAGCTCGGCCCCACCGCCCGCCCCTTCGCCCGGGTCAAGCTGGGCCGGGGCAACGGCACCGGGGACGGCACGGAGGGCGCGTACAACGAGACGGTCTTCGGTACGTACATGCACGGGCCGGTCCTGGCCCGCAACCCGCTCATCGCGGACCTGCTGCTGAAGCTGGCGCTCGACGTGAACGCGCTGCCGCCGATCGACGACCGCTGGTACGAGGCGCTCCGCAACGAGCGCATCGCGGCCGCCCAGCAGCCCGCCTGAGCTGCATCGCAACGGTCGGTTCCGGGCCCGCCTGACAGGGTGTCCGCTCACATGTGCGGGCACGTCCAGCAGGCGGACGCCCGGTGCGGAACGACCCCCTTGCGCGGGTAGGGTGACGGCGATGACAGCCGGACAGCGTGGTCCGGTCTCCGGCCCACGTGGAGAAGGTTGTTTCGGGCTATGCGCATTGGTGTCCTCACGTCCGGCGGCGACTGCCCCGGCCTGAACGCCGTCATCCGGTCCGTCGTGCACCGTGCCGTCGCCGACCACGGCGACGAGGTCATCGGCTTCCGGGACGGCTGGAAGGGCCTCCTGGAGTGCGACTACCTCAAGCTCGACCTCGACGCCGTGGCCGGCATCCTGGCCCGCGGCGGCACCATCCTCGGCTCCTCCCGTGTCCAGCCCTCGCACCTGCGGGACGGCGTGGAGCGGGCCAGGGGCCATGTCGCCGAGCTCGGCCTCGACGCGATCATCCCGATCGGCGGTGAGGGCACGCTGAAAGCGGCCCGCCTGATGTCGGACGCCGGTCTGCCGATCGTCGGCGTCCCGAAGACCATCGACAACGACATCGCTGTCACCGACGTGACCTTCGGTTTCGACACGGCCGTGGGGGTCGCCACCGAGGCCCTCGACCGGCTGAAGACGACCGCGGAGTCCCACCAGCGGGTGCTGGTGGTGGAGGTCATGGGCCGGCACACCGGCTGGATCGCCCTGCACTCCGGCATGGCGGCCGGCGCCCACGCCATCGTCGTACCGGAACGCCCCTTCGACATCGAGGAGTTGGCCCGCCGGGTCGGCGAGCGGTTCGAGGCGGGCAAGCGGTTCGCGATCGTCGTCGCGGCGGAGGGCGCCAAGCCGAAGGCGGGGACGATGGCCTTCGACGAGGGCGGCAAGGACATCTACGGCCACGAGCGGTTCGCCGGGATCGCCCGGCAGCTCTCCGTCGAGCTGGAGCAGCGGCTCGGCAAGGAGGCGCGGCCGGTCATCCTCGGGCACGTGCAGCGGGGTGGCACGCCGACGGCGTACGACCGCGTCCTGGCGACGCGGTTCGGGTGGCATGCGGTGGAAGCCGTGCACCGGGGCGAGTTCGGTCACATGACCGCGCTGCGGGGGACGGACATCGTGATGGTGCCGCTGGCGGAGGCGGTGGAGACGTTGAAGACGGTTCCCTCCGGGCGGTACGACGAGGCGGAGACGGTGCTTTAGGGGCAGCGCCGTAGGAGGTTCCGCTGCGTCGCCGGGAGCGGGTCGTGTGTGGTTGCTCGCGCAGTTCCTCCCCCAGCGCCCCTGACTCGGCTGTCCAGCCCCCGGTCGCAAGTGCGGTCGGGGGCGGTTCTAATCTGGGGTCGGCAGTAAACGTACAACCCCCCACGAATCAGGAGCCGCCGGATGGATCACAGCGGGCACGGCATGACGATGGATCTGCCGCCGTTCACGCTGGGGCGCGGGCTGGAGTGGTCGGCGGATCCCTTCTTTCTCGTCGCCACTCTCGCGGGACTGGCGCTGTACGGGTGGGGCGTGGTGCGACTGCGGCGGCGCGGGGACGCCTGGTCCGTGGGGCGGACCGTGTCGTTCGTCGTCGGTGTGCTGACGATCATGCTCGTCATGTGCACCAAGCTGAACGACTACGGGATGGTCATGTTCAGCGTGCACATGGTGCAGCACATGATCATCAGCATGCTGTCGCCGATCCTGATCCTGCTGGGCGCCCCGATGACGCTCGCGCTGCGCGCGCTGCCCGTCGCCGGGCGGGGCCGGAAGGGGCCGCGTGAGCTGCTGCTGGCGCTGCTGCACAGCCGGTACATGCGGATCATCACCCACCCCGCCTTCACGATCCCGCTGTTCATCGCGAGCCTGTACGCGCTCTACTTCACCCCGCTGTTCGACTTCCTGATGGGCTCGAAGGCCGGACACATCGCGATGATGGTGCACTTCCTCGCCGTCGGTGTCGTCTTCTTCTGGCCGATCATCGGCGTCGACCCGGGCCCGCACCGGCCGGGGTATCTCATGCGCATGCTGGAACTGTTCGCGGGCATGCCGTTCCACGCGTTCTTCGGCATCGCGTTGATGATGGCGTCGGAACCGATGGTCGAGACCTTCAAGAACCCGCCCGCCTCGCTCGGCATCGACGCGCTCTCCGACCAGAACGCGGCCGGCGGGATCGCCTGGGCGTTCAGTGAGATCCCGTCCGTACTGGTGCTGATCGCCCTGCTGTTCCAGTGGTACGGCTCCGAGCAGCGCCAGGCCCGGCGCACGGACCGGGCCGCCGACCGGGACGGCGACAAGGAGCTCGAGGCGTACAACGCGTATTTGGCCTCACTGAACGCACGCAAGGGCTGACCGGGGCACCATGGAGGGAGTCGGACCATGAGGAGGGTGTCGCGATGCCCGGTTCTGCGAACGGCTCGAACGGTGCCACCAAGGCGATGGGGGTGCTCACCGTCGGCGGCCTGGTCGTGGTGACGGCCTACACGGTGGCCCTCGGCAGCAACGGCTGGCTCTGGTTCGGGTGGGTGGTACTGGGCCTGCTGACACTGGCGATGGTGGTAACCCAGAGCAATTGATTCCGGCCGGCGGAAGCGCGCCCCATAGGGGCGCTGGGGGTACCCCCGGCCGAAGGCTGGGGTGGGGGTACCCCCAGCCGAAGGCTGGGGTGGGGGTACCCCCAGCCGAAGGCTGGGGTGGGGGTACCCCCAGCCGAAGGCTGGGGTGGGGGTACCCCCGGCCGAAGGCTGGGGGAGGAACTGCGCGACCAGCCCCCACGGCGCCGCACCCGAACAACGGCGCCCCGCGGAGCGCTAGTGCACCCCGGGCTGGTACTTCGGCAACCGCGCGGTGATCTTCATCCCCGCACCGGGCGCCGTCTCGATGACCAGCCCGTGGTCGTCCCCGTACACCTGGCGGAGCCGGTCGTCGACGTTGGACAGACCGATACCCCCGGAGGGACTGGTCTCGCCCGCGAGGATGCTGCGCAGCAGGACCGGGTCCATGCCGGCGCCGTCGTCCTCGATGACGACCAGGGCCTCGGCGCCCTCGTCCTGCGCGGTGATCTGGATGTGGCAGGTGCCGGTCTTGCCCTCGAGGCCGTGTTTGACGGCGTTCTCGACCAGCGGCTGGAGGCAGAGGAAGGGCAGGGTGACCGGCAGTACCTCGGGGGCGATCTGGAGCGTGACCGTGAGGCGGTCGCCGAAGCGGGCCCGCACCAGTGCCAGGTAGTGGTCGATGGCGTGGAGCTCGTCGGCGAGGGTGGTGAAGTCGCCGTGCCTGCGGAACGAGTAGCGGGTGAAGTCGGCGAACTCCAGCAGCAGCTCGCGGGCCCGTTCGGGGTCGGTGCGGACGAACGAGGCGATCACCGCGAGCGAGTTGAAGATGAAGTGCGGGGAGATCTGGGCGCGCAGGGCGCGGATCTCGGCCTCGATGAGCCGGGTCCGGGAGCGGTCCAGGTCGGCCAGCTCCAGCTGGACGCTGACCCAGCGGGCGACCTCGCCGGCCGCCCGGACCAGGACGGCGGACTCGCGGGGGGCGCAGGCGACCAGGGTGCCGTGGACGCGGTCGTCGACGGTGAGCGGGGTGATCACGGCCCAGCGGACCGGGCAGTCGGGGGTCTCGCAGTGCAGCCGGAAGGCCTCGCCGCGGCCCGACTCCAGCGGCCCGGCGAGCCGCGCCATGATCTCGGTGCGGTGGTGGTCGCCGACGCCGTCCCAGACCAGCAGGTTCTCGTGGTCGGTGAGGCAGAGCGCGTCGGTGCCGAGCAGGGTGCGCAGCCGGCGGGCCGAGCGGCGGGCGGTCTCCTCGGTGAGGCCCGCGCGCAGCGGGGGCGCGGCGAGGGAGGCGGTGTGCAGGGTCTCGAAGGTGGCGTGCTCGACGGGGGTGCCGAGGCCGCCGAGGTTCTCGGGGCGTGCGGTGCGGCGGCCGAGCCAGAAGCCGGCGGCGAGGAGCGGGAGGACCGCCACGAGGAGGCCCGCCAGGAACCCGGTCACGCCTTGACCTCCGCGCGCAGCTCTTCCGGAAGGTGGAAGCGGGCCAGGATCGCGGCCGTGCCGGGCGGTACCCGGCCCGGGGTCGCCAGGGAGACCAGGATCATGGTGAGGAAGCCCAGCGGGACCGACCAGAGCGCGGGCCAGGCCAGCAGGGCGTGCAGGCTGCCGGTGCCGGGGAAGTCGGCCATCGTCGCGGCCACCGCGCCGAACGCCGAGCCGCCCCCGGCCAGCATCCCGGCGGCCGCGCCGGGCGGGGTGAGCCGGCGCCACCAGATGCCGAGGACCAGCAGCGGGCAGAAGGAGGAGGCGGACACGGCGAAGGCCAGTCCGACGGCGTCGGCGACCGGCAGGCCGCCGACCAGCACGCCGGCGGCGAGCGGTACGGCCATGGCGAGGACGGTGCCGAGTCTGAAGTGCCGTACTCCGCGCGCCGGGAGGACGTCCTGGGTGAGGACCCCGGCGACCGCCATGGTGAGGCCGGAGGCGGTGGAGAGGAACGCGGCGAAGGCGCCGCCCGCCACCAGCGCGCCGAGCAGGTCGCCGCCGAGGCCGCCGACGACCCGGTCGGGCAGCAGCAGGACGGCGGCGTCCGTCTCGCCGGTGAGGGTGAGTTCGGGGGTGTAGAGGCGGCCGAGGGCGCCGTAGACGGGCGGCAGCAGGTAGAAGAGGCCGATCAGGGCCAGCACGGCGACCGTGGTGCGGCGGGCGGCGACGCCGTGCGGGCTGGTGTAGAAGCGGACGACGACGTGCGGCAGGCCCATGGTGCCGAGGAAGGTGGCGAGGATCAGACCGTACGTGGCGTACAGCGGGCGTTCCTCGCGGCTCTCGGCGAGCGAGGTGGACATGCCGCCGTTGGTGCCCCGGTCGGTGGCGGGGACGCGGGTGCCCTTGGCGAAGGTCAGGCGGGTGCCGGCGGTGATGCGGTGGGTGCCCTCGGGGAGGGTGACCCGCGTGTCCCGGAGCGGGCGGCCGTCGACCGTACCGGAGACGGTGACCGTGAGCGGGCGGTCGAGCCGGAGGGAGAGGCTGTCCTGGACGTCCACGACGCGCTGGGTACGGAAGGCGGCCGGTTCGTCGAAGGCGTGCACGGGGGCGCCGGCGCGCTGCCAGGCGAGGACGAGGAAGAGGGCGGGGACGAGCAGGGCGGTGAGCTTGAGCCAGTACTGGAAGGCCTGGACGAAGGTGATGCTGCGCATGCCGCCGGCGGCCACGGTGGCCACCACGACGACGGCGACGATAAGCCCGCCGAGCGCGTCGGGGGCGCCGGTGAGGACCGCCAGCGTCAGTCCGGCGCCCTGGAGCTGGGGCAGCAGGTAGAGCCAGCCGACGCCGACGACGAACGCCCCGGCCAGCCGCCGTACGGTCTGCGAGGCGAGCCGGGCCTCGGCGAAGTCGGGGAGGGTGTAGGCGCCGGAGCGGCGCAGCGGGGCGGCGACGAAGAGGAGGAGGACGAGGTAGCCGGCGGTGTAGCCGACCGGGTACCAGAGCATGTCGGGGCCCTGGACCAGAACCAGGCCCGCGATGCCCAGGAAGGAGGCGGCGGAGAGGTACTCGCCGCTGATCGCGGCCGCGTTGAGGCGGGGGCCGACGGTGCGTGAGGCGACGTAGAAGTCGGAGGTGGTCCGGGAGATGCGCAGGCCGAAGGCGCCGACGAGGACGGTCGCGACGACGACTAGGGCGACCGCCGGGACGGCGTAGCTGGAGTTCATCTGGCCTCGGCGGGGCTGGAGTTCATCGGTCCTACCGGTCCTCGACGAGGCGGACGAAGTCCTCCTCGTTGCGTTCGGCGCGGCGCACGTACCAGCGGGCGAGCAGGATCAGCGGGGCGTAGAGGCAGAAGCCGAGCACCAGCCACTCCAGGCGGCGGGCCTCGGGAGCGGCGGCGAAGACCAGCGGCAGCGGGCCGACGAGCAGCACCAGGACGGCGAACACGACGAGCGCGACGCGCAGTTGGCTGCGCATGAGGGAGCGCACGTAGGTGTGGCCGAGGGTGGTCTGCTCGTCGATCTCGGTGCGCGGCCGGTAGTAGCCGGAGGTACGGCGGCTGCGGCGGGGCGGGCCGGTGACGGTGACCCGGCGCTCGGTGGGGTCGGCGGGCATCGTCAGGCCCTCCTCATCAGCAGGTCCCGCAGCTCGCGGGCGTGCCGCCGGCTGACCTGGAGCTCCTCGGCGCCGACCAGGACACTCACCGTGCCCGCGTCCAGGCGGAGTTCGCCGACGTGGCGGAGGGCGACGAGGTGGCGGCGGTGGATGCGGACGAAGCCGCGGGAGCGCCAGCGGTCCTCCAGGGTGGACAGCGGGATGCGGACGAGGTGGCTGCCGCGCTCGGTGTGCAGGCGGGCGTAGTCGCCCTGGGCCTCGACGTGCGTGATGTCGTCCACCGCCACGAACCGAGTCACGCCGCCGAGTTCGACGGGTATGTGGTCGGGGTCGGGTTCGTGCACGGGTATCCGGGGTGCGGCGCCGCGCAGTTCGGCGGCCCGGCGTACCGCCTCCGCGAGGCGTTCCTTGCGTACCGGCTTCAGGACGTAGTCGACCGCCTTGAGATCGAAGGCCCTTACCGCGAAGTCCTCGTGGGCGGTGACGAAGACGACCAGCGGCGGCCGGGCGAAGCCGGTGAGCAGCCGGGCCAGGTCCAGGCCGTCCAGGCCGGGCATCTGGACGTCGAGGAAGACGACGTCGATGGCCTCGGGGCCCTCGGGGCCGGACTCCAGGGCGCGGGTGATGCGGCGCAGCGCCTCGGTGGCGTCCCCGGCCCCCTCGACGCTGCCGATGCGCGGATCGGCGTTGAGCAAGTAGAGCAGCTCCTCCAGCGAGGGGAGTTCGTCGTCGACGGCGAGGGCGCGCAGCATGAACGGAGTGTAGGCGGCGGAACGCGGCGCTGGACATGTGCCGGACGTGGACGTCGGCGCCGGATGACGTGGTGTTCCCGAAGTGTCTCCGCCCGTGGTTACAGTGCGGGCATGAACAGCGGCACCGCCCCTTTCGACGATCTCGACCGGAAGATCACCACCGCGTTGATGGCGAACGCGCGGACCAGTTTCGCCGAGATCGGCGCGGCCGTCGGGCTCTCCGCGACGGCCGTGAAGCGGCGGGTCGACCGGCTGCGCGAGACCGGTGTGATCACCGGGTTCACGGCCACCGTCACACCCGCGGCCCTCGGCTGGCGCACGGAGGCGTACGTCGAGGTGTACTGCGAGGGCGCGGCCCCGCCCCGGCGGCTCGCGGAGGTGGTCCGCAACCATCCGGAGATCACCGCGGCCATGACGGTGACCGGCGGCGCGGACGCGCTGC
The DNA here is from genome assembly GCF_042899865.1 of Streptomyces sp. NPDC013157. Taxonomy (NCBI): domain Bacteria; kingdom Bacillati; phylum Actinomycetota; class Actinomycetes; order Kitasatosporales; family Streptomycetaceae; genus Streptomyces; species Streptomyces sp. NPDC013157. The sequence continues at coordinate 8,488 of NZ_JBIBAK010000008.1, read as the reverse complement.
TGCATGTGCGGGCCCGGGACGTGGACCACTTCGAGGAGGTGCTGGAGCGGATCCGGGTGGAGCCGTTCATCCGGAAGACGATCAGCGTGATGGTGCTGTCGCATCTGCTGCCGGAGAGCCCGGAGGCCGGGGCCACGCACCCCGCGCCGGAGTAAACGCACCGATGCTGCGTTCGTATGATCGGAGACGCAGCGTTCCTGCGCAGACGCGCAACATTTGTTTCTTGTCGTCCGTATCCGACGCTTTCTACCTTGGTGTCAACCCCCAGTCGACACCGCGGGAAAGCGGAGGAACCCCTCTGTGTCCGAAAGCCGTGTGCCGCGCCTCAGGCGCTTCCTTGTCTGCGAACCCAGACATTTCGCCGTGCAGTACGCGATCAATCCCTGGATGAACCCCGACACCAGGGTCGACGTCGACCTGGCCCAGGAGCAGTGGACCGCGCTGATCGGCGCCTACCGCGCCCGCGGCCACAGCGTCGACCGGCTGGAGCCGGTCCCCGGCCTGCCCGACATGGTGTTCGCCGCGAACTCGGCGGTCGTCGTCGGCGGCCGCGTCTTCGGTTCGCTCTTCCACGCGCCCGAGCGGCGCCCCGAGTCCTCCCACTACGACCTCTGGTTCAAGACCGCGGGCTACGACGTGTACCGCCCGGGCTCGGTGGTCGAGGGCGAGGGCGACCTGGTCTGGACGGGCCGGTACCTGCTCGCCGGCACCGGGTTCCGCACCACCCGCGAGGCGCACCGGGAGGCCCAGGAGTTCTTCGGCCATCCGGTGATCAGCCTGACCCTGGTGGACCCGTACTTCTACCACCTGGACACCGCGCTGTTCGTCCTCGACGAGGAGAACATCGTCTACTACCCCGAGGCCTTCTCCGCCGGCAGCCGCGAGGTGCTCCGCCGGCTGTTCCCGGAGGCGGTGCTCGCGACCCGCGACGACGCGCTGGCGTGGGGCCTGAACTCGGTCTCCGACGGCCGCCACGTCTTCATCGCGCCGCAGGCCGAGGCGCTCGCCGCCCGACTCGCCGACCAGGGCTACGAGCCCGTCCCCGTCGACCTGTCGGAGTTCCACAAGGCAGGCGGCGGCATCAAGTGCTGCACCCAGGAAATCCGTTGACAGCCGCCGAGGACCAGGAGATCCCCCTGATGACCGCACCCGCACGCGCACGCGCACGCACCTCCGCCGAGCTGATCGAGGCGGAGGGACCGGTCCTCGCGCACAACTACCACCCGCTGCCCGTGGTCGTCGCCCGCGCCGAGGGCGCCTGGGTGGAGGACGTCGAGGGCCGCCGCTACCTCGACATGCTGGCCGGCTACTCGGCCCTCAACTTCGGCCACCGCCACCCGGCGCTGATCGAGGCCGCGCACCGCCAGCTGGACCGCCTCACCCTCACCTCGCGCGCCTTCCACAACGACCGGCTCGCCGAATTCGCCGGACGGCTCGCCGAGTTGACCGGCCTGGACATGGTGCTGCCGATGAACACGGGCGCCGAGGCGGTCGAGTCCGGCATCAAGGTGGCCCGCAAGTGGGCGTACGACGTGAAGGGCGTCCCGGCCGACCGGGCCACGATCGTCGTCGCCGCGGACAACTTCCACGGCCGTACGACCACGATCGTCAGCTTCTCCACGGACGAGACCGCCCGGGCGGGCTTCGGCCCGTTCACGCCGGGCTTCCGGATCGTGCCGTACAACGACCTGGCCGCGCTGGAGGCGGCGGTCGACGAGACCACGGCGGCCGTGCTGATCGAGCCCATCCAGGGCGAGGCCGGGGTACTCATCCCCGACGACGGCTATCTGACCGGGGTCCGCGAGCTGACCCGGCGCAAGAACTGCCTCTTCGTCGCGGACGAGATCCAGTCCGGCCTCGGCCGCACCGGCCGCACCCTCGCCGTCGACCACGAGGACGTGGTGCCGGACGTGGTGCTGCTCGGCAAGGCGCTGGGCGGCGGGATCGTGCCGGTGTCGGCGGTGGTGGCCCGGCGGGAGGTGCTCGGGGTCCTGCATCCCGGCGAGCACGGCTCGACGTTCGGCGGCAACCCGCTCGCGGCGGCGGTCGGCACGGCGGTGGTCGAGCTGCTGGAGAGCGGCGACTTCCAGCGCCGGGCCGCCGAGCTGGGCGTGGTCCTGCGGGACGGCCTGACGGAACTCGTCGGCAACGGCGTGGTCGGCTTCCGCTCACGCGGGCTGTGGGCGGGCGTCGACGTGGACCCGGCGGTCGGCACCGGGCGGGAGATCGGCGAGCGCCTGATGCGCGAGGGCGTCCTGGTCAAGGACACCCACGGCTCCACGATCCGGCTGGCCCCGCCGCTGACCGTCACGGCGGAGGAACTGCGGTCGGCACTGGGGGCGCTGGAGAAGGTGCTGACGGCCTGAGCGGACGGCGGCCGCGCCGGTGGGCACGGCCGCCGCCGTCTCTGCTCAGCCCTTGCCGAGGAGCTTGTTCATCTCCTTGATCTCGGCGTTCTGCGCGGTGACGATGGAGTCGGCCATGGTCGTGGCCGGGCCGTAGTCGCCCTTGGCCTTCTCGGTGCCGGCCATCTCCACGGCGCCCTGGTGGTGCTGGACCATCATGGTCAGGAACATCGTGTCGAAGTCCGTCCCCTTGGCCTGCTTCAGCATGGTCATGTCCTTGTCGGACATCATCCCGGTCATGCCGGCGTGGCCGCTGTGGTCCATGCCCGCCATGGGCACCTCCTCGCCCCAGGCCTTCAGCCAGCCGGTCATGGTCCTGATCTCCGGGTCCTGGGCCTTCTCGATCCGGGCGGCGAGGTCCCGCACCTGAGCGGAGGAGGCACGGTCGACGGCGAGCCCGGCCATCTCCAGGGCCTGCTGGTGGTGCGGGATCATGCTCTGGGCGAAGGACACGTCCTGCGCGTTGTGGGCACCGGCGGTGGCGGAGGCGGTGGCGCCGGCCGCCGCCGAGTGGGACGCGTGTGCGGTGTCGGCGCCGTCGTCGCCGCTGCCGCACGCGGTGAGGGCGAGGGCGGCGGTCGCGGTGAGCGCGACGAGGACGGCACGGGTACGCCTGCTGGTCATGCTGGAACTCCTGCTACTGGGTGTGAGTCGGGCACGCGGAAGCACGACCGCTGCGCTGAACGCGCACGGCCTGCTCGGGTGCCTCTAGATCCGCAGGAGCTGGAGTTCGGCCAGGTCGGGAGGTGCTCGCGCGCCGTCCGGTGCCGTGGCCGGGCGGGAGGCCGCCGGGCAGGCGGCCGGGCGGACGGGGACCGGGTCCGGGACCAGCGCGGGCAGCGCCGGTCCGCCGCTCACCGCGCCGGAGGCGCAGGTCGCGTCGGCGTGCTGCGCGTGGTCGCCGCCGCAGTGCCCGTCGTCGCCGGAACAGCCGTCGTACGCGGTGGCCGTGACCGTCCCCTGGGAGACGGCCCGCTCGTGCCCGCCGTGCATTCCCATGAGACCGCCGGGTGCCAGCGCGTGCATGCCGAACAGCCCGGCCAGCAGGCCCAGCACGAGCACGGCACGCCACTGCCGGTACGGCGGTCGCGCGGCGGGCTGCTCGGTGGGGCGCATCGGGGCCATCCTATGCATTCCCTGAGTGCCCGCCGGCACGGACACGGCCCGCAACGGCCGCCGCGGAGTCATTCCCACCGCTGCGCGTTGCTGTCGTCGACGATGCCCGGGGGGATGACGCAGGAGATCACGCTCACCGCACTGCGGTCACCGGAGGACGAGTACGCCGCCTCGGTGCGGTCGCAGGTCCACACGCACGACACCGGTACCTGAAAGGAATCCGACCGGGGCACGGTGGGGGACACGGAACCCGCGCCCCTCGCCGTCAGTCTGCCGGTCACCCCGTCCATCGGCTGCTCCCAGCCGGTGCACCACGTGGTGAAACAGGGCCGGGTGTACGCCGGTTGAGATCTGGCGTCGCAGCCCCAGAGCCCCTGCCACCAGTAAATGACGGCGCGACAGCAGGGCCGCCTCGCCGGGGGATGCGAGGCGGCCCTGCTGTCCGCTCGTAGTGACTCACCCTCGTATCGCTGCGACACTGGGTCGAAGATCCAGGAAATCTCAGCCGCATCCGTCCCAGGTACATTGAGGCTTCCTTGAGCAGGCCCACACCGGTCACGGGCGCGCAGGCGCACGTGAGCCGAATGCTGGGCAAGCAGTAATGACGTGGGATGACACCAGCTCGCAGGGGAGCTGGCAAAGTGAGGGGCGAGCCGTGTTCTACTACCTGCTCAAGTACGTACTGCTGGGCCCGCTGCTGAGAGTGGTGTTCCGGCCGCGGATCGAGGGCCTGGAGCATGTGCCGTCGTCGGGACCGGCGATCATCGCCGGCAACCATCTCTCCTTCTCCGACCACTTCCTGATGCCGGCCGTCCTCAAACGGCGCATCACCTTCCTCGCCAAGGCCGAGTACTTCACGGGGCCGGGGGTGCGAGGCCGGCTGACCGCCTTCTTCTTCCGCAGCGCCGGGCAGATCCCGGTGGACCGCTCCGGCAAGGAGGCGGGCCAGGCCGCGATCCGGGAGGGGCTCGGGGTGCTGGGCAAGGGCGAGCTGCTCGGCATCTATCCGGAGGGCACACGCTCGCACGACGGCCGCCTGTACAAGGGCAAGGTCGGGGTCGCCGTGATGGCGCTGCGGGCCGGTGTCCCGGTGATCCCCTGCGCGATGATCGGCACCTTCGAGGCGCAGCCGCCCGGCAAGGTCATCCCGAACGTCCACCCCGTCGTGATCCGCTTCGGCAAGCCCCTCGAGTTCTCCCGCTACGCCGGGATGGAGCACGAGAAGGCCGTCCTGCGCGCCATCACCGACGAGATCATGTACGCCATCCTGACCCTGTCCGAGCAGGAGTACGTCGACGAGTACGCGGCCGTCGTCAAGGCCGAACAGGCGGCGAAGGGCTCGAAGGAGCGCCGGTTCCCGCGGGCGCCGCTGAGCTGAGGCGGTGGACGGAGAAGTGAGGGGCGGCCGGAGTCTTCCGGCCGCCCCTCGTCGTCGTACGGGAGACGGTGGTTACGGCTGCGGAGTGGCGTGCGGGCCGCAGGTGACGTCGGCGCCGTCCAGCTTGCCGGTGAGCAGGTAGGTGTCGACGCGGTTGTTGATGCACGGGTTGACCAGGCCGGTCACGCCGTGCGAGCCGGCGCCCTGCTCGGTGATCAGGCGGGAGCCCTGGAAACGCTTGTGCAGTTCGACGGCCCCGGGGTACGGGGTGGCGGCGTCACGCGTGGACTGCACGATCAGCACCGGCGGCAGACCCTTGTGGGTCCTGACCTCCACCGGGGTCTGCTGCTCGACCGGCCACGTGGCACAGGGCAGGTTGAGCCAGGCGTTGGCCCAGGTCATGAAGGGGTACTGCTGGTTGAGCTCGGTGTTGTCGCGGTCCCACTTGTGCCAGCCGGTGGGCCACTTGGCGTCGGTGCACTCGATTGCCGTGTAGACGGCGTTGCCGTTCTCCGAGGTGATGTTGCCGGCGGTGTCGGTCAGGTCCGGGGCGGCCGCGTCGACCAGGGCCTGGGTGTCACCGGCGAAGTACTTGCTGAACACCGTGGCGACCGGGACCCACGAGGAGTCGTAGTACGGCGCGCTCTGGAAGAAGCCGATCAGCTCGGCCGGTCCGACGACCCCGCCGATCGGGTTCGCCTTGGCGGTGGCGCGCAGCCGGAGCCACTTGGCCTGGACGGCGTCCCGCGTGGTCCCCAGGTGGAAGGCGGCGTCGTGCGCGGCGACCCAGTCCTCCCAGTCCTTCCAGCGGCCCTCGAAGGCGACGTCCTGGTCCAGGTTGGCCTGGTACCAGATGTTCTTGCGCGACGGGTTGACGACACTGTCGACGATCATCCGGCGCACGTGCCCCGGGAACAGCGTCCCGTACACCGCGCCGAGGTAGGTGCCGTACGAGACACCGAGGTAGTTGAGCTTCTGCTCGCCGAGAGCGGCCCGGATGACGTCCAGGTCACGGGCGGTGTTCGCGGTGGTCATCTGCTGGAGCATCGCGCGGCCGGTGCGCTCGGCGCAGCCGTCCGCGTACTGCTTGGCGAGCTTGCGCTGTGCGGTCTTGTCGGCCTCGGTGTCGGGCACCGGGTCGGCCTTGGGGGCCTTCACGAACTCCTGCGGGTCCTCGCAGGAGATGGGTGCGGAGTGGCCGACGCCGCGCGGGTCGAAGCCCACGAAGTCGTACGCCTTCGAGGCGTTGACCCACAGGGGGTTCTTGTTGGTGACCCGGAGCGGGAAGCGCATGCCCGAGCCGCCCGGGCCGCCGGGGTTGTAGACGAGCGCGCCCTGGCGCTCCGCCGGCGTCCCCGTGTTGCCTATTCGGTCGACGGCGAGCCTGATCTGCTTGCCGTAGGGCTTGGTGTAGTCGAGCGGCACGCTGACCCAGCCGCACTGGACGGGCTTGGTCAGGGCCCAGTCGGCCGGGCAGTCGGCCCAGTCGATCCCGGCCTTCGCGGCCCGTTCGGCCGCGATCGCCGCGCCCTGCTGCGCGCGGTCCTGGCCGCCGTACCGGGCCTCGGCGCCGGCGGCGGGTGCCGCCAGGGCACCGGTGATCAGGCTGGCCGTGACGAGTGCTCCGGCCGACCCGAGCGCCAGCGTCCGGCTCCTCGATCTGAAGTTGTCCTTCAAGTGGGCCCCTCCCCTACCTGGTGACGAATGGTCAGGGGAGATACTTCCGGCTGTGAGGCTGCTGAGAACAGGGCCCGACGGCCGCCTTTATCAATCCGATAACCGGACGTTCGGATCCCGCTCGACCCGCTGAGCGGATCACGCGTCCAGCCGGCCCAACGCCTCGTCCAGGACCCTGCGCAGCCGCAGCGCGTCGCCCGCCACCGCACTCACCAACACCGCGGGCCCGGCGAGCGGCGTGAGCGCGGCGCCTTCTCCCAGCATCCGTGCCTCCATCGGCCGCCCCGCGAACTCCGGGCGTACGACGACGAGTTGCCCGACCGCGCGGTGTCCCGCCAGCACGGCGGCCCCGTCCCAGCCACCGGGCGCCCCGGGCCCACAGGCGAGTTCCTGGTCCAGCACGGCCTTCCCGGCCACCCGCACGGTGAGCCGGCTGCTGAGCCGCCCGGGCTCCTCCCCCACCCGCCCGAGCACCTGCTCCTCCCGCAGCACGAGCCGGCCCCGCGCCCCGACCCCGACGCGAGTCGTCACACACAGATCACTCCCGTTGGCGGAGATCAACTGCTCGGGCAGCCACCGCAGTTCACTCCCGTCGGCGACATCGAGCCGGACGTCGTACCGAGCCTCCTCCTTCCCCTGCCCCGGCAGGGCGATGGTCGCGGCCGCCGACCCGACCCGCAGCCGGGCCCCTTCCTCGACCCTGGCCTCGATCCCGAACCGGTCCCCGCCGAGCGGCCCGCTCATCGCCCCGACGACCATCACCCGGGCCTCGGCCCCGCTCCCCCGGGTACGCCGCAGTGCGAGCGGCCCCTCGCCCTCCAGCACGGGAAGAGAGGTACCGCCCCGCCCGTCGTCCCGTGCGACGATCCGGGCGACGGCGCGCACCCCCGTCGCCGTCATACGGCCCACGCCACGAGCCGCTCCCGCACCCACGCGGCCACCTCCGCGACACCGGCCTCGCTGCGCAACGACTGGAAGACGACCGGCAGTTCGGCGCGCTGCGCCTTGGCGTCGGCGGCCATCCGCGCCAGATCCGACCCGACGTAGGGCGCCAGGTCCGTCTTGTTGACGACGAGCAGGTCGGCCGTGGTCACCCCCGGCCCGCCCTTCCGCGGGATGTCGTCCCCTCCCGCCACGTCGATCACGAAGATCTGCGCGTCCACGAGCCCCTTGGAGAAGGTGGCGGTGAGATTGTCCCCACCCGACTCGACGAGGATGAGATCCAGCGGCCCGACCGCGTCCTCCAGGTCCTCCACGGCTTCGAGATTGGCCGAGATGTCGTCCCGGATCGCGGTGTGCGGACACGCCCCCGTCTCGACGGCGGCGATCCGCTCCGGCGGCAACACGGCCTCCCGGAGCAGGAACTCGGCGTCCTCCCGGGTGTAGATGTCATTGGTGACGACGGCCAGGGACAACTCGTCCCGCAGCGCCCGGCACAGAGCGGCAACGGTAGCGGTCTTCCCGGACCCCACCGGCCCCCCGAGCCCGATCCGAAGCGCCCGCCGCGCCCCGTCGGGCCGATGGGCGTCGGCGCTGAGGGCAGCCGGGCCGTGGTGGTGGTCGTGGTCGAGATGCATGTACGGCTCCTTAGAATCACTTGGCCTTCCGATCGGCCTGTTCGACAACTCCCAGCCCTCCGGCGCCTGAGGACGACGACCGGCCGGCACTCCCTCTCAGCTCGTCCGAGCGTCCGACGAAGGCCGCCCGACACCCCCTCTCAACCCGCCCGAGCGTCCGACGAAGGCCGCCCGACACCCCCTCTCAACCCGCCCGAGCGTCCGACGAAGGCCGCCCGACACTCCCTCAACCCGTCCGGCTTGAGGACGAGAGCCGGTCCGCACCCCCACCAGCCCGTCCGGCGTTTGAGGACGAGGCCGTTCAGGCCGAAGCGGGGGTCCGGGGGCGGCAGCCC
>NZ_JBIBAK010000007.1:201811-484523 GCF_042899865.1 Streptomyces sp. NPDC013157 | reverse complement strand
AAGGAACGGTCGCTTCCTTTGTACTCACCCTCTCGGGCTTTCCTCCGGGCTTCCCTTCGGTCTTGCGTTTCCGACTCTATCAGATCTTTTCTCGATCCGATTTCCTCGGTGCTTTCCAGGTTCTCGCTCTCGCGTTTCCCTTTCCGGCGGCTCCGACTTTATCAGAAGTTCTGAGTCGGAATTTCCACCCGGTCCGGGGCACCTGGATCCGGTGCATGAAGCACTGGGGTTCCCGGTCGGGCAGAGCCGTAAACCTACTGGAGCGGGGCTCCTCGATGCAAATCGAGGAGCCCCGCTCCGGGTTCACGCGTGCGCGTGTCAGACCTCCACGACCACCGGGAGGATCATCGGCCTGCGCCGGTACGTGTCCGAAACCCACTTGCCGAGGGTCCGGCGGATGAGTTGCTGCAGCTGGTGGGGCTCCACGACGCCGTCCTGGGCCGAGCGTTCCAGGACTTCGGAGATCTTCGGGATGACGGCGGCGAACGCCGAGTCGTCGATGCCGGAGCCGCGGGCCTGGACATGGGGTCCGCCCGTGATCTTGCCGGTGGACGAGTCGACGACCACGAAGACCGAGATGATGCCCTCGTCGCCGAGGATCTTGCGGTCCTTGAGGGCCGGCTCCCCGACGTCGCCGACCGAGAGGCCGTCGACGTAGACATAGCCCGCCTGGACCTTGCCGGAGATCTTGGCCTTGCCCGCGACGAGGTCGACGACGACGCCGTCCTCGGCGATGACGATGCGGTCGTGCGGGACGCCGGTCAGAGCGCCGAGCTCGGCGTTGGCGCGCAGGTGGCGCCATTCGCCGTGGACCGGCATCAGGTTCCTCGGCCGGCAGATGTTGTAGAAGTACAGCAGCTCGCCGGCGGAGGCATGGCCGGAAACGTGCACCTTGGCGTTGCCCTTGTGGACGACGTTGGCGCCCCAGCGGGTCAGGCCGTTGATGACGCGGTAGACCGCGTTCTCGTTTCCGGGGATGAGCGACGACGCCAGGATGACCGTGTCGCCGTCGACGATGCGGATCTGGTGGTCGCGGTTGGCCATCCGGGACAGGGCGGCCATCGGTTCGCCCTGGGAGCCCGTGCAGACCAGGACCACCTCGTGGTCGGGGAGATCGTCGAGCGTCTTGACGTCGACGACCAGGCCCGGCGGGACCTTCAGATAGCCGAGGTCCCTCGCGATGCCCATGTTGCGGACCATGGAGCGGCCGACGAAGGCGACCCGGCGGCCGTACTCGTGGGCCGCGTCCAGAATCTGCTGGATGCGGTGGACGTGGCTGGCGAAGCTCGCCACGATGATCCGCTTGCGGGCGTTGGCGAAGACCTGGCGCAGGACGTTCGAGATGTCGCGCTCGGGCGGGACGAAGCCGGGGACCTCGGCGTTCGTCGAGTCGGCCAGGAGGAGGTCGATACCCTCCTCGCTCAGTCGCGCGAACGCGTGCAGATCCGTGAGGCGGTGGTCCAGCGGGAGCTGGTCCATCTTGAAGTCGCCGGTGTGTACGACCATGCCGGCCGGGGTGCGGATGGCGACCGCGAGGGCGTCCGGGATGGAGTGGTTGACGGCGACGAACTCGCAGTCGAAGGGGCCGACGCGCTCGCGCTGGCCCTCCGCCACTTCCAGCGTGTACGGGCGGATGCGGTGCTCCTGGAGCTTCGCCTCGATGAGCGCGAGGGTCAGCTTGGAGCCGATCAGCGGGATGTCCGGCTTCTCGCGGAGCAGGTAGGGGACGCCGCCGATGTGGTCCTCGTGGCCATGGGTGAGGACGATGCCCTCGACGTCGTCGAGGCGGTCCCGGATGGACGAGAAGTCCGGCAGGATCAGGTCGATTCCGGGCTGCTCCTCCTCGGGGAAGAGCACTCCGCAGTCGACGATCAGCAGGCGGCCGCCGTACTCGAAGACGGTCATGTTCCGGCCGATCTCGCCCAGACCGCCGAGTGGCGTGACGCGGAGGGCGCCTTCGGGGAGCTGGGGCGGCGGGCCGAGTTCAGGATGCGGATGACTCAAAAGACTCTCCTCACCACGCACGCCACGTACCGGTCGGGCACGTGGCGTGCGTGACGTTCGTGCATAAGCAGTTGTCGTTGTCTTGGTGGGGTGCGGGCACCGGTGGTCCCGCTTATTCAGTTGTGAAGCGTTGCTGCGCGGACGGCCGCGCAGAAGTCTGTTGTCAGAGTTGTACCCCGCCGGCGGCAAGATCGATCTTGAGCTGGGCAATCTCCTCGGCCGAACATTCGACCATGGGGGCGCGCAGGGGTCCTGCGGGCAGTCCCTGGAGGGCGAGCGCGGCCTTGGTGGTCATGACGCCCTGGGTGCGGAACATGCCGGTGTAGACGGGGAGCAGCTTCTGGTGGATCTCGGCGGCCTTGACGACGTCACCGGTGGTGTACGCGTCGACGAGGGCCCGTAGGTCGGGCGTGACCACGTGGCCGACGACCGAGACGAAGCCGACCGCGCCCACGGAGAGCAGCGGCAGGTTCAGCATGTCGTCGCCGGAGTACCAGGCGAGGCCGGACTGCGCGATGGCCCAGCTCGCACGGCCCAGGTCGCCCTTGGCGTCCTTGTTGGCGACGATCCTCGGGTGCTCGGCGAGGCGGACCAGCGTCTCGGTGCTGATCGGGACGCCGCTGCGGCCGGGGATGTCGTAGAGCATCACGGGCAGCCCGGTGGCGTCGGCGACGGCCGTGAAGTGCCGGTACAGGCCCTCCTGCGGGGGCTTGTTGTAGTACGGCGTGACGACCAGCAGGCCGTGCGCGCCGTCGCGCTCGGCCTGGCGGGCCAGCTCGATGCTGTGGTGGGTGTCGTTGGTGCCGACTCCGGCCACGACGTGGGCGCGGTCGCCGACCGCCTCCAGTACGGCTCGTACCAGGTCCGATTTCTCCGCGTCACTGGTGGTGGGGGACTCGCCGGTGGTCCCGTTGATGATCAGGCCGTCGTTGCCTGCGTCCACCAGGTGGGTGGCGAGCCGCTGTGCGCCGTCGAGGTCGAGCGCGCCGTCCGCCGTGAAGGGCGTGACCATGGCGGTGAGGACCCGCCCGAAGGGGGTCTGCGGAGTGGAGGTCGGAGCCATGGGTTACACGCTACTCGGTGCTCACGGCGCGGTCTGCCCTCGGGGTGCGGGGAAAGTCCGGACAAATGCGGAGCCCGGCACTGCCTGCTCGGGGGTTCAAGCAGTGCCGGGTCCGTTTGATCAGGCTAGATGAACTTCTCTAAATGCCGCAATACGGACACCTCGCGAGGCTGATCCGTACATCTGTGCCGAGCACGACAACAAGCGCGATCCGCGGGCCGTACTACGGCGCGACCCGGCCGTTGGCGTTGAAGGCCGCGTAGGTGAGCGGCATGAGCTTGGCCCACTCCGCCTCCATCTTCTCGCCGACCATCTCGATCTCCCGCTGCGGGAAGGACGGCACCCTGGCCAGCTCGTGCTGGGTGCGCAGCCCGAGGAAGTGCATCAGCGAGCGGGCGTTGCAGGTGGCGTACATCGAGGAGAACAGCCCCACGGGAAGCACCGCCCGGGCGACCTCACGGGCGACGCCGGCGGCGAGCATTTCCTGGTAGGCCTCGTACGCCTGCCGGTAGGAGTCCTCCATCACCCGGCCGACCAGCTCCTGCTGGGCCTGGGTGCCCTCGACGAAGACGTACTTGCCGGGGCGGCCCTCCTGGACGAGCTTGCGGGACTCGCCGGGGACGTAGAAGACCGGCTCGAGCTCCCGGTAGCGGCCCGACTCCTCGTTGTAGGACCACCCCACCCGGTGCCGCATGAACTCGCGGAAGACGAAGATCGGGGCGCTGATGAAGAAGGTCATCGAGTTGTGCTCGAAGGGGCTGCCGTGGCGGTCCCGCATCAGGTAGTTGATGAGGCCCTTGGAGCGCTCCGGGTCCTTCTTCAGCTCGTCCAGGGACTGCTCGCCGGCGGTGGACACGCGTGCGGCCCACAGCACGTCGGAGTCGGCCGCGCTGTGCTTGACCAGGTCGACGGTGACATCGCTCCGGAAGCTGGGCTTGAGGTCGTCGGCGGGGGTGTCGGTCACGGCTCGGAGGGTCCTTCCATCACTTCTCTCGGGCGGCGCCCACTCTACGGCCCGGTACCGACATCGGGGCGTTCGGTGCCGGGGCGCGACATACGGCAGCGAATTTCTGTGAATTCGGTGAAACCGGGCACCTTTCGGGTTACTCGCCCGTCTGGGTAGATGACAGACAGTCGTTCGATCCCGAGAGGGGATGCACCGCCCATGTTCGGTCGGCGCGAACCGGTCCCGTTCGCCTTCCTCGCCGAAGCCGACAGGTTCCGCAGCAATGTCACACCCCCGCCCCGGCAGCGGTCGTCCGTGAGTCAGATAGCCGGGCGCTGGCTGCTCGGGCTCACCATCGTGGCCGGGCTGGTGGGCTCGCTGGTGCTCGGCATGCCGGCGCTGTCCACGCCGTCCGCCTCGGGGACCCAGCAGTCACAGGCCTCCCAGGGGCACTGACTCTTCCGGACCCCCGTGAGTGGTGGGCGGGAACACGGGCGGATAGCCTCACCGGGCACAGCCCATGCATGGATTGAGTGAGGACCAGCCGTGCCCCTGCCCTTCCTGACGGCCGACCGCACCTATGACGCGGCACTCGACAACGCCCTGCCCTACGACGACCGCGACCGCTGGCGGCGCCCCTACCGGCCCGGGCCGTGGCGGGTCGGCGGAGCCGCCCTGTGGCTGCTGCTCGCCTCGTTCGTGCTGTTCGCGGCGGTCGCACTGGCCCTGACCGGCTCGATGTCCTCCGCCGGGGCGGTCCTCGGCATCGCCCTGCTGATCATCGCCGCCGCACTGCGGATACTGCGCGTGGGTGTGTGGGTGAGCGCGCACGGAGTGCGCCAGGTGGGTCTGCTGTACACGCGCACGGTGCCGTGGAAGCGGATCGTCGAGGTGCGAACGGCGCAGCAGCCGGTGCGCTGGCTGGGCCTGCCGCGGACGGTGCAGGGTCAGGCGCTGACCCTCGTACGCAAGGACCGCGCCCCGGCGGACACCGAGCCGCTGCTGACCACGCACGGCATGGACTTCGTGGGCCGGGCGTCGGCCTTCGACCGTGCGGCGGACGTGGTGGAGGCGTGGGCGGCGGAGTACCGGCGCGGTTAGCTCCGCTGGAGGTGCCGCGATGTGCCGTGTGTCGACTGCGGCGCCGTTGTGGCTGGTCGCGCAGTTCCTCCCCCAGCGCCCCTGAAGGGGCGCTGCCGCTCAGGCCTCCAGTGGCCTGCCGTCGTGCAGGGCGATGGCGCGCTGCATGGCCTTGCGGGCGCGCGGGGTGTCGCGGGCGTCGTGGTAGGCGACGGCGAGGCGGAACCAGCTGCGCCAGTCGTCGGGGGCGACCTCGGTCTCGGCCTTGCGTTTGGCGAAGACCTCGTCGGCGGAGTCCCGGTCGATGCGGCCGCCGGGGGTGCGCTTCAGCTCGTCCACGGGCAGGCCGCCCTCGGCGTCGAGTTCGGCGGCGAGGGCGTTGGCCCGGCGGACGAACTGGGTGTTCTTCCACAGGAACCACAGGCCGATGACCGGCAGGATCAGCACCGCCACCCCGAAGGTGACGGTGAGGACCGTGCCGGTCTGGATGAGCATCACGCCCCTGCTGCCGACCAGCACGAAGTAGAAGAGGAGGACGGCGGCCGTGAGGGCGTAGGAGAGCTTCGCGCGCATGTCGTCCTGCCGGTTCAGCTCAGGTCCAGGAAGTTCTCCAGGCCGAAGGTCAGGCCCGGAGTGGTCACCACGCGGCGGGCGCCGAGCAGGATGCCCGGCATGAAGCTGCTGTGGTGGAGGGAGTCGTGGCGGATGGTGAGGGTCTCGCCCTCGCCGCCGAGGAGGACCTCCTGGTGGGCCAGGAGGCCGCGCAGGCGGACGGCGTGGACGGGGACGCCGTCGACGCTGGCGCCGCGCGCGCCGTCCAGGGCGGTCACCGTGGCGTCCGGGGCCGGGGCGGTGCCGGCCGCGCGGCGGGCCTCGGCGATGAGCTGGGCGGTGCGGGTGGCCGTGCCGCTCGGTGCGTCCACCTTGTTCGGGTGGTGGAGCTCGACGACCTCCACCGACTCGAAGTAGGGCGCCGCGATCTGCGCGAACTTCATCGTCAGCACGGCGCCGATGGAGAAGTTCGGGGCGATGAGCACGCCGGTCTCCGGAGACTGGGCGAGCCAGCCCCGCAGCTGCGCGAGGCGGTCGTCGGTCCAGCCCGTCGTACCGACGACCGCGTGGATGCCGTGGCGCACGCAGAAGTCGAGGTTGCCCATCACCGAGGCGGGGGTGGTGAGTTCGACGGCGACCTGGGCGCCGGAGGCCTCCAGCGCCTCCAGCTTGTCGCCCCGGCCGAGGGCGGCGACCAGCTCCAGGTCCTCGGCGGCCTCGACCGCCCTGACCGCCTCGGAGCCGATCCGGCCCTTGGCGCCGAGGACCGCCACGCGCAGCTTGCTCATCTTCGTCTTCGTTCCTTACCGGTGGTGTGTCAGGCGACGGCGTCGTGCAGGCGTGCGGCCTGCTTGTCCTTGAGCGGGCCGATGACCGACAGCGACGGGCGCTGTCCCAGGATGTCGCGGGCGACCGAGCGGACCTCGTCCGGGGTCACCGCGGCTATCCGGGCCAGCATGTCGTCGACGGACATCTGCTCGCCCCAGCACAGTTCGCTCTTGCCGATACGGTTCATCAGCGCGCCGGTGTCCTCCAGGCCGAGGACCGTGGAGCCCTGGAGCTGCCCGACGGCCCGCCCTATCTCCTCGTCCGGCAGGCCGTTCTCGGCCACCTGGTCGAGTTCGTCCCGGCAGATCTTGAGGACGTCGTGCACCTGCGAGGGCCGGCAGCCGGCGTAGACGCCGAACAGCCCGCAGTCGGCGAAGCCCGAGGTGTACGAGTACACGCTGTAGGCCAGGCCGCGCTTCTCCCGGACCTCCTGGAAGAGCCGGGAGGACATGCCGCCGCCGAGGGCGGTGTTGAGCACGCCGAGCGCCCAGCGGCGGTCGTCGGTGCGGGCGAGGCCGGGCATGCCGAGGACGACGTGCGCCTGTTCGGTCTTGCGGCCGAGGAGCTCGACGCGGCCCGAGGTCCGGATGGTGCGGCTGCCGTCGCGCGGGGCGATCGGCTGCGCGTCGGAGCTCTTGAGGGCGCCGGACTTCTCGAAGGCCGCGCGGACCTGTCGTACGACCTTGTTGTGGTCGATGTTGCCCGCCGCCGCGACCACCAGGTGGGTGGGGTCGTAGTGCTTCTTGTAGAAGCGGCGGATGCGGTCGGCGGTCAGGGCGTTGACCGTGTCGACCGTGCCGAGGACGGGGCGGCCGAGGGCGTTGTCGCCGAACATGGTGTGCGCGAACAGGTCGTGCACGCAGTCGCCCGGGTCGTCCTCGGTCATCGCGATCTCTTCGAGGATCGCGCCGCGCTCGACGTTGACGTCCTCTTCGAGGATCAGGGAGCCCGTGAGCATGTCGCAGACGACGTCGATGGCGAGCGGCAGGTCGGTGTCGAGCACGCGCGCGTAGTAGCACGTGTACTCCTTCGCCGTGAACGCGTTCATCTCGCCGCCGACCGCGTCGATCGCGGAGGAGATGTCCAGCGCACTGCGCCGGGTCGTGCCCTTGAAGAGCAGGTGCTCCAGGTAGTGGGTGGCGCCGTTCAGGGCGGGGGTCTCGTCGCGGGAGCCGACGTGGGCCCAGATGCCGAAGGTCGCGGAGCGGACCGAGGGCAGGGTCTCGGTGACGATGCGCAGGCCACCGGGGAGGGTGGTCTTGCGGACCGTGCCGATGCCGTTCTCGCCCTTGATCAGGGTTTGGGTACGGGCGACGGCCCGCGCCTCCGAGGAGGTGCGGGCCGTCGCCGTAGAGCTGCTCGACGTCACTTGTCGGTGTCGTCCTTTGCGTCCTCGGAGGAGGCCTCTTCCTCGCCCTCGATCACGGGGATGAGGGAGAGCTTGCCGCGGGAGTCGATCTCGGCGATCTCGACCTGGACCTTCTGGCCCACGCCGAGGACGTCCTCGACGTTCTCCACGCGCTTGCCGCCGGCCAGCTTGCGGATCTGCGAGATGTGCAGCAGACCGTCCTTGCCGGGGAGGAGGGAGACGAAGGCACCGAACGTCGTCGTCTTCACGACCGTGCCCAGGTAGCGCTCGCCGACCTCGGGCATCGTCGGGTTGGCGATGCCGTTGATGGTGGCGCGGGCCGCCTCGGCGGACGGGCCGTCGGCGGCACCGATGTAGATGGTGCCGTCGTCCTCGATGGTGATCTCGGCGCCGGTGTCCTCCTGGATCTGGTTGATCATCTTGCCCTTGGGGCCGATGACCTCGCCGATCTTGTCCACGGGGATCTTGACGGTGATGATCCGCGGGGCGTTCGGGGACATCTCGTCCGGCTTGTCGATCGCTTCCATCATCACGTCGAGGATGTGGAGGCGGGCGTCCCGGGCCTGCTTGAGGGCGGCGGCCAGGACGGAGGCCGGGATGCCGTCCAGCTTGGTGTCGAGCTGGAGGGCGGTCACGAACTCCTTGGTGCCGGCGACCTTGAAGTCCATGTCACCGAAGGCGTCCTCCGCACCGAGGATGTCGGTGAGGGTGACGTAGTGCGTCTCGCCGTCGATCTCCTGGGAGATCAGGCCCATGGCGATACCGGCGACCGGGGCCTTCAGCGGCACACCGGCGTTCAGGAGCGACATGGTGGAGGCGCAGACCGAGCCCATGGACGTCGAGCCGTTGGAGCCGAGGGCCTCGGACACCTGGCGGATCGCGTAGGGGAACTCCTCGCGGGTCGGCAGGACCGGGACCAGGGCGCGCTCGGCGAGGGCGCCGTGGCCGATCTCGCGGCGCTTCGGGGAGCCGACGCGGCCGGTCTCGCCGGTGGAGTACGGCGGGAAGTTGTAGTTGTGCATGTACCGCTTGCGGGTCACCGGGGAGAGGGTGTCCAGCTGCTGCTCCATCCGGAGCATGTTCAGGGTGGTGACGCCCAGGATCTGGGTCTCGCCACGCTCGAACAGCGCCGAGCCGTGCACGCGCGGGATGGCCTCGACCTCGGCGGCGAGCGTACGGATGTCCGTGACGCCGCGGCCGTCGATGCGCTTCTTCTCCTTGATCACGCGCTCGCGGACCAGCTGCTTGGTGAGCGAGCGGTACGCGGCGGAGATCTCCTTCTCGCGGCCCTCGAACTCCGGGAGCAGCTTCTCGGCGGCCAGACCCTTGACGCGGTCCAGTTCGGCCTCGCGCTCCTGCTTGCCCGCGATGGTCAGCGCGGAGGCGAGCTCCGGGCGGACGGCGGCGGACAGCGCCTCCAGGACGTCGTCCTGGTAGTCGAGGAAGATCGGGAACTCGCCGGTCGGCTTGGCGGCCTTCGCGGCGAGGTCGGCCTGGGCCTTGCAGAGCACCTTGATGAAGGGCTTGGCGGCGTCCAGACCGGCGGCGACGACGTCCTCGGTCGGCGCCTCGGCGCCGCCCTTGACCAGCTGGATGGTCTTGTCGGTGGCCTCGGCCTCGACCATCATGATCGCGACGTCGCCGTCCTCCAGGACACGGCCGGCGACGACCATGTCGAAGACGGCGTCCTCGAGCTCGGTGTGCGTCGGGAACGCGACCCACTGGCCGTTGATCAGCGCGACGCGGACGCCGCCGATCGGGCCGGAGAAGGGCAGACCGGCCAGCTGGGTGGACGCGGACGCGGCGTTGATCGCGACGACGTCGTACAGGTGGTCGGGGTTGAGCGCCATGATGGTGGCGACGACCTGGATCTCGTTGCGCAGGCCCTTCTTGAAGGACGGGCGCAGCGGGCGGTCGATCAGACGGCAGGTGAGGATCGCGTCCTCGCTCGGCCGGCCCTCACGGCGGAAGAAGGAACCCGGGATCTTGCCGGCGGCGTACATCCGCTCCTCGACGTCCACCGTGAGGGGGAAGAAGTCGAGCTGGTCCTTGGGGTTCTTGGAGGCGGTGGTGGCCGACAGCACCATGGTGTCGTCGTCCAGGTACGCCACGGCGGAGCCGGCGGCCTGCTTGGCCAGGCGGCCCGTCTCGAAGCGGATGGTGCGGGTGCCGAAGGCGCCGTTGTCGATGACGGCCTCGGCGTAGTGGGTCTCGTTCTCCACTAGCGTTTTCTCCGTTACTTTCGTCTGCGTTACGTCTTTTGTCCCGATCCGCCCGTGTGGCGGGGGGACGGTTGCGGAGAAGCGCGCCGTCCTGTGCGGGCCGGTCTTCGATCGAAGCACCCGGGGCTCGCTTCCCCCCGGGGGCCACTACCGAGGACCGGCGGCGGCTTGGGTGCGCTTCTCCTTCTTCGTTGTCCTGCTGTGTCGTGCGTATTGCGTTGTGCTACCACACTACAAAGCGTCAGTGACACTCCGCACGTTTCCGCACGTACGGCAAAGGGAGCGGCCCCGGGGTGTCTCTCCGGGAACCGCTCCCTTCACGGCGTCTTACTTGGCGCCCGCCGCACCGCGGCGGATGCCCAGGCGGTCGACCAGCGCACGGAAGCGCTGGATGTCCTTCTTCGCCAGGTACTGCAGGAGGCGACGGCGCTGACCGACCAGGATCAGCAGACCACGGCGGGAGTGGTGGTCGTGCTTGTGGGTCTTGAGGTGCTCCGTCAGGTCGGAGATCCGACGGGACAGCAGAGCGACCTGGACCTCGGGGGAGCCGGTGTCACCCTCCTTGGTACCGAACTCGGAGATGATCTGCTTCTTCACTGCGGCGTCGAGCGACACTCGAACTCCTCGTAGTCTGAATGGCCACCGAGTGCCCCCGGTCTTTGTCTCGGGGGAGCTTCCGTTACTCGGGAGGCGGGGATCCGCTGGGCGCTGCCTCCAGGGTCCGCGGGGGACTCCGGGGGTGCGTACACAAACGGCCGTCGTCAAGGGTACCAGTGCCGATGAGGGGCTCCGTCCCGGGGATCCGGAAGAAAGGACGAGGCCGGTGCCACCGCCAGTAGTGTGACGGTCACAGCCCAGACACGACGGGAAGGGGTCGCTGCGGGATGAGCGAGACGGCTGAGGAGATGAAGGCGCGCAAGGAGCGGGAACGGGACGAGCTCTACGCGCTCGACATCTCGGGCGTCGAGTGGCACTGCGCGCCCGGTACCGAGCAGGACGAGGAGCGGGTCGAGATCGCCTACCTGCCCGAGGGTGCGGTGGCCATGCGGTCCTCGCTCGACCACGGCACCGTGCTGCGGTACACGGAGGCGGAGTGGCGGGCGTTCGTGCTGGGCGCGCGGGACGGGGAGTTCGACCTGGAGCCGAACGAGCGCAACGGCGGGCTGGCCGCCCAGTAGGCGGGCAGCGCATCGAGGGGCGGCACGCACGCGTGCCGCCCCTTCGTGTTCCTGCGCCCGCCTTTCCCTGCGCCCGCCTTCACCGTGCTCACCTCGCCCTCCCCCGCACCCGTGACACCCGCGCGCAATGTCCCGTTTCCCGGGGCCAGTTCGCCCGCTTCGTCTGCTCACCCGGACACGGCGCACGCCAACTGGTACCCGAACTGACGGTTCTTGCCCGTTTTGTTCATCGATTGTTCGGCAATACGAAGGCCCCGCACACCACTTCCGGGCAGGGTGTGACCAGGCGGACCTCCGACGAGAGACGGACGGGCCTGCCGAGGTGCGGCTCACGGTGATTAGGCTGGGAGGGGGGCACGACGTCCGGACCGTGATTACGGCGCCGATGTCCCGAGGGGGAGAGCCGGTGGATCGGACTACCTCACACGAATACGGATGCTGAGAACGACACGACATGGTCGTCGCGCCGGCACGGCATGAGGGTGCTCGACCACACCAGGAGGAACTGTGAGCAGCGATCGGGACGGGATCCGCGGGGGCTGGGCCACACCCGGCGATGACCAGCCCGACGCGGAGTCCCTCAACGAGATGACGGGCGAGTTCACGATCGACTACGCGCCGCCCGCCTGGTACACGCAGAACGCGGCCGACGGTTCCGGTCCAGGGACCGGCGGAGCGGGCGGTCCGGGACCCGCGGGCGGTTCCGACGCGGAGAACGGGCCGGGTCCGGGGGCTGCCGGTCCAGGTCCGGGTGCCGGTGCGGGGCATGCCGCTCAGCCTCGTTCGCCGTTCCCGCCGGGGGCGCCGATCCCCGGGCTGACCCCTCCTCCGCACGCCCAGCAGGGGGGCGGGAGGCCCGGTCCAGGGGTGCCCTTCACCCCGCCGCCGTCTCCGCCGACCTCTGCTCCGGGCGCGCCGTTCACACCCCCGCCGACGTCGGCTCCCGGAGCGCCGTTCACTCCGCCGCCCGCGTCAACTCCGGGCGCACCGTTCACTCCGCCGCCCACCGCGACGCCCGGGGCGCCTTTCACGCCTCCGACGGCTTCGGCGCCGGCTGCCCCGACGCCGGGTGCGCCGGCCACACCGCCGCCCCCTTCGACGCCGGGTGCGCCCTTCACCGCGCCGCCCGCGTCAACTCCCGGAGCGCCGTTCACTTCCGCGCCCGCGTCAACGCCAGGGGCTCCGTTCACCCCTCCGCCCGCCTCCACGCCTGGTGCGCCGTTCACGCTGCCGGCGCCGAGCGCGGACGCCGGGGCACCGGCCGCACCGCCCAAGGCACCGTTCACGCCGCCCCCGGCCCCGGCCGGGCCGCCCGTAGGCGGCCCGGCCGCCGTACCGCAGCTGCCGGTCGGTTTCGAGCCGCAGCCGAGCACCGCCGAGGAGCCGGCACCGGAGCCCGAGGAGGACAACGGTGACCTGGAGAGCGGTTCGACGATGCGGTTCTCCCCCGCCGCGGTGAGGCGCGAGACGGCCGAGGCCGCCGGGCAGCCCGCCGCCGACGAAGAGCGGGAAGAGGAGGCGGAGGAAGCCGAATCGGAGGCCGCGGCCGTCGCCCTTCCGGTGAACTCCGAGGAGCACGCCGAAGACGCCGACGAGGACGCCGACGAGGAGGAGGCCGAGGACGGGGCGCCGAGCGACGAGTTCGACGCCGTCGCCGCCGACGATGCCGACGCTGATGCCGGTGCCGGTGCCGATGCCGACGTTACGGCCGAGACGGACGAGTCCGTGTGGGAAGCCGACCCGGCGGACGACACGGCGGACGAAGACGAGTCCCAGGACGCCGTGGCCGTCGTGGACGTCGTGGACACCCATGACGACGACAACGACAACGACGAGGCTCGCGCCGAGACCGACGACGCCGTAGCCGTCGTCGCCCCCGTCGAACCCCCCGCCGTCCCCGCGCCTCCGGCCCCTCCGCAGGACGCGCCCCCGGCTCCCGAGGACATCGTGCCCACCGCCTGGGCTCCCCCGCCGACGCCTCCGGCGGTGGTTCCGCCGCTGCCGCCGTCGTACCAGCCCGCGGCCCCCGCGCCCGCCGCCCAGTGGCCGGTCCAGCCGGCAGCCCCTGAGCCCGCGCCCGGACAGCCGCAGCCCCAGCCCGCCGCCGCGCAGGGTCCGCAGCCGTTCCGGCCGCAGGCCCCGCAGCCCGCGCCCGCCGCGTGGAACCAGCCCGCGACGCCCCCGCAGCCCGGACAGCCGCAGCCGTACGCCCCGCAGCCGGCCGTGCCCGACGCGCAGGGCGGCTACGGCTTCCCCCAGCCGGGCGCCCCCGTCGCGCCGCCGCAGGCACCGGGCGGCTACGGCTTCCCGCAGCCCGGACAGCCGCAGGCACCGGTCCAGCCCGGCGGCTACGGGTTCCCCCCGCCGGGCCAGCCGCAGCCCCAGCCGCCGCAGGCCGCCCCGCAGGACCCGCGCGCCGTACAGGCACCGCAGCCGGCGCCGCAGAGCCCGCAGCCGGCCGAGCCGCAGGCCCCGCAGCCCCAGCCGCCCGTCGACCCCCGGGCCGGCGCCGCCTGGCCGCAGCCCATCCAGCACGACCAGCGGCAGATGACCAACCCCGGTGCCGCGCCGCTGGGTTACACCGCCGCCGTGGAGCTGTCCTCCGACCGGCTGCTCAACAACAAGAAGCAGAAGGCGAAGAGCGGCCGGCCCGCCGCCGCGTCCTCCCGGTTCAAGATCGGCGGGAAGAAGGAGGAGGCCGAGCGGCAGCGGAAGCTGGAGCTGATCCGCACGCCGGTGCTGTCCTGCTACCGGATAGCGGTGATCAGTCTCAAGGGCGGTGTCGGCAAGACCACCACGACCACCGCGCTGGGCTCCACGCTCGCCACCGAGCGGCAGGACAAGATCCTCGCCATCGACGCCAACCCGGACGCCGGCACGCTCGGCCGCCGCGTGCGCCGCGAGACCGGGGCCACCATTCGTGACCTGGTCCAGGCGATCCCGTACCTCAACTCCTACATGGACATCCGGCGGTTCACCTCGCAGGCGCCGTCCGGCCTGGAGATCATCGCCAACGACGTCGACCCGGCCGTCTCGACCACGTTCAACGACGAGGACTACCGGCGCGCGATCGACGTGCTGGGCAAGCAGTACCCGGTCATCCTCACCGACTCCGGCACCGGTCTGCTGTACAGCGCCATGCGCGGGGTGCTCGACCTGGCCGACCAGCTGATCATCATCTCGACGCCCTCCGTGGACGGGGCGAGCAGCGCGAGCACGACGCTGGACTGGCTGTCCGCACACGGCTACGCCGACCTCGTGTCGCGGTCCATCACCGTGATCTCGGGGGTCCGCGAGACCGGCAAGATGATCAAGGTCGAGGACATCGTGGCGCACTTCGAGACGCGCTGCCGGGGCGTCGTGGTCGTCCCCTTCGACGAGCACCTGTCCGCCGGTGCCGAGGTCGACCTCGACATGATGCGGCCGAAGGTGCGGGAGGCGTACTTCAACCTCGCGGCGATGGTCGCCGAGGACTTCGTCCGGCACCAGCAGATGCACGGCCTGTGGACCAACGACGGCAACCCGCCGCCGGTGGCCGCCCCGCCGATGCCCGGCCAGCCCCTGCCCGGGCAGCAGTACTACGCGCCCGGCCAGCCGCAGCCGTACGCACCCGGCCAGCCCCAGCCGTACGCGCCGCCCGGGCAGCCGTATCCCCCGCAGCCGTACCCCCAGCAACAGCAGCCGTACCCACAGCAGGAGCTGTACGGACAGCCCCAGGCCCAGCCGCAGCCCCAGCCCCAGCCCGGCACCCAGCCCTACCCGCAGCAGCCGGGATACGGCTACCCGCAGCAGCCCCCGCAGCCGCCGCAGCCCCCGCAGGAGCAGCCGCCGCAGCAGTAGCCGGAACGCCGAAGGGCGGCCGGTGCCTCGCGCACCGGCCGCCCTTCGGCGTATCGCCGAGCCTCCGCCGGATCAGGCGTTCTCGGCCGCCACCAGCTCCCGGCAGCGCTTGACGTCCTCGGCCATCTGCTCCAGCAGGGCGTCGAGCGAGTCGAACTTGGCCTGGCCGCGGACGTAGGCCAGGAAGTCGACGGCGACGTGCAGGCCGTACAGGTCCAGGCCCACGCGGTCGATGGCGTACGCCTCCACGGTGCGCTCGGTGCCGTCGAACTGCGGGTTGGTGCCGACGGAGATCGCGGCCGGCATCACCTCGCCCTGCGCGTGCAGGTAGCCGGCGTAGACGCCGTCGGCGGGGATCGCGGTGTGCGGGAGGGTCTCCACGTTGGCGGTGGGGAAGCCCAGCTCACGGCCGCGCTGGGCGCCGCGCACGACCACGCCCTCCACCCGGTGCGGGCGGCCGAGGATCTCGCGGGCACCGGCCATGTCGCCCTCGGCGACCAGGCGCCGGGTCAGGGTCGAGGAGAACGGTTCGCCGCCGCCCGCCTCCCCGCGCACGAACAGGTCTACGACCTCGACCTCGAAGTCGTACACCTTGCCCTGCTCGATGAGGAACTCGACGTTGCCCGCGGCCTTGTGGCCGAAGCGGAAGTTGGGGCCCTCGACGACGGCCTTGGCGTGCAACTTGTCGACCAGGACCTTCACCACGAAGTCGGCGGCCGACAGCTTCGAGAACTCGGTGGTGAAGGGAAGGATCAGCACCGCGTCCACGCCCAGCTCCGCCATCAGCTCCGCGCGGGTGTGGTGCGGGGCGAGCAGCGGCGGGTGGCTGCCGGGGCGGACGACCTCGCTGGGGTGCGGGTCGAAGGTCACGACGACGGCCGGGATGCCCAGCTCACGGGCACGGTCCACGGCATGCCGGATGATCAGCTGGTGACCGCGGTGCACCCCGTCGTAGGACCCGATGGTGACGACGCTGCGCCCCCAGCCCTCGGGGATGTCCTCCAAGCCACGCCAGCGCTGCACTGTGTCCGCTCCTCGAACCTGTGTCCGTTGTCCGTCTTACGCAGGTCTAAGGGTGCCATGTTTGCCGGACCCGTCTCACACCGGCACGGTCGCTGTGACCGGGCGCACGTGTCCGCGCTCACGCCGGGACCCGCATGCCCGCCAGGTTTCCCAGCATGCGGCGGGTGCTGGGCCCGACCACCGCGGCCCACTCCTGCGGGGTGTCGGTGAGCCAGCGGGCCATCAGGGCGGCGAATCCGGGGACGTGCCGGCCGAGGTCGACCAGTCCGCGGTCGAACAGGGTCGCCCCGTCCGGGGTGCGGACCAGCAGCAGCCCGGTGCGCCTGACCAGCTCGCGCATCCCGTCGCCGTCGTCCTCGCGCTGTGCGGCGGCCGCGTGCAGCAGGGCGTCGAGGACGCCCGGGTCGCGTTCACGCTCCAGCAGGAACTCCAGGAGTTCCCCGCGCAGCGGTCGGGAGGCGGGGGTGCCGCCCGCGCCGAGTACGGTCGCGAGGGCCGCCCGGACCGGCTCGGGACCGTCGTCGAGCAGCTCGGTGACCACCGGCAGGAGGACGGTTCGGGCCTCGGCGCCCTGGTCCAGGCGGCGCTCGACGAAGGCGGCCACCTGCCCGGCCAGCTCCGGCCGCAGCTCGGCGGCCTCCAGGACCAGCTCGGTGACCCGGTGGGCGAGGGCGGGCGCGGTGACGTGGGCGAGCGTGCGCAGTACCTGTCCGGCGTCCGGTCCCCGCAGCCGGGCGCGGAAGGCTTCCAGGACCTCGTCGGAGTGGGTGGCCAGGGCGGGAACCAGGGCGGCGGGGGTCAGCTGGTGGTCGCCGTCGGCGAAGTGCCGGAGCGCCTGCGGGAGATGGCGGGCGCGGGTCACCGGGTCGCGGACCAGCAGGGCGAGGGCGCCGCCGTGCAGGGTGCAGTCGGCGGGGCGGGCGAGCAGGGCGAGCGCGGCGTAGCGGAGCAGTTCGCGGTCGGGTTCGCTGTGCACGTGCGGGGCGGTGCGCAGCCCGTGGGCCATGGCGGCCACCCGGCGGGCCGGGCGCTCGTCGTGCGCCCAGCGGTCGACGGCCCGGCACACCGCCGACGGCTCGTCCTCGGCGAGCACGGCGAGCAGTTCGTCGCCGCGCCGGTGTGCCGCGTCCACCAGCACCTCGGTCAGTTCGTCCAGGGCCCGCTGCCGGTGGGTGTGCAGCAACGCCTGGGCCGCCGTCGCCACGGTGGCGTGCGGCATCGCGGGCAACGGCCGCTCGTCGTCGAACCACCGGGTGAGACACGGCTGCACGGCGGCGGGGTCGGCGGCCAGGAGTCGGGCCACGGCGTCCAGGTAGCGGGGGGCGGTGCCCTCGGGCTCTTCCGTCGTCGGCTGAACCGGTACCCGGGTCGGCCGGGTCGGCCGGGCTCCGAAGCGGCCGAAGCCCGCGGTCTCCGGCTCCGGCTCCGGCAGCGGCTCGTCGGCAAGCACGAGCCTGCGCAGCAAGTCGAAGCGGTTCGCGGCCGGGAGGGCGAGCGCGGTCCAGAATTCCGGGCCGAACTCCGGCCCGAACGGGGATCCGGACTCGGCGGCCGCGGTGCGCCGGCGGCCCACGACCCGGTCGGCGAGCAGCCGCAGCACCCCGGTGTACGGCGTCGCGTCGGGCAGCCGCAGCAGGGTCTGGGTGAGCAGGCGTGCCGCCCACCAGGAGCCGGAGGCCAGGTCGAGGGCGTGCAGCAACTCGTCGAGTCGCGGTGTGAGTTGGGTGGGCCCGTACTCCCGGTCGAGCAGCAACAGGGCCTGGACGACCGGGCCGACCCTGTGGCGCGGGACGGGCAGGGGGTGGGCGCTCAGGGGGGTGCGGGGGCGGTGGACGAGGGCGTGGAGGGCTTCGTCCAAGTCCAGGTGCATCCCCTGGATCCAGTCGGCGAGCTCTTCGTGGGCGAAGCGGTAGCCGCCGCCGGCGGGCACCAGGAGTCCCTCGGTGAGCACGGCGGAGGCCCAGCCGGAGCCGCCGCCGAGGTGGGCCGGGACGGGTCCCCAGGGGAACACCGCTTCGAAGGACTCCCGGTCCAGCTCGCCCTGTCCGGGGCCGAGGCTGCGCCGGGCGGCCTCGTGCACCTGTCCGGAGACCCGGGCGGCGAGCCGTCGTACGGCCGTACCGCGCAGGCCGTTCTCGGCGGCCAGGCGGACCGCGATGCGCAGGCACATGAGGTCGAGGTAGGCGGCGAAGACGTCGTGCCGGTCGATCGGGTCCTGGTCGGCCGGGGCGTCCGGGAGGGCGGCCCGGACCTCGGAGAGCAGGCGCAGGGTGAGGGGATGGCTGGCGTCGCGGTCGATGAGGGCGTTGTCGGGGATGCCGTAGCGGGAGCGGGCGCGGCGGGCCTCGTCGGGGGTGAGGTCGGTCAGCCGGACGCAGGCGGGGTCGCCGGTGCCCTGGTGCAGCAGGGCGGGCGGGAACTCGGCGCCGGCGTGCTCCCAGTACTCGTCGCGGCAGGCCAGGAGCAGGCGGGCGCCGGTGTCGCGCAGCCAGTCGGCGGTGCCCTCGGTCCAGGCGGGGAGGCGGTGGGCGAGGACCGGGGGCATCTCCTCGGGGCCGTCGAGCAGGAGGAGGAGCGGGCGTCCGGCGCGGGCGGCGAGGCGGGCCAGTCGCTCCACGGTCACCTCACCCAGGTCGCCGGGGAGTTGGGAGCGGGAGGCGGCGACGATCCGGACCGCGCGCTCCAGGGAGCGGCGGGCCGCGTCGGCGACGGAGTCGTCGGCGTCCTTGAGGTCGGCGCCGCGGAGCCAGAGGGTGGGGGCCGGGTTCGCTGTGCGGTTGCGGCGGGCGGCGAGGGCGGCGAGTTCGGTGGTCCGGCCCGTTCCGGGGGCGCCGACCAGGGCCAGGACGGTGCCGGTGCCGGTGCCGGTGCCGGTGCCTTCGGCGAAGGCCGACAGCTCCGTTGCGGTTGCGGCTCGTTCTACCGGTTGTACGGGGTCGGTGTGTTCGCCTGCGAGTGCCGTGAGAGGTGGTGGGGCGGCTGCGGGTGGGTGGGGGCTGGTCGCGCAGTTCCCCGCGCCCCTTTGGGGCGCTCCGGTGCGGGGCGTTGCGAAGTGGGGCGTTTCGAAGTGGGGTGAGCTGGCGCGGGGCGAGCCGGGGCGGGGCGTTGGCATGTGGTGGCCTGCGTAGCCGGAGAGGGCGCCTGGGGGGCCGTCCTGGGCTACGGACGTGGCCGTCAGTTCCAGTACGCCCGCGAGGTTGAGGTCGATGCCGTAGGCCGGGACCGTGGCCGCGTTGGTGGCCAGGAGGTCGGCGAGGGGGCCGCTGTCGGGGTGGTGGAGAGATACGGCGAAGCCCACGTCCCGCTGGCCGGACTGGAGGGCGGTGCCGAGGACGGCCAGGACCGCGCCGGTCTCCGCGTCCAGGACCGGGCCGCCGGCCGCTCCGCCGCCCAGGCGCAGCGCGTCCCGGCCCGCCGTGCCGATCGCCAGCTCCAGGGTGTCCTCGAGGAGGTGGAAGCGGTCCGTGGCGGTGTACGTCACCTGGGTCGCGGCCAGCACCCGGGCCTCGCGCCAGCGGTCGGCTGCGATGCGCACGTAGGCGCCGGCCGGGATGCGTTCACGTACGGTGATCGGGAGCGGGTCCACGGCGAGGCCCTCGGTGCGGACCAGGGCCAGGTCGTAGGCGGGCAGCGGGACGACGGCGTCCGAGCCGACCACGCAGGTGCGGTCCCCGGCCGCGTGCAGCACGATCCGGGCGAGGCCGTCGACGGCCTCGTGACTGGTGATCAGCGTCCCGTGATGATCGGCCAGGAAGCCGGTGCCGCGCGGGCGTCCGGCGAGGTCCCGGACCCGGACCAACCGCTCGTCCAGCCCCGGCCCCGTGTCCTGCGCCGCCTCCCGCGTACCGTCCGCCGTCCGGCGACCGCTCCCGGTCCGCAGGCCGCGTCCCGCCATGATCGAACCTCCCCGCCCGTACATCCGTGCCCTTGTCTCCGGCTGTCTTCGACCGTAGGCGCGAAATGATCAGCGGGACAGAGCGGGCGGTGAACGCGCCCCCCTCCGCTCCCCCGGTTCACTCCGAGCGCCTGCTCGGTCGGGTGAATAGCCCGGGGCGGGTGGATACACCCTAGGGGTGGGGGAACCGAGGGGGGACCGTGGAGCGGCGGCGGCGTCAGACCCCGTGGTCGCCGCTCCACGGGCAGGGCCCGAGGGGCCCGGCGGACCCCGTGGGCTCAGCTGAAGACGGCGAGGCTCTTCGCCTTGCCCTTCTGCTCCTCGACGAGGGCCAGGAAGCGGCCCTCGGGGCCGAACACGGCGACGGGGCCGGCGCCCGCGTACTCGTCGGGCATCTCCAGGCGCACGCCGTTGGCGAGCAGGCGGGCCCGCCTGTCGTCGACGTCCCAGCGGCGGAACGCGGCTCCGGCCGCCTCCGCGATGGGCATCACGGTCAGCTCCTGCTGGAGCTGGTCGAGGGTGCGCGCGGAGTCCAGCTTGTACGGCCCGACGCGGGTGCGGCGCAGCGCGGTGAGGTGGCCGCCGACGCCCAGGTCGGCGCCGAGGTCTCGGGCGAGGGCGCGGATGTAGGTACCGGAGGAGCAGACGACGGAGACGACCAGGTCGAGGACGGGGGTGCCGTCCTCGGCGACGGCGTCCCGGACGTCGTACACGGCGAACGACGAGACGGTCACCGGGCGGGCCGGGATGTCGAAGTCCTCGCCGTCCCGGGCGCGCTTGTACGACCGTACGCCGTCGATCTTGATGGCGCTGACCTTGGACGGGACCTGCATGATGGCGCCGGTCAGCTTGGCGATGCCGGCGTCGACGGCCTCGCGGGTGACCTCGGAGGCGTCGGTGGACGAGGTGATCTCGCCCTCGGCGTCGTCCGTGACCGTGTTCTGCCCGAGGCGGACGGTCCCCAGGTACTCCTTCTCCGTGAGGGCGAGGTGCCCGAGGAGCTTGGTGGCCCGCTCGATACCGAGGACGAGGACGCCCGTGGCCATGGGATCGAGGGTGCCGGCGTGCCCGACGCGCCGGGTGCGGGCGATGCCCCGCATCTTGGCGACGACGTCGTGCGAGGTGAAGCCCGACGGCTTGTCGACGATGACAAGGCCGTCGGGCGGGGTGGGCTTGCTGGTCATTCGGTGGCGTCGTCCGTCTCGTCGGCGTCGTCCTCGCCCGGCTTCTTGTACGGGTCGGCCTCACCGGCGTAGGCAGCGCCCGCGGAGGCCTCGCGGACCTTCGCGTCGGACTGGCGCGCCCGGTCGAGGAGGTCCTCGATGTTCCGGGCGGTGTCCGGGAGGGCGTCCGCCACGAAGGCGAGGGTCGGCGTGAACTTCACGCCGGCGGCCCGGCCGACCTCGGACCGGAGGATGCCCTTGGCGCTCTCCAGACCGGCGGCCGCGGCCTTCCGCTCCTCCTCGTCGCCGTACACCGTGTAGAAGACGGTCGCCTCCCTGAGGTCACCCGTGACCCGGGTGTCCGTGATGGTGACGTGGGTACCGAGCCGCGGGTCCTTGATCCCGCGCTGCAGCTTCTGGGCCACCACCTCTCGGATGAGGTCCGCCAGCCTTTTCGCCCGCGCGTTGTCGGCCACTGGTCCGTCTCCCGTTCTTTCTTCTCGTCGTTCTCAAGTCTCAGGTCTAGTCGTCGTCGCCGTGGAAGCGCCGTCGGACGGACAGCAGCTCCACCTCGGGGCGGCCGGCGACCAGCCGTTCGCACCGGTCGAGTACGTCGGTCAGGTGCGCGGCGTCGCCGGAGACCATGGCAAGGCCGATGCCGGCCCTGCGGTGAAGGTCCAGGTGGTCCACCTCGGCCGCGCTCACGGCGTACTTCCGCTGGAGTTCGGCGACGATCGGGCGGACGACGGAGCGCTTCTCCTTGAGCGAGTGGATGTCGCCGAGGAGGAGGTCGAAGGACAGGGTCCCCACGTACATGTATGTATCCGGTTAACCCGCCGGTACGGGATCGATGGCCCTGTCAGGAACGGTACCCCGTCCCTGCCGGGGGCTCGACCGACTTTCCCCACCCGCCACCGGGCTGCGCCCGGACCCGGGTCTCTGCCCACCCACCCGCCCGACTCGGTGGGCAAGGCCCCGCCGCGGGGCTCCGCCCCGGACCCCGGCCTCGCCCACCCACCACCCGACTCGGTGCGCTGAAAAGGTGCCCCCTCGGGCGGTGCCTGTTCGGCGGACCGAGACGGTACCTACTGCCGACCGAGTCGGGTGGTGGGCGGGCGGAGGCCCGGGGTCTGCGGGAAACGTGCCGGCCGACGGAACCGAAATCCCGTCGGCCGGCACCAACCGTGGGTGTTACACCCGCGGCTTCTCGCGCATCTCGTACGTCGCGATGACGTCGTCGATCTTGATGTCGTTGAAGTTTCCGAGGTTGATACCACCCTCGTAGCCTTCGCGGATCTCGGTGACGTCGTCCTTGAAGCGGCGCAGGCCCTCGATGTTGAGGTTCTCCGCGATGACCTTGCCGTCGCGGACGAGGCGGGCCTTCGTGTTGCGCTTGACCTCGCCCGAGCGGATGAGGACACCGGCGATGTTGCCCAGCTTGGACGACTTGAAGACCTCGCGGATCTCCGCCGTACCGAGCTCGACCTCCTCGTACTCCGGCTTGAGCATGCCCTTCAGGGCCGCCTCGATCTCCTCGATCGCCTGGTAGATGACCGAGTAGTACCGGACGTCCACACCCTCGCGCTCGGCCATCTGCGCCGCGCGGCCGGCCGCGCGGACGTTGAAGCCGATCACGATGGCGTCGGAGCCCATCGCCAGGTCGATGTCGGACTCCGTGACCGCACCGACGCCGCGGTGCAGGACGCGGATGTCGACCTCTTCGCCGACGTCCAGCTGGAGCAGGGAGGACTCCAGGGCCTCGACGGAACCAGAAGCGTCGCCCTTGATGATGAGGTTGAGCTGCTGGATCTCGCCGGCCTTGAGCACCTTGTCCAGGTCCTCCAGGGACACGCGGCGCGTGCGCTTCGCGAAGGCCGCGTTGCGCTCGCGCGCCGCACGCTTCTCCGCGATCTGGCGGGCCGTACGGTCCTCCTCGACCACGAGGAAGTTGTCGCCGGCACCCGGGACGTTGGTGAGACCCAGGACCTGCACCGGCGTGGAGGGGCCGGCCTCGGCGACGTTGTTGCCGTTGTCGTCGAGCATGGCGCGGACGCGACCGTAGGCGTCGCCCACGACCATCGTGTCGCCGACCCGCAGGGTGCCTCGCTGGACGAGGACCGTCGCCACGGCACCGCGGCCGCGGTCGAGACGGGACTCGATCGAGATGCCCTGCGCGTCCTGGGCCGGGTTGGCCCGCAGGTCGAGCGAGGCGTCCGCGGTGAGGACCACGGCCTCCAGCAGCGAGTCGATGTGCAGACCCTGCTTGGCGGAGATGTCGACGAACATGGTGTCGCCGCCGTACTCCTCTGCCACCAGGCCGTACTCGGTCAGCTGACCGCGCACCTTGGTCGGGTCGGCACCCTCGACGTCGATCTTGTTGACCGCGACGACGATCGGGACGTCGGCCGCCTTGGCGTGGTTGAGCGCCTCGACCGTCTGCGGCATGACGCCGTCGTTGGCCGCGACGACCAGGATCGCGATGTCGGTCGACTTCGCACCACGGGCACGCATGGCGGTGAACGCCTCGTGACCCGGGGTGTCGATGAAGGTGATCTTGCGCTCTTCGTCGTTGACCTCGGTGGAGACCTGGTAGGCACCGATGTGCTGGGTGATGCCGCCGGCCTCGCCCGCGATGACGTTCGTCTTGCGGATGGCGTCGAGCAGTCGGGTCTTACCGTGGTCGACGTGACCCATGACGGTGACGACCGGCGGACGGACCACCAGGTCCTCCTCGTCGCCCTCGTCCTCGCCGAACTCGATGTCGAAGGACTCGAGCAGCTCGCGGTCCTCCTCCTCGGGGCTGACGATCTGAACCGTGTAGTTCATCTCGTCGGCGAGGAGCTGCAGCGTCTCGTCGGAGACGGACTGCGTGGCCGTGACCATCTCGCCGAGGTTCATCATGACCGCGACGAGCGACGCCGGGTTGGCGTTGATCTTCTCCGCGAAGTCGGTGAGCGACGCGCCGCGGGAGAGACGGATGGTCTCGCCGTTGCCGCGCGGCAGCATCACGCCGCCGACGCTCGGGGCCTGCATGGCCTCGTACTCCTGGCGACGCTGCCGCTTCGACTTGCGACCGCGACGCGCCGGACCGCCGGGACGGCCGAAGGCGCCCTGCGTGCCACCACGGCCGCCGGGACCGCCCGGACGACCGCCGAAGCCGGGACGACCGCCGCCGCCACCGCCACCGGGGCCGCCGCCGAAGCCGCCGCCACCGCCGCCGGGGCCACCGCCGCCGGGACGACCGGCGAAGCCGCCGCCACCGCCCGGACGGGCGCCACCGCCGCCACCGGGACGACCGGCGAAGCCGCCACCGCCACCGGGACGACCGGCACCGCCGGGACGACCCGCACCGCCGGGACCGCGACCGCCGCCGCCGGGGCCGGGACGCGGGCCGGCAGCGGGACGCTGCGGCATCATGCCGGGGTTCGGACGCGGGCCCGCGGAGCCGCCGCCGGGACGCGGACCGCCCTGCGGACGGGGCATACCGGACGGGCTCGGGCGGGAACCGCCGGGAGCCTGAGGACGCGGACCGCCGCCCTGGGCGCCGGGCGCCTGCGGACGGGGACCTGCGCCGGGGGCACCGGGACCACCGGGGCGCGGGCCGCCCTGCGGGCGCGGGGCCTGCGGGCGGGCCATGCCGGTGGAGCCACCGGACGTGAAGGGGTTGTTACCGGGGCGCGGACCGGCCGGACGGGCACCGCCCGGACGCGGGGCCTGGCCACCGGGACGCGGCGCGCCCTGACCGGGACGGGCATCGCGCTGGCCGGGGGCCGGACGGCCACCGGGGCGCGGGGCACCCTGGCCCGGACGGGGACCGCCGCCCTGCGGACGCTGGCCCTGTGCGGCGGCCGGGCTCGGCGCCGCGGCGGCCGGAGGCGCCGGCGGAGCGGTGAACTCGGGCGCGGCCGGAGCCGGACGCGGCGCGGGCTTCGGGCCCGGGACGGGACGCGGGCCGGAGGCGGCCGGCGCGGGGGTGACCGGGGCCGGAGCCGGGGTCGCGGGCGCCTGCGGGGCCGCGGGGGCCGCCGGAGCCTGCGCCTGCGGCTGCGGGGCGGCCGGACGCGGGGCGCCGGGCTTCGGGGCACCAGGACGTGCCGCCTGCGCCGGAGAGGGCGCCGCGGGCCTGGGGGCCGCCTTGCGCGGGGCGGGCTTGCCACCGCCCTGGAACGCGTCGGTCAGCTTGCGTACTACGGGCGCCTCGATCGTCGAGGACGCCGAACGGACGAATTCACCGAGTTCCTGGAGCTTGGCCATGACGACCTTGCTCTCAACCCCGAACTCCTTGGCGAGTTCGTATACCCGGACCTTAGCCACTTCGCTCCTTTTAGGTCCGGGTGCGTCCGGACCGTCGCTACTTCATGGGCGTACTCATCGCGTGCTCATCGAGTGCTCATCGCAATCTCGACCTACTTCCAACTCGCGGGGTACCAGAGCCGCACGGACGTTCCGAACGACGCTTCTTACGGTGTTACTGCTCGACGTACCGGCGCAACGCCTTTACGTCCAGCGGGCCCGGGGCGCGCAGCGCCCGCGGGAGTGCCCGGCGGCGCACCGCCTGGTCCAGACAGACCTGGGCGGGGTGTACATATGCACCCCGGCCGGGCAGCGTACCGCGAGGATCGGGGACGCATTCGTCCTCGATCGCCACGATCCGCAGCAGTTCGGTCTTGGCCGCTCGCTGCCTGCACCCCACACAGGTGCGCTCAGGGCATGCGCGGGCATGCGTCCGGCCAGACACTGCTAAGTCTACCTCCCCGAACCGACCTCACCCCTTCGGGGCAAAGATCGAACGCCCGTTGTCGTAATCCAAGCCACCTGCGGCTTGGAACTATTCCCCTCGTCCGGGTGAACCCCGACGGGAGACCCGGCGGGGCCCCGCCGGGTGATCTACTCGGCCGCCTGCTCGGTGTCCGGGCGGATGTCGATCCGCCAGCCGGTGAGCCGGGCGGCGAGCCGGGCGTTCTGGCCCTCTTTGCCGATCGCCAGCGACAGCTGGTAGTCCGGCACGGTCACCCGGGCGGACCGGGACGCCAGGTCCACGACCTCGACCTTGGAGACGCGGGCCGGGGACAGCGCGTTCGCCACCATCTCGGCCGGGTCGTCCGACCAGTCGACGATGTCGATCTTCTCGCCGTTCAGCTCGCCCATCACGTTGCGGACCCGGCCGCCCATGGGGCCGATACACGCGCCCTTGGCGTTCAGGCCCGAACGGGTGGAACGGACCGCGATCTTCGTACGGTGACCGGCCTCGCGGGCGATGGCGGCGATCTCGACGGACCCGTCGGCGATCTCCGGCACCTCCAGCGCGAAGAGCTTCTTCACGAGGTTCGGGTGGGTGCGGGAGAGCGTGACGGAGGGACCGCGGACGCCCTTCGCCACCCGTACGACGTACGACCGCAGCCGCAGCCCGTGCGGGTAGGTCTCGCCGGGGACCTGCTCCTGCACCGGCAGGATGGCCTCCAGCTTGCCGATGTCGACGAGCACGTTCTTCGGGTCGCGGCCCTGCTGGACCACTCCGGTGACGATGTCGCCCTCGCGGCCGGCGTACTCGCCGAGCGTGGCGTCGTCCTCGGCGTCGCGCAGCCGTTGCAGGATCACCTGCTTGGCGGTGGTGGCGGCGATCCGCCCGAAGTCCGACGGGGTGTCGTCGAACTCGCGCGCCTCCTGCCCCTCCTCCAGGTCCTCGGGGTCCTCCTTCGCCCACACGGTCACGTGCCCGGTGTTCCGGTCGAGCACCACGCGCGCGTGGCGGCGGCTTCCCTCGGTGCGGTGGTAGGCGATGAGGAGGGCCGACTCGATCGCTTCGACCAGCAGGTCGAAGGAGATCTCCTTCTCCCGAACCAAGCCCCGCAGGGCGCTCATGTCGATGTCCACGGCTACGCCTCCTCCTCTTCCGTCATGTCCTTCTTGTCCTTGCGGTTGAACTCGACCTGCACACGCGCCCGCTCGATCTCGGCGAACCCGAGGCGGCGGCCGGTGGCCTTGCGGCCCTTGACGCCGGGCACCTCCAGGTCGAGGCCCTCGTCGTCGACGTCCAGGATCCTGGCGACCAGTTCCCCGCCCTCGGCCAGCTGGAAACTGACCAGGCGGTCCACGGCGCGCAGGTAGTGCCGGTGCTCCGTGAGCAGGCGTTCCGCGCCGGGGGTGCCGACCTCCAGGGTGTACTCCCCCTCGCCCATCGCGTCCGTCTCGTCGAGCTTCGCCGAGAGCTCACGGCTCACATCGGCGATCTGGTCCAGGTCCGCCCCGGTGTCGGAGTCGACGACGACGCGCAGCACGCGCTTGCGTCCGACGGAGTCCACGGCGATCTCTTCGAGATCCAGTCCCTGGGAGGTGACGAGCGGTTCCAGGAGCTCTCGCAGCCTCTCGCTCTGGGTGGTGCTCATCCGGGTGACTCCTCGGCCGCGTGTGCTGTTGTGGGATGGGTCGCGTGTCTGGTCAAAGGGTATCGGGTCGCGGGGGGTGTTGCGTGCGGGTGCCTCCGGGGGTGGGGCCGATCGCCCTGGGCGTCGGGGGGGGCTGAGGTTGTCGGGCGGGTGCGGGCGGTGGGGGGCTTGTCGCGCAGTTCCCCGCGCCCCTTGAGTTGGCTGTCGAGCCGGTGACATGAGTTCGAGGGGCGCACGGGTAACGTGATCACGGTCGGGTGCATGTCCGCCCGTGTGTTCGTACGAGCCCCCTGAGGACGTCTGCCGTGTCGTTCCCCTCGCTGTTGCGAAGAAGGAGCCTGATCGTTTCGGTGGCCTCGGCTGCCGTGCTGGTGGGCTGCTCCACTGATTCGGACTCCGCCGGCAGCGGTGGGAGTACGTCGGTGTCCGCGCGGGCACGCGCGCGTGCGGCCCGGGACAGCCGGGGGCTGATGCGGCAGTACGACGCCGTCCTCGCCGTTCATCCCGCGCTCGCGGAGCGGTTGCGGCCGCTGCGGGCGGAGGTGGCGGCGCATGCGGCGGCGTTCGAGGAGGGCACGGCCTCCCCTACGGCGACGGTTTCCTCTTCGCCCACGGCGTCCCCGTCGGCCTCGCCGACCGTGCCCGCCGACGAGAGGTCCGCGCTCGCCTCGCTGGCCGCCGCCGAGCGCAGCCTTGCCGAGCAGCGGACCAAGGCGCTGCTGGACGTGCCGGGCGAACTGGCCCGGCTGCTGGCCGGGGTGGCGGCGGCCGGGGCCGGGCACGCGTACCTGCTGACGAAGGGTGACCGGTGAGCGACGAGGCGGAGGCGGGCGTCCTCAAAGCGCTCCAGGCGGCGCTGGCGGCCGAGCACGCGGCGGTGTACGGCTACGGCGTCGTCGGCGGGCAGATCGGCGGGCAGCGGCTGGCCGAGGCACGCTCGGCGTACGACGCGCACCGGGCCGGCCGGGACGCGCTGGCCCGCGAGGTACGGGACCTGGGCGGTGCGCCCGTCGCCGCGAGCGCCGCGTACGCGCTGCCGTTCGCCGTCACGGACACCGCTACGGCGGTACGGCTCGCGGCCGAGCTGGAGGAGCGGGTGGCCGACGTCTACTCCGACCTGGTCCGGGCGTCCTCCGGCGAGCGGCGCGGCTCGGCGGCCGCGGCGCTGCGGGAGGCCGCGGTGCGGGCGGTGCGCTGGCGCGGAGAGAGCGTAGCCTTCCCTGGGCTCGCCGAGCGAGCGGGTTCCGGTGCGGGTTCCGGGGCGGCGGCCGGTGGGGCGGCCTCGCCCTCGCTCACGGTTTCGGCGACTCCCTAGGGCCTCAGAGGCAGGAAAGGAACGACTCGCGTATGGCTTTCGAACCGCCGCGGCGCCTGGTGAGGGCGCTCGGTGAGACGGTGCCGGACGGTGACGATTGGCTGGAGAGGCTGCCGGGTGCGGTGGAACAGGCCGTCGCGCGACGCGAGTTGACCGTGGAGCGGGTTCAGGTGCCGGGCGGCCGCAGCAGTGTGGTCCTGCTGGTGCGGCGGGCGGACGACTCGCCTGCCGTACTGAAGCTGGCGCCGCGGCGGGCCCGCCCGGAGAGCGAGGCGGCGGCGCTGGCGCACTGGGGCGGGCTCGGTGCGGTGCAGGTGCTGGAAGCCGACGGGCCCGCGGGCGTGCTGCTCCTTGAGCGGCTGCATCCGGAGGTCTCGGTGCGGTCGCTGCCCGAGGCGAAGGCGTTGCTGGAGGCGGCGGGGACGCTCCGGCGGCTCTGGGTGCCGCCGCCGGAGGGGCTCGTCTTCGAGACGGTGACCGAGCGGACGGGGCGGCAGGCCGCGGCGATGGCCTGGGCGGCCGGTGACGCCGAGGCGGGGCCGTTGGTGGCGGCGGCGGTCGCGGCCCGGGAGGAGTTGCTGGTCGCGCCGCCCGAGCAGCGGTTGCTGCACGGCACGTTCCGGCAGAGCAAGGTGCTGGCCGGGGAGCGGATGCCGTGGTTGGCGGTGGGGCCGGATCCGGTGGTCGGGGAGTGTGCGTTCGATCTCGCGCGGTTGGTGCGGGACCGGGTGGAGGATCTGATCGCCTCACCGTCCGGGGCGTCCATCACCCGGCGACGGATCAAGCGGCTTGCGGAGTCGCTCGAGGTGGATCAGGAGCGGTTGCGGGGGTGGACGTTGTTCCGGGCGGTGGAGTCGGGTGTGCGGGCGCTTCGGGTGGGGCGGCCGAAGGACGGGGAACTGTTGCTGGAGTTCGCTGGGTGGCTGTAGGGCGCTTTCAGGGCCGGTGCGGGGGTGGTGTGGGTCGTTCCCCGACTGCGGGTGCGTTGTGGCTGGTCGCGCAGTTCCCCGCGCCCCCAGGGAATTATTCCTCCCTCAGTCTCAGGGCCAGGACAGGACAGTCCGCCGCCGCTCTGCGGGCTCGCTTCCTCGTGCGTGGGGGTATGGGGCGGCCGTCGACCAGTGGGTAGCCCCACTCGTCCAGGGCGATGTGCTCCGGGAGGAGTTCCGCGCACAGGCCGTGGCCCTGGCAGGAGGTCCAGTCGATGGTGATGTGCTGGTCCATGTCAGATCCGTTCGGTGGGTACGGGGAGCAGCGGGGTGCGGTCGGTTGCGGTGCAGTGGCCGTTCGCGTGGGCGTCGAGTTCCGTTGCGAACGTCGTGAGGGCGCTGCGGACCAGGCGGACCGTGCCGTCGGGGTGGTGGCAGGCGCCGCGGCCCGTCACCAGGCCCGCCCAGCGGGAGAGGTCCGTGCGGGCGGTGCCCTGGGGGCCGGGGGTGGCCAGGGTCTGGAAGGCCGCGGCCATCCGCGGGAGGCCGTTGAGGCAGGGGCCGCACTGGCCTGCCGACTCCAGGGCCAGGTAGCGCAGGACGCGGGCCGTTTCGGCCGGCCCGCAGCGGTCGGCGGGAAGGGCGGCCAGGACGCCTGCGCCCAAGTAGGCGGAGGAGAGGGGGACTTGGGCGGCCTCGGCGGCGGGGATCCAGGTGCCGTGGTAGCCGCCGACCAAGGCCGCGGACGCGCCCTCCAGAGGGAGGAGTCGACCGACGGGCATGCCGTACGGGGCCTCCACGACCCGGACTTCGCGGCCCGGCACGTGCAGGGTGCACAGGGCGCTGCCCGGTTCGGCGGGGGTGCCCGCGGAGCGGAACCAGTCGGCGCCGTAGCGGGCGATCAGGGCCAGGTGGGCCAGGGTCTCGACGTTCTGGACCAGGGTGGGGGCGCGGCGCACCCCGCGTTCGCGGACCGGCGGGGTCGGGTGCGTGGGGCGGGCGGGGCCGCCGGAGAGGTACTGGACGAGGGCCGAGGCCTGGCCGGAGAGGAAGCGGGCGGGCACGCGTACGACCTGCACGCGCACCGGGTCGCGGCGCTGGGCGAGGGCCGACTCCAGGTAGGAGGCGCCGTTCTCGACGGCGAGGTACGCCTCCGCCGCGCCGACCGCCTCGGCCGCCAACTGCAGTCCGTCCAGGACCAGATGGGGTGACAGCCGGAGCAGGGTCTGGTCCTTGTGGCTGGCCGGCTCGCTCTCCGCGCCGTTCGCGACGACGACCGGTGCGCGCTGGGTGCGACGCGCCGCGTCGGCGACCGCGACGAACTTCCGGTACGCCGGGAAGCCCGCCCCGCCGCGGCCGGTGAGGCCGGATTCGGCCAGGGTGCGCAGGAGGGCCGCCGGATCGCCGTACGCGAGGGGGCCGTAGCGCTGTTCGTGCGTGGCGCGGTCGGCGGGGGTGCCGCCGGGGGCCAGCAGGCGCGGGGGCATGTAGACGTCGGTGAAGAGCGTGGTCATCAGTGGGCCCCTTCGGTGTGCAGCAGTGCGGCGGGGGTCTGGCGGGCGGCGCGGACGGCCTGGGCGGTGCGCAGGGCGAAGGCGGTGATCACCGTCGCCGTGCAGGTGACGGTCAGCCAGGTCATCCAGTCGGTGCCGGCGTCCGTGCCGATGCCGATGCCGTGCACCAGGGCGACGGGCCAGGACGCGTATGCCAGCCAGTGCACGGCGCGCCAGGTGCGGTGGCCGAGGCGGTCGCGGAGGAGGCTGGTGACGAGGACCGCGAGCAGGAGGTCGAAGGCGACCGTGCCGAGGCCGAGCCAGAGCGGCTGGTAGTCGGAGACGAAGGGGACGAGGGCGTCCAGCGCCGTGATGTTCACGTAGCCGTCGACGACCGCCACGGTGATGTGCAGGGCCAGGAAGGCGGTGGCGGAGAGGGAGAGCGCGCGGTGCAGGCTCATCGTGCCGAAGCGCGGGAGGCCGGGGAGGCGGGTGCGCAGGCGGACGGCGATGCCGAGGAGGACGACCACCGTGAAGAGGACCAGGCAGACGGCGCCGGTGGCCCGGTTGGCGTACCAGAGGGTCTCGGAGGTCACGCCGCCGCCTCCAGCGCCGCGCGGGGGGCGGGCCAGCCCGGCGTGGTGACGACGGTGCCGTCGTGCGCGACCAGGCGGGCGGGCAGGCCGAGACCGGTCAGCCAGCGCGGTGCGCCCGCGCCCTTGACCAGGGCCGCGGTGGTCGCAGCGTTGGCGTCGGCGCAGTCGGCCGCGGCCACCGAGACCGTGCGCCACGGGGAGCGCACCGGCAGCCCGGTGCGCGGGTCGACGATGTGGTGGAGGTCGTAGCCGCCGCGCCGCCAGCGGCGGGCGCCGGTGCCGGAGGTGGCGAGACCGCCGGAGCGCAGGCCGACGGTGTCGTACGACCCCTGCGCGGGCGTCTCGTCCACCGGTCCGGTGATGTCCTGGACGCGGATCCGCCAGCCGCCCGCCGGGGGCTCGCCGGCGACGGCGGTGTCGCCGCCGAGGCTCACCAGCACCCCGCAGCCGGCCGTGTCGGCCAGCATCCGCGCGGCCCGGTCGGCGGCCCAGGCCTTGGCCGTCGCGCCCAGGTCCAGGCGGACGCCCTCGGGGACGGTGACCGTGCCGGTCGCCGGGTCCAGGGTGACCTTGCGCCAGCCAGGTGCGCGGCTCACCCGCAGGGAGGCCGGGCGGTCGTCCTCGCGGACGAGGGTGAAGTCGCGGTCGTAGCCGATCGCGTCCATCGCCGAGCCGACGGTCGGATCCACCGCGCCGTCCGTCGCCTCGGCGGCGCGCAGGGCGACGGCGAGGGCCTCGGCGAGCAGCGGGCTGACCCGGACCGGGCGGCCGTGGCTGGTGTCGAGGGCGGCGAGTTCGGAGTCGGTGCGGAACCTGCTGCAGGCCGCGTCGACCTCGGCCAGCTGCCGGGCGAGCAGCAGGTTGCAGGAGTCCAGCAGGGCCCGGTCGGTGACGACCAGGCGGACGGTGGTGCCGAGGGCACGCCACTCGGCGGCGGCCGTCGGCCGCGGGGTACCGGCGGCGGTCATGACGCCCCCGAGGTGGCGTCGGTGGAACTCGATCCGCTGCCGGAGGTGAGCCCGTCGGAGGAGGACCGGAGGTCCGAGGAGGACGAGCCGGAGGAGCTGGAGGAGCTGGACGAGTCGGTCGACGGGGAGGACGAGGAAGTGTCCGTGCTCGAAGCCGAGTCGGAGCTGTTTCCGGAGCTGCTGGAGCTCGACGTCGTACCCGTGCCGCTGCTCGCCGCCGTCTCGGCGTCCGACTGCATGGTGCCGACCAGGGCGAACACCCCGGCCGCCGCGGCGAGCGTGACCGCCGCCGCCAGGGCCGCCGTGCGCCGGGTACCCCGGCGGACCGCTGCGGCCGCGCCCCTTTCCCGGGACTTTTCGCCTTGCACTCTCTCGGTCATGACCGATCCCCTCCTGCGTGACTCTCTGTCACGCATTACGTTCGGGCACCGGCCTGAGAGAAGTCTGTGAGGATCCCATACGGGGCGGAAGAACTGTCTGAGACGTTCCTGAAAAGCAGCGGCGGCCGCCGGTGTGTCACCGGCGGCCGCCGCGGCGGGAGTTGAGGCTCAGTTGGCGGTCAGGCGGGCGATCGCCTCATCCACCGTGAGCTCCTCGCGCTCGCCCGACTTGCGGTCCTTGAGCTCCAGGACGCCCTCACCGGAGCGGCGGCCCGCGATCAGGATCTGCGGTACGCCGATGAGTTCGGCGTCGGTGAACTTCACACCCGGGGAGACCCCGGCCCGGTCGTCGACCAGGACGCGCAGCCCGGCCGCCCGCAGCTTCTCGGAGACGTCCAGGGCGAGTTCGGTCTGCAGGGCCTTGCCGGCGGCGACCACGTGCACGTCGGCCGGGGCGACCTCCCGCGACCAGACCAGGCCCTTCTCGTCGGCGGTCTGCTCGGCCAGGGCGGCGACGGCACGGGAGACACCGATGCCGTAGGAGCCCATCGTCACGCGGACCGGCTTGCCGTTCTGGCCGAGGACGTCGAGCTTGAGGGCGTTGGTGTACTTCTGGCCCAGCTGGAAGATGTGGCCGATCTCGATGGCGCGGTCCAGCTTCAGGCCGGTGCCGCACTTCGGGCAGGGGTCGCCCTCCAGCACGACCACGACGTCCACGTACTCGTCGACCTCGAAGTCACGCCCGGCCACCACGTTCTTGGCGTGCGTGCCCTCCTTGTTGGCGCCGGTGATCCAGGCGGTGCCCGGGGCCACCCGCGGGTCGGCGATGTACTTCACCTTCTCGCCGAGACCCTGCGGGCCGACGTAGCCGCGGACCAGGTCGGGACGGCCGGCGAAGTCGGACTCGCTGACCAGCTCGACGGCGGCCGGGGCGAAGTGCTCCTCGACCTTGCCCATGTCGACCTCGCGGTCACCCGGTACGCCGACGGCCACGATCTCGCCGTCGACCTTCACCAGAAGGTTCTTCAGGGTGGCGGAGGCCTGGACACCGAGGTGCGCGGCGAGGGTCTCGATGGTCGGGGTGTCCGGGGTCGGGATCTCCTCGAGCGCGGGCACGCCCGACGCGTCCACCGGCTTCAGCTCGTAGGCGATCGCCTCGGTGTTGGCCGCGAAGTCGCAGTTCGGGCAGTCGGCGAAGGTGTCCTCGCCGGCCTCGGCCGGGGCCAGGAACTCCTCCGACTTCGAGCCGCCCATGGCGCCGGCGGTGGCGGCGACGATGCGGTAGTCGAGGCCGAGGCGCTCGAAGATCCGCCGGTAGGCCTCGCGGTGCAGGGCGTACGACTTGGCGAGGCCGTCCTCGTCCAGGTCGAAGGAGTAGGAGTCCTTCATGAGGAACTCGCGGCCGCGCAGGATGCCGGCGCGCGGACGGGCCTCGTCACGGTACTTGTTCTGGATCTGGTAGAGGATGACCGGCAGGTCCTTGTAGGAGGACGCCTGGTCCTTCACCAGCAGGGTGAAGATCTCCTCGTGGGTCGGGCCGAGGAGGTAGTCGCCACCCTTGCGGTCCTGGAGGCGGAACAGCTCGGCGCCGTACTCCTCCCAACGGCCGGTCGCCTCGTACGGCTCGCGGGGCAGGAGGGCCGGCAGCAGCACCTCCTGGGCGCCGATCGCGTCCATCTCCTCGCGGACGATCCGCTCGATGTTCGACAGCACCCTCAGACCGAGCGGCAGCCAGGACCAGATCCCGGCCGCCGTACGGCGGACGTAGCCGGCGCGGACGAGGAGCTTGTGGCTGAGGACCTCGGCGTCCGCCGGGTCGTCACGCAGCGTCTTCGCCATCAACTGGGACATGCGTTGGACCGGTGCGTTCGCCATGGTTCTCGTACTCCTGCCGGAAAAGGGTGATGGCTAGGAGGTTAGCCGGGCACGCTGTGCCGGTGGAAATCGGTTAGCGACGACGGGTCACTGACGGCGCAGCGGCAGGGGCGCGCCCATCACCGCGTACGGCTTAGGGGCGCTGGGGAAATGCACCTGGCGGGCCAGGTCGACGTAGCCGAGGGAGTGGTAGAGGCCGCGGGCCGGGCTGTCGGTGTCGATCGCGGAGAGGATCGAGCGGGGCTCGGTGGCGCCGTCGGTGATGAGTGTGATCAGGCGGCGGCCGATGCCGCGGTTCTGGTGGCGGGGGTGCACGTGCAGTTCCGTGATCACGAAGGAGTCGTCGAGCCAGTCGGCGTTGCCCTGCGCGCGGAGATACGGCTCCACGACGGTGGACCACCAGTGCGTGCGGCTGTTCGGCATGCCGTAGACAAACCCTACGAGGAGCCCCTCGCTGGTGGCGCCGAGAGCCCTCGCCCCGGGGTACTGCATGTGACGGAGGACGATCTGGCGCCGGACCGCCACCTCGTCGGGGCCGAGGCCGAATGCGATGGCCTGGACTGCGAGGGCCTCGTCGACGTGGGAGGGGAGGTCCAGGGGGCCGATCACGAGGTCCATGGGGGGAGGGTACAGCGGGTGGAGCGCGGTCGTCCGGGTGCGGGTGCGTTGTGGCTGGTCGCGTAGTTCTCCGCGCCTCTTGCGGGGCGAGTGACCTGGACGTCGGCCTAGAAGAGAACACTCATGAACGCTCCGACCTCCTGGAAGCCGACCCTCAGGTACGTCCTCCGTGCCGCCGTGTTGAAGTCGTTGACGTAGAGGCTCACCACGGGGGCGACGTCGGCGAGGGCATACCGCAGGACCGCTGCCATGCCGGGCGCCGCCATGCCCATACCCCGGTACTCGGGGGCTACCCACACGCCCTGGATCTGGCACGCCTCGGCCGTGGCCGCGCCGATCTCC
This sequence comes from Streptomyces sp. NPDC013157, assembly GCF_042899865.1. Classification (NCBI taxonomy): domain Bacteria; kingdom Bacillati; phylum Actinomycetota; class Actinomycetes; order Kitasatosporales; family Streptomycetaceae; genus Streptomyces; species Streptomyces sp. NPDC013157. Next base: position 448,458 of record NZ_JBIBAK010000007.1, on the reverse strand, counting down.
GCCTTGAAGACGACCTTGCCGTTGTCGTCGAGCCGGGCGAACGAGCGGCCGGAGCCCACGAGTTCGGCGACCCTCGCCTGGTAGAGGAGGCCGCCGTCGCCGGCCAGCGGGGAGACGCCCACCTCCTCCGTGAACATCGCCACGCACGCCGGCATGATCGCCTCCATCTCGTCCTTGCGGATGCGACGGACGTACGGATCCGGGGTGATGTCGGCGGGCATGCGGTCGGTGACCATCAGGGGCTGGTGGCCGCGCACCTCGCGGGCCGGGCCCCAGTGCGGTTCCAGGAGGCGCCACAGCTGGGCGGTGGCCTCGGCGGGGCCGACGATCGAGGAGCAGCGGCGGCCGGCCCGGCGGGCCCGGTCGGCGAAGGCGCGGACGGCACGCGGAGTGGCGCAGATCGGGACCAGGTTGGCGCCGGCGTAGCAGAGGGACGTGAGCATGCCGTCCTCGTACCAGCCCCACATCTCGCCGCCGAGACGCCAGGGGTCGAGGCCGGCCACCTGGACACGTGAGGTCACGAAGGCGTTCTCGACCGGCTCGCGGTCGAGTACGGCGAGCGCGGCGTCCAGGTCACTCGGTTCGAGCACCCGTGAGGTGGTCTGCGTCAACACGTGCGGGGCCTCACGCTGATGGGTTCTGCTGATCTCCGCACTGTACCTGCGGAAGCTTGGCCGTGCCGCCCCGTGTGCTGTGAAGCGGCCGCAGCCTGGGGTTCCGTCCCTGGGGGCTCCGCTCCCGGACCCCCACTTGGGCCTCCGGCCCCGCCCTCGAACGCCGGACGGGCTGGATGGTGGGGGTACGCCCCGGCCTCCGGCCGCGCCCTCAAACGCCCGAGAGCTGGAAGAAGACGCCCTCGGTCCTCCGGCATGCAGCCGACTCAGCCCCTCCGGCGTTTGAGGAGCGGGGTCCAGGGGCGGAGCCCCTGGGCGGGGGTGTCAGAGGCTCCGCCTCTTGAGGATGGGACGGGTAGGGGCGGCGGGGGCGAAGAACCCTCCCCGCCGCACGAGGACGGCCTCAGCCCGCCACCGACACCGACGGCTCGCCCGACTCCGTGCCGTCCGCCTCCATCTGCTCGGCCAGCTTCATGGCCTCCTCGATGAGGGTCTCCACGATCTTCGACTCGGGGACCGTCTTGATGACTTCGCCCTTGACGAAGATCTGGCCCTTGCCGTTGCCGGAGGCGACGCCGAGGTCGGCCTCGCGGGCCTCGCCCGGGCCGTTCACGACGCAGCCCATGACGGCGACCCGGAGCGGTACTTCCATGCCGGTGAGACCGGCGGTGACCTCTTCGGCGAGCTTGTAGACGTCGACCTGGGCGCGACCGCAGGACGGGCAGGAGACGATCTCCAGACCGCGCTGCTTGAGGTTGAGGGACTCGAGGATCTGGTTGCCGACCTTGACCTCCTCCACCGGCGGCGCGGAGAGGGAGACGCGGATGGTGTCGCCGATGCCCTGGGAGAGCAGGGCGCCGAAGGCGACGGCCGACTTGATGGTGCCCTGGAAGGCCGGGCCCGCCTCCGTGACACCGAGGTGCAGCGGGTAGTCGCACTGGGCTGCCAGCTGCCGGTACGCCTCGATCATCACGACCGGGTCGTTGTGCTTGACCGAGATCTTGATGTCCCGGAAGTCGTGCTCCTCGAAGAGGGACGCCTCCCACAGGGCCGACTCGACCAGCGCCTCGGGGGTCGCCTTGCCGTACTTCTGGAGCAGCCGGCGGTCCAGGGAACCGGCGTTGACGCCGATGCGGATCGGGGTGCCGTGGTCCTTGGCGGCCGCCGCGATCTCCTTGACCTTGTCGTCGAACTGCTTGATGTTGCCGGGGTTGACGCGGACGGCGGCGCAGCCGGCCTCGATCGCGGCGAAGACGTACTTCGGCTGGAAGTGGATGTCCGCGATGACGGGGATCTGCGACTTCTTGGCGATCGTGGCGAGCGCGTCGGCGTCGTCCTGGGTGGGGCAGGCCACCCGCACGATCTGGCAGCCGGAGGCCGTCAGCTCGGCGATCTGCTGGAGGGTGGCGCCGATGTCGGACGTACGGGTCGTGGTCATCGACTGGACCGAGACCGGGGCGTCTCCGCCGACCGCAACGGAGCCGACCTGGATCTGCCGGCTCTTCCGGCGCTCGGCGAGCTTGGTCGGAACGGACGGCATGCCGAGAGAAATCGCAGTCATCTGCTGTGCAACCCCAAGTCGTGGATCTAGGTCCAGGTCCCGTCGTAGGCGGGTTCCAGGCTTCGAGATTACGGCACCGGCACGGGAGCGAGCACATCCCCCACCTGTAAACCCACTCAATGGAAGCGGCCCGGAACTCAGTGTTCCGGGCCGCCTCGAACGCCGTATGGCTAGGAGATTTTCACCGGGTTAACCACCCTTCGGACGTCGTGGGCCCTGAGGACGGCCCCGGCATCGAGCACCGTCCGGACGACCGCCTCCGGGACGGCTTCACGACTCACCACGGGTGTGCCCTCCCCGTCGTCAAGGAGCAACTTCACGATCTCCGGCCACACACCGTCCGTCAGCCGGGTGCGCTGCCTCCAGCGGACCTTCTTGGGGTCGCCGAGCCGCGTCGGAAGATCGCGCCAGAGGATTCCGGTACGCAGCCGGTGTGGTGCGCCGGGTACCTGCCGCGAAGCATGCTCTCGATGCGGGCCCATTGGTTGTCCGTGGGATCTGCCGGAACCGACGTCCCCGTGCTCAAGTGCCGCAAAACCGTCGAGCACTGCCGTCTTTCCCGGTGCCGGAACGCTGGATCCACGATGTCGACGCGCATCTTGATCGACTCGGTCAGGCGCCGCTGCGCGGACGGTGAAAGAGACCGAATGTCCGGATGGGCCGCACCCAGAACGGCTGTCAGCCGGGCATCCTCGTGGCTGCGGCCCTCGAGTGCGCCCAGCCGATCGCGCGCATGCCCCAGGATCCGCCTGAACGCCTCGTGCTCCATGTCGGGCTTCCGCGCACGCGGCAGTACCTTGCTGCAGGTCAGTCCCTCTCAGACTGGCCGGACCCCAGGGTCTTGGCGCACCGCTGGGGTCACACATGAACGGCAAAAACGTACGAAGTCCGTGCCCGCGTCGTACGAATCAGTCGATCGGGACAGAAAATGACCGACCGATTAGCTGATTCGTACGGGATTGACCAGATCTGCAATCAAGACCAAGATCGTGAAGCAGATGAACACCCCGGCCACCACATAAGCCACCGGCATCAGCTTCGCCACGTCGAACGGGCCCGGGTCCGGGCGGCGCAGGACCTTTGCCAGGTGGCGGCGGAGCGACTCCCACAGGGCGCCCGCGATGTGGCCGCCGTCCAGCGGCAGCAGCGGGAGCATGTTGAAGAGGAAGAGGGAGAGGTTGAAGCCGGCCACGAGCATCAGGGCCATCGCCAGCTGCTCCGTCGGCGGGATGTCCAGGGTGAAGATCTCGCCGCCGACCCGGGCCGCGCCGACCACGCCCATCGGGGAGTCCGCCTGGCGCGGGGCGCCGTCGAAGGCCGCGTCCCACAGGGCCGGGATCTTGCCGGGCAGGCTCACGATGGAGTCGACGGCGTCGCCGACGCGGTCGCCCATCCAGGTCAGGGAGTCGCCGAAGTCCTGACGGACGATGCCGGTGGCGGCGCTGAAACCGAGGAAGCCGGCGGTGACGTACTGGCCCTCGACGATCTGGCCGCTGGAGTCCTTCTTGGCGACCTGGTTGGTGGCGATCTTCGCGTGAAGGGTGACGTCCTGGCCCTTGCGGTCGACGACGATCGCGACCTCCTTGCCGGGGGTGGACCGGATCAGGTCGGAGAGCTGGTTCCAGCTGGTGGTCCGGACGCCGTTGAAGGAGAGGATCTTGTCGCCCGCCTTGAGGCCCGCGGCTGCGGCCGGGGAGGCGGCGTCGGTCGACTTGCAGGTGTCGCGGTTCTCGCTCTGCGCGATCACGCACTGGGAGACCGAACTGACCGTGGTGGTCTGCTGGCTGATGCCGAAGCCCATGAGGACGGTGAGGAAGAGCGCCACCGCGAGGACCAGGTTCATGAACGGGCCCGCGAACATCACGATCACGCGCTTCCAGGGGGCGCGCGTGTAGAAGAGGCGGGACTCGTCGCCGGGCTGGAGCTCCTCGAAGGCGGCCGAGCGGGCGTCCTCGATCATGCTGCGCCAGGGTGAGGTGGAGCGGGCGGTGACCCTGCCGTCGGCGCCCGGCGGGAACATGCCGATCATGCGGATGTAGCCGCCCAGCGGGACGGCCTTGATGCCGTACTCCGTGTCGCCCTTGCGGCGCGACCAGATGGTCGGGCCGAAGCCGACCATGTACTGCGGGACGCGGATGCCGAAGAGCTTGGCGGTGGAGAGATGCCCCAGCTCGTGCCAGGCGATCGAGACCAGCAGGCCGATCACGAAGACGACTATGCCGAGGATCATCATCAGGGCTGTCATGCACGCGCCTCCGCGGTCGCCTTCTGCGCTGTCAGTTCCCGGGCCCGGACCCGTGCCCAGGTCTCCGCTTCGAGTACGTCCGGCACGGTGAGCGAAGTTCCCGTACGGGGGGTGCCGTGTTCCTCGACCACCCGGGTCACGGTCTCCATGATGCCGTTGAAGGGCAGCAGACCGGACCGGAAGGCCTCGACGCACTCCTCGTTGGCCGCATTGAACACCGCCGGCGCGGTGCCCGCGAGCTCACCGACGTGCCGGGCCAGGTTCACGGAGGGGAAGGCCTCGTTGTCCAGCGGGAAGAACTCCCAGGTGGAGGCCTTGCTCCAGTCGAAGGCGGGCGCCGCGTCCGGGACCCGTTCGGGCCAGCCGAGACCGATGGCGATCGGCCCCCGCATGTCGGGGGGCGTCGCCTGCGCGATCGTGGATCCGTCCGTGAACTCGACCATCGAGTGGACATACGACTGCGGGTGCACGACCACCTCAATGCGGTCGAAGGGAATGTCGTAGAGGAGGTGCGCCTCGATGACTTCCAGCCCCTTGTTGACCAGGGTCGCGGAGTTGATCGTGATGACCGGGCCCATCGCCCAGGTGGGGTGGGCGAGCGCGTCCTCGACGGTGACGTTCGCCAGCTCGGCCTTCGTACGGCCGCGGAAGGGGCCACCGGAGGCGGTCACGACCAGTTTCCGGACGTCGGCCCTCGTCCCCGCGGCCAGCGACTGGAAGAGCGCCGCGTGCTCGGAGTCGACCGGGATGATCTGGCCGGGCTTGGCCAGCGCCTTGACCAGCGGGCCGCCGACGATCAACGACTCCTTGTTGGCGAGCGCGAGGGTGTGGCCCGCCTCCAGGGCGGCGAGGGTGGGTGCGAGGCCGATGGAGCCGGTGATGCCGTTGAGGACCGTGTGGCACTCCGCGGAGTCGGTGGCGGCGGCCTGGGTGGCCGCGTCGGGTCCGGCGAGGATCTCGGGGAGCGGTTCGCCGGGGCCGTACAGCGCCGTCAGCGCCTCGCGCAGGGCCGGTACGACGTCCTCGCGGGCGACCGCGACGGTGCGCACCCGCAGCCGGTGCGCCTGCTCGGCGAGGAGAGCGATCCGGCCGCCGTGGGCGGACAGGGCGGTGACCCGGAAGCGGTCGGGGTTGCGCAGGACGAGGTCGATGGCCTGGGTGCCGATCGATCCGGTGGAGCCGAGGATCACCACGTCCTTCGGGCCGTCGCCCACGAGCGGGTCGTACACGAGGTGCGGGTCGGCGAGGGGTGCCGGACTGGCGGGACTGTCGGTCATCCCCCCATTGTGGCCGCATCCGGGGGCCGGGAGGACAGCGCGTCCCTCACCCGGGCGCCTTATCAGTTCTTGGCGCCCTATGGCGCGTAATTCCCTTTGTGAGGTTCACGTGAAGATCATGTGATAACACTTCTGTCGGGCCGGCGGGGACGACCGGTCCGACCGGAAGACATCCTGGGGGGATCTCTCCATGCGTTCTGTACGCATACGCACCGCCCTGCCCGCGCTCGCGGGCGCCGCTCTGCTCACCGGCACCGTGTTCAGCACCCCGGCCCAGGCGGCCGGCGGCGTGACCATCTACCACGTCTGGTTCGACAGCCCGGGCAGCGACAACCGCTCCAACGCCAGCCTCAACGCCGAGTGGGTGCAGATCAAGAACACCGGCGGCTCGGCCGTCTCGCTGGGGGGCTGGGTCCTGAAGGACGCCTCCAACCACCGCTACGTCTTCAAGAGCGTCAAGATCGGCGCCCACAAGACGATGAAGGTGCACACCGGCCGGGGCACGGACACCGCGTCGGACAAGTACCAGAACCGCCGCGCCTACGTGTGGAACAACACCAGCGACACGGCGACGCTGACCAAGGCGAGTGGCGCCAAGGTCGACTCCTGCTCCTGGACGACGCGGGATCCGAGCGACACGTACTGCTGAATCGCTACTTCAGCGACTCACCGGAGGGCCCTCAGCCGAGGGCCCTCACTTGCAGGGCCTCACTTGAACGGGCGGCGGGCGTTGTCGTGCCGGGACGGCCCGGGGGTCGCGTCGGCGATCCACGGGCCCTCGCCCGACGGGTCGACGATGCCCTGCTCCAGCCATTCGAAGGAGCCGCCGAGCACGCCCTTGACGACCTTGCGGTCCAGGTCGTCGGTGTTCGACCACAGGCGGGTGAACAGCTCGTCGACGCGGATGCGGGCCTGCCTGCAGAACGCGTCGGCGAGCAGGTAGGCCTCGCGGCCGTGGTCGCCCTGGCGGCGCAGCAGTTCGGCGCGGACGCAGGCCGCGCTCATCGCGAACAGTTCGGCGCCGATGTCCACGACCCGGCCGAGGAAGCCCTGCTTGGTCTCCATCCGGCCCTGCCAGCGGGACATGGCGTAGAAGGTGGAGCGGGCCAGCTTGCGGGCGTGGCGCTCCACGTAGCGCAGGTGCGGGGCGAGGTCCACGCCGTGCTTGAAGTCGCCGTACGACGTGGGGAGCTGGCCCGGTCCCGCGACCAGCTTGGGCAGCCACTTGGCGTAGAAGACGCCCGCGTTCGCGCCCGCCCTCGCCTTGTCCTGGAGGGACTTGTCGGGGTCGATGAGGTCGCCGGCGACCGAGAGGTGGGCGTCGACGGCCTCGCGCGCGATCAGCAGGTGCATGATCTCCGTGGAGCCCTCGAAGATGCGGTTGATGCGCAGGTCGCGCAGGAGCTGTTCGGCGGGGACGGCGCGTTCGCCGCGGGCCGCCAGCGACTCGGCCGTCTCGAAGCCGCGGCCGCCGCGGATCTGGACCAGCTCGTCGGCCATCAGGCAGGCCATCTCGGAGCCGTAGAGCTTGGCGAGGGCGGCCTCGATGCGGATGTCGTTGCGGTTCTCGTCGGCCATCTGGGAGGAGAGGTCGACGACCGCCTCCAGGGCGAAGGTGGTCGCCGCGATGAAGCTGATCTTGGAGCCGACCGCCTCGTGCAGCGCGACCGGCTTGCCCCACTGCTCGCGGACCGCCGACCACTCGCGGGCGATCTTCAGGCACCACTTTCCGGCGCCCACGCACATCGCGGGCAGCGAGAGCCGCCCGGTGTTGAGCGTGGTGAGGGCGATCTTGAGGCCCGCGCCCTCGGCGCCGATGCGGTTGGCGGCCGGGACCCGGACCTGGTGGAAGCGGGTGACGCCGTTCTCGATGCCGCGCAGGCCCATGAAGGCGTTGCGGTTCTCGACGGTGATGCCCGGAGAGTCGGCCTCGACGACGAAGGCCGTGATGCCGCCCTTGTTGTCCTCGGTCTTCGGCACGCGGGCCATGACGACCAGGAGGTCGGCGACCACGCCGTTGGTGGTCCAGAGCTTCACGCCGTCGAGGACGTAGTCGTCCCCGTCCGGTACGGCAGTGGTGGCCAGGCGGGCCGGGTCCGAGCCGACGTCCGGCTCGGTGAGCAGGAACGCCGAGATGTCGGTGCGGGCGCAGCGCGGCAGGAAGGCGTCCTTCTGCTCCTGGGTGCCGAAGATCTTCAGCGGCTGCGGGACGCCGATGGACTGGTGGGCGGAGAGCAGCGCGCCGACCGCGGGGTTCGCGGAGCCGACCAGGGACAGGGCCCGGTTGTAGTAGACCTGGGTGAGCCCGAGGCCGCCGTACTTGGTGTCGATCTTCATGCCGAGGGCGCCGAGCTCCTTGAGGCCGGCGATCACCTCGTCCGGGATGCGCGCCTCGCGCTCGATGAGCGCAGAGTCGATCTTCGTCTCGCAGAACTCGCGCAGCCGGGCCAGGAACTCCTCGCCGCGCTGCACGTCCTCGTCCGCCGGGAGCGGATGCGGGTGGATGAGGTCGAGCCGGAAGCGCCCGAGGAACAGTTCCTTGGCGAAACTGGGCTTGCGCCAGTCCTGTTCCCGGGCGGCCTCCGCCACCTGGCGGGCCTCCCGCTCGGTGACGGTGGGTTTCTTGGTGGTGGGGGCGGACATTGAGGCTCACCTCGCCACGAAAGGGGTTGTCGGGGACCGTTCGTTACCGACCAGTGCTACTGGATCGTTGGTACCCGAAACGGGCGGTACCTACCAGCCCTCGCGGTCCGATCGGCTGACGGGCCGGCCGCCCCGACGCGTTTCTCAGCCGATGCCGACGGAGTACGACATGGTGTCCAGCCGCCCCGAGCCCTTGAAGACCTCGGCGCCGGACTCGATGCCGGAGAGGTACTTGTCGTCGCCCAGCAGCTTGCGGCGGACCAGGGTCGGCAGTCCGGTGGACGCCTTGTCGGCCTTCCGGCCCCAGTGCCAGCCGAGGACCGTACTCGCGTACGCCTTGACGTCCGCATCCGTGCTCAAGGTGTTGTTCGCCCAGGTGTAGGACGTCCCCCCGGAGACGGTGGAGCCCGCCTGGGAGTTGTCCCAGACGCACTGGGTGCCGGTGCCCTTGTCCTGCCCCCAGAGGTTGTTGTTGAGGTAATACTTGCCGAGCGTGACGGTGTCGAAGGTGGCGCACCTCCTGCTCGGCTCGCCGGCCTGCGCCACGGTGACGCCCGCGGCGGCGGCGAGCGCGGCCGAGGCGGCCAGCAGCGTCTTCGCCGTCTTGGACAGGCGCGGTCTGCGGTGTTGCATCGGGGGGCCTTCCGGGGGACGGTTCGGGTACGACCCTCAGACGGCCGTACGACCTCTTTGTGGCCGCCGCCCCCTGGATAGGTTGCCGAAGCCGTCCCGGCAATTCGTTGTCGAAGCGCTTCGACAGCCTATGGACACCCACCCGCACTGAAGCTACTGTCGAACCACCCTCACTCGCCACCTGTCAGCAATGCGCACTGTCGAAGCGCTTCACAAAGCTTGGAGAGCTGGATGGTCACCCTCGCCGAGGTCGCCCAGCACGCCGGAGTCTCGGCGAGCACGGTGAGCTATGTCCTCAGCGGCAAGCGGTCCATCTCCGCCATCACCCGGCAGCGGGTCGAGCAGAGCATCCGGGAGCTGGGCTACCACCCGAACGCGGGCGCCCGCGCCCTGGCCAGCAGCCGGTCGAACATCATCGCGCTGATGATCCCGCTGCGTACGGACATGTACGTGCCGGTGATGATGGAGATCGCGATCGCGGTGGCCACCACGGCCCGCGCGCACGGCTACGACGTGCTGCTGCTCACCGGTGAGGAGGGGCCGGACGCGGTGCGCCGGGTCACCGGCAGCGGGCTCGCCGACGCCATGATCCTGATGGACGTGGAGCTGGAGGACGAGCGGCTGCCGCTGCTGCGGCAGACCGACCAGCCCTCCGTGCTCATCGGCCTGCCCGCCTCCACCTCCGGGCTGACCTGCGTCGATCTCGACTTCGGGGCGACCGGCGCGCTGTGTGTGGAGCACCTCGCGAAGCTCGGTCACCGTGACATCGCTGTCATCGGCGAGGCCCCGGCCGTCTACGAGCGGCACACCGGCTTCGCCGAGCGCACCCTGGACGGACTCCGGTCCCGGGCACGGGAGTTGGGCCTGAGGGTGCTGCACCGGCCGTGCGAGGGCGGGTACGACGCGATGACCGCCACGCTGGCCCGGATCTTCGACGAACGCCCTGGCACCACGGGCTTCGTCGTCCAGAACGAGTCCGCGGTGGAGCCGCTGCTCGCGCTGCTGCGCCAGCAGGGCCGGGCCGTGCCGGAGGACGTGTCCGTGGTCGCGATCTGCCCGGACCAGGTCGCCGTCCAGGCCTCGGTGCGGCTGACCTCGGTCGCCATCCCCGCGCAGGAGATGGGTCGGCACGCCGTGGAACATCTGGTCGCCAAGCTGGACGGCCGGGGCAGCGAAGAAGTCGTGCTGATCGCACCCGAGTTGACGGTACGGGCGAGCACGGGACCGGCACCGGCCGGGTCCTGAACCGCTCTCCCTTCTCACCCTGTCCTGCCGAGCCGGGGCACCCCCATGTCTGCACTCATTCAGGAGCGCGCACGTGAATCAGCCTGCCGAAAACCCGTCTGCCACGCCGCAGCCCAAGGTCAGCCTCGCGCAGTCCTCCCCCACCGTCGGCACGTTCCGCGAGCGGGACGGGGCCCTGGAGTGGAGCGGCCGTCAGGAGACGCTGCGGATCGAGCCCTGGGGTCCGGATGCGGTCCGGGTGCGGGCCCGGCTCGGCGGTCCGATCCTCGAAGGACTGCCGGGCGCCCTGCTCGACGAGCCCCCCGCCACCGGGTCGACCGTCAAGATCGGTGATGGAGAGGGGCAGTTGACGGTCGGCGGCCTGACCGTCGAGGTCTCCGCCGAGGGCCTGGTCCGCTTCCTGCGCACCGACGACCGCGCGGAGGTGCTGGCCGAGGAGCGCGCCCACTTCTGGTGGCCCGGCTCGCGCCTGTACACCGCGGTCGGCAACGGCTACCACCGTCTGGAGCAGCGGTTCGCCGCCTACGAGGGCGAGCGGCTGTTCGGCCTGGGCCAGCACCAGCACGGGCGCCTGGACCAGAAGGGCCTCGTCCTGGACCTGGTCCAGCGCAACGCCGAGGTCTCCATCCCGGTCCTGGTCTCCAGCCGCGGGTACACCCTGCTCTGGAACAACCCGGCGATCGGCCGCGTGGAGCTGGCCGGCAACGGCACCCGCTGGGTGGCCGACTCGGCGCGCCAGCTCGACTACTGGATCACCGTCGGCAACCCGGCCGACGGCCAGCGCAACTACAGTGCGGTGAGCGGCCGTTCGCCGATGCTGCCGGAGTGGGCGGCGGGCTTCTGGCAGTGCAAGCTGCGCTACCGCACCCAGGACGAACTCCTCGCCGTGGCCCGGGAGTACAAGCGACGCGGGCTGCCCATCTCGGCGATCGTCTGCGACTTCTTCCACTGGACCCACCTGGGCGAGTGGAAGTTCGACCTGAAGGAGTGGCCGGACCCGGCCGCGATGGTCCGCGAACTCGACGAGCTCGGCATCAAGCTGGTGGTGAGCGTCTGGCCGTCGGTGTCCCCGCTGAGCGAGAACCACCCGGTGATGGAGCAGCGCGGCTACTTCATCGGCACCCAGTACGGCCCGACGGCGCACGCCGACTGGCCGGACAAGGAGGTGGCGTCGACCGTCCAGGTGGCCTTCTACGACGCCACCAACCCGGACGCCCGGGATTTCGTGTGGTCGAGGGTCAAGGAGAACTACCTGGACCCCTACGGCATCACGGCGTTCTGGCTGGACGCCTGCGAGCCCGAGCTGAAGCCGGGCTTCCAGGAGAACCTGCGCTACTGGGCGGGCCCCGGCCTGGAGGTCGGCAACAGCTACCCCGCCGAGAACTCCCGGACCTTCCACGAGGGCCTGCGGGCCGCGGGCGAGGAGGTCGTCACCCTCAACCGTTCGGCGTGGGCGGGCAGCCAGCGGTACGGCGCCGCGCTGTGGTCCGGCGACATCGGCACCGACTTCACGACCCTGCGCCACCAGATCGCGGCCGGCCTCAACACCGCCCTGTCCGGCATCCCCTGGTGGAACACCGACATCGGCGGCTTCCACGGCGGCGACCCGGACGACCCGGCGTACCGCGAGGTGATGGTCCGCTGGTTCCAGTTCGGCGCGCTCTCCCCGCTGATGCGCCTGCACGGCTTCCGCGACCCGGGCATGCCGCTGGGCCCCGACATGACCGGCGGCCCGAACGAGGTGTGGTCGTACGGCGCGGAGGCCGGCGCGATCCTGGAGAAGTACCTGCGGCTGCGCGAGCGCCTGAAGCCGTACGTCCTGCGGGTCATGCGGGAGGCCCACGAGGAGGGCCTCCCGGTGCTGCGGCCGCTCTTCCTGGAGTTCCCCGGGGACCAGGCGGCCTGGACGGTCGACGACGCGTACCTCTTCGGCCGTGACCTCCTGGTGGCGCCGGTGCTGACGGCGGGCGCCACGGTCCGGACGGCGTATCTGCCGGCGGGAGCCCGGTGGACGGACGCGTGGACGGGTGAGTCGTACGAGGGCGGTACGGCGGTGACGGTGGACGCGCCGCTGGACCGCATCCCGCTGTTCCTGCGCGACGGGGCGGAGCTGCCGGTCACGGAGTAGCCCGGCCGGATCTCGACGCCTCCGGTTACCGGCCGGTAAATGTCTCAACTCGGCGGTGTGGGCGGGCAGTCGGAGGGGGTAGTCAGTATCCCCTCCCCTGTCCCCCCACGAAGGGTTCCGCTGCCGTGGCCTTGGACCCGCTCCCCCTCACGCTCGCCAACCTGCTCCTCAGACCCGGCTTCCGCGCCCGCCGCACCCCGGACCGGGCCTTCGGCCGGCTGCTGGAGGCGGCCGGCCCGGCGGAGGGCGACGAACGGTTCACCGACGACTTCCGCCACCTGCTGCGATGTTGGGCGGCGGCCGAGCATCTGACCCCGGTCGGCTGGCTGTCCGCACGCGGGCACGTCGGCCGGCATCTCGCCAACCGCGCCCGGATCCGCCGCCTGCTGGCCGAACGCCCCGAGATCGGACGCGAGCCCGTCGAGCGCCCGGTGTTCGTGGTGGGCCTGCCGCGCACCGCCACCACGCTCACCCACGGCATCCTCTCCCTCTCGGCGGACCACCGCTGCCCGCTGCTCCGGGAGTTACTGACCCCCGGCCTCGACGAGGACCCCGCGGAACGGGAGAAGGCGATCACGACCGCCCGTCGTCTGGTCGGGGGCATCAACCTCTTCGCCCCGGACTTCCGCCACATCCACAATCTGCGCGCCGAGGGCCCGGAGGAGTGCACCTTCGCGCTGCCGCACACGGTGATGCCGCTGTCCCAGGCGGTGATCCCCGAGTACCTGCCCTGGCACGAGAGCCATGACTTCGGCGCCGACTACCGCTACCTCAAGCAGGTCTACCAGGTGCTCCAGTACGGCCGCCCGCGCCGCCGCTGGGTGCTGAAGTCGCCGCTGCACCTGGAGAACCTGGACGCGCTGCGGGCGGTCTTCCCGGACGCCACGATCGTGTGGACACACCGAGATCCGGCCACCGCCGTGGCCTCGTTCTGCAGCCTGGTCGAGCACGGCATGGCGGTGAACACCCGCCCCCTCGACCTGGAACGGATCGGCGCCACCTGGCTGGAGCTGCTGGCCCGCTCGGCCCGCCGCGGCCTCGCGTCCCGCGCCGGCATCCCCCGCGACTCCCTCGTCGACGTGCCGTACTCCTGGCTGGGCGCCGACCCGGCCGCGGGCGCCCCGAAGCTCTACGCGGCCGTCGGCGCCCGCTGGACCGAGGCCGACGCGGCCCGCCTCCCGGCCGTCGCCGCCCGCCCCAGGGGGACCCGGGTCCACAGCTACGACCTGGCCCGCTACGGCCTGACCCGGGCGGACGTCGACACCGCCTTCGCGGACTACAACGCGCTGCGCGCCGAGGTCGACCGGGCGTGACCGCGCAAGGGGCGGCCCCGCCGGTGGCGGGGCCGCCCCGGCGGCTCAGCTGCTGCTCACGCTCTCGCTGTTGACGGTGAAGTCCAGGCCGCCGGACGAGGACGTGATCTCGAAGCCGAACTGCACGTCACCGATGGTGACATTGCCGAACCAGCCCTTGGTGTCCTTGATCCACTTCAGGATCGGCAGGATGTCGACCGTGCCGGAGGTGGAGTTGGAGCTGCGGACGAACGAATAGACGTTGTTCGAGCCGTTGTTGCCCTTGTAGACGGTCCAGGTGTTGCTGCCCAGCGTGAGGGTGCCCTGCGAGGTCCCGAGCGGGCCGACGGCACCGGTCTTGTTGACCCAGAGCATGATCTCGTTGGCGTAGCCGGTGTCCCAGATGTCGTACGACGTGTTGTACGCGCCGGACGACGGGACGGTCACGTTGTAGCTGCTGGTCAGCGACCCGAGAGAGGTGATCGTCTTGTTGATCACCTTCTTGGAGTTGGGGTACGACTTGATGCCGCCGGTGTTGGGGTGGTTGGCGTTGACGCCCCAGTTGGTACCGGAGTTGGCCCAGATGCACTGGGTGCCGGCGCCGGAGCCCCAGATGTTGTTGTAGAGGGTGTAGCCGTTCAGCGTGGTGTTGCCCCACTGGTCGCAGGAGCTCCAGACGGCGGCCGAGGCGGGGGCCGCGGCGAGGGCGACGGTGGCGCCGAGGGCGAGCGCGGGGGCGATCAGGGCGGTGGCGACCCTGCGGTGCGTGCGTGTTGCCATGGTGTCCCTTCCATGGGTGGGGGGAGGTGCGGTGGCTACCACGTCCCCAGGCTGAGGACGTGGTCTTCTCCGGCGACGAGGTCGAGCGGCCGACTGCCGGAGGAAGTCCACAGGTCGATGCGGAGCGACCGGTGTGGTGTGAGGACGGCCCGCGCGCCGTCGGGGGTCCAGGAGAGGTCGAGTTCGGCACCGAAGCGCGTGCGGATGCCGTGGATCCGGCCCCTTCTCAGGGCGGCCGGCGGGGCCGGGAGCAGGACCAGGCGGTCCGGGGTCGACTGGACGAGGGCTTCGACGACCACGGCGGGCAGGGTGTGTGCGGCGTCGGCGTTGTAGACGTCGAGGTGCGGGTAGTGGGCGCTCATCAGGGAGGCGTGGAAGAAGTCGCCGGCCAGGACCCGGTCGAGGGCGGCGCCGACCCGCTCGCCGTCGCGCAGGCGGGCCGCGACGAGCGCGTGGTGGAGGTGGCCGTGGGCCGAGTCGTTCTCGGCGCCGCGCAGTTCGAGCGCACGGTGGGCGGCGGCCGCGAGCTCCGGGGTGTCGTACGGGGAGATCTCGTCGAGCGGCCAGACGCCGTAGAGGTGACTGAGGTGGCGGTGGTCGTAGGTGTCGTCCAGGCCCGGCCAGGCCCATTCGGCGAGCGCGCCGTCGGCGTTGGTCCGGTGCGGGGGCAGCCGGTCGGCGAGGGCACGCCAGCGGTCGGCGTCCGGGCCCGGATGGTAGTCGGCCGCGGTGCGCAGGGCGTGCCGGGCGGCCGAGAGGTCCATCGCCGCGTTGACCGCGCCCCAGCTCGCGTTCGCGGGCCGGTTCTCGGGCGAGTAGGAGGGGACGATCACGAGGTGGCCGTCGGCGTCGGTCCGGGTGAGGAAGTCCTCGTAGAACCGGGCGACTTCGGCCAGCACCGCCGCCGTACGGGGATCGTGCTCGCCGCGGATCTCGTCGTGGTCGACGAGCGGCTTGAGCAGCCAGTCGGCACCGGCCGTCCACAGGTGCAGGGGGTACTCGCGGCTGAAGTGGTAGGTCAGTCCGGACTCGCCGTCGCTGTGCGCGGGCGCGACGACGCCCCGGGCACCGAAGACGGCGCGGGCGTTCTCCCGCCAGTCGCCGAGCTGACGCTGGACCAGTGCGGCGCACGCCTCGGTGACTTCGGGCAGGGCTGCGGCCGCGGCCGAGGCCGTCTGGAGGTTGACGTTGGCGTCGTTGGTGAAGGCACCGGACCAGGCGGTGTTCCACTCACCGGTCCACAGACCGGTCAGGCGGGGCGGGTTGAGGCCCGAGGCGGAGAGCAGGTGGTAGCGGCCGGCGGCGAAGAGCCGCTCCAGGAGGGCCGCTTCGGTCGGCTTCCCGAGCAGCTCGGATCCGGACAGCGTGCGTTCGGCCGGGTCGGCGGCCAGGTCGAGGGTGACGCGGGTGTAGGCGGAGCGGTGGAGGCCGAGGTGGCGGGTGAGCAGCGCCTCGTACGACTCCCGGTCGGCGAGCAGGTCGCTCAGGTCGCGTGCCTCGGCGGTCACGTCGAGTTCGCCGGTGTGCCGGCGGACCCGGGTGAGGAGGAGGACGGACGCGGCTCCGGTGACGCGGACGCCCGGCGGGACGAGCCCGGTGCTGCCGCCGGTGACGGCGACCAGGGTGACGCCGGTGTAGGCGCGGTCGCTGTCGGGGTAGCGGGCGCGGAGGCTGAGCAGGGCACCCTCGGGGGTGCGCAGCGCGCCATGGCCGACGCCCAGGCCTGCCGGGGCGCCGGGCAGCCGGTGGTCGAGGGCGATGTCGAGGGCGGCGGCGCCGGTGACCTGCTGCACGATCACGTCGTCCGCGCGGGAGACGAAGACCCGGCTGGTCCAGCCGGCGGCGGTGGCGGTGACCTCGCCGGTGGTGAAGTCGACGGAGCGGCGGTAGCCGCCGGGCCGGCCGTGCGGCCTTCGCAGCCGGATCTGGAAGGCGGGGTGGAAGGGCTGCACCCACTGGAGCGGACGGCCGTCGGTGAGGCTCTCGGCTGCGGCGTGCTCCCCGGCGAGCAGCCTGTCCTGCACGTCGGGGAGTTCGGCCGCCAGGCGGGGCGGGCGGGCGTGTTCGCCGCCGTTCGGGCGGACGAGGGTGTGATGGGTGACGATGACACGGTCGTCGTTCGGATCACCGAACACGAGGGTGCCGTGATGGCCGTTGCCGCTCAGGAAGGCGTCCTCCCAGCGGGCGGCGGGGGCGGGCTCCCAGGTGCCGTGGACGGGGCCGGTGGCGGTCATGGCGTGAGCACCGCCACTCCGTAGCGGCCGAGGACGGTCTCGTCGGTGACGGTCGCACCGGTCAGCAGGTCTCGATGTGTTCCCATGACAGGCACCTTTACCTGATCACGCCCGTGGTTGAACAGGAACAGCAGCTCACCCCGGCGGACCGCCTCGACGCCCGTGGGCAGCCCTTCGAGCACCGGGCGCACCCCCGCGTCCGCCGCGATCCGGCCGAGCAGCCTTCGCAGAGCCTCCGGCTCCGGGAGCGTGGAGACGTACCAGGAGCGCCCGTTGCGCAGCACGGCCGGCAGCCCGTCGAGTTCACCGCCCTGGTACGGCACGGCCTCCGTGACGCCGGGCGCTGCCTCGATCTCCTCCGACCACAGGGTTCCCCGGAAGCCCTCGCACGCGACGGTCTCCCCCGCGTCCAGCGGCCACCACTCGTGCAGGGTGCGGATGCCGAAGAGCTCGCGCAGCCGTGCGTCCATGCCGCCGGGGCGGATCCGGTCGTCCTCGTCGGCGATGCCGGTCAGGAAGCCGCTGACCAGGGTGCCGCCGCCGCGAACGTAGGCGAGAAGGTTGCCGATCGCGGCGTCGGTGAGGAGATAGAGCTGCGGGACGACGACCAGCCCGTAGGAGGACAGGTCGTGTTCGGGGTGGGCGAAGTCGGTGGTGAGGTTCGACTCCCACAGGGCCCGGTGCCAGGCGTGCAGGACGTCGGGGAGGTCCACCTCGGTGGAGAGCCGGCCTTCGTGGGCACCGGCCCACCACGAGTGCCAGTCGTGCAGGATCGCGACATCGGCTTCGATGTGACGACCGGTCGCCTCTCCCGCTATCGCGGCCAGTTCGGAGCCCAGCTGCCTGACCTCCTGGTACGTACGGCCCTCCTCCCCCGCGTGGCTGACCATCCCGGAGTGGAACTTCTCCGCGCCCTGCCTCGACTGCCGCCACTGGAAGTAGCAGACGGCGTCCGCGCCCCGGGCCACGGCCTGGAGGGACCACTGGCGGTTGAGGCCGCGGGGCTTGGGGTGGTTCACCCCGCGCCAGTTGACCGGCCCGGCGGCCTGCTCCATGAGCATCCAGGGGCCGCGCGCCTGGGAACGGGTGAGGTCGTGGACGAGCGCGCCGTGCTGCGCCCCGAGGGGGTCCCGCGGGTCGGGGTAGAGGTCGACGGAGACGACGTCCTCCTCGGCGGCCCAGCGCCAGGCGTCCTGGCCGATCCAGAGCGGCATGAAGTTGGTGGTCACCGGGATGTGCGGGGTGTGCCGGGCGACGATGTCCCGTTCGGCGGCGTAGCACTCCAGGAGCATGTCGGAGGTGAAGCGGCGGAAGTCCAGCACCTGGGTGGGGTTCTTCATGTAGTGGGCGTGGCGCGGGGGCAGGATGCCGTCCCAGGTGTCGTAGCCCTGGCTCCAGAACGCCGTGCCCCACGCGGTGTTGAGGGCGTCGAGGGTGCCGTAGCGCTCGCGCAGCCAGCGGCGGAAGGCGGCGGCGGCCTCGTCGCCGTGGTCGAAGGTGCAGTACTCGTTGTTGATGTGCCACATCGTGAGGGCGGGGTGGCCGGCGTAGCGGGCGGCGAGGTCCTCGGTGATGGCGGCGGCGTACCGGCGGTAGGTGGCGCTGGAGTGCGAGAAGTGCTGGCGGCCGCCCCACCACTCGGTGCGGCCGTCGGCGTCCCGGGGCAGGGTGTCCGGGTGCAGCCGGCCGAGCCACGGCGGCGGTGACGCGGTGGGGGTGGCGAGGACGACGCCGATGCCGTGGCCGTGCATCAGGTCCATGAGCCGGTCCAGCCAGCCGAAGTCCCGCTCCCCCGGCTGCGGTTCGAGCCGCGCCCAGGAGAAGACGCCCATGGTCACGGAGTTGACGCCGGCGGCCGTCATCAGCCGGACGTCCTCGTGCCAGGTCTCCTCGGGCCACTGCTCGGGGTTGTAGTCGCCGCCGAAGAGGATGCGGCCGCGGGTGGCGGCGGAGAGGCCCGGCGGCTTGCGTCCGGCGGTCATCGGACGGGGTCCCCGTACTGGATGCCGCGCCCGTTGGTGGCCAGGTAGACCCTGCCGTACACGCGCGGGTCACCGGTGACGGCCTGCCCGGTCCAGCCCCACTGGTGCCGGTCGTCGTTGATACGGGTCCAGGACCCGGCCTCGTCGTCCGAGCGGTAGACGGCCGTGATGGACTCCGTGGAGCCGACCAGGTAGACCGCCGGGTAGTCGGCTCCGGGCGCCGCCTTGCCGAAGCCGAGGGTGTACGCGGCCCGGCAGCCGGCGACCTTGGCGAAGGCGGCCCCGCCGTCAGTGGACCGGTACAGCCCGTTCCACTTGACGCTGAGCCAGAGGTCACCGGATCTGCCCGGGGCCGCGACCAGCTGGAACTGGCTGTCCCCGGAGGGCAGACCGGTAGCACGCGCCGTGAACGAACGGCCACTGTCAGTGCTGGCTTGGAGCGTTCCCGTGTCGGTGTCGTACGCGTAGAAGAGCGTCGGGTCGGCCGGGTCGGCGACCGGCGTGGCGCCCTTCGGGAAGGAGGAGATCTCGGCCCAGGTGGCGCCGTTGTCGTCCGACCGGTGGGCGGGGTACTTGGTCCCGTCCCAGTGCACGAAGGACCACAGCAGCACGCTGCCGTCGGCGTTGGCGGCGATCGGCCCCGGTGCGTCGTGGGCGAGGGAGGGCTGGGCGGCGAAGGGCGCCCAGGTCCGGCCCCCGTCGTCCGAGAAGGCGCCGTTGCCGTGGTCGCCCCAGCCGGCGCGGACCACGTACGCCGGCCGGCCCGCGGCCTGCGCGAGCCCCGTAGCCGACCCGAACACGGGATTCGTGGCCATACCGCGGGACGGAGACGCGGTGAGCCGCTCGTGGTACAGGACGCCGATGTCCCCCGAGCCGCTCAGCAGGTGTGCCTCCCCGACCGGGGGCGACACCAGCTGAAGCACCGACGTCTCCTCCAGGCCGCGGATCTGCGGGGCCCAGTGGACGAGGTCGCGGGTGCCGTAGAGGGTGGCGCCGGTGCCGTAGACGATGTGCTTCGAGTCGTACGGGTCGACGGCGACGGCCTGGATCCACCATCCGAACTTCGGCTGGTCGCCGCCCCACGTGAGGAAGGGGGTCTCCGACACGTCGAAGACGGCGGAGTCCTTGAGGGACGTCCAGGTACGGCCGCCGTCGGTGGTCCGGTAGAGGGTGTCCACGGCCGTCCACCGGTTGTTCGTCGAGACGACGGCGGTACCGGGCCGGCGGGCGTCGACGGCGACCCCGCCGTAGCCGAAGGTGTCGCCGCCCCCGGGTGGGACCGGCGTGACCTCCGTCCACCTGTCCGTGCCGGTGGCGAGCTTGTGCACGCTGCCGTCCGCCTGACCGTTGGGGCCGGGGGCGTCGGCGTACGTCACGTACAGCTCGCGGGCGTGGCGGTCGTAGGCGGCGCGGACCGGGACCTTGGCGGAGGTGCCGGTGGGCCGGCCGGGTACGGCCTCCCAGGCGGTCCCGTCGGTGGTGCGGTACAGGCTGACGGCGGCCGTGCTGCCGTCGCCGTCGGCCCAGCCGGCGTAGACGGCACGGCCTGCGGCGACGAGGAGGCTGACGCCCTGTCCGGAGGCGGACGGGGTGGCCGGGAAGCCGTCGGCCGCCGCCCAGGTGGCGCCCCGGTCCGTCGACTTGAGCAGTCCGTCGTGTCTCGTGCCCAGCCACAGGGTGTCGCTGTCCCGCGGGTCGACGAGGAGTCGTTCGCCCATGCCCCGGCCGTCCTCGTTGGCGCCGAGTTTCACGGTGAGGTCGGTGCGGGTCCAGGTGGTGCCGCGGTCGTCCGAGCGCAGCACCGCGCCGTTGCCGGCCCAGGACTGGGCGTACGTGCCGAGGGCGAGGTACAGCCGGTCGGGGTGGGCCGGGTCGACGGCCATCGCCTCCACGCCGAGGAGGTTCCAGTCGTCCCAGCCGAGGTGGTCGGTGAGGGGGGTCCAACGGGCGGCGCGGTCGTCCCACCGGTAGGCGCCGCCGATGTCCGTGCGGGCGTAGGCGAGGCCGGGGGCGGTGGGGTGGAAGAGGACGCCGGTGACGAATCCGGTGCCGCCGATCACCGCGTTGCGCCAGCGGTACGTATACGCCTGCGGCTGAGGCTCGGCCGCGTGGGCGGTGGGGACGGGGAGGGCGGTGAGGGCGGCGGTCGCTGCGGTGCCGGCGAGGACGGTTCTGCGGCTCAGGGTGGGCATGGGGAACCTTCGGTGGGTTTGGTGGGTGACCGGGGTGGGGGCTGGGCGGGGGTGGGGACGCTTACCGGCGCTTGCAGGGTGCCTCCCCCAGCCTTCGGCCGGGGGGACCCCCAGCGCCCACCCGTGCCGCCTGCGGCACGCCTGCCCGCGGCTAGGTGTGGCAGCGCCCCGTCAGGGGCGCGGGGAACTGCGCGACCGGCCCCCACCCGCCCGCAGTCGCCGACGCTCGCCCGCCACCCCCTTCAGAAGGCGATGTCGGCTACCCCTTCACCGCCCCCGTGAGCATCCCCTTCTTGAAGTGCCTCTGGACGAACGGCGAAAGCACCGCCACCGGCAGCAGCGCCATCACCATCACCGCCATCTGCACCGCGAGCCCCGACAGCTCGCCCGTCTTGATCGCCTGCCCCAGTCCCACCGGGGCCTGCTGCTTCTGCACCAGTTGGATCATGACGTTCTGCAGCGGCATCTTGTCCTGGTCGTTGAGGTACAGGGACGCGTTGAACCAGGCGCTCCAGTACCCGACCGCGTAGAACAGGGTGATCACGGCCAGCACCGCCCGGGACAGCGGCATGACGATCTGCCACAGGATCCGGAAGTCGCCGGCGCCGTCGATGCGCGCGCTGTCGGTCAGTTCCTGCGAGATGCCCATGAAGAACCCGCGCAGGACGAGGATGTTGAAGACGCTCACCGCGCTCGGGAGGATCAGGGCGAGGTAGCTGTCGGTGAGGCCCAGGGACTGGACCAGCAGGTAGGTCGGGATCAGGCCGGCGCTGAAGAACATCGTCGCCAGCAGCAGCATCAGGAACCAGCGGTGGCCGAGCGAGCCGATGCGCGAGAGCCCGTAGGCGCACAGGACCGACACGGTCATCGAGAACAGCGTGCCGACGAGGGTGATCAGGGCGCTGATGACCGTGGCCCGGGTGACCTGACCGCCGCTCAGCAGCTCCTTGTAGGCGACGAAGGTGATGCCCTTGGGGATCATCACGAGGCCGCCCGCCTCGTCGATGGTCTTCCGGGAGGACAGGCTGGTGACGACCACGATCCAGAGCGGGAAGAGGATGGCGAGGCAGGCCAGGGTCAGGACCAGGCCCTTGCCGGCGACGCCGGCCCTGCTCGGTTCCTCCTCCCACACGGGGCGGGGCGGCGCGGCCCACCGGGCCGGCGGCCGCTCCTGCGCGGGCGGTTCGTCGATGACGGCGGTCATTTCTTGTACACCCCCTGCTCGCCCATGAGATGGGCCACCTTGTTCGCGGCGAGGACCAGCCCGAGGCTGACCACGCCCTTGATGAGGCCGGCGGCGGCCGCGTAGCCGAAGTCCTGGTTGCGGACGCCGTTCCACCAGACGAAGGTGTCGAGGACCTCCGAGGCCCCGGGGCCGACGGCGTCACGTTGGAGGAGGATCTGTTCGAAGCCGACGGTCAGGGCGTCGCCGACGCGCAGCACCAGCAGCAGGGCGATCACCGGGCGCAGGGCGGGGAGCGTGACGTGCCACATGCGGCGCCAGCGGCCCGCTCCGTCCATCGCCGCCGCCTCGTAGAGGTCAGGGCTCACGGACGCCAGTGCCGCCAGGAAGACGATGATCCCCCAGCCCGCGTCCTTCCAGACGCTCTCCGCCGTGACCAGGAACTTGAAGGTCGACGGGTCGGACATGATGTCGAGACCGTCGTAGCCGTGCTGCCGCAGCAGCTGCGACAGCACGCCCGCCCCGCCGAAGATCTGCTGGAAGACGGAGATGACCAGCACCCAGGAGAAGAAGTGCGGGAGGTACAGCACCGCCTGGGCGATCGCCCGTACCCGCGGCCGGACCACGCTGTTGATGAGCAGCGCGAGGGCGATCGGGATCGGGAAGAACAGCACGAGCTGCAGGAAGAACAGCACCAGGGTGTTCTTCACCGCGTTCCAGAACGCGGAGTCGGCGAAGATCTGCTGGAAGTTCTCCAGGCCCACCCATGCGCTGTGCAGCATGGAGACGATGCCGTTGTCGCTGACATAGGGGTCGTAGTCCTGGAAGGCGACGATGTTGCCGAGGATCGGCAGGTAGTTGAAGACCAGGAGCAGCAGGACCGCCGGCAGGGTCATCAGGATCAGGGCGCGGTCGCGTCTGAATCTGAGGCGCAGGCTCAGCTTTCCGGTGTTCGCCTTCTTCTTGGTTCCGGTGGCGCCGCCGGGTGCCACCGGAGCCCTCCCCGTACCGTCGTCGTCTGCCTCGGCCCTGCTGCGAGGCACCGTGCTGTGGGACACGGCCGTTCTCCTTGCCTCGGTGCCGGGTCAGCTCGCGGACGAACCGTTGTCGTCGAGCAGCTTCTGGTACCAGTCGCGCAGCTTGTCGCCGCCCTTGCTCTTCCATTCCGCGACGGCCTGCTGCATGTCGCTGATCTTCTTGCGGCCGCGGGTGATGTCGTCTTCCAGCTGCTCGAAGTCGTTCATGAGGTTCGTGTAGCGGCTCGGCTCGGTGATCATCTGGCCGAAGAAGCTGGACTTCCTGGTGAAGCCGCCCATCCGCTGCTGCCACTCCACCTGCGCCTTGGCGACCTCGGGGAAGTCGGGGTGGGCGATGGTGGAGGCGGGGCTGGCGACCATGACGTAGGCGTTGAGGACTTCGTTGTTGCCCTGGGTGGTCTTGGTGGGCACGCCGTTCTTGACGGTGTAGTGGGTGCCCTCGACACCGTAGTTGGTGGCCATGTACTCCTTGGTGCCGTACGGCGCGGCGGTGGTGTTGGCGACGGCCAGCACGTCGTGGATCACGGACTCCGAGGCCTTCTTGTTGACGAAGGCGAAGATGCCGGCGGGCTGTTCGGCCCAGACCTGCGGGTTGCCGCCGTCGTGGCCGTAGACGTCCATGCCCCAGATCTTGTAGTCCGGGTTCTGGGTGGCCTGTTCGGCGGTGCGGCTCCACCACTGGCTGATGTCGTTGGGGTAGATCAGGAACTCGCCGGCCGCGAACTTGGGGCCCGGGTCGGGGGCGTTCTTGCCCAGTTTGGCGTCGGGGTGCACGACCCCGGCGGCGAAGAGCTTGCGGGTCCACTCCAGCGCTTCGAGGTACTCGTCGGTCTCGATGCGGTTGATGAGCCTGCCGTCGACGAGGTTCCAGCCGAGCGGCTTCTCGCTGCCGGACAGGACGCTGAACATCTGCCAGGCGGTCCACTTCATGTCCATGCAGGCCCAGCGCTTGGCCTTGGCGTTGGTGATCTCCTTGGCCAGGGAGAGGAACTCGGCGGCCGAGCGCGGGACCTCGTAGCCCTCCTTGTCGAAGATGTCCTTGCGGTAGAGGGGCACGATGTTGGTGACGTACGAGGACGGCATCGGCAGTCCGCGCAGCTTGCCGCCGAAGATGCAGCGCCGCCAGGCGTCGGTCGGGATGGCGGCGAGGTTCGGGTAGTCCCTGACCTTGTCGCCCGAGAGGTACGGGCCGAGGTCGGCGAACTTGCTGATGATGGCGGTGGGTATCTTGCCGCCCATGTTCCAGTTCGGGATGACCACGACGTCCGGTACGTCGCTGGAGGCGAGGACCGCGCCGAGCTTCTGGTCGTAGGTGTTGCCGTCCTGGTTCTGCCACTGGACGTCGACGCCGATCATGTCGTTCATCGCCCTGTAGTAGGCGTTGTCCTGCTTGGGCGGGGAGCCCCAGAACGGCGACATGACGGTGACCTTGCCGCCCTTGCCGAGCTTCTTCGGGACCGAGGTCTTCAGGGTCGCCAGGTCGAGCTTGCTGGTGAAGCCGATCGATGAGCCGTTCTTCGACGGGATGTCCGGGGTCACCACGTTGTTGGCGACGTAGGCGGGCAGCAGTTTCTGTGTGCCCTTGCCCGACGAGGAGCCCCCTCCCGACCCGCTGTCCGACGCCCCGCAGGCGGCGAGCAGCGGCATCCCGCCCGCCACCGCTGCGGTGGCGACTGCCGTGGAGGCGAGGAAACTTCTCCGGCTCGGCCCGGAGGGGGCGGAAGCGGCGTTCGGCGTCATTGCGTCAACCCTTCGTGGCGCACCAGGACACCCGGCGGTGGCCGTCGGCTGCGGTGTCTCGAGTGGAACTGGCTGAGCTGAAGCGATCCTCCGACCACGGCGATGCGTCCCTGGGGCGGACGGGGGCCGGTCGGCTAGTCGAAGCGCTTCGATGTTGCTGCGAGGTTAAGTGAACACCCGGGGGTGCACAAGGGTCGCTTCCAAGATTCCTCCGAGGTATCGGGGGTGACCTGTTCGTATGTGCCACTTGAAATATCGATGAGCGTCTCTTGACACCCACCCCCGTGTCGAATGAGCATCGAAGCGCTTCGAAAGCTCCTCGTCGCTCCATCGCAAGGGGAACCGCACGTGACCGCAACAACGCCGCCCGCGCCGCCTTTCCGCGATCCGCACCTGCCGTTCGCGAAGCGCATCGACGATCTGCTGGCCCGGCTCACCCTGGACGAGAAGGTCTCCTTCCTGCACCAGTTCGCGCCCGCCGTGGAGCGCCTCGGCATCGCCGCCTTCCGCACCGGCCAGGAGGCCCTGCACGGTGTGGCCTGGATGGGCCCGGCGACGGTGTTCCCGCAGGCGGTGGGGCTCGGCGCGACCTGGAACACCGATCTCGTACGACGGGTCGGGGACGCCGTGTCCAAGGAGGTCCGGGCGATGCGCGCCCGCGACGACCGGGTCGGCCTCAACGTCTGGGCCCCGACGGTGAACCTGCTCCGCCACCCGCTCTGGGGCCGCAACGAGGAGGGCTACTCCGAGGACCCGAAGCTGACCTCCGCCATCGCCACCGCCTACACCCGCGGCCTGCGCGGCGACCACCCGGTGTACTGGCGCACCGCCCCCGTCCTGAAGCACTGGCTGGCCCACAACAACGAGACGGACCGGGCCACTTCCTCCTCCTCGGTCCGCCCGCGGGTGCTGCACGAGTACGACCTGCGGGCCTTCAGGGAGACCGTGGAGGCGGGCGCGGTGGCCGGGGTGATGCCCGCCTACAACCTGGTCAACGGCCGCCCCAACCACGTCTCCCCTTACCTGCGCGAGCAGTTGCGGAGCTGGACGGACGAGGAGCTGCTGGTCTGCTCGGACGCCGGCGCGCCCAGCAACCTGGTCGACCACGAGCACTACTTCGCCACGCACGAGGAAGCCACGGCGGCCGCCCTGCTCGCCGGCGTCGACAGCTTCACCGACCACGGCACGGACAGCGGGCAGATCATCGCCCGGGTCAACGGGGCACTGGGCCAGGGCCTGCTGACGGAGAAGGACGTCGACACGGCCGTCCGCCGCCAGCTCTCGGTCCGCTTCCGCCTCGGCGAGTTCGACCCGCACGACGCCCCGCACCCGGATGCCGCCGAGTTCGACACCCCGGCCCACCGCGCCCTCGCCCAGGAGGCGGCGGAACAGGCGGTCGTCCTGCTGAAGAACGACGGCGGCCTCCTGCCGCTCGCACCCGACGCCCGGATCGCCGTGGTCGGCCTGCTCGCCGACGAGTGCAAGCTCGACTGGTACAGCGGCACTCTGCTGCACCGCTCCACTCCTCTGGAGGGCCTGTACGAGCGGTTCGGCGCGCAGCGCGTGGAGTTCGCGGAGGGGGTGGACCGGGTCCGGCTGCGGCTCGCGGACGGCACCTTCCTGCACGTGCCGCCCGCTCCCGAGTCCGCCGACGAGGTGCGCGGCGCGGCGGGCGCCCTGGACCCGGCGCTGCTCGCGGGCCGTACGGACCTGCCCCCGCTCACCTCCGACGCCACCGGCACCGAATTCGCCCTCGTCGACTGGGGCGAGGGGGTGCTGACGCTGCGCGCCCCGGACGGCCGCTACCTCTCCGTCGCCGAGGACGGCTTCGTCCGCGCCGCCGCGGACCAGCCCGGCGGCTGGGTCGTCCAGGAGACGTTCCGCCTGGAACCCCACGAGAACGGTCACCTCCTCCGGCACCTCGGCACGGGTCGCCACGTCTCTGTCGCCGCCGACGGGGTGAAGGTTGCCGCCGAAAACGCCTCGATCTTCGAGTTGATCATCGTTGAACGCGGTTCGGACGCCGTCACCAGGGTGGCCGCAGCGGCCGACGCGGTCCTGGTGGTCGCGGGCAACGACCCGCACATCAACGGCCGCGAGACCGAGGACCGTACGACCCTGGCCCTGCCCGCGCACCAGGAGCGCCTCCTGCGGGCCGCCCGCGCGGCCAACCCGGCCACGGTGCTGGCGCTGGTGTCGTCGTACCCGTACGCGGTGGACGCGGCCCGGCTGCCGGCCGTGCTCTGGACGGCCCACGGCGGCCAGGCGGCCGGCACCGCGCTCGCCCGCGTGCTGGCCGGTGACGTCTCCCCCGCGGGCCGCCTCCCGCAGACCTGGTACGCCTCCGACGCCGACCTTCCCGACCTGCTCGACTACGACGTGCTGGGCGCCCGCCAGACCTACCTCTACTTCGAGGGCGTCCCGCTCTTCCCGTTCGGCCACGGCCTGTCCTACGCGTCCTTCTCCTACGCGGACCTGGCGACGGAGGTGACGGACGGAACGCTCCGCGTCTCCTTCACGGTCGCCAACACCGGCGACGTACCGGCGGACGAGGTGGCCCAGCTCTACACCCGGGCCGTGGAACCGTCCTCGGTACGCCCGCGCCGCGAACTCCTCGCCCACCGCCGGCTCGCCCTTCGCCCCGGCGAGCGGACCGGCGTGACCTTCGAAGTCCCACTCTCCGCCTTCGAGTTCTGGGACGTGGCACGCGGCGGACGGCGCCTGGAGGGCGGTGCGTACGACGTGCTGGTCGGTGCGTCCAGCGAGGACGTCCGGCTGCGCACGACCGTGGTCCTGGACGGCGAGCCGGCGGCGCCGCGGGCGGTCGCCTCCGAACGCGGCCTGGCGGCGGCCGACTTCGACGAGCAGTCGGGCATCGTGATCGTGGACCGCACGAGGACGGACGGCGACGCGGTCACGCCCCAGGGCGACGGGTCGGGAGAACTCGTCTACCGGGACTGCGACTTCGGCAAGGGGGTGACCGAGGTGACCGCGCGGGTGGCGGGCACGGGCACGTTGGAGATCTCCCTCGACGGCGCGCCGCCGCTCGCCGCCCTGGTCCTCGACGAGCCGACCGCCGACGCGTACACCTACACCTCGCTCACGGCCCCCCTCGCCGCCGAGGGCGTGCACGACGTCCGCATCGGACTGCGCGGCCCACTGCGGCTCGCGCACGTCGGCTTCTCCGGTTGAGGGTCCGGAGCGGCCGGCACGGAGAAGGGGCCCGGCACCGGAAGGCACCCGTGCCGGGCCCCCGCGTGACAACGGCTCCCCTCACATGGAGAACGGCCGCAGCCCCCGCACAGCGGGCTGCGGCCGTTCCGTCGCGCTCCGGTCCGTCCGTGGCAGATCAGAGAGCGAGGCCGGTGAGGACCAGGACGCGCTCGTAGGTGTAGTCGTCCATGGCGAACTTGACGCCCTCGCGGCCCACGCCGGACTGCTTCACACCGCCGTACGGCATCTGGTCGGCGCGGTAGGACGGGACGTCGCCGATGACGACACCGCCGACCTCGAGAGCGCGGTGGGCGCGGAAGGCGCCCTGGAGGTCGTGGGTGAACACGCCCGCCTGGAGGCCGTACTTGGAGGCGTTGACGGCGGCGAACGCCTCGGCCTCGCCGTGCACCTTCTGCACGGTGAGGACGGGCCCGAAGACCTCCTCGCAGGAGAGGGTGGTGTCCTCCGGTACGTCGGCGAGGACGGTCGGCGCGTAGCTGGCGCCGTCGCGGTCGCCGCCGGTGACCAGGGTGGCGCCGGCCTCGACGGCCTCCTTCACCCACGCCTCGACCCGCTCGGCCGCCGCCTCGCTGACCAGCGGGCCGACGTCGGTCCGGTCGTCGGCGGGGTCGCCGGTGACCTGGGCCTCGACGGCGGCGACGATGCGCGGGAGGAGACGGTCGTAGACGGCGGCGTCGGCGATGACCCGCTGTACCGAGATGCAGGACTGGCCGCCCTGGTAGTTGGAGAAGGTCGCGATGCGGGTCGCGGCCCAGTCCAGGTCCGCGTCGCTCGCGTAGTCGCCGAGGACGACGGCCGCGCCGTTGCCGCCGAGTTCCAGGGTGCAGTGCTTGCGGGGCACCGAGTCCATGATCGAGTAGCCGACCTTCTCGGAACCGGTGAACGAGATGACCGGGAGGCGCTCGTCCTGGACGAGGGCGGCCATCTTGTCGTTGGCGACCGGGAGGATCGACCAGGAGCCGACCGGGAGACCGGACGTCTCGGCGAGCAGGTCGCCGATGATCAGGCCGGAGAGGGGGGTGGCGGGGGCCGGCTTCAGGATGATCGGCGCGCCGGCCGCGATCGCCGGGGCGATCTTGTGGGCGCACAGGTTGAGCGGGAAGTTGAAGGGCGCGATGCCGAGGACGACGCCCTTCGGGAAGCGGCGGGTGAGCGCGAGGCGGCCCTGGCCGCCGAGGTCGGTGTCGAGGCGCTGGGCCTCGCCGCTGTTGAAGCGGCGGGCCTCCTCGGCGGCGAACCGGAACACGGAGACGGCACGGCCGACCTCGCCGCGCGCCCACTTGATCGGCTTGCCGTTCTCGGCGGAGATCAGCTGGGCTATCTCCTCGGTGCGCTCGGCGAGCCGGCGGCTGACGTGGTCGAGGGCGGCGGCGCGTACGTGGGCCGGGGTGGCGGCGAACTCGTCCCGTACGGCGTACGCGGCAGCGACGGCTTCCTCGACCTGGGCGTCGGTGGGCACGCTGACCTTGCCGACGAGACGGGCGTCCCACGGGTTGGTGACGTCGAAGGTGTCCTCGCCGGTGGCCTGGCGGCCGGCGAGCCAGAAGGCGTGGGTGGAGGTCATGTGCGGGTCCCGGCCCTTCCGCGTTGGGGGTGGGTGTGCAGGGTGTTCGGGTCCACGGTAGGTCGGCGGGGGCGGGGGTGCGTTTGTCCGGGGTGTAGTGGTGGGGGTGGGGGGTGCGCCGGATTGGCACGGTCCGGGGCGGGCCGCGTTCCCTCGCCCCCGCCGCCCCTGCCCGTCCGCTCCCCGGGGGCCCCTTCGACCGCCCGCTCCGGGGGCCGCGAACCCGCGCGGTTTCTTGCGGGCGGCCAGATGAGCACGCTTCTCACCAGCGGAAACGCCATCCGCGAGCAGGTACACGAGCCGGGCGCGAGACGACTGGGCGCGCCTTGCGGCCGATCTTGAGTCAGCCGGTACTCCGGGCTGCGAGGGCTAGGCAGGCTTTCCCCGCCGGCCGTCCGAAGGACACACCCGGGACCGGCGCGGCCGCACCCCGGTCGTGACGGTGAGCGGCCGGCGCTCGGCACCGGGACGAGGCGGGCTCTTCCGGACGTCAGGAGCGGATGAACTCCAGCAGATCCGCGTTGATCGTCGACGCCTCCGTGGTCGGCATGCCGTGCGGGAAGCCCGGGTACACCTTCAGGCTCCCGTTGGGCAGCAGCTTGGACGACAGCCGCGCCGAGTCGTCGATGGGCACGATCTGGTCGTCGTCGCCGTGCATGACCAGGACCGGCGACGCCCGGGCCAGTGCAGTTCGATCGGCACCATCGTCGCGCCGAGCGCCTCGTGGACGAAGTCAGCACGATCACGGTCCTCGACCTCATCGGTGTTCAGAATGAAAGGCATAGCGCCGACCTTTCGACCCCCACACCGGAAACGTGCCCGTACTGACCAGGCGCGGCGCCGAACTCGCGTCTCTTCGCCGTACGTTGTGACCGACTGTGGCACCCGGACTCCGTCGGCCGACACCCTGTTCCCGGTGGCAGGTCTGCCGCCCGGACGTGCCAGGAGTCACCGGCCGGCGGCTGGGCCGTCGTCCGGTCCGCGCCGCACGGCGAACGACTCGACGTAGGCCAGCGCTCCGTACAGTGCGTCGCGCAGGGGTGTGGAATCGCCGGCCGCCTGGTCCAGGAGCGCTCCGCCCTGGAACGCGGCGGTGAGCAGGTGGGCGAGCGCGGCCGGGTCGGCTTCCGGCCGCAGCTCGCCGCGCTCGCGCATCGTGCCGAGGCCGCGCTTGAACAGCGCCTGCCACCGCTCGAAGCCGTCGGCCACCGCGTCCCGGTGGGCGGGTTCGGCCTTGACGACCTCGGCCGCCAGGGAGCCGAAGGTGCAGCCGCCGCGCAGCATGTCCTGTGAGGCGATGTAGGAGTCGGCCCACCGGTACAGGGCCGCGAAGCTGTCCAGCTCGCCCAGCTCGGGTGCCTGGTGGCGGGCGACGATGCTGTCGGCCTGCCAGGCGAGCACCGCGCGCACCAGGGACTCCTTGGTGGGGAAGTGGCGCGTCAGCTGTGAGCCGCTGACCCCGGCGGCTTCCCGGATCTGCTCGTTGTTGGTGTTCTGCGCGCCGTGCTCGTAGATCAGCTCGGCCGCCGCCCGGACGATGCGCTCCCGTGTGGCCGCACCCTTGGCGGTCAGCTTCCGGTCCGGCACGTGGCTGGTGGTGGTCATGGCCACCAGCGTACCGCAAAAAGGGGCTTGACAACCCATTCTGCGAGGTGTTCTCTGGGTGCAGATGAAAAAGGGGCTACCAAGCCCACTTATTGGGGGGCGGACGGAAGCCGTGCGGCACCCGCGCGACGGGCTGACGCTGGAATTCCCTCCGGTTCCCGCTCAAGAAACGGAGATCACCCTCATGGAACGCACCCTCCTCGTGATCGGGGCCACCGGCAAGACCGGCGGCCAGACCACCGAACTCCTGCTCCGGCGCGGCCACCATGTCCGCGCCCTGGTCCGGGGCCTCGACGGGCGTGCCGAGCGGCTCGCCGCCCTGGGAGCGGACGTCGTGGAAGGCGACGTCCTCGACCTGGACTCCCTGGCCGAGGCGACGAAGGGGATCGACGCCCTGTACTTCACCTATCCGATCCGTCCCGGCCTGATGGACGCCACCGTGAACGTGGCTCAGGCGGCGGAGGAGAACGGGGTCCGGGCGATCGTGAACATGTCGCAGATCTCCGCCCGCCGCCACACCGCCAGCAACGCGGCCCGCCAGCACTGGGTCGCCGAACGCGTCCTGGACCGCTCCCCGGTCCCGGTCACCCACATCCGCCCGACCTTCTTCGCCCAGTGGCTGATCGACACCTGGGCCGACGGAACCGGCGAACTGCGCCTGCCGTTCGCCGACGGACGCCACGCCCCCATCGCCGAGAGCGACCAGGCCAAGGTGATCGCGGCCGTCCTGGAGGACCCCGCCCCGCACGCCGGCCGGATCTACCCGCTGTACGGGGCGGAGGAGCTCAACCACTACGAGATCGCCGAGAAGATGTCGCGCGCGCTGGACCGGAAGGTCACCTACGTGCCCATCGAACTCGACGAGTTCGCCGCCATCCTGCGCGGGCGCGGCGCGCCGGACCACCTGATCCAGCACCTGCTCGCCGTGGCCGTCGACTACCGCAACGGCGTCTTCGCCGGCACCAACGACCTGGTCAAGACGATCGGCGGCAGCGACCCCCTCGACGTCGAGACCTTCATCGCGCAGAACCGCGCGGCCTTCGACCTGCCCACCACCATCTGAACGCTGGAGAACGAAATGAGCATCTGGTTCGTCACTGGATCGTCCCGGGGCTTCGGCCTGGAGATCACCCGTGCCGCCCTCGCGGCCGGCCACCAGGTGGTCGCCACCGCCAGGAAGCCCGACACCGTCCGCGAGAAGTTCCCCGACGCGGGCGACAAGCTGCTCACCGTGGCGCTGGACGTGACCGACCCGCAGAGCATCCAGGCGGCCGTCGACGCGGCCATCGAGCGGTTCGGCCGGATCGACGTCCTGGTCAACAACGCCGGCACCGGCCTGCTCGCCGCCGTCGAAGAATCCGACGACGCCGCGGTCCGCGCGCTCTACGAGACCAACGTGTTCGGCCCGCTCGCCGTCCAACGCGCCGTACTGCCAGTCCTGCGGCATCAGCGCTCCGGTCACGTCATCAACATCAGCTCCATCGTCGGCTTCGCCACCGCGCCGGGCTGGGGCATCTACGCCTCCACCAAGTTCGCCGTCGAGGGCTTCACCGAGACCCTCCACACCGAACTGGCACCCCTCGGCATCCACGTCACCCTCGTGGAACCCGGCTTCTTCCGCACCGACTTCCTCGACCCCGCCAACCTGCACACCGGCCCCGACACCATCGACGACTACGCGCCCACCGTCGGCGCCATGCGCACTGCCGCCGCGAGCCTCCACCACACCCAGCCCGGCGACCCGGTCAAGGCCGCCCGCGCCATCGTCGAGATGGCCGACGACCCCGAACCGCCCCTGCGTCTCCCGCTCGGAGCCGACACCCTGCAAGCCTTCGACGCCAAGCTGGACACCTTCCGCAAGGACATGGACGCCGCCCGCCCCATCGCCCTCGCCACCGACCACGACTAGAACACCACCGCGGAATCCGCCTTCATCACCGCCGCAGTCCGAAGCCGAAGCCGAAGCCGGAAAGACCGACGCAGCGCCCGACGGCCCCCCGGGGCGTACGACGCTCCCCGCCGACGAGCTTCAGGACGCGGCGGAATTCCGGCCGGCATCCGGCCCGGCACGGGCAACACCCCCAGTACCTGAAGGAGAATCGATGCCAGGCTTCCTGTTCGACTCGGCCGA
Source organism: Streptomyces sp. NPDC013157 (assembly GCF_042899865.1). Lineage (NCBI taxonomy): Bacteria > Bacillati > Actinomycetota > Actinomycetes > Kitasatosporales > Streptomycetaceae > Streptomyces > Streptomyces sp. NPDC013157. The sequence goes on along the minus strand of NZ_JBIBAK010000007.1, from coordinate 415,138 downwards.
GACGCGGCACGTCGACACCCCCCACGGAGCACTCGCCTACCGCGAGATCGGACCCGTCACCGCAGCGCCGCTGCTGCTCCTGAACCGCTTTCGCGGCACACTCGACCACTGGGACCCCGCCCTGCTCGAGGTGCTCGCGGCACACCGTCGCGTGATCGTCTTCGACAGCGCCGGTGTCGGCTACTCCGGCGGAAAGCCGGCGGACACCGTTCGCGGCATGGCCGATGTGGCCGTGGCCTTCCTCGACGCCCTCGGATTGCAGAAGCCGGACCTGCTCGGCTGGTCCATGGGCGGGTTCGTCGCACTCGACCTGGCCCTGGAACACCCCGAGCGGGTACGCAAGCTCGTCGTCGCGGGCAGCGGTCCCGGCGGTGTGCCCGACAACCCGGGCCCGAACCCGCGGGTACCCGAGCACGCCCTGCGTGAGAAGAACGACGACGAGGACTTCCTCTTCCTCTTCTACCCCGAGACCGAGGCCGGCCGGGCCGCGGGACTGGCCTCCCTGCGCCGGATCGACCGGCGCCTGGCCCACTCCGGGCAGGACGCGCCCGCGCCTGTGCGCGAGGCCCAGATGAACGCCGTCGTCCAGTGGAACAGCGGCATCGACTCGGCCTGGAGCCGGCTCGGCGACCTCGCGGTACCGGCCCTGTTCGCCAACGGCGCCCACGACGTGATGGAGCACGCCTACCAGACGTACGCCATGGCCCGGGCCGTCCCCGACTCCAAGACCGTCATCTACGGAGACGCCGGTCACGCGTTTCTCTTCCAGCACCCCGAGGACTTCGGCGGCGAGGTCCTGCGCTTCATCGAGTGACCCGGTCGGTCCGGGGGCTCGGCGTGTGCCGAAGTGGTGGGGGCTCGGCGGAGCGGGTCGGGTGGGTGGGAAGGCGCGCGGCTACTCCACGGACGTCGCCTTCAGGGCCAGCCACAGTTCCATCCGGACGTCGGGGTCGTCCAGGGAGCGGCCCAGGATCTCCTCCACCCTGCGCATCCGGTAGCGGAGCGTGTGACGGTGGACGCCGAGGTCGGCCGCCGCGGCGTCCCACTGGCCGTGCCGGGAGAGCCAGGCCCGGAGCGAGGCCACCAGGTCTCCCCGGCCGGTCGCGTCGTGCTCGTACAGCGCCCTGAGCAGACCGTCGGCGAAGGCCTTCACCGCGTCGTCGGCGAGGAGGGGCAGGACCGAGCCCGACGCCAGCTGGTCGTGCTCGACCAGGACCCGGCCCCTGCGCCGGGCCACGGACAGCGCCTGTTCGGCCTGCTTGTAGGCGGCCGCCGCGGCGATCGGGCCGGACGGGGCGGACAGGCCGATGACCAGTTCGTCGTCCTCGCCGCCGCCCTGCTCCGCCGGCACCGCCCGCGCGGCCTCCCGCGCCGCCGCGTACTCCACGCACGCCGCGACCGCCGCGCCCCCGTCCGCGGCCAGTACCACCAGCCGCTCGCCCTCGGGCACCACCAGCACCGCCTCCCCGGAACGGGCCGCGGCCGACTCCACCGCCTCGGCGAGACCGGCCAGCAGCTCACCGCCCGCGTCGGCGACGATCATCCGGAACGGGGCGTCGAGCAGACCGCCGTACAGGTCCCCGGCGACCCCGCGGGCGTGGTCCGGCTGGCCGGCGAGCAGCATGCGCAGCACCGCCGCCCCGACCCGCTGCTCGGCCGCGTGCAGCGAGCGGGAGCGTTCCGTCGTGAGGGTGAGGAGGGCGATCGCGGAGTGCACGGCGTAGCGCTCCGCCGTGCCCAGCGCCGAGGCCGTGCCGACCGCCAGGGCCGCCCTCGGGCGGCGGCCGGTGCCGAGGGAGTGCAGTTCGACCCGGTCCTCGTTGTCGGGGCCGCCGACCACCGCGGACGCCGGTGCCGGGCGTTCCCGCAGCCGCTCCACCTCCGCCGTCAGGCGCGCCGCCCGGCGTCCCGCCCACTCCGGTGCCGTCGCGACGACCGCGCCCGACGCGTCGTACAGCGCCGCCCAGCCGTCCACCTGCGCGGCGAGCGCGGCGAGCAGGCCCTCCGGGCCGGCGTTCAGCGCCTGCCTGGTCAGTTCGCGCTGGGCGGCGAAGCCCGCCGTCACCGCCCGGTACTGGTCGGCCGCTATCGCCGCCGAGACCGCCTTGCTGATGGCGAGGAAGGGAGTGCGGCGGGGTACCTCCAGCAGGGGCAGTCCCTCGTGTTCCGCCGCGTCGACCAGGGCCTTGGGAATCTCTTCGTAGTTGACCCCGACGGCGAAGCCGAGACCCACCACCCCGGCTCCGACCAGGCGCTTCACGTACTTCCGCATCGCCTCCGGATCCTCCGCGTCCAGCTTCAGCGCGGTGATCAGGAGCAGTTCCCCGCCCTCCATGTACGGCACCGGGTCGGCGAGTTCGCTGACATGGGCCCAGCGCACGGGCACGTCGAGGCGGTCCTCGCCCGCGCGCACGGTGAGTTTGAGCGCGGAGTGGTGGACGAGCGAGGCGAGCGTCGGTGGCATCAGGCCGTCAGGTCTTCTCTTCGGTCGGGAGCGCCGGGAGCTTCGTGAGCGCCGCGAATGAGGGCAGTGGTCTTTGGCCGTCCCGTATGAACGGCCTCTGTCGATTCTGCCTTACTGTACGGTCCCGTGCGCCCCGGTGTTCAGAGCCGGCCGTCGGCCCTCAGGTCCACCAGCAGCGGGGGCGCGTGCTCGCCCTTGACCGTCGTGAGGGACAGGACCGCGTGGCCCGGCGGCAGACCGTGGGCCAGCTCCGACGCCGACCAGCGCTCGCGCTCCACCTGCCGGACGGTGACCGCCCGTGCCGTGGCCGCCTTGCCGGTGATCACCCGGCGTACGACGTGCAGCGCCTTGCCCGCCGGGGTCTCCGCGATGATCTGGCGGTCGGTGACGTCCCGGGCCTCGGTCCACTCCTTGCCCCAGACCTCGGCGAAGTCCTGCCCGTCCCAGGGGGTGAGGCCGGCGAAGGCCATGCGGCAGCCGGCGGCCCCGAGGAGCGGGCCGCGGAGCGGGCGGGGTACGTCGTCCAGGGTGCGCAGGGTCAGCACCACGCCCGCGTTGGCCGAGCGCAGGCGCTGGACGGCGCGGACCGCCTCCGGGGTCACCACGCCCGTCGCGTCGTCCAGGAGGAGGCAGGAGAAGAGCGAGCGGTCGTCCCGTACCGCGACGCTGGCGGTGAACTGGGCGAGCACCAGACGGGCCAGGATGCGGGAGGCGTCCGCGTGACCGCGCTCGGGCAGGTCGATGCGGACCCGGACCGGGTGGTCGAGGGCCTTGAGGGAGAAGGGGCGGGACTGGCCGGAGGTGTCGAAGAAGCCGGCGAAGGCCGGGCGGTCGAGGAGGGCGATGCGGTCGGCGAGGACCGCGCCGACGTCCCCCGGGTGTCCCATCTGGCGTTCCCGCGCGTCGAGCTCGCGCAACAGCGACTCGTGGCCGGTCGTCGTCAGCGCCTTGCGGAGCGCGGCGAGCGGGCCGGGGGCGCCGTCGAGGAGCTGGCGGAGTTCGGGGACGGAGGGGAAGCGGCCGTGCACCGCCCTGAAGGGGCCGAGCAGCTGGGCGAGGACGGTGGTGGAGCGGCGGCTGTCGCTGCCGGGGTGCGGGTCGGCGAGGTCGCCGGCGAGGGCCTCGGCGAGTATGGCGGCGGCCTCGTCGGGGTCGGTGGTGCCGCCGTACAGGTCGAGGTCGTAGACGGACTCGGGGTGGGCGATGCGGACGACGACGTCGTAGGCGTCGGCGGGGCCGAGGCCGGCGCCGGCCGCGCCGACCACGACCACGGAGGCGCGGCCGGCGAGCGCGTGCAGGCAGAGCGACTCGGCGAGCGGGCGGACCAGGCTGCCGGTCTTGCCGGAGCCGGCCGGGCCGACGGCGAGCAGCGAGGTGCCGAGCAGTTCGGGGCCGAGGGCGAGGCCGGTGCCCCGGTACCGGTAGGGGTTGCGGGGGTCGTCGGCCGTGGTGCCGAGCCGGACCTGGCCGGTGACCAGGTCGTGGCGGGCGTGCCGGGCGGGCAGGTCGCGTTCGCCGGAGGGGTGCAGGCAGGCGGCGGCGCCGTCCTTGACCACCGCGGCGGTGAAGGTGGCCATGCTGTGGCGGCCGCTGCGTACGCCCTGCCAGGCGCGGGCGATCCGGGCGTGGTCCACGTCGCGCATCAGCCCGCTCCGGGCCTCACCGGCGAGCCGGTCGGCGGCGGCGTCGGCCCCGGCGGCACGGAGGTGGGGCCACTGGGCGGGGTCCTCCGACGGCGCCGGAGGCTCCTGGCGGGATCCCGCGGACGCCGCGGCCCTGAACCGGGGCGCCACGAACCGCCGCCACACCTCACCCCACCGGCCGAGCTTGCCCACCACGAGCATGATGGTGAGGGCGACCAGGTACGTGTACCCCTCGTAGATGAAGCGGGTCGCGGTCGGCGAGATCGTCGCGTTCGCGCCCTGCCACGAGGCGGGGAGAAGCAGCTGGAGCGGCAGGCCCCACCACGCCCCCAGGTACCCGTGCGTCAGCAGGGACCAGACCAGCCACCCCACCAGGAAGGCGATCAGGGCGCCGCTGAGCAGTTGCCGGGTGGGCAGTTCCTCGGGTTCCTGCTCGGCCCGGGGCCGGTAGCCGAACCGCCACACGCCCGGCGCCGCCTCCGGCCTGGGGGCGCGCAGCCAGGTGAGGAAGGCCGAGCCGTCCGGCAGCGGCGGCACCGCCGCCGGCGGTGCCGTGGGCCGTGGCGGTACCGCGGCCGGCACAGCGTCCGCGTCGTGCGGCCCCGCCGGACGCGGTACAGGATTCGCATGCGTACGCCGCGTGTCCCGCGTCCCGTCGCTGTCCATCGCTCTCGCTCCCTGACCAGCCGTTCTTCCGTCCACCGTCAGCGGCCAATCTAACGCCCTCGCAAGGGGAGTTCACCGCTTACGCGGCCGAGGAGCCGACCGCTCCGTCACGATCCCGCCGACCGCACTATGTCCAACACGGACAACGTCACTCTCCGACAACGCCCACATGGAGCATGCCCACCTCCCACACCCGGCCCTAGCCTGCGAAGAAAGAAGGAAAGCGTCCGAAAACGCACCACCGGAGCAACCGGACGGGACGCGCCCGGCACGCATCGGTTCGCACCACTCATCAGGGAGCCCCCATGACCGCACTTCCGCAGGAGCGTCGCGTCGTCACCGCCATACCCGGCCCGAAGTCGCAGGAGCTGCAGTCCCGCCGTCTCGCCGCGGTGGCGCAGGGTGTGGGTTCGGTGCTGCCCGTCTTCACCGCGCGCGCGGGTGGCGGGATCATCGAGGACGTCGACGGCAACCGCCTCATCGACTTCGGTTCCGGCATCGCCGTGACCTCCGTCGGCGCCTCCGCCGAGGCCGTCGTACGCCGCGCGAGCGCCCAGCTGGCCGACTTCACCCACACCTGTTTCATGGTCACCCCGTACGAGGGCTACGTGGAGGTCGCCGAGGCCCTCGCGGAGCTCACCCCGGGTGACCACGCCAAGAAGTCGGCGCTGTTCAACTCCGGCGCCGAGGCCGTCGAGAACGCCGTGAAGATCGCGCGCGCCTACACCAAGCGCCAGGCGGTCGTGGTGTTCGACCACGGGTACCACGGCCGGACCAACCTCACCATGGCGCTGACCTCGAAGAACATGCCGTACAAGAACGGCTTCGGCCCGTTCGCGCCCGAGGTGTACCGGGTCCCGGTCGCCTACGCCTACCGCTGGCTCACCGGCCCGGAGAACGCCGGTCCGGAGGCCGCCGCCCAGGCCATCGACCAGATCAGCAAGCAGATCGGCGCGGACAACGTCGCCGCGATCATCATCGAGCCGGTGCTCGGCGAGGGCGGCTTCATCGAGCCGGCGAAGGGCTTCCTGCCGGCGATCAGCCAGTTCGCCAAGGACAACGGGATCGTGTTCGTCGCGGACGAGATCCAGTCCGGGTTCTGCCGTACGGGCCAGTGGTTCGCGTGCGAGGACGAGGGCATCGTCCCGGACCTGATCACCACGGCCAAGGGCATCGCCGGCGGCCTGCCGCTGGCCGCCGTGACGGGCCGCGCCGAGATCATGGACGCCGCGCACGCCGGCGGGCTCGGCGGCACCTACGGCGGCAACCCGGTCGCCTGCGCCGGTGCGCTCGGGGCCATCGAGACCATGAAGGAGCTCGACCTCAACGCCAGGGCGAAGAACATCGAGGCGATCATGAAGCCCCGCCTCACCGCCATGGCCGAGAAGTTCGACGTCATCGGCGACGTGCGCGGCCGCGGCGCGATGATCGCCATCGAGCTGGTCAAGGACCGCACCACCAAGGAGCCGAACCCGGAGGCCACCGCGGCCCTCGCCAGGGCCTGCCACCAGGAGGGGCTGCTGGTCCTGACCTGTGGCACCTACGGCAACGTGCTCCGCTTCCTGCCCCCGCTGGTCATCGGCGAGGACCTCCTCAACGAGGGCCTCGACATCATCGAGCAGGCCTTCGCGCGGATCTGAGCCACAGGCTTCTGCCAGCAGGCGCACAGGGCCTCGGACCCGTGTGCCACCACCGCCCCAACCCTCCCACCTGGCGTGATGCGGGGGGCTGGGGCGCCCCCGGTCAGGCCGTGTGAAGAAGGTGTGCGGGGTGGATGGCGGGACGCGATTCCGCCTGTCGCCGCGCCGGACCCTGCCGTAGGTTCTACCCAGATGAGAGATACACCCCGCCCACAGGGGACTGTGGGCGATTTCAGGCCGGGGCCTCCCCAGCTTCGACCTGGTCGTGCCCTCGCGCACACAACCGGGGCCTCCGGCTCCGGATCTCCTCACCGATCGGACGGTCGCCCGCCCCAAACCCCCCGGGGCGCGCGGCGTTCCGATCCGGACGGCCACCCCGGAACCACCCCCCCTGTTCCGGGGTGGCCGACCTCCTTCCTTCACTTTCGCCCCGCGGGACTCGTGGGGCTTCTGGGCCTGCCGGCCCTCCTCTTCGCGCTGATCACCTGGCAGGTCGTGGCCCATGGCCCGCTGCTCCGTCTGGACAGCCGTCTGAGCAGCGCGCTCGTCCACCCGGACCGGTTCTCCGAACTCCTCTCGGACCTCGGGAACGTACAGGTCGCGGTCCCGGTCCTGGTGCTCGTCATCGCGTACGTCGCGTGGCGTGGACGTGCCACTGGTACAGACCGGTGGTGGCTGCCGCCGACGGCCGCCGCCGTCCTGATGGCCCTCGTCCCGGCGATCGTCGTGCCGCTCAAGGACTGGACCGCCCGGCCGGGGACCCCGGTGGTGCCCCCGGCGGTCGGCTACTTCCCCTCCGGCCACACGGCGACGGCGGCGATCGCGTACGGCTCCGCGACCCTGCTCCTCCTCCCCTGGCTCACGTCCGCCGCCGCCCGCCGGGCCACCGTCGCCGTCTGCGCGACGCTCGTCCTCGGCGTCTCCTACGGCCTGGTCCGCCGCGGCTACCACTGGCCGCTGGACGTGGTGGCCGGCTGGTGCCTGGGCACCGTCCTGCTGACGTCACTGGGACTGCTGCTCAGCCGAAGTACGCGTCGAAGGTCTTCTGGAACTCCCAGTTCGAGAACCGGTCCCAGTTGACCGACCAGGTCATCAGGCCGCGCAGGGCGGGCCAGGTGCCGTGGGTGGTGTACGAGCCGCAGTTGGTCTTCTTCGTCAGGCAGTCCAGGGTCTTGGTGACCTCGGACGGTGCCACGTAGCCGTTGCCCGCGTTCGTCGACGCCGGCATGCCGATCGCGATCTGGTCGGGGCGCAGCGGCGGGAAGACGTTGTTGGCGTCCCCGGCCACCGGGAAGCCGGTGAGCAGCATGTCGGTCATGGCGACGTGGAAGTCGGCGCCGCCCATGGAGTGGTACTGGTTGTCGAGGCCCATGATCGGGCCCGAGTTGTAGTCCTGGACGTGCAGCAGGGTCAGGTCGTCGCGCAGGGCGTAGACGACCGGGAGGTACGCCCCGCACCGCGGGTCCTGGCCACCGAACTTGCCGGTGCCGTAGAACTGGTAGCCCATCTGCACGAAGAACGTCTCGGGCGCCATGGACAGCACGAACTTCGAGCCGTACTTGGCCTTCAGCGTCTTCAGTGCGGAGATGAGGTTGACGATCACCGGGGTCGTCGGGTTCCTGAAGTCCGTGTCGCTCGCGTCCAGGGAGAGCGAGTGGCCCTCGAAGTCGATGTCCAGGCCGTCGAGGCCGTAGGTGTCGATGATGTTCGAGACGGAGGAGACGAAGGTGTCCCGGGCGGCGGTCGTGGTGAGCTGGACCTGGCCGTTGGCGCCGCCGATCGATATCAGCACCTTCTTGCCTGCCGCCTGCTTGGCCTTGATCGCCGCCTTGAAGTCGGCGTCGCTCTCGACGTTCGGGCACTCGGTGACCGGGCAGCGGTTGAAGCGGATGTCCCCGGAGGTGGCCGAGGTCGGCTCGCCGAAGGCCAGGTCGATGACGTCCCAGCTGTCGGGGACGTCATCGAGCCGGGTGTACCCGGAGCCGTTGGCGAAGGAGGAGTGGAGGTAGCCGACCAGGGCGTGGGTGGGCAGGCCGGTGGAGCCTCCGGAGGAGCCGGTGCCCGTGGTGGCGGTCACCGCGGCGGACTTCGCGGACTCGCCGGCGTCGTTCACGGCGGTGACCTGGAAGCTGTACGCCGTCGACGGGTTCAGCCCGGTCACGGTCGCCGACGTCCCGGTCGCCGTCTGGACTTTCACGCCGTCCCGGTAGACCGCGTAGCTCGTGGCCCCGGTGACCGCGGTCCAGGACAGGGCCACGCTGGAGGAGGTGACCGTGCCCGCGGTGAGGCCGGTGGGGGCGGCCGGCGGCTGGCCCGCGGAGGCGCCCGGTCCGACCAGCGACAGGTCGTCGGCGTAGTAGGCGCCGGTGCCGTACCAGCCGTGGGTGTAGACGGTGACCTTCGTCGTCGAGGCGCCCGTGGTGAAGGTGGTCGTGAGCTTCTGCCAGTCGGGGGCGGACTGGGTCCAGGTGGAGACGTCGGTGGTGCCGGTGCCGCTCGCGCCGAGGTAGACGTAGGAGCCGCGGACGTAGCCGGACAGGGTGTACTGCGCACTCGGCCTGACGGTCACGGTCTGCGCGCACTGGGCGTTGTCACTGCCGGCCGGGGTCGCCTGCAGCGCGGAACTCCCGCTGTGCACGGGAGAGTTGACCGTCGTGCCGCTGCCCGCCGTGCACGTCCAGCCGGAGAGGCCCGATTCGAACCCGCCGTTGACGGCGAGGTCCGCGTCGGCCGCACGGGCGGCCGACGAGAGAGCGGTGATACCGGGTACGGCCAGCAACGCGGCCGTGAGCATGGTGAGGACGGGTCTCGCGCGAACCACAAGTGCCTCCGGGGATGGGGGATTTGGAGGTGGGGTGCGCACTCAACTTGGTCCAGACCAATTTACCTGTCAAGGGCTACGGCAGCGATCTGCCCACAGACCTGCCACCCCCCAAAGGGGCGCGGGGAACTGCGCGAACAACCCCCACACGCCTGCACCCGACCGACAACCTCACGCGAACGGCGCCTAGTCATCGGCCAAGCCGGCGGCAGCCTCATGCATCGCCAGCTCCAGCAGCCCCGGATCCGTCAGCGTCCCCGACCCGTCCGGCGCCACCAGCCACCGCACCCCCCGGGCCGACCGCCCGGGATACGGCACGACGATCCAGGTCCCGGCCCCCGCCGTGCGGACCCCCGTGCCGAGCCACCTGGCGGCCGTTCCGGGCGGCACGAAGAAGCCCACCCGCTCGTCCCCGAAGTCGGCCAGGACGGGCCCCGGTTGGTCGAGGACGCGGGTGAGCACGTCGAGGGTTGGATAGCCGAGTTCGCCCGGCAGGATCAGTACGTCCCAGGCCCTGCCGGCGGGCAGCAGCGCGATCCCCAGCGGGTTGCGCTCCCATTCCCAGCGGCAGGCCTCGGGATCCGGTGCGACGGATGCCAGCCATTCGACCGCCGTCTTCGCCCCAGTCATCAGAAGGCCTCCCCGTCTCGCTCGTCGACGCGGGCGTCGCGTCACGGGGAGAGAGGGCGGTCTTCGGAGGGCATTACGCGGGTTTCACCGACCGACTGAAGTGACCTGGATCATATTCGAGATGGCGTCAACCCGGAACCGGCTCAGCTGTCGAAGCCCAGCCCCAGCCGGTCCATCGCCCTGAGCCACAGGTTGCGGCGGCCGCCGTGGGCGTCAGCGCGGGCCAGCGACCACTTGGTGAGGGCGATACCCGTCCAGGCGAACGGTTCGGGCGGGAACGGCAGCGGTTTCCTGCGGACCATCTCCAGCCGGGTGCGCTCGGTCTCCTCCCCGGACAGCAGGTCCAGCATCACGTCGGCGCCGAACCGGGTGGCGCCGACGCCGAGGCCGGTGTACCCCGCCGCGTACGCCACCTTGCCCTGGTGCGCGGTGCCGAAGAACGCCGAGAAGCGGGAGCAGGTGTCGATCGCGCCGCCCCAGGCGTGCGTGAAGCGGACGCCCTCCAGCTGCGGGAAGCAGGTGAAGAAGTGCTCGGCGAGCTTGGCGTAGGTCTCCGGACGGTCGTCGTACTCGCGGCGCACCCGGCCGCCGTAGTGGTGGACGGCGTCGTAGCCGCCCCACAGGATGCGGTTGTCGGCGGACAGCCGGAAGTAGTGGAACTGGTTGGCGGAGTCCCCGAGGCCCTGCCGGTTCTTCCAGCCGATCGCGCCGAGCTGCTCCGCGGTGAGCGGCTCGGTCATCAGGGCGTAGTCGTAGACCGGGACGGTGTAGGCGCGGACCCGCCTGAGCAGGTTCGGGAAGATGTTGGTGGCGAGCACGACCTGCCGGGCGCGGACGGCGCCGTACGGGGTGCGTACGGCCATGCCGGCACCGTACGCCTTCAGGTCGAGGGCGGGTGTGTGCTCGTACACCCGGACGCCGAGCGCGAGGCAGGCCTGCTTGAGGCCCCAGGCGAGCTTGGCCGGGTGCAGCATGGCCACGCCCCGGCGGTCGTACAGGCCCGCCTCGAAGGTGGGCGAGGCGACCTGCTCGCGGACCGCGTCCGCGTCGAGCAACTCGATGCCGTCCGCGAGGCCCTGCTGCTCCAGTCGCCGGTGCCAGTCGCGGAGTTCCCAGGCCTGGTAGGTCTCGGTGGCGACGTCGATCTCGCCGGTGCGTTCGAACTCGCAGTCGATGCCGTGCCGGGCGACGGCGGCCTCGATCTCGTCGAGGTTGCGCATGCCCAGTTCCTGCAGCCGGTGGATCTCCTCGGGCCAGCGGGCGAGCCCGTTGGGCAGCCCGTGGGTGAGGGAGGCGGCGCAGAAGCCGCCGTTGCGGCCCGAGGCGGCCCAGCCCACCTCGTGGCCTTCCAGCAGGACCACCTCGCGCCCGGGGTCGCGCTCCTTGGCGTTGAGCGCGGTCCACAGTCCGCTGTAGCCGCCGCCGACGACCAGCAGGTCGCAGGTGTCGGCGCCGGTGAGCGCGGGCTCGGGGTGGGGCTTGCCGGGGTCTTCGAGCCAGTACGGGACCGGCTGTGCTTCGGAGAGAGACTTGGTCCAATCTGCCTGACGGCTCATGGCGCTTGGGGCCATGATTTTCAACTCCCTACAGAGTCAATTTAAGGGGTTATGCCTTTTGCCTGTTGCGGCGGCTGTTGATGAGCATCGATGCCAGGACGAACAGTACGGCGACCAGGAACATGGCCGTACCGATGACGTTGATCTGCACGGGCGTGCCACGCTGTGCCGAACCCCAGACGAACATGGGGAAGGTGACGGTGGAGCCCGCGTTGAAATTGGTGATGATGAAATCGTCGAAGGAGAGCGCGAAGGAGAGCAGCGCGCCCGCCGCGATTCCGGGGGCCGCGATGGGGAGGGTGACCCTGAGGAACGTCTGCGCCGGTCCGGCGTAGAGGTCCCGGGCCGCCTCCTCCAGGCGCGGGTCCATCGACATCACCCGCGCCTTGACCGCGGTGACGACGAAGCTGAGGCAGAACATGATGTGGGCGATCAGGATGGTGTAGAAGCCCAGCTGGGCGCCCATGTTGAGGAACAGGGTGAGCAGCGAGGCCGCCATCACGACCTCGGGCATCGCCATCGGCAGGAAGATCAGCGAGTTGACGGCGCCGCGGGCGCGGAACCGGTAGCGGACCAGCGCGAAGGCGATCATCGTGCCGAGCACGGTGGCCCCGATCGTCGCCAGGGCGGCGATCCGGAGGCTGATGGAGAGCGAGCCGCACATGTCGGCGACCCCGCACGGCTGCTTCCAGGCGTCCAGCGAGAACTGCTGCCATTCGTAGTTGAAGCGCCCCTTCGGTTTGTTGAAGGAGAACACCGTGACGATGACGTTCGGAAGCAGGAGATATCCGAGCGTCAGGAGTCCCGCGATGACGACGAGATTCTTCTTGAGCCAGTTGACGAAGGGCATTTAGACCAGATCCTCCGTCCCGGACCGGCGGATGTAGAGGGTGACCATGGCGAGGATCGCGGCCATGAGGATGAAGGAGAGCGCGGCCGCCGTCGGATAGTCGAGAATCCGCAGGAACTGCGTCTGGATCACGTTTCCGATCATGCGGGTGTCGGTCGAGCCGAGGAGTTCGGCGTTGACGTAGTCACCGGCCGCCGGGATGAAGGTCAGCAGGGTGCCGGAGACCACGCCCGGCATCGACAGCGGGAAGGTGACCTTCCGGAACGTCGTCCACGGCTTGGCGTACAGGTCGCCGGCGGCCTCGTGCAGCCGGCCGTCGATCCGCTCCAACGAGGTGTAGAGCGGCAGGATCATGAACGGCAGGAAGTTGTACGTCAGGCCGCAGACCACGGCGAGCGGGGTGGCCAGTACGCGGTCGCCGGCCGTCCAGCCGAGGAAGTCGGTGACGCTCAGGACGTGCAGCGAGTTCAGGACGTGCACGACCGGGCCGTTGTCGGCGAGGATCGTCTTCCAGGCCAGGGTGCGGATCAGGAAGCTGGTGAAGAAGGGCGCGATCACCAGGATCATGATCAGGTTCCGCCAGCGCCCGGCGCGGAAGGCGATCAGGTAGGCCAGCGGGTAGCCGAGCAGCAGGCAGAGAACCGTGGCCGCCGCCGCGTAGAAGACGGACCGCAGGAACTGCGGCCAGTATTCGCTCAGCGCGTCCCAATAGGTCGCGAAGTGCCAGGTGACCTTGTAGCCCTCTTCCAGGGAGCCCGTCTGGATCGACGTGGAACCCTGGTAGATCATCGGCAGGGCGAAGAAGACGACCAGCCAGAGGATGCCGGGCAGCAGCAGCCAGTAGGGGGTCCACCTGCCGCGCTTGCGCGGGGGCTTCTTCGTCTCGGGTTCGGCGGGCGCCAGGGGCGGGGGCGCCTCGGAGAGCGTGGCCATCAGGCGGCCTCCTCCTCGGTGCCGGCGTCGATGTCCTGGGCGGCGTCGAGGCCGAAGGTGTGGGCCGGGCTCCAGTGCAGGACCACGTCGGCGCCGGGGACGAGCCGTCCGTCGCGCTCGATGTTCTGCACGTACACCGCGAACTCGTCGCAGACCGGGCTGTCGATGACGTACTGCGTGGAGACACCGATGAAACTGGCGTCGACGACCTTGCCGGTGATCCGGTTGCGGCCCTCGGGGATGGAGCCCGCGTCGTCGGCGTGCGTGAGGGAGATCTTCTCGGGCCGGATCCCGACCAGCACCTTGCCGCCGGTCGTGGTCGGCGCCGAACATCGCGCCTCGGGCAGCACCAGCTTCCCGCCGCCGGCCTTGAGGACGATGTCGTCCCCGCTCTTCGTGTCGACCTCGGCCTCGATGAGGTTCGAGGTGCCGAGGAAGTTCGCGACGAAGGTCGTGTTCGGGTTCTCGTAGAGGTCGGCCGGCGAGCCGAGCTGCTCGACGCGGCCCGCGTTCATCACGGCGACCGTGTCGGCCATGGTCATGGCCTCCTCCTGGTCGTGCGTGACGTGCACGAAGGTGATGCCGACCTCCGTCTGGATCCGCTTGAGCTCCAGCTGCATCTGGCGGCGCAGCTTGAGGTCGAGGGCGCCGAGCGGCTCGTCGAGGAGGAGCACCTTGGGGTGGTTGATGAGCGCGCGGGCCACCGCGACGCGCTGCTGCTGGCCGCCGGAGAGCTGGTGCGGCTTCTTGCGCGCCTGCTCGCCCAGCTGGACCAGCTCCAGCATGTCCTCGACCTGCTTCTTCACGCTCTTGATGCCGCGCCGGCGCAGGCCGAAGGCGACGTTCTCGAAGATGTCGAGGTGCGGGAAGAGGGCGTACGACTGGAAGACCGTGTTCACCGGCCTCTTGTACGGCGGCAGATGGGTGACGTCCTGGTCGCCGAGGTGCACGGTGCCGGTGGTCGGCTCCTCCAGTCCCGCGATCATGCGCAGGGTGGTGGTCTTGCCGCAGCCGGAGGCACCGAGGAGGGCGAAGAAGGAGCCCTGCGGCACGGTCAGGTCCATCGGATGTACGGCGGTGAAGCCGTTGTCGTAGGTCTTGCCGATGCCGGTGAGGCGGACGTCGCCGCTGCTGTCTGTCGTCATGGTGTCGTCACGCCCCTGTGAGCTTCGCGAACTTCTGCTGGTAGGCCGTCTCTTCCTTCGAGCTCAGGGAGCGGAAGGCACGGGACTTGGCCTGCATGGCCTTGTCGGGAACGATCAGCGGGTTGGTCGCCGCCGACTTGTCGATCTTGGCGAGGTACGGCTGCACGTCCGCGACCGGACTGACGTAGTTGATGTAGGCGGCGAGTTCCGCGGCCTGCTCGGGCTCGTAGTAGTAGTCGATGAGCCGCTCGGCGTTCGTCTTGTGGCGTGCCTTGTTCGGGATCAGCATGTTGTCGGTCGACGTCATGTAGCCGCTGTCCGGGATGACGTAGGCGACGTCCGGGTTGTCGGCCTGGAGCTGCACGATGTCGCCGCCCCAGGCGACGCAGGCGGCCAGGTCGCCCTTGCTGAGGTCCGAGGTGTAGTCGTTGCCGGTGAACCGGCGGATCTGCCCCTTGTCGACGGCCTTCTGGAGGCGGGCGATCACCGTGTCGTAGTCGTCGTCGGTGAACTTCGCCGGGTCGATGCCCATGTCGAGCATGGTCATGCCGACGGTGTCCCGCATCTCGGTCAGCAGCCCGACCCGGCCCTTGAGCGCGGGGTTGTCGAGCAGGTCGGAGACCGACTTCACCTCGACGCCGTTCAGCGCCTTCTTGTTGAAGGCGACGACCGTCGAAATGCCCTGCCAGGGGTACGAGTAGGCCCGGCCCGGGTCCCAGTCGGGGCTGCGGAACTGGTCCGACAGGTTGGCGAAGGCGTGCGGCAGGTTGGACGCGTCCAGCTTCTGGACGTAGCCGAGCCGGATCATCCGGGCGGCCAGCCAGTCGGTGAGGACGATCAGGTCGCGGCCGGTGTCCTGGCCGGCGGCGAGCTGCGGCTGGATCTTGCCGAAGAACTCGTCGTTGTCGTTGATGTCCTCGGTGTACTTGACCGTGATGCCGGTCCGCTTGCGGAACGCGTCCAGCGTCGGATGTTTCTTCCCGCTGTCGTCGACGTCGATGTACTCGGGCCAGTTGGAGAAGTTGACGACCTTCTCCGTGGCCGAGTGGTCGTCGGCGGAGACGCCGCCCTGGGACTTGCCGGCCGCGGGGATGCCGCAGGCGCTCAGCGCCCCGACGCCGCCCACCGCGAGCGCGCCGCCCAGGAACGACCGGCGGGCCAGGGCGGCCCGGCCGGTGCGGAGACTGCGCCGCATGGCGGCCACTTCGACCGGGGTAGGGCGGTCGGGCTCGTACTGCCTCATGCGCTAGATGCCCTTTCGGGAAGACGGCCGTTCACCGAGCGGCCGGAGCTGTGACTATCGGTCCCCGAAGATCGTGCGGTGCCAGTCCTTCCGCGGCACCGCCGTATTGTCGAACATAACGTGCTTGACCTGGGTGTACTCCTCGAACGAGTACGCCGACATGTCCTTGCCGAAGCCGGACGCCTTATAACCGCCGTGCGGCATCTCACTGATGATCGGAATGTGGTCGTTGACCCACACGCACCCCGCCTCGATCTCGCGGGTCGCGCGGTTCGCCCGGTAGACGCCGCTGGTCCACGCGGAGGCTGCCAGACCGTACGGGGTGTCGTTGGCCAGCCGGATCCCCTCATCATCACTGTCGAACGGCAGGACGACCAGCACCGGCCCGAAGATCTCGGACTGGACGATCTCGCTGTCCTGCGGCGCGTCGGCGATCAGGGTGGGCCGGTAGTACGCGCCGCTTTTCAGCTCGTCCTGCGGCGGCTCGCCGCCGGTCACCACGCGCGCGTAGCCGCGCGCCCGCTCCACGAACCCGGCGACCCGGTCCCGCTGCGCGTGCGAGATCAGCGGCCCGAGATCGGTACCGGGCGCGAACGGGTCCCCCAGCCGCACGGTCTCCATCAGGGCGGCCGTCCGCTCCACGAAGGCCTCGTAGAGCGGCCGCTGCACGTACGCGCGGGTGGCGGCGGTGCAGTCCTGCCCGGTGTTGATGAGGGCGCCCGCGACGGCGCCGTTGACGGCCGCCTCCAGGTCCGCGTCGTCGAAGACCACGAACGGCGCCTTGCCGCCGAGCTCCAGGTGCAGCCGCTTCACGGTCGCGGTGGCGACCTCGGCGACCCGCTTGCCGACACCGGTGGACCCTGTGAAGGAGGTCATGGCCACGTCGGGGTGGCCGACGAGGTGCTCGCCGGCCACCTGCCCCGTCCCGGTGACGATGTTGATCACACCGTCCGGGATCCCGGCGAGCGTGGCGGCCTCGGCGAAGAGGAGGGAGGTCAGCGGGGTCAGCTCGGCGGGCTTCAGCACGATGGTGTTGCCTGCGGCGATCGCCGGGAGGATCTTCCAGGCGGCCATCTGGAGCGGATAGTTCCAGGGCGCGATCGACCCGACGACACCGATGGGCTCGCGGCGGATGTACGACGTGTGGTCACCGGAGTACTCGGCGGCGGCCTGCCCCTGCAGGTGCCGGGCGGCACCGGCGAAGAACGCGGTGTTGTCGACGGTCCCCGGCACGTCGAACTCGCGCGTCAGCTTCAGCGGCTTGCCGCACTGGAGGGACTCGGCACGGGCGAATTCCTCGGCGCGGTCGGCGAGCACGGCGGCGAACCGGTGCAGCGCGTCCGACCGGTCGCCGGGCGTGGTCGCGGCCCAGCCGGGAAAGGCGGCGCGGGCGGCGGCCACGGCCCGGTCGACGTCCTCGGTTCCGGCCAGCTCGTACGTGTACACCTCCGCGCCGGTGGCCGGGTCGACGACGGCGTGCGTACGACCTGACGTCCCCTTGGCGAACCGGCCCGCGATGTACTGCGCGCCGCCCGCGAGCCGCTCCTGCGCGGGGAAGGTCTCCGGGGTGGCGGTGCCCGGGTTGTCCATGTCGCTTCTCCTCCGCCGTCACCCCGCCCCGAGAGGCGGGTGGCGTAGCTCCGGCTCGATTTGACTGCCGATCCTGACAGAGCAAGGGACTGCCAACAAGTGATTCCGTTGTTGCCTTTTGGTTACGCGACGGAATCTGTCGACCAGGTGTCGAGTCAGCAGAGAAAAGGCGGGACGGAGTGTCAGTGGTGGCTGCCAGACTGGCGTGCATGGCGAAGATCGATTCTGTGGAGGCCCTGATCGGGGCGGTCCAGGCGGGGGCCAGGATCAAATACCTGCACTTCTGGGGACACCGACCGAGGCCCGACGGGCAGGTCTCGGCGAGCTGCCTGAGCCAGTGGTGGCCGTCACCCTTCGTGGTCGACGGTGTGGAGTACGCGACCGCCGAGCACTGGATGATGGCGGGAAAGGCCCGGCTCTTCGGGGACGCGGAGGCGGAGCGCGCGGTCCTCGCGGCGACACACCCCGCCGCGGCCAAGAAGGCGGGCCGACTGGTCCGGGGCTTCGACGAGGCGACATGGCAGCGGGAGCGCTTCGGCATCGTGGCCGAGGGCAGCGTCCACAAGTTCACCGCCGACGCCGGGCTCCGTGACTTCCTGCTGGCGACCGGCGACCGCGTCCTGGTGGAGGCCAGCCCGCTGGACCGGGTGTGGGGCATCGGCCTGGCCGCGACAGACACGAGGGCAGAGGCCCCGGAGAAGTGGAGGGGGCTGAACCTCTTGGGCTTCGCGTTGATGGCGGCAAGGGAGCGCCTGGAGACAGAGGGGACTGCTTCCGTCTGAGGGGCGCGGGAATTCTGCCCGACGGGACCAGCCCCGCCCAAAGGGGCGCGGGACTCCGCCTGACAGGACCGGTCCTGCCCAAAGGGGCGCGGGACTCCGCCCGACAGGACCGGTCCTGCCCAAAGGGGCGCGGGGCTGTATCTGAGATGCGGCTCCGCCGCGTGGGCGCGACCAGCCCCACGCAGCCGCACCCGGACGACGACCTCTATTGGTTTCCCTGGCTCCCCGCCACCACGATCAGCGTGATGAACGCCGCCGCGAGCACCAGCCCCGCCGACCCGCAGATGATCCCGGCCAGCGCCTGCCCACCGTTCGTCGCCTGACCTCGTCTCACCCGAGCCCGCCCGATCGAACCCAACACAATGCCCAGCACCCCCAGCACCAGCGCGACCGGCGCCAGGCAGAACCCGATCGCGCTGATGATGCCGGTCACCATGGCGGCCGTCCCCAGCCCGTTGTCGGGCGCCGGCTGCATCCCCGGCCACCCCCCGTACCCCCCGGGCCCGGCCGGGTACGACGGCAGCGGCCGGCCGGGATAGCCGTACCCCGGCGCCGGAGCACCGCCGGGATACCCGTACGGCACCGGCCCCGGCCCGTTCGGGGCGATCGGCGGTGGCGGCACCGCCGCACTCCGCGGCTGCTGCGCCGCAGGCGGGGCGTAGGGGTTGGGCGGCGGTCCGGCGGGATCCGGCGCGGCGAAGGGGTTCGACCGCGGGACCGGCCGCGCGTCGGCGGGCACCGCTTGAGGGCTGGCCCACCCCTGGGGCGGCGGGGCGGCGGACGGCCCGGGTATCGCCGCCGCCGTCCGCTGCTCATGGACCGGCGGCGGTACCTCCGACGCCTCCGGCCCGGCCCCCTCCCCGGCGGCCTCCCCCTTGTCCAGCCGTACCTTCGGAGCCTCCGGCATCTCGTCAGCCATCGTGCGATGTCCCCTCTCCTGCGCGCATGCCGCCGTCATGCTACGGCCCGGCCCTCCGCCGATCCGCGGCCCGGCCTACGATGACCCCGAGTCACCGATCAGCCGATCACCGCGCAGGGCCCCACGGCCGTACCCCGCCGCAGGCGGCCCGCGCCGTTCCGGGGAGGAACCCTTGACCGACCGCCACACCGACCCCGCCGCCCTGCGCGACCCGGGCGACGCGCACGACGTGCACGCCTTCATCGCCGGACTGCCCAAGGCCGAACTGCACGTCCACCACGTCGGCTCCGCCTCCCCCCGCATCGTGTCGGAACTGGCCGCCCGGCACCCCGACTCCAAGGTCCCGACCGACCCCGAGGCCCTGGCCGACTACTTCACCTTCACGGACTTCGCCCACTTCATCGACGTCTACCTCTCGGTCGTCGACCTGATCCGCACGCCCGAGGACGTGCGGCTGCTCACCTACGAGGTGGCCCGCGACCTGGCCCGCCAGCAGGTGCGCTACGCCGAGCTGACGATCACCCCGTTCTCGTCCACCCGGCGCGGGATCGACGAGCGGGCCTTCATGGACGCGATCGAGGACGCGCGGAAGGCGGCGGAGGCCGAGTTCGGCACGGTGCTGCGCTGGTGCTTCGACATCCCGGGCGAGGCGGGTCTGGAGGCCGCCGAGGAGACGGCACGGCTGGCGACCGACGACCGCCTCCGCCCGGAGGGCCTGGTCTCGTTCGGTCTCGGCGGCCCCGAGATCGGCGTGCCGCGGCCGCAGTTCAAGCCGTACTTCGACCGGGCGATCGCGGCCGGCCTGCGCTCCGTCCCGCACGCGGGCGAGACCACCGGCCCCGGCACGGTCTGGGACGCGCTGACCCACCTGCACGCCGAGCGCATCGGCCACGGCACCAGCTCCGCGCAGGACCCGAAGCTCCTCGCCCATCTCGCCGAGCACCGCATCGCGCTGGAGGTGTGCCCGACCTCCAACATCGCCACCCGCGCGGTCCGCACCCTCGAAGAGCACCCGATCAGGGAGTTCGTGGCCGCGGGTGTCCTGGTCACGGTCAACTCCGACGACCCGCCGATGTTCGGCACCGACCTCAACAACGAGTACGCGGTCGCCGCCCGTCTCCTCGGCCTCGACGAGCGCGGCCTCGCGGACCTCGCGAAGAACGCGGTGGAGGCGTCCTTCCTGGACCTGACGGGCAAGGCGAGGATCTCGGCCGAGATCGACGCGTACACCAAGGCGTGGCTCGCCCCCTGACGCGGCCCTGCGGAACCTCTGCGGAACCCCTGCCGGCCCCTGCGAACATGGACCCATGCAGACCGTGACCGCCGTGGCCCACCGCGGCGACCCCTACCTCTTCCGCGAGAACACGCTCGACTCCCTGCGTTCCGCGCTCCACCGGGGCGCGGACGCGGTGGAGACCGACGTACGGCTCACCCGTGACGGCGTTCCCGTCCTCCTGCACGACGACACGCTCAAGCGGCTGTGGGAACACGACCGCCCGCTGCGCTCCCTGTCGGCGGACGAGGTGTGGGGCCTCACCGCGGGCGGTGTCCCGACCCTCGCCGAGGCGCTGGCGGCGACGGAGGGCAGCCGGGTGATGCTCGACCTGCCCGGGGAGCCGGGCGAGCGGGCGGTGGCGCGGATCGTGGCCGTGGCCCGGGAGTGCGATGCGACAGACCGCGTCTACTACACGGGGGACGCCGTCACGATGCTGGCGGTCCGGGCGGCCGACCCGTCCGCCGAGATCGCCCTGACCCGCAAGAGCCTGGCCCCGACCCGCCCCGCGCTCCTGGCCGCGATCCGCCCGCGCTACCTGAACTACCGCTTCAGCCTGCTCGATCCCGAACTGGTCGAGCACATCCACCACACCGGTTACCTGGTCTCCTGCTGGACCCCGGACACCCGCCGCTCGATGCGCCGCCTGCTGAAGATGGGCGTCGACTCCATCACGACAAACAGGGTCGGGCTTCTCAACACCCTGCGCGAAAGTGCGCCCCTTTAGGGGCGCGGGGAACTGCGCGCCAAGCCCCGGCCGGCCCGCACCAGACGCTCGGCGAAGTGCCGGGAGATGCCGTCTGCCGTCCGCCGTCTGCCGTCTGCCGTCTGCCGTCTGCCGCACCGTCGTGGCTGGTCGCGCAGTTCCTCCCCCAGCCTCCGGCCGGGGGTACCCCCGGCGCCCCTGACGGTCGCCGGGCCCGCTCAGACCCGCGATCTCTGCCCCACCGTCGCCGGATCACTGGGCACCGACCTCGTCACGTACTGCGGAACCGGCGCCGCGTCCGTCCCGTCGTCCCGCACCAGCCCGTACCGGATCGCGCCCTCCGGAGGCCCGTACAGCACGTCCTTCTCCACCGCGTCCCAGGACGACGGGAAGACGCTCACCCCGTAGTCGGCTCCGCGTTCGTTCACCGTGAACGTGACGCTGCCGTCGACGTAGTAGTACTCGTTCTGCCACATCTGCTGCGCGCCGGCGGGCAGCACGGCGTACCCGGTCGAGGAGCTGCCCATCCCCGTCGCGGACGTGTCCGTCGTACTCACCCGGTCGTCCATGCGCCGCCCGCCGGCCGAGGCCACATGGAAGATCTTCCCCTTCAGCCCGGTCCAGGACGGCATGACCAGGCTCCCGGCCCGGTACTGCGGTGAGATCTGCCAGCGGACCAGCACATAGCCCTGTCCGCTGAGCGTCACGCCGTCACCGCGGTGGTTCAGCACCGCGTGCGCCCCGCCGCTGCTGGTGATCCCGCCCTCCGGCCGGTGCGGCAGCGCACCGGGCTTCGCGTCCGGGTCCGGCGCCGTGTCGACCGCGTCGACGACCGAGCCGTAGACCGCCGCGCCCGCCGAAGCCGACGGGGACGCAGACGCAGACGCAGACGGCGAGGTGGAAGGGGACGGCGAGGGAGTGGTCACCGGCGCCTGCGGTACCGCACGTGAGACGGCCGCCGTCGGCGACACTGCGGTCCGCGGTGCCGGGTCGTGCGGTGTCTGTACGACGACGTACGCGCCGCCCGCCACGATCGTCGCCCCGGCGGTCACCGCCACGGCCGGCTTGGTCAGCGCACCGAGCACCTTCGCCGACCACCCGGCGGACGTCGCGGAGGTGGCCGCCACCGCCGTCTTGCCGCCGAGCGCCAGCGACAGCGTGAAGCCGACCGGCACCGGGACCAGGGCGATCCCGACCAGCAGCCGCTCCGCCGGTACGACGGAGTCGCGGGTGTCGCCGCAGTAGCCGCAGCCGCGGATGTGCCGGGCCAGCCGCTTGCGCCAGACGGAGTCGGGCCGCCCGTCCCAGCGGCCGGTCAGCTCGCGCAGCCCGGGGCAGGCCCCGTCCAGCGCGCGCACGATCCCCCGCGAGGTCTCCAGCCGCTCCTTCATCCGCTGGACGCGGACGGCGGCGTGCTGCCGGCTGATGCCGACGGCCGCCGCCAGTTCGCGCCGGGTGAGTTCGCCGGAGACCTCCAGCCACCACAGCGACACCAGCTGCCGGTCCTCGGCGTCCAGCCAGCGCACGGCCTCCGCGACCTCCCGCCGCTGGCCCTCCAACTGGAGTCGCAGCACGGTCAGTTCGGCGAAGTCGGCGGTGCCGTCCGGGACCGCCTCGTCCAGTTTCCGGTCCTGCCTGCGGCGCGCCCGGTCCCGGATCTGCCGCATGGCGATGGCCACCAGCCAGGACCGGAAGCTGTCCGGGTCGCGCAGGGTGCCGAGGTTGTCGACGGCGCGCAGCATGGTCTCCTGGACGACGTCGTCGACGTCGGCGTGGCCGTTGAGGGCACGGCCGACCACGTTGTAGACCAACGGCAGCCAGCCCGCGACCAGTTCGTCCAGGGCGCGCCGGTCGCCGGCCTGCGCGGCCGTGACCGTGGCCCGCCACTGCCGTGACACCGGCACGTCCGTCGTCCTCATAACCGCACCCTCTCAGCCGGGGCGGTGGCCTTGGCAATGTCGGGGATCACAGTGTGGAGACGGAGTGTGGGGTTCCGGGATAACACTTTTTCGCCTTGCCGGGGCCCGGGACCTGGGCCGGACCCTCGTCTGCTCCGTCGACGCGACCGACGCGAAGGGCGAGGACACCGACCCGGTCGCCCAGCCGACAGCGCCGGCCGCGGTCAAACAGGCCAGGCCGGGGGGCGGGCGGCCGGGTGCCGTCCGCCTCCGTGAGTACATCGCTCTGGTACCCCGGTACCACTCACCGGCCGAAGATTCCCCCGGGGTCCCAGGGCCCGCGGCCCGCCCGCTCCTACCTTCGACAGCGGACCCCGCGCCGGGACCGGCCGCGGCCGAGTGCGAGACAGGAAGGCCCAGCTCCATGATCGAAGCGCGCGAACTGACCAAGCGCTACGGCGACAAGACCGTCGTCGACCGTCTGAGCTTCACCGTGAAGCCGGGCGAGGTGACCGGCTTCCTCGGCCCGAACGGCGCGGGCAAGTCCACCACCATGCGGATGATCGTCGGCCTGGACGCCCCCACGCAGGGGTCGGTCACCGTCAACGGCCGTTCCTACGCCCGGCACTCGGCGCCCCTGCAGGAGATCGGCACCCTCCTGGAGGCCAAGTCCGTCCACCCGGGCCGCAGCGCGGTCAACCACCTGATGGCGCTCGCGTACACGCACGGCATCCCGCGCAGCCGGGTCGACGAGGTGATCGAGCTGGCCGGGCTGACGAGTGTGGCCGGCAAGCGGGTCGGCGCGTTCTCGCTCGGCATGGGCCAGCGGCTCGGCATCGCCTCCGCGCTGCTCGGCGACCCGGCGATCGTGATGCTCGACGAACCGGTCAACGGCCTCGACCCCGAGGGCGTCCTCTGGGTCCGCAACCTGCTGCGGCAACTGGCCGACGAGGGGCGGGCCGTGATGCTCTCCTCGCACCTGATGAGCGAGACCGCGCTGATCGCCGACCACCTGGTGATCATCGGCCGGGGCCGGCTGCTCGCGGACACCACGGTCGACGACTTCACCCGGGAGGCGGGCGGCGGTGGCGTGAAGGTCGTCACCGGCGAGCCCGCGGAGCTGCGCTCGCTGCTGGCCGGTCCCGACGTCACGATCACCTCCTCGTCCGCCGAGGAGCTGCTGGTCGCGGGCCGGGACGCCCGGGAGATCGGCACGATCGCCGCGCTGCACGGCGTACCGCTGTACGAACTCACCCCGCAGGCCGTCTCCCTGGAGACGGCGTTCATGGACCTCACCCGGGACGTGGTCGAGTACCAGAGCGCTCCGGCCGGCACCGCACGAAAGGCCGCCTGATGACCGTCACCCGCATCGCCCCCGCCCGCCCGGCCGCGTACAAGGTCACCGGCGCCCGGGTGCTGCGTTCGGAGTGGGCCAAGTTCTGGTCGCTGCGCTCCAGTTGGATCACCCTCTCGGTCGCCGTGTTCCTGCTGGTCCTGTTCGGGACGATCGCCGGCTACACCTACACCGCGGGCGCCGCGGCGGGCGGCCCGCCCGGCCAAAGCAGCGGCGACAGC
This sequence comes from Streptomyces sp. NPDC013157, assembly GCF_042899865.1. Lineage (NCBI taxonomy): Bacteria > Bacillati > Actinomycetota > Actinomycetes > Kitasatosporales > Streptomycetaceae > Streptomyces > Streptomyces sp. NPDC013157. The sequence goes on along the minus strand of NZ_JBIBAK010000007.1, from coordinate 390,804 downwards.
GACGCGGTCAGCCTGGCCCTGACCGGCGTGACGTTCGCGTCGCTGGCCGTGGGCGTGCTCGGGGTGCTGCTGTCAGCGGGCGAGTACAGCACCGGGATGGTCCGCTCCACGCTCACCGCCGTCCCGCGCCGCCTGCCGGTGCTGTGGGCGAAGGCCGTCGTGATCGGCCCGATCGCCCTGGTCCTCACCACGCTCGGCGCGCTGGCCGCGTTCGGGCTGGGCGCACCCGGCCTGGACGGCGAGAAGATCTCCCTGTCGCTCGGCGACGACGGGGTGCTGCGCAGCCTGGCCGGGGCGGGCCTCTACCTCGGTCTGGTCGCCGTCTTCGGTGTGGCCCTGGGCGTGCTGCTGCGCAACTCCGCCGGGGCCATCGCCTCCCTGGTCGGCATCCTGCTCATCCTGCCCGGGCTGGCCTCGCTGCTGCCCGACTCCTGGTACGACACCCTCAGCCCCTACTTCCCGAGCAACGCGGGCCAGGCGGTCTACGCGCTGCACCAGTCCTCCGACGCCCTCTCGCCCGGCGCGGGCATCGCCGTCTTCGCCGGCTGGGTGGCGCTGGCCCTGGCCGGGGCGGCGTACCGGCTGGTCAGGACCGACGTCTGACCCCGGCCCGGCAGACGAGGCACCTCTGGAACCGAGGACAATGGTCGGCATGAGTCCGCCGCACCGCGCGGCAGCCGCCGGGGACACCGCCCGGGGGACGGCGAGCACGCCGTCCCCCGGGTTCGACGCGGCCTGGGCGCATCCGCTGCTGGGCCGGATGCTGCGCGACCGCAGCCGCAGGCGGCAGCTGGACCGGCGGCATCCGTGGCTGCTCGACACCGCGACGGTGCTGTTCATGGTGCTGGTCAGCCTGCCCGACCTGCTGATGGTCGACCACGGGCCCTCCTTCGGCGACGAGGCCGCCCGGGACGCGCTGCCGCCCGGCGTCCTGTACGCCCTCGTAGCCGCGCTGGTGGTACCGCTGTGGTGGCGCCGCCGGGCTCCCGCCGCCGTGTACTTCACCATCCTCGCCGTGAACCTGGCCGAGTGGTCGGCGGGGGTCTGGCAGCGGGCGGCCGCCGCCACGCTCGTCGCCCTCTACACGCTGGCCCGCCACGGCTCCCTGCGGGTGCTGGGCTGGGCGGTCGGGCTGACGGTCGGCGCGCTCGGTCTGGGCGCCTACGGCCTGGCGCCGGTCGACCATCCGCTGCTCGGCGCCTTCTTCCTGCTGGGCACGCTGACCGCGGCGGTCGCCGTCGGCCTGACCGTCCGTATCCGGGGGCTGTACCTGGCGGCCCTGGAGGACCGGGCCCGGCAACTGGAGATCGAACAGGAGCAGCGGGTACGGCTCACCGCCGCCGCCGAACGCTCCCGGGTCGCCCGGGAGATGCACGACATCGTCGGCCACAACCTCTCCGTGATGGTCAGCGTCGCCGACGGCGCGGCGGTCCTCGCCGGCAGCCGCGGCGAGCGGTCCGCGGAGGCCCTGCGGATCCTCGGCGACACCGGCCGGCAGGCGATGAGCGAACTGCGCCGGGTCCTCGGCGTGCTGCGCGAGGGCGCCGACGACGAGCGGCCGCTCGCGCCGCAGCCCGGCATCCGGGACCTGGCCTCGCTGCTGGCCCGGGTCCGGGCGGCGGGGCTGCCGGTGACGTACCGGACGACGGGCGACCCGGACGCGCTGGGCGACGGTGTCCAGCTCACCGTCTACCGGATCGTCCAGGAGGCGCTGACCAACACCCTCAAGCACGCCGGGCCCGGCACGTCCGCCGAGGTGACGGTCACCGTCGCGGCGGGTGAGGTACGGGTCCGGGTCGCGGACACCGGCGCGGCGCCGGAGCCGTCCGAGGGCACCGGCGGCGCCACCGGGCACGGCCTGGTCGGTATCCGGCAGCGGGCCGCGATGTACGGCGGCACGGTCGTCGCCGGGCCGCGCGAGGGCGGCCCCGGCTGGCTGGTCGACGTCGCCCTCGACGTACCCTCCGCGGCACCGGCTTCGGGAGAGAACCTGTGACGACCGTACTGATCGCCGACGACCAGCCCCTCCAGCGGATGGGCGTGCGGATGCTGCTGGAGGGCACCCCCGGTCTGGAGCCGGTCGGCGAGGCCGGGCACGGCGCGGCGGCCGTCCGGCTCGCCGCCGAGCTGAGGCCCGACGTCGTCCTCATGGACATCCGGATGCCCGGCATGGACGGCCTGGAGGCGACCCGGCGGATCGTCGCCACCGGCGGCCGCACCCGCGTCCTCATCGTGACCACCTTCGACCTCGACGAATACGCGTACGACGCGCTGCGCGCCGGGGCCGGCGGCTTCCTGCTCAAGGACGCCCGCCCGGAGGAGCTGGTCGCGGGCATCCACGCGGTGGCGAGCGGCGACGCCGTGGTGGCGCCCTCGCTGACCCGGCGCCTCCTGGACGCCTACGCCCACCGGGTCCTGGCGCCCGCTTCCCCGGTCGAGGACCCCCGGCTGCGCTCGCTGACCGACCGGGAGCGCGAGGTGCTGGTCGCCATCGGCCACGGCTGGAACAACACGGAGATCGCCGAGCGCCTCGTCCTCACGGAGTCGACCGTGAAGAAGCACGTCGGCCGGGTCCTCGCCAAGATCGGGGCGCGCGACCGGATCCAGGCCGTGATCGCGGCGTACGACGCCGGACTGGTCCGGGCCAAGTAGCCGGCCCCCCCTCTCCCGGTGCGGCGGTCCCAGGCGTAGCATGTGAACGAAACAGTTTCGTTCACGGAACGGACCTCGCATGGAGAAGACAGGCACGGTCTCCGTACTCGTCGTCAACGACCAATCCCTCCAGCGCCTCGCCCTGCGCATGCTCCTCACCGCCGAGCCAGGGCTGACGGTCGTCGGGGAGGCGGCGGACGGGGACGAGGCGATCCGTGCGAGCGCCGCGCTCCGCCCCGACGTCGTCCTCATGGACAGCCAGCTGTCCCGGGCGGACGCCATCGACACCATCCGGCGCATCGCCCGCCCCGCCGCCCGGACCCGCACCCCCTCCCCCGGCTTCGGCGGCGAGCCCGCGGCCGCCCCCCGCGGCTCCCGGGTCCTGATGCTGACCGCGGCCGAGCAGGAGGCGGACGCCTGGGCGGCCCTGCGGGCGGGCGCCGGCGGCTTCCTGCTCAACGACGCCGACCCGGCCGAACTGACCGCGGCGATCCGGGTGGTGGCCGCCGGCGACGCCGTCATCACGCCCGGCCTGACCCGGGCGCTCATCGACGCCGTCCGCCAGCAGCACACCGTCCGCCCGCTCCCCCGCACCTCGGGGCTCGGCACCCTCACCGGGCGCGAACGCGACGTCCTGATCGCGGTGGCCTCCGGGTGGACCAACGCCGAGATCGCGCAGTGGCTGTCCATCGCCCCGACCACCGTGAAGACCCACGTCAGCAACGTCCTCGCGAAGATCGGCGCCCGCGCCCGGGTGCAGGCGGTGGCCTTCGCCTACGAGTCGGGGCTGATCCGGCCGGCGGCCTGAGCCGCGGACGGCGGCGGCTCAAGCGGGTCCGACGGATTCCGCCGCGGTTCGGCAGCGCCCGGAAGGGGCGCGGGGCCGTACTCATATGCGGCTCCGCCGCGTGGGCACGACCAGCCACGGCGGCCCCGCAGGCGGCAGACGGCAGACGGCGTATCGCGGCACCTCCAGCGACCCGCCGTGGCTGACCGGCGGCCGGGGCCGGGGCACGGTCGGCACGAGTTCCCCGGAAGCGACCCGGAGCGTCCCGCACGCGATCCTGGAAGCGATACGGAAACGCCAAGGAGCCGATCATGACGACCCAGTGGAATTCCGGCGAGGGGCGCATCGAGACCACCGCCCGAGGCCGCGCCGTGCTCTCCCAGCCCCGCCTCAACCGGGGCACCGCCTTCACTCCCGAGGAGCGGCGGATGCTGGGCCTGGTGGGCCTGGTGCCGCCGGCGGTGCTGACCCTGGAGCAGCAGGCCGAGCGGGCGTACCAGCAGTACGCGGCACAGCCGACGGACCTGGCCAGGAACGTCAACCTCACCGCGCTGCACGACCGCAACCAGGTGCTCTTCTACCGCCTGCTCTGCGACCACCTCGACGAGATGCTGCCCATCGTCTACACCCCGACGGTCGGCAAGGCGATCCAGCGCTACAGCAACGAGTACCGGCGCCCGGCCGGCGTGTACCTGTCGGTGCACGCCCCGGAGGAGATCGAGGGCGCGCTCACTGCCGCCGGTCCGGGCCCGGACGACGTGGACCTGATCGTCGCCACGGACGGCGAGGCGATCCTCGGCATCGGCGACTGGGGGGTGGGCGGCATCGACATCTCGGTGGGCAAGCTCGCCGTCTACACCGCCGCCGCCGGCATCGACCCGAACCGCACCCTCGCGGTCATGCTGGACGTCGGCACCAACCGCCAGGAGCTCCTCGACAACCCGCTCTACCTCGGCAACCGGCACCCGCGCGTGGACCGGGAGACGTACGACGCCTTCATCGACGCCTACGTCACCACCGCCCGCCGGCTCTTCCCGCACGCCCTGCTGCACTGGGAGGACTTCGGCCCCGCCAACGCCCGCCGCATCCTGGAGCGTTACCGCCCGACCGAGTTCACCTTCAACGACGACGTGCAGGGCACCGGTGCCGTCAACCTCGCCGCCGTGCTCTCCGGGGTGAAGGCCAGCGGCACCCCGCTGCGCGACCACCGGGTCGTGATCTTCGGCGCGGGCACCGCCGGCATCGGCATCGCCGACCAGCTGCGGGACGCCATGGCCGCCGACGGCCTGACCGCGGCGGAGGCCACCTCCCGCATCTTCGGCGTCGACCGTCACGGCCTGCTCACCGAGGACCAGCAGGACCTGCGCGACTTCCAGGTCCGCTACGCCCGCCCGGCCGCCGAGGTCGCCGGCTGGCAGCGGGACGAGAAGGTGGGCGGCATCGCGCTCGCCGAGGTCGTCGCACGGGTCCGGCCGACGGTCCTGATCGGCACCTCCGGGCAGGGCGGCTCCTTCACCGAGGAGATCGTCCGTACGATGGCCGCCCACGCCGAACGGCCGATCATCCTGCCGATGTCCAACCCGACGGACCTGGCCGAGGCGGTCCCCGCCGACCTGCTGGCCTGGACCGACGGCCACGCCCTGATCGCCACCGGCAGCCCGTTCCGCCCGGTCGAGCGGGACGGGGTCCGGTACCTGATCGGGCAGGCCAACAACGCGCTGGTGTTTCCGGGCCTCGGCCTGGGCGCGATCGTCGCCCGGGCCACCCGGGTCACCGACGGCATGCTGGTCGCCGCCGCGCACGCCGTGGCCGGGCAGACCGAGGCCGACGGCCCCGGCGCGCCGATCCTGCCCCTCACCGACCAGCTGCGCGAGACCTCGGTGGCGGTCGCCGTGGCGGTGGCCCGCGCCGCGGCCGCCGCCGGGGTGGCCGGCACGACCGTCGACGACTCCGTCGAGAAACGCGTCAGGGCCGCCATGTGGCAGCCGGTCTACCCGCCCGTCAAGGCCGTCTGACCCGGCCCCGTCGGCGCCTCCGCCCGGCTACCGGATCCCGGGACCGGGGCCGTGCCGCTCGTCTCCGCGGTCATCGCCGCGTTTCTGCCTGCTGACGGTGGTGTGCCCGGCGCTGCCGGGTGAGACGCGGCCGCGCGGGTCTCACCGGCACGGGCACGGACGTCCCGGCACACGCCCCTCACCCGCGCCCGGCGGGAGCGGTACGGACGTCCGCGCCCGGGCGCGGTGCGAGGGCGGCCGCGGCCTCGTCCGCGGAGTAGGCGGAGGCGAAGGTGAAGGCGCGCGCCGAGGGTCCGTGTGCGCGGAGGTCGGCCAGCCGTTCCAGGGCCTCGCCGGTGCTCGGAAGGTGACCGGCGGGGACCCACCAGAGCACCATGTGCGCCTCGACGTGCCGCTCGAACCACTCGCGCCGGCGCCGCAGGACGTCCAGGTGCTCGCTGCGGTAGGTGAAGCCCCACAGCGTCTCCTGGGTCTCCCACACCGTCAGGTTGACGATGACGTCCTCGCCCGCCGGGCGCAGGGCGGTGGCGTCGTCCGCCCCTTCCTCCACGAGCCGCCACACGAAGCCGGGCGCTTCGTCGGCGGCGGCGTTGACCGTGTCGAGCATCTCGACGAACGGCGCCATGCGCGGGTCGTCCAGGGGGAAGCGGAGCGTGGCGACGTTCAGCTGGGCGAGGTGGGCTGCGTACGCGGATGCGGTCATGGCCTCATACCAGCACGCACCCCCTTCTATGTCAATCTTCGTTGTTTTTAGAGTTCTTCGTCAGCGGCCTCCACCACCACGCAGCACTCGCCCGGCCGGGCGGCCATGCGGGCCCGGACCGCACCGCCGGTACCGAGCAGCCCCTCCAGCAGGGCGAGGTTCATCCCGCAGACGAGCGGCGGGAAGCGTTCGGCGACGGCATGGAAAGGGCAGTTGCGCATCCGGACGACGGCCGCGGCCCCGGCGGCCTCCAGGTGCGGTTCGTATCCGCGGGCCGCGAGCGTCTCCATGGCCTCTTCGAGGCCGCCACAGGGTGCCGCCGAGCCCCGCAGGGCCTCGCCGCGACGGCGTGCGACCGCACAGAGCCCGGCGTCCAGCCCCGCCTGCTCGGCGGCTTCGGCGAGCAGCTCGGCGGCGGTGCGGTAGTCGCGGGCGGGCAGCGACACCGCCCGCTCCTCCCGGGCCCGCGTGTACACCTTGGCCGGCCGGCCCGCGCCCGGTCCCGAGCGCCCGGTCAGCCGCCGGCTGCCGGTGTCGAGCAGCCCGGCCTCGGCCAGCCTGTCCAGATGGTGCGCGGCGAGCGTGCGTGCCACCCCGGTCGCCTCGGCGGCCTCGTTACGGCCGACCTCGCGGCCCTGCGCGGCCACGTACTCGTACAGCCGACGTCGCACCGGATCCTGCAACGCCGCGATCGCGTCGATGTCGTTCACCCGGCCATTCTAGGAACAACACAGGTTGGAGATAGAGCGGGCCGGGTTTGGACGAGGTCCGTCGCCGTCAGACCGCGGACGACGCGTGGCCGGGACACGCACGGCTGGGACAACCCATGGCGGCGGGCCGCGCGATGACGGGCAAATGACGGTCCCGATGACGGCCAATTGAGGGATTCGGGGGCTTCACCAAATCCCATCCCGACCCTAGCGTTGCGACCACGTGAGCGGGCTGGCCGTTGACGGTGCGCGACCGGTCGGCGCGTCGGCCACGGCCGCGTTCCGACAGTTTCCTGAACGGGGAGGGCGATGGCGCCCGTGGAGTTGCCGGTCGACGGCCGGAGGCGGAGCCGCGGTGCGGCCGGGGCCGCCGGGTCCAGCCGGGAGCCGCGCCGCCCCTCGGACGACGGACCGGCCGCCCGCCACCCGCTCTTCCACCACCCGGACGCCCTCCGCACCCGCCCCCGGACGGGTATGACGCACCCGGCGACGACTCCGGTCCTCGTCGACGCCGCCCCAGGCGTCGCCGCCCCAGGCGTCGCCACCCCCCACTGGAACCACCGAAAGGCCACGGCATGACCACCCCACAGCAGAACCGGATCGCCGGCGCGCCCATCTCCTGGGGCGTGTGCGAAGTGCCCGGCTGGGGCTACCAGTTGACGCCCGAGCGGGTGCTGAAGGAGATGCGCGAGGTCGGCCTGGCCGCCACCGAGTTCGGCCCCGACGGGTTCCTGCCCGCCGCCCCGGAGGCGATGGCCCGCGTCCTGGCCGACCACGACCTGCACGCCGTCGGCGGCTTCACCCCGCTGCTGCTGCACGTCCCGGGCCACGACCCGCTGCCCGAGGCGGAACAGCTCCTGGCGAACTACGCCGCCTCGGACGCGGAGGTCCTCGTCCTGTCCGCCATCACCGGCCAGGACGGCTACGACTCCCGCCCCGAACTCGACGCCGACGGCTGGAAGCTGCTCCTGTCCAACCTCGACCGGCTGACCGCGCTGGCAGCCGAGCGCGGGGTACGGGCCGTTCTGCACCCGCACGTCGGCACGATGATCGAGAACGGCGACGAGGTCCGCCGGGTCCTGGAGGACTCGTCGATCTCCCTCTGCCTGGACACCGGCCACCTGCTCATCGGCGGCACCGACCCGGCGGAGCTGACCCGGCAGGCCCCCGAGCGGATCGCCCACACCCACATGAAGGACGTGGACGCCTCCCTCGCCGCCAAGGTCCAGTCCGGCCGCCTGACCTACACCGACGCCGTCCGCGCCGGCATGTACCGCCCGCTGGGCGCCGGAGACGTCGACGTCCAGGCCATCGTCACCCACCTCACCAGCCGCGGCTACGACGGCTGGTACGTCCTCGAACAGGACACCATCCTCACCGCGGAACCCAAGGAGAAGGGCCCGGTCGAGGACGTGTGGGCCAGCGCCGAACACCTGCGCTCGGTACTGCGCGGCGCCGCGTAGCCCCGCAGGCGCACCGCGGCGCGGGCGGGCGGTGGATCCGGTGGCTCCCGGAAGGCACCAGCGGGCCTGGGCCGGGACGGACGAGGCGAAGGGCGGACGAGGCGAGGGGCGGACGAGGCACATGCACACCGAGGATCTGCTGGCCACCTGCTGGACCACGGCCGGCGCCGCCGACCCGGCCGGCGCCGACCAGCGCAGTCCGCTCGGCCTCCGGGAGCGGGCCGAGGCGGCGAGCGCGGCCGGGTTCCGGGGTTTCGGGCTGCTCCACGCGGATCTGCTGGTCGCCGAACGCGAACACGGGCTCGCGGGCATCCGGTCGATCTTCGAGGACGACGGTCTCGCGCACATCGAGCTGGAGGCCCTGGCCGGCTGGTGGGCCGACGGCCCCCGACGGGCAGCCTCGGACGCCGTCCGCCACGACCTCCTCAGGGCCGCCGAGGCGCTCGGCGCCCACCATCTCAAGATCCACGGCGATGTCGAGGACGGGCCGTTGCACCTCGACACCTGGGCCGGGGAGTTCGCCGCCCTGGCGGCCCAGGCGGACGCCGTGGGGCGGGCCTGGCCGTCCTCGCCGGTGACCGGGTGGTCCAGGCCGGTGCGGTAGCGGCCGGTGCGCTCGCCGGGCGCGAAGTGCACGGGCGGCGGGGAGAGGCAGGTCCAGGTGACGTCGTCGCCGAGGCCGAGGCAGGCGTCGAGGGCCTGGATCTGGCCGACGGCGTACGGCTTGAACTCCTCCGGGAAGCCGGGCGCGTCGAAGAAGCGCACACCGTCGGCGCCGAGGAGGCTCGCCCCGCCGCCCATGTGCAGGATGCGAGGCCCGGCCGGGGCGAGGGACCGCCCGGCGGAGGCGACGGACGCCACGGCATCGGTGTACAGGCGCGCATCGGGTCCGCCGACGGTCAGCACCAGCGCGTCGGCGTCCTTGCCCAGGTCGGCGACCGTCCCGGCATCGGTGACGTCGCCGGACACCAGCCGCACCCCGCCGGGCACCGAAGCGATCCGGGAGAGGTCCCGGGCCACCGCGGTGACCTCGTGACCACGGGCGGCGGCCTCGGCGGCGACACGGGAGCCGGCCTTTCCGGCGGCTCCGAACACCACGATCCTGCTCATCGTCCTTGCCCGACTTCGGCAAGTTCTTCACCCGCCACACCGGCACGACACCGGGCGCCTTCCGCCGCACCCACCACGCCGCGCAGTGAGCGGCCGTATCCAGGCGTCGACTCGATCCACCTGCCGGTTCAGGCCGTACGAGGCGGTCAGCAGCATCTTCTTGGCGAGGTCCCCGCAGGGCGAACGCGTTGCCGAGTTCGCCGAACGGCAACAGGCGAGGCGCGTGTGGCCGTGACGGGGCTGCCAGCTGTCAGGCTTTGCCGAGCAGGCGCCAGATCTGGTTCTTCTTGGTGCTCAGCGCGCTCGCCGGATCGCAGGTCCACTGGTGGATCAGCGCGCCGGCCGTGGTGGAGACGTTACTGACGTCGACGCACTTGCCGCTGTGGACGGCGACGATCTGGTAGTCCTTGCCGTTGCCGAGCGCGGTGACGGGGTCGAGGGTGAACTGCTGGTTGGTCCCGCCGTTGCAGGTGTACTGGATGACGGAGGCGCCGTCGGCGGTGGAGGCGCCGGAGACATCGAGGCACTTGCCGCTCAGCTCGTCGACCACGGTGTAGGTGTTGGTCTTGCCGCTGACCGGCTTGAGGTCGAGCATCTGCTGGTAGCCGCCCTCGCAGTAGTACTGCTGGTACTGGGTGCTGTTGGCGGTGCTCAGGTTGGTGTCGTCCAGGCACTGGCCGCTGTTCTCGCTGACCGCGACCGTGGGGATGGTGGTGTCGGAGGGGGGGAGGAGGGTGACGGTGTAGCCGTCCTTGGCGTTGCTCCAGGGGATGTTGACCGAGGCGGCATCGTTGCCGACGCTCAGCGTGGTGTCGGCGATCGTCTCGGGGCCGGCGACCGCGGCGCCGTTGTTGTACGGGACGCGCTGCACCACCGCGCGCACCTGACCGTTCTCCACCACCGACGTGGTGTTCAGGCCGGTCAGCTTGACGGTGACGGTACCGGTGTTGCCGCTGCTGCCGAGGAGGATCTTGGCGTTCGCGGCGGCGTTGTCCTTGGTGGCCAGGCCGTCAGTGCCGGTCCCGGGGACCAGGTTGACGATGCTGCCGCTCTGGGAGCCGTAGTAGCGGTACATGAACCACTCACCCAGCGGCAGGTACTGGCCGGCGCTGTTCTTCGTGAGCAGGTTGGCCTCGTCGTCGTGAAGGCCGGTGCCGGAGGCCCAGTTCCCACGAAGGCCGTCGGCACCGGCCCGTTCCAGGCGGCCGATGAACCAGGCGCCGCCCCCGGGGGACTGCATGGACAGGGTGGCGTACTCGTTGATCTGGTAGGGGCGGGTGTTGGTGAGTCCGGCGGCGGCGAGGGTGGAGTTGGCACGGCCGACGTCGGTGGCGGGGTCGCCCGGCTCGTCGTGCCAGCTGTAGATGTCCGGGGCGACGTTGTTGGCCTTGATGTAGTTCAGGTAGGTCGTCCACCAGGTGTTGGACGAGTTCGGCTGGCCGGCGATACTGGGGCCGACGATGAGCTGGTTCGGGAAAGCGGCCCGGACCCGGGCGTGGAAGCGCGACCACATCTGCAGGTACTGGGCTTGCGAGGGCTTCCAGAACCCGGCGCCGTCGGGCTCGTTCCACAGGTCCCACTCAACGGTCATGTTGTTGGCCTTGACGTCGCCTATGAGCTGGGTGACGAAGTTGTCGAACTGGGTCCAGTCGCCGTTGTCGCCAGGCCAGCCCTGAGTGGTGGTGCCGTCCGCGCCCCACAGGTCGTGCGGCAGCAGCACGAACGTGCCGCCGAGGGCAGCGGTCCGCTTGTACTGGGCCAGGGTCGAGTTCCAGCGGGTCTGGTAGTCGGCGAGACTGGTGGCGTAGCCACCGCTGTTGAGCTGCGCGCCGCCGGCCCGCATGAAGTGCCACTTGATGTCCTTGAAGAAGTGGTCCTGCGGGAGTGAGCCGTCCGGCGTCATCCCGTAGATCATTCCGGAGGCGTGGTAGGTGGGCGCGCCTCCGGCGGTGGCGAAGTCGACGGTGACGCTGGTGTCGGCGGCCTGGGAGGGAGCGGCGGGCACCAGGGTCGAGGCCAGGGCAGCCGTGAGGACGGCGAAGGTCGACACTGCCCGGCGTCTGGTGCGGGGCGCGGTTCCGGGGAGCGTTGTGGGTGACTTCATTGTGCGGCTCCTGGGGAGGGGAGGAAGAACCGGGACCTCTGGGGCCCCGGGGCTGTGCGGACGACGACCGGTCAGCGGCCGTCTCGGTGCGCGTGCGCTTCCGCGAGCAGGAGGTAACTGCTGGCGGTCCAGGTGTAGGCGCGGTCGCGCAGACCCGTTCCGGTGAGTGCGTCGAAGTTCTCGGCGAAGCCGTGGGTCTCGCACAAGGCGCGGAAGCGGGCGCTGATGTCGTCGGCCAGGCGGTGGTGGCCGGCGCGGCGCAGGCCGTCCTCGACGAGGATGGTGGCGGGTGCCCAGATGGGGCCGCGCCAGTAGCCGTCGGCGAGGTAGTGCGGCGAGGTGGTCAGTTCGGTGGCCAGGCCGTGCGGCGTGAGATGAGCCTTGATGCGGTCGGCGAGCGCAATGCCGACCTCGGCAGGGAGGTGCTCGCCCAGCACGATGGGCATCAGGTCGAGGAGGCTGGTGCTGCTCCAGGTCGCCCCGGTGCCGACCCCGCGGGTGACGAAACGGTCGCCGGTCCACAGCTGCTCGAACAGCGCGGCCTGGATGCCCTCGGCCGTACGAGTCCACCGCCCCGCCTCTTCCGTCCTGCCCACTTCTTCTGCCAGGTCGGCGAGTTCGTGCAGCTGCAGGACGAGGAACGCGGCCAGGTCGGCGCTGACGACCACTCGCTCGGGGTCGAAGGTGGTGGCGTTGTCCCATCCGCTGTCGTTGCCGTGCTGGTAGTAGGGGAGTTCGTCAGCGGGGGCACGCCTGGCTGTGAGCCAGAAGTTCGTCCAGCCCTCCAACCGCTCGTAGCTCTCGAGCAGTTCGGCCTGGCTTGGTGGCGTCGGCAGGCGACGGCGCAGGTGGCCCAAGGCCCAGCCGTGAATGGGTGGCTTGACGAAGTTGTGCAGGACCTCGGAGTGGGTGACGGAGTCGGGCAGAGCGCCGGTGGCGTCCTGGTGGTCGAAGGGCAGGTGGAACTGGTCCCAACCCAGTTCCGGCCGGCCCGACGTCAGAGCAAGGGCGTTGAAGCAGTGGTCCCAGCTCCAGACCTTGTCCATCCAGTGCTTGGACATCAGTACGGCGGGCCGGGTGACGAGCCCTGTCGGCCGTACGGTCGCCGACCAGATGACGTAGGCGGCGAGTTCGGCTGCCGGAGTGGCGGCCGAGCGCCAGGGTGCCACCGCGTCGACGAAGCTCGCGAACGCGCCCCGTGCGGTCTCCACGATGTCGTCGAAGGCGGCTGAGGTCGCGTACCGCGGGCGGGCAGTGTCGAGTTCCTCGATCGCGATCTCCCAGGGCCCGTCCGCCGTGACCGCGACGCCGCGGTCGGCGCTGCCCAGGGCCTGGGTTCCGGTGGTCTCGGCGATGGTTCCGGACAACAGGGTCACGCGGTAGCGGCGCCCGGTCTCGTACGAGGTGAACACGTGGGCGCCCGCCGCCGGGTCGTGGAAGAGGTACGTGCCGCTGAATGGCGTCAGGGTGCGAGCGGCGGCGAACACGCCGATGCCCAGGCCGCTTCCCCGCAACCGCACGGTGTCCGGCGACTCGTAGGCGAGGTCGACGCGCCCGCTCTCGCCGATCCAGCTCAGCAGGCCCGGTGCCGCCGCGACACGGGTCTCGGCGCGGTCGCCCGTCGTGGGGTCCGAAGGGACCAGGCGCAAGACGCCGTGCATGCCGTTCTGGTGCGAGACGAGGTGCAGGTCCTCGGCATACGTCTTCTCCGCGATCACGGGAGATATGTCGAACCATGATCCGTACGTGCTGAACGGGATGTCGTGGACGGAGAATGCCGGGCCGGGTCGGGCGGCGGTCATGTGGCGTGACTCGTTTCTTGGGCAGGGGGCAGCGACCGGACGACGCACGAGAGGGCCGGCCGGCGTGGCAGGGGCGGGCGGCTCAGTCCTTGACGGCGCCGGCGGTCACGCCTGCGGCGACGTAGCGCTGGGCGAGGACGAGGATGACGGCGGCCGGCAGGGAGGCGACGACGGCGGTGGCCATGATGGCGTTCCACTGCTGGTTGTTGTTGCCGATGTAGTGGTAGATGCCGAGGGTGATCGGCTCGTGGGCGCCGCCGTTGACCAGGGTGCTGGCGAAGACGAAGTCGGACCAGGACCACAGGAACGCGAACAGGGACACCGTGACGACGGCGTTGCGGCTGATCGGCAGAACGATGGACCAGAACGTACGCAGCGGCCCGGCCCCGTCGGTCGTGGCGGCCTGGAGGAGTTCGCCGGGGATGCCGGACATGAACGCGGTGAAGATGAGGACGCCGAAGGGAACGGCCAGGGTGGAGTCGGCGACGATCAGGCCGGGGACCGACTGGAGCAGGCCGAGCTGGAGGTAGATGGCGTAGAAGCCCATCGCCATGATGATGCCGGGGATCATCTGGGCGGCCAGCAGGACGAAGTTGAGGATGCCGCCGCCGCGCGGGCGCAGTTTGGCCAGGGCGTAGCCGGCGGGGGCGGACAGGGCCACGGTCAGAGCGACGGTGCCCAGTCCGATGACGAGGCTGGTGCCGAGGTAGGGCAACTGCTCGTCGAGCACGGTGCGGTAGCCGGCCAGGGTGCCGTGCAGCGGCAGCAGGTCCGGCGGACTCTTGCGCATGTCCTGGTCGCGGGTGAGGGAGACGTTGACCATCCAGTAGACCGGGAAGAGCATGATCGCGGTCAGCAGGACGCCGATCGTGGTCTTCATCCGTGTATGCCTGCGGCTTCGGCTCATGACAGCGCCTGCTTTCTCTGCACCCGGACGTAGACCAGGCCGAAGACAAGAGCGGCGACCACGAGCAGGTTTCCGACGGCCGCGCCGGGGCCGAAGGCCGGCAGGAGGTTGCCGAAGCCGAGCTGGTAGGACCAGGTGGCGAAGGTCGTGGAGGAGTCGGCCGGGCCGCCCTTCGTCATGATCCAGATGATGTCGAAGACCTTGAGGGTGTAGACCAGGCCGAGCAGCAGGGTGATCGCCGACACCGGGCGCAACAGCGGGAAGGTGATGCTCCAGAAGCGCCGCCAGGCACCCGCTCCGTCGATCGCGGCCGCCTCGTACAGGCCGGCTGGGATGGACTGCAGGCCGCTGTACAGCACGACCAGGTTGAACGGGACACCGATCCAGACGTTCGCGATGATGACCGAGGTCAGCGACCAGGACGGTGAGGTCAGCCAGTTGACCGGCCCGATGCCGACCGCGTGCAGGGTGGCGTCGACGACGCCCGACTCGCTGTTGAGCATCCAGGACCAGGTGGAGGCCGAGACGATCAGCGGCAGCAGCCAGGGCACGAGGAACAGGGCGCGGAGCGTGGCCGAGAGCCGGAAGTTCTGGTTGAAGAAGACCGCGAGGGCGAGTCCGATGGCGTACTGGAAGACGAGGCATACGGCGGTGAAGACCGCGGTGTGGAGCAGGGCGGGGGCGAAGGTCGGATCGTCGAAGACCTTGCGGTAGTTGGCCAGCCCCGTGAAGGGGGCGTCGCCCTGGACGAAGGAGCGGACGGTGTAGTCGCGCAGGCTCAGGTCGAGGTTGCGGTAGAGGGGATAGGCGTAGAAGAGGCCGAGGTAGAGGGTCACCGGGGCGAGGAACCCCCAGGCGGCCCACTGGGCGGAGGTGGGCAGGCGGCGTCCCGGGCTGCGCGCCGGGGGCGGGGCGACGGCCGCCGCCCCGCCCGGGACGCCCGCGGACCGGTGGTCCGGCGGATGTGTCGTCTGCTTCATCGGGCTCACGTCACTTGGCCGCGGCCTGCGCCGCGGTGAGGGCGTCCTTGGGCGATTGGGAGCCGCTGAGCGCGGACTGAACGGCCTTCCACATCTGCTCGGAGATCTTGGGGTACTTGGTGCCCAGATCGTCACTGGTACGGCCCTTGGCCGCCTTGACCGCCTCGACCCACGGCTTGAGCTCGGCGTTCGCGGCCACCTGCTTGTCCTGGACCTCACCGGTGGGGGCCACGTAGGACAGGGTGCTGTCGGTGGTGTACAGGTTGGTGGTGCTGGTCAGACAGGTCGCCAGCTTCTGGGAGGTGGCGTAGCGGCCGGTGTCCTTCTGGACCGGGACGGTCACGAACTCGCCGCCGGTCGGGGCTGCGGCGTTCCCGCCGTTCACGCCGGGTATGGGCAGCACTCCGTAGTCGAAGCCGGCCTTCTTGGCGTTGGCGAGCTGCCAGGTGCCGTTCTCGCTGAACGCGTAGTCCCCGCTCGCGAACTCCTGCCAGCTGGTGGTCTGGGTGTTGTTGAGGACCGAGTTGGGGGCGTAGCCGTTCTTCAGCCAGTCCTTCCACAGGGCCAGCGCGGACACTCCGGGGGCGGAGTCGAGTTCGGTCAGCTTCGCGCCCGCGCCCCAGAACCAGGGCAGGAACTGGAAGCTGCCCTCCTCCGTTCCGATCGCCGAGAAGGTGATGCCCTTCTTGCCTGCCTTCCTGACCTTCGCCAGCGCAGCCGTGAGCGACGTCCAGTCCTTGACCGAGGCGATGGCCACCCCGGCCTTCTTAAGCACGTCCTTGTTGTAGTAGAGGGCGAGGGTGTTGGCCCCGATCGGGGTGCCGTAGGTCTTGCCGCCCGACTGGCCGGCCGCGAGCAGGTTGGGGTCGACCTTCGAGGTGTCCAGCTTGGTGTCGTCCGTCGTGGTGAGGACACCCGCCTCGGCCAGGGTCGACACCACCGGGTTGTCGACGATGAGGACGTCCGGGGAGTTGCCCTGCTGGGCCGCGAGCAGCGTCTTGTTGCCCAGATCGCTGGTGTCGAAGCCGGTCCGCTTGATCTTCACCCCGGCCTTGGCACCGCACTGGTCCAGCAGCTTCGCCCAGTCGGAGGTCTTGTCGAACTGCGGGTACGGGTCCCAGATCGTGTACGTGCCGCTGCCGGCGCTCGTCGTGCCGGTGTTGCCCGAGCCGGAGGAACAGGCGGTGGCGGCGACGGCCACGGCGAGGGCGGTGATGGCCGCGGCGGTCAGCCGGCGCTGTCTGGAGGAGCTGTTCATCGCGAGGTTTCCTTTGTTCTGGGCATGCCGGTGCCGAGGGCACGGGGTGGTGAAGGCCTGAGGCGTGAGGAGAGACGGGCACGGCGAACAGCGCTGTCGAGCGGTTCGGGCGTCCGGTGAAGTGAAGCCGGGAGGACTACGCGGGTGCGGTCAGGACCAGGTGATGTTCAGGGCGCGGTACTGGTCCCGGCGGGCCCGGTGCTGGCCCGCAGCGAGATAGGGGGAGTGAGGAGGTGGTGCCGGGGCGGCGCCTCGGGGTGGTCGAGCCGCTCCACCAGCAGGTCGACGGCGCGCCGGCCCATCTCCTCCGCCGGTACGTCGGCGGCGGTGAGCTGCGGGGTCACCGTCTCCGCCCACCGGCTGGCGACGACCCCGGTGACGGAGAAATCACGCGGCACATGACGGCCCGCCCGGGCCAGCCCCCGGTAGAGACCGCCCAGCGCGGCCTCGTTCAGCGTGACCAGGGCCGTCGTGGCCGGTTCATCGTGCAGGATCCGATCCAGGCAGGCCTCGCCGGAGGCGGCGTCGTCCTCGCAGCAGTACGTCCGTATCGTCAGCCCGCGCTCGGCCGCGGCCTTGGTGAAGCCGTCCAGGCCGCGGTGCGCGGACTCGTATCCGGCGCGCAGCAGCTGCTCGGGCCGGTTGACGAACGCGACCCTCGTGTGGCCCAGGTCCGCGAGGTGGTGCACGCAGGCCGCCGCGAGCGCGGTGTGGTCCAGCCCGACCCACCAGCCGCCCTCCGGGTGGGCGGTGCGGCCGATGGCGACGGAAGGGAACCCCAGGTCGGCCAGGTGGTCGACCCGGTCGTCCGCCAGCCGGATCTCCATCAGGATCGCACCGTCGACGCGCTGCTCCCCCAGCAGTCGCTGGAACGAACGGTCGCTGTCCACGCCGCTCGGAGACAGCAGCACGTCGTAGTCGTAGGTGGCGGCGGCCTCCACCACACTCCCGATGAAGTCCAGCTGCATCCCGGTGTAGTGGTTGCCGGCCGGCGGGAACACCAGGCCGATCGTGCTGGTCCGGCCGTTGGCAAGGGCACGCGCGCTGGCGTTCGGGCGGTAGCCCAACTCGTCGATGACCTGCTGGATCTTCCGACGCGTGTCGTCCGAGACCGGGCGCTTGCCGCTCAGCGCGTACGACACGGTGCTCCGCGAGACACCGGCCCGCCGGGCGATCTCACCGATGTTCACGGCAACTCCTTGCTCGAACCGGCTCGATGCTCCTGCGGAGCAGAGCGCCCGATCGCATGGATCCTGAGGGGTGAGGAAAGAACGTCCACCGGCTGTCGAACCGGTTCGCGTGAAGTGAAGTTAGGAACAAGCCGGGCGACTGTCAATACGCGAAACGCCACTTCTCGCAACAGCCCGGAGATCTGGACGCCTTGTCCCGCCCGCTCCTGTCAGGGGTATTGCTGCGAGATTTCCCCGGTGCTAACTTCCAGCGAACCGGTTCGACGAAGTGACCCTTCCGGCGGTCACATGCCCTGCCACCCCCGTCTGTACGTGATCGAACCGATTCGACGGAGCGCTTCAAGCCCGGCCCTTCATCACCGGTGACAGCCCGCAGGCGATCAGCCGGCCGAGGCGGGCCCGTCGGACCCCGCCGCTCAAGGATTGAGGACGCGATCCATGCCATCCGCTGACAGTTCCGCCCGGCGCCGGGCCCCGGCCTCCGTGGCGCTGGCCCTCGGTGCGGGCCTGCTGGTCGCACCTGCCGTTCCCGCACGTGCGGTCGACACACCCCTGCCCGCCGCGCACTACACCTTCGACCAGGACGACCTCGCCTCCGGCAAGATCGTGGACAGTTCCGGCAACGGTCTGACAGCGACCCTGGTCAACGCCTCCACCGCCGAGTCCGTCGCGGGAGCCGGCGGCGGCAGGGCGCTGTCCCTGCCCGGCGGGGCGCCTGCATCCGACGGTGCGTATGTCCGACTGCCCCCCGAAGTCCTGCGCGGTGCCCGCGACTTGACGGTCTCGGCCCGTGTGAAGTGGAGCGGCGGCCAGTCGGCCTGGCAGCGGATCTTCGATCTGGGCACCGACACCACCAGGTACCTCTTCACGACGCCGTACAACGGCAGTGTGCTGCGCACCGCCGTGACCACCGGCGGAGCGGGCGCGGAAGCCCAGGCCTCCGGTTACGCGCCCCTGCCCGCCGACGACTGGCGAACCGTCACCGTCACCCTCGACACCGCCGCCCACCGGGTCACCACCTACCTCGACGGCGTGGCCGTCTCCTCCGCCACAACGACGGTCAACGCCCAGAATCTGCTGGACAGTTCGGCCACGGCTGCCGGCTACATCGGCAAGTCCTTCTACCCGGACCCACTGCTCAAGGGCGCGATCGACGACTTCACGGTCTGGCACTCGGCGCTCACCGCTGAACAGGTGGCCGGCACGGTCGGGAGCCTTCCCACCCTCCAGCGGCTCTCACAGACGGCCTTCGAGGTCCGTACGACGACCGGAACCGCCCCTTCCCTGCCCGCCGCGGTCCGCGCCTCCTTCTCCGACGGCTACGACCGCGACACGCCGATCACCTGGGACGCGATACCACCGGAGAAGTACGCCCGGCCGGGGACGTTCACCGTGACCGGAACGACGGCAGGCCACGCGGTGCAGGCGACCGTTGCCGTGGTCCGCGAGGGCGAGCTCACCGTCGACCTCGGCTCGGACACCGGCGCCTTCCACGGCGGCGCGTCCGGCACGCTCTACGGCGTGTACGGGCCCGACGTCCCCACCAACAACCTCATCGAGGGCATGGGCCTGCGCACGGTCTCCACCAAGGCCCAGGACGGCCCACAGCACCCCGGTGCCGACGCACTGGACGTGGTCAGGCCACTGGCCGACGCCACCGACGGCGACGTGTACATCTACATGACCGACATCAACCGCGGCTTCCCCTACGAATGGCCGGGCGACACCCCCGCGGAAAAGCTCAGGCTCTACGAGGGGAAGATCGCCAAGCAGGTCGACCAGGTGCTGCAACTGCCTGAGCAGTACCAGGACAACGTCGTCTTCGTGCCCTTCAACGAGCCCGAGGGCAACATGTTCGGCACCGGCGACTGGAGCTACGACAGGGTCAGCTGGCTCGACGACCCGAAGGACTACTTCGCCGCCTGGGACTCCACCTACAAGCTCATCAAGAGCAAGATGCCCACCGCCCGCATCGCCGGCCCCAACACCAGCGTCCCCTTCGACCAGGTCAAGGGCTTCCTCACGCACACCCTGGCCGCCGGCACCCTCCCCGACGTCATCACCTGGCACGAGCTGAGCCACCCCGAGGCGGTCCGCCAGAGCGTCGCCAAGTACCGGGCCTGGGAGAAGGAGCTCTTCAAGGGCACCGACCGCGAGGGCACCCGACTCCCCGTCAACATCAACGAGTACGCCTTCAACTACCACACCTCCGTCCCCGGCCAGATGATCCAGTGGGTGTCCGCGATCGAGGAGTCCAAGGTGGACGCCGACATCGCGTACTGGAACATCGACGGCAACCTCTCCGACTCAGCCGTGCAGTCCAACCGTGGCAACGGCCAGTGGTGGCTGCTGAACTCGTACGCCGCCATGAGCGGGCACACCGTGACGGTGACCCCGCCGTTCCCGGGCCAGAACTACACCATGCAGGGTGTGGCCACGCTCGACACGAAGAAGAGGCAGTCCCGGCTGATCTTCGGCGGGTCCACCGGCAAGGGCCACATCACCTTCGCGGGCGTCCCCGGGAAGGTCTTCGGGGACCGCGTGCACGCCTGGGTGCGCGAGATCGACTGGAGTGGCCAGGTCGGCGACAACTCCGGCCCGAAGCTGCTGGCGGAGACGAACCTGAAGGTGGGTGACGACGGCAGGGTCGTCGTCGACTTCGGCGACGGCGCGCTGCCGGAGCTCAAGGAATCCTCGGCGTACGAGATCGTCCTCAGCCCCGCCGGAAAGGCGAAGGGCACGCAGACCGCACCGGTGCGCTGGCAGGGGTCGTACGAGGCGGAGGACGCCGCCCACACCGGGTCCGGCTACTCCAAGAACGGCCCGGAGGGGTCGACCAGCGACGTGTCGAAGTTCTACACCTCCGGCGGATACGACGTCGGCGGCCTGCGCACCGGCTCGGACGTCACGCTCGACTTCACCGTGGACGTGCCCGAGGACGGCACCTACGACCTGAGCGTCTTCGCCAACTCCCTCAACACCTTCGACAAGGTGAAGGACCAGGGCCCCACCAACGTCTTCCTGCGGGTCGACGGGCAGGCGGACAGCGAGCAGGAGCTGTACATGCCGCTCGGCTACAAGTGGGTGGTGTGGGACCACACCGGCACCAAGGTCCACCTCACCAGGGGCGAACACACCCTGACCCTCGCGGCGAAGAGCCTCGACGGCAAGCGCGCCACCAAGGGCGACGCCATCGTCGACCGCCTCACCCTGTCCCTGCCGTCCCCGTCGGCGGCCACCGAGGTCTACGAGGGAGAACTGGCCTGGACGAGCGGAGGAGCGCGGCCCGTCTACGACCTGCCGAAGCACACCGCGACACCCGCCACCGGCTCCGGCGCGGTCAGGCTCGGAAAGAACCAGGCGGCCACCTTCTGGGTCTACTCGCCCGCCGACCGCGAGGCCACCCTCGGGGTCGACACCCTCGGCAGCGCGGACGCCCGGCTGTCCGTCAACGGGCACGACGTACTACACGTGACCAAGGGCAGGCACGAGGTCGCCGTCTCCCTCTCGGGCGGCATCAACAAGGTGACGGCGACCGGCGGTTCGGCCACCACCCTCGTCGACCGGCTGACCGTCACGCCCACCGACGGCACGCTCACGGCGCGTACGTACGAGGCGCAGGACGCCAAACTCGCGGGCTCGGCCACGCTGACCCCACTGCCCCTGGCGACCAACGGTACGGCGATCACCGGGATCGGCGGTGACCCGGGCAACGGCAACACAGCAACGTTCACGGTCGCGGCGGACAAGGCCGGCCTGTACGCGCTGCGCATCCGCTACTCCAACCCCGAGCAGTCCGAGGCCACCCACTACAACCCGGACCCGCTCGCCCGCCACGCCGACATCAGCGTCAACGGCGGCAGGACACAGCGCGTCGGCTTCCCGCACACCTTCCACCAGGACAACTTCTGGGAGCTGACCGTCCCCGTCCACCTGAAGAAGGGCGAGAACAGGATCACCTTCCGCTCCGAGGAGCTGCCCGACTTCGACGGCACGACCTACGCCTCGGACACCTTCCCCGGAGTACTGCTCCGCTCCCGCTACGCGCCGCTGATCGACCGGATCATCGTCGCGCCGTACGCCCGAGAAGTGCGATGAGGTGACTGGCCACCGGCGGCGAAGCGACGCGCGCAACGGCCGGACAGCAGGGCGTTCCTCCCGAGGCCCTGTCCGACAGGCCGCGCCCGCTTCGCGGCCGGTGCATCAGGTGGACGATCAAGCCCCGGTCGATCCGGACTCCCGTCCTCCTCGCTGCTTACGCCAAGGCCGCCCAGGACCTGGGGTGCCGACCAGAACTCCTCGTCACAAAATCCTGTGCCCAGGATCGGTGGTTGGCACTAGGCAACGTCCGTGACCTGCGCTGATGCCAAGTAGCTTCAGCATCTCGAGGCGCGGCATCAGAGCATGGCATGTACCGGGCGATTCCTGGTGCCCGGCCGCCCGAAGCGGGACGCTGTGGCTGGTGCGTTCGCCGACGGCTCCACCGAGGTGACTCCAACTGCCCCTACTTTGCCGACAATGAGTGGCTGATCAGCTGGTTCCCGTTCCCGGCCGGTGCGCCCCTGGTCCTCAGCACCGACGGGCTCACCGGGACCCGGGCGGCCGACGGTACGTTCTACCCCCTCGATGAACGCCTGGCCGCCCACACGGATGTCGCCCCGACGGCTCTGCCACGGGCCCTGTACGACGACGCCCGCGCATTCGCCCGTCCTGGCCGTCCGCCGCTCCCCATGGCGTGTTGCGCGCTGATCACGGCCGGCTTTCTCAGGCGTGCCGGACGCCGTGGGCCAGTGGGAGAACCAGCCGAAAGGTGCAGCCCTCGCCCGCGCCGGTGTCCAGTTCCACGCGCCCGCCGTGACCCTGGGCGATCGCCGACGCGATGGCGAGGCCGAGGCCGCTGCCGCCCCGGTCACGGGAGCGGGAGGGGTCGACCCGGTAGAAGCGCTCGAAGACCCGCTCGGCCTCCTGTGAGGAAAGTCCGGGACCCTGGTCGGCGACCTCGATCACGCCGATCGGCACGGACTCGGCCAGGGGAGGGCAGGCGCTGGTCCGGCCGGGCCGGTCGGTTCCGCCGGTGATCGCTCCGGCCCAGGCAGTACCGACGCGCACGTCGACCGGGGTGCCCGGGGGCGTGTGGACGAGGGCGTTGGACAGGAGGTTGTTGACGACTTGGAGCAAGCGATCAGGATCGCCCACCGTCTCGACGACCTCCAGTTCGGCGTCCTCGGTACTCGTGCCGAGCGGGCTGAGCGTCACACGGTGCTCGCCGTTCGCGCGCACGGCCGCGGCGCTCACCGCGTCGGCCGCGAGGGACAGCAGGTCGACGGGGTTGCTGCGGTAGGCGGGCTGCTTGTCGAGTTTGGCGAGCAGCAGAAGGTCGTCGACAAGGAGGTTCATGCGCTCGGCATTGCGGGCGATCTGTTCGTCACCCTCCCGGCGTTGCTCGGCGGGGCGGTCCGGGTGGCGCAGGGCGAGCTGGGCGAAGCCCTGGACGGTGGTGAGGGGGGTACGCAGTTCGTGTCCGGCGTCGGCGACGAACCGACGCAGCCGCGCCTCCGAGAACTCCCCTTGCTGCAGAGCCTGTTGGAGGCGGTCGAGCATGTCGTTGAGTACGGTGCCCAGGCGGCCGGTCTCGGTGCGTGGGTCGGTGTCGGGCAGCCGTAGCCCGAGTTCCCCGGCGGTGATGCGCTGGGCGGTGTGCTCCATGCGGGTCAGCGGCAGGAGGCCGAGGCGGACGACCGTGCGGCCGATGGCGATCAGACCGACCAAGGCCGCGCCCAGGACGACGGCGTTGAGGGCCAGTTGCTTCGACAGGGCTCCTTCCACCGTGTCGAGTGGCAGGGCCACCACGTAGGTGGTGCCGCGCGTCGGGGCTGCGCGCCACAGGACCCGCCATTGGCCGTCCCCCGACTCGGCGGGGACGGTGGTCTCCCGTCTCCGCGTCAGATGCAGCTCGCCCGTGGACCGGGCGAGCTTCGGGCCCGGCGTGCTTCCGCCGCCGAGGGTGCCCTGCTCCTCACCCGAGGTGTTGTAGAAGGTGACCCGGAAGTCCGATGGAAGGGTCCCGGAGTCCGGCACGGGTCGGACAGCGGGGTCGGGGTGTTGTGTGAAGGCCCCGTCCGGGAGGGCGAATTCGGTGAGCTGCTGGTCGACGCGGTTCAGGAGCCAGGAGTGCATCCCCGCGACCCCGATGGCCTGCGTGGTCAGGACCACTGCCGCGGCCAGCAGGGTCACGCCCCACACCAGCCGGCCGCGCAGCGAGCGGGGGCGCAGGGTCCACCGACGCCGGATCACCTGTCGGCTCCCGCGCTGTGGCCCTGGGGAAGCCTGAGGCAGTAGCCGACTCCGCGCACGGTGTGCAGCAGGGGCGGATCGATGCGGTCGATCTTGCGGCGCAGGTATTTGATGTACGTCTCCACGATGCGGCTGTCGCCCGCGAAGTCGTAACCCCACACCTGGTTGAGGATCTTGGTCTTGCTCAGCACCCGGTTGGGATTCTCCAGGAGATAGGTGAGCAGGTTGAACTCGGTCGGCGACAGTTGGATGTACTCGCCGGCCCGGTGCACTTCGTGGGCGTTCTCGTCCAGCTCCAGGTCGGCGAAGCGCAGGATCCCGCTGTCGGTGCCGTCCGGGCCGGACAGGTGCTCCGGGTAGGTCCGGCGCAGGATGGCACTGATGCGCAGGAGCACCTCCTCGATGCTGAACGGCTTGGTCACGTAGTCGTCGCCGCCCGCGCTCAGTCCCGCGATGCGGTCGGCCAGCTCACCGCGGGCCGTGAGGAACAGCACCGGCGTGCGGACCCCGGCCGCCCGCAGCCTACGGGTGACCTCGAGGCCGTCCAGGTCGGGGAGCATGATGTCGAGGAGCACCAGGCCCGGCCGGCACTCCTCCACCTCCCGCAGTGCTTCCTGGCCGCTCGCGGCACCGAAGACCTCGTAGCCAGACAACCGCAGCGCCGACTCCAGCAGCATGCGGATGCTGGGGTCGTCCTCGACCACGAGGAGGCGGTGCGGAGCGGGCGCGGCAGCCGGGTCGGGCATGGTGCTGTGTGGTCCGTTCTGCCGGGGCCGCTAGTTGGTACGGGTCTTGGCGACGCAGTCGTACAAGGTTGTGCTCATACCGCCCATCATGCCGCCTGCGGCGGAGCCGCTCCCGTTGGTGCTGCCGCCGTACTCCTTGGCAGATACCTTGGTGCAGTGGTCGCTGACCCAGGTCGACCGCTTGGCAGCCGCGCTGTTCTCGCCACCCATCCGGGCGCCCATGCCGCCGGATGAACCGAGTACGTAGCGCAGGTCTCCGTTCTTGGTCCATTTGTCCAGCTGCTGCACGGAGGGGGCGTTGTCGGTGCCGAGGAAGCCGCCCATGCCGATCACCGTGGCGTCGCTGTTCAGGATGTAGGCAGCCGCTCCCGTGGCTCCGCCATCGACGGCGAGGGTGATACGAGCGCCCTTGGAGTGCTCAGTGGCATAGGTGAGGATCTTGCGCTGGTCGGAGCTGAGGCTGGTGCCCCGGTCCGCTCCACCGAGCCCTCCCGGGCGGCCGCTGAAGCCGCCTGATCCACCGCCGGTTCCCGGGAACGAGGGCATCGTGCCACCGGGGCCCGACCCCGGAGCACCGCTCCCGCCTGAGCCTGCTCCCGGGCCGCCGCTGCCACCGAAGCCTTCCGGCATCTCAAAGCCCTCGGGCAGGCTCCCGCCCCCGCCACCGCCCGGCATCTCAAACCCTTCAGGCAGGCTCCCGCCCCCGCCACCGCCCGGCACGCGCCCGGAACCGAAGGACATCGTCACCGGTCCGGCCGTCGGATTCGCTCCGCCCATTGCCGATCCGGATCCGCTCGGCACGCTCACGGCCCACGCGCCCGGTGCGAGCAGGATCGCCAGCACCGCGCCGCCGAGGGCGGCCACCGCGAGCCGCGGCTTCAGTATCGCCGCTGCGAGGAGCCCCACCGCGACCAGCCCCAGCACCAGCACCACCCAGGCCAGCCACCCGTGCCAGGACGGAACCCGCCGCATGACGACTACCGCCCAGATCACGGTCAGCAGCACGGTCCCGGCACCCGCCGGCAGCGCCCAGCGGGCACCCGCCCGGTGTGCCCGCACCAGTGCGGTGACGAGGCCTGCCGTCAACGCGGCGACGGCAGGAGCGAGTTGGGTGGTGTAGTACGGATGGAACGTACCTTCCTGGGTGGAGAACACCAGACCGCACACCAGCAGCCAGGTCCCCCACAGCACCCATCCCGAGCCCGGCAACGCCTCGCCCGCCGAGCTGCTGCCACGCCGGCGCAGTACCGCCCCGACCACGGCGATGATCAACGCCAGGGCGCTCACCGGCAGCAGCCAGCTGATCTGGCCGGCCACTTGGTCGTTGAACAGCCGCAGCAGCCCGGCCTCACCGCCGAAGGCGCCGCCGATGTTTCCCATTCCGCCGCTGCCCGCGCTGGCACCGAAGATCCTGCCGAGGCCGTTGTAGCCGGTCACCAGGTTCCAGGCGCCGCCGTCGGTGCTGCCGCCGATGTACGGCCGGTCGCCCGGCCACCAGGCGACCATCGCCACCCACCACAGCGAGGAGACGGCACACACGGCACCGGCGATCAGCAGTCGACCGACCCGTGACAGCCAGCTGCCGGTCGCGCCGACCAGCCAGGCCGCGGCGAGCGCCGGCAGTACCATCCAGGCCGCCATCATCTTGGTGAGGAAGCCGCAGCCGATCAGGAATCCGCTCACGCACAGCCACCACGTACCGTGCCGGCCCGACTCGGACTGCAGAGCGCGCGTGAGCGCGTACGCGGCGCTGACCAGGAAGAGCACCAGCAGTGTGTCGGGGTTGTTGTCCCGGTTGATCGCCACGGTGATCGGGGTCAGGGTCATCACGAGGGCGGCGAGGAGGGCCGCGCCCTCACCCGCCCAGCGCCGTACCGCACGGTGCAGGACGAAGACCGCGGCGACGCCCTCCAGCATCTGGGGCAGGAGCAGTGCCCAGCCGTGCAGGCCGAAGATCTTGCTGCTGATCACCTGCGGCCAGAGTGCGGCCGGGGGCTTGTCGACCGTGATCACTCCGGCCGGGTCGAAGGAGCCGAACAGGAAGTTCGTCCAGCTCTGGCCCATGGACTTCACGGCGGCCGAGTAGTAGCTGTTGCCCCAGCCGAGAGAGCCGAGCGCCCAGCCGTACAGCAGCGCGGACAGCAGCAGGATCGCGCCCAGCGCGACGGGGGCCGCCCAGCGTGGCAGGGCTCGGCCGATGCCGGGAAGGCGCGTGGCGGTGCCCGAAGGCGCCTCGGTGGTGTGTGTCACGGGGAGATTCGCTCTCGGGTCTCGGGGAGGGGGATCAGGACGCGCGGCGGAACACGGCCAGCCGCAGTACCAGGAAGCGAATGCCGGTCACCAGGACGGAGGAAACGGCCAACACGAGCGTCTCGGCGGCCG
Organism: Streptomyces sp. NPDC013157; assembly: GCF_042899865.1. Taxonomy (NCBI): domain Bacteria; kingdom Bacillati; phylum Actinomycetota; class Actinomycetes; order Kitasatosporales; family Streptomycetaceae; genus Streptomyces; species Streptomyces sp. NPDC013157. The sequence continues at coordinate 363,701 of NZ_JBIBAK010000007.1, read as the reverse complement.
CCGACGCACCGGGCACGGCGTCGCGGAAGACCAGGACGGCGGCCGAGGTGATGAGGTAGCCCACGACGAACAGTGCGCCCGCGCCCAGGTGGACGCGTCCGGCGCCGACGCCGTCCGCGGAGTAGCGGAAGGTGAGCCGGCGGTTGGCCTCGGTGTTGAGGAGTGTGAGCACGAGCAGGGAGACGAAGTTGGCCGCGGCGGGCTGCCACCACCCCCGCAGCAGCCAGTAGAGCAGGGCCTGCCCAAGGGTCGAGGCGATGCCGATGAGGACGAAACAGCCGATCTGCCAGGCGAGTTGGGAGCGGGCCGCGTCCGGGGCCAGGACCGCGTCGGGGTGCTCGGCGGCCGGTTGCGGGCGGGCCGGAACGGGGACGCGCGCGGCACCGGACGCCTTGAGCCGGGCCATCCGCCACAGGCCCTTGAGATCGTCGGTCGCGGTGCCGACGACGTCCACCCGGGTGTCGACGTCCTCCACCCAGTCGACGGGGACCTCGTGGATACGCAGTCCGTTGTGCTCGGCGAGCAGCAGCAGTTCGGTGTCGAAGAACCAGGCGTCGTCCTCGGTCTTCGACAGCAGCGGACGCAGCGCCTCGGTGCGGGCGGCCTTGAACCCGCACTGCGCGTCGCTGAAGCGGGCGCCGTGGGTGACCCGGATCAAGGCGTTGTAGCAGCGGGAGATCAACTCCCGGCGCGGGCCGCGCACGGTTCGGGCGCCGGGGGCGAGGCGGCTGCCGATGGCAAGGTCGGAGTGGCCGCTGGCGAGCGGGGCGATGAGCGGCAGCAGCCCGTCGAGGCCGGTGGACAGGTCGACGTCCATATAGACGACGATCTCGGCGTCGCTCGTGCCCCAGACGGTGCGCAGCGCGAGGCCTCGTCCTTTGCGTTCGAGGTGGACAAAACCGACGCCGGGCAGTTCGTCGGAGAGTTCCCGGGCCACGTTGAGGGTCCCGTCGACGCTGGCGTTGTCGGCCACGGTGATCCGCCAGGGGTACGGCAGCTCGTCACGCAACCGCGCGTGCAGGGTGCGGATGCAGCCGGGCAGCGCGCGTTCCTCGTTGTAGACCGGGATGACGATCTCGACGGTCGGCGTGCGGGTCGCGGCCGGGTCCGCGGCGTCGGCCAGTGTCGGCGGCTGGAAACTCCGGGCCGTACGCAAGCCACTGGTTGTCTGCGTCATGGGTTCCTCGAGGGATGGGGGTCGGTGGGGGCGGCTCCCGCGCACGCCCACGTCCTGGCGGCGCACTGGTCGACTCTGACCTGTGCGACAGGGGAAACGCGGGGAGGAAGCTGGGAACTGACGGGGAGTCCGCTGTCAGTCCCTCCGCCGACTGGCGGCGGGGTACGTCGCCGATCCTTGCGACAGAAGATGAGCGGACGAGGTCAGCGGGCCGGGAATCGGCCGAGAGAATGCTGTGCGACCACTCCGGCGACGGCCGTGGCATGACGTGCTCGTTCGGGCCGGTCCATACGCTTACGGCATGAATGCCTTCGGTGCCGGTGTGGAGGTCCGTCGGCTGCGTCCCTGAGGGCGGGAGCGTGCTCTCGTCCTTCTGGTCTGCGCGAGCGCGGCGATCTCGACGGACCCACCTGTCCATGAGCTGCTCGGTGGACTGTCGACAGGCCTGCGCCTCACGTCATGCCGGAGGATGGTGCGTGGCGGTCATCGCGACGGCACAAGCGACGGACGGCGGCTGGACGTGGGCCCAGACCGCGGCCCTGTTCGTCCCCTTCATCGCCCTCTTCGGCGCCTTCCTGACGTACGCCCTCAACCCGCGGGCTGTGCGCAAGCAGCGCCGGGCGAAGACCTTCGCCGAAGCACTGACTGCGGTCGAGGAGTACCTGGAGATGCCGTACCGCATACGGCGCCGCCCCACATCCTCGTCCGCCGTAAGACAACAGCTCACCGACGAGATCAGCGGCTTGCCGGCACGGATGGCCTTCCACCAGGCGTGGCTCCAGACAGAGGCATCAGCCGTCGCGGGCCCCTACGCGACCCTCGTGGCCACGGCACGAGCGGAGGCCGGTGCACAGATGAGTCTTGCCTGGGACCAGCCGCCGATCACCACCGACAGCGGCATGAACCCCGGAGTTCCATACCCCCGGGACCAATCGAACGCGGCCCGAGCCACGTGCGTTGAGGTGACGCCGTCACCTGCGAGAACGCCAAGTGATCTCGGTGCCAACCATCCCTCTTTTGTGCCGACTGAAAACCCTCGTCACACAACCACCACGGCCCGCCCCTACAACCCCACGATCCCGTTCCACCGCTTGGCGAACTCGACCCGTTCCGTCGACGTGATGTCCCGGGCGATCGCGAGGCGCTTGCGCATCGCCGTGTTGGGGAAGATCAGGGGGTTGTCGGCGAGGGCCGCGGTGTCCTTGTCCTTGGAGTCGGCGAGGACCTGCCGGGCGGCCGGGACGGGGCAGACGTAGTTGACCCAGGCCGCCAGTTCGGCGGCGACCTCGGGCTCGTAGTAGTAGTCGACGAGGCGTTCGGCGTTGGACTTGTGGGCGGCGCGGTCCGGGATCATCAGGGAGTCGGACCAGAGCTCCGCGCCCTCCTCGGGGACGACGAAGCGGATGTCGGGGTTGTCGGCCTGGAGCTGGATGACGTCGCCGGAGTACGCCTGGCAGGCCAGGACGTCCCCGCTGACCAGGTCCTTGGTGTAGTCGTTGCCGGTGAAGCGGCGGATCTGGCCCCGGTCGACCTGCTGCTGCACCTCGTCGCAGACGGCGTAGAAGTCGTCGGCCGTCCACTTGGTGATGTCCACGCCGTTGCCCTGCATGAGCAGCGCGAAGGCCTCGTCGAGGCCGGAGAGCAGGGTCACCCGGCCCTTGAGGTCGCTCGCCCACAGGTCCTTGACGTGCCGGACCTCGCGGCCCAGCTTCCTGCGGTTGTACGCGATGCCGGTGATGCCCGACTGCCACGGCACGGTGGAGAGGCGGCCCGGGTCGAAGGCGGGCGAGCGGAGCAGCGGGTCCAGGTACTTCGCCACGTTGGGCTGGTGGGCTCGGTCCATCTTCTGGACCCAGCCCAGGCGGACGAACCGCGCGCACATCCAGTCGCTGACGACGATCAGGTCGCGGCCGGTGGACTGGTGGTTCATCAGCGCGGGGCTGATCTTGCCGAAGAACTCGTCGTTGTCGTTGATCTCCTCGATGTAGTCGACGGAGATCCCGGTGCTCTTTCCGAAGGCGTCGAGGGTGGGCCTCTTGTTCGGGTTGTCGTCGTCCACGTCGATGTACAGCGGCCAGTTCGCGAAGACCAGCCTGTGGTCCCTGGCGGACAGGTCGGTCACGGCGCGGTCGCCGGCCTTGACGTAGGCGGCGGGCACCCCGCAGCCCGCCAGCGCGCCGAGCGCGGCGGTGCCGCCGAGCGCGCGCAGCAGGGAGCGACGGGAGAGCGCGGACGTCCGGGAAGAGGTCTGGGGCACACCTGAAGAATGTCGCGCCCGCCCCTCACCGGGCAATCGACGCTGCGTCGAGCCACCTGGCACGGACCTGACACCTTGTCGATGACCCAGGTCAACACGGCGTTACAGCAGAGCGCTGCCCGGGGGACTTCCCGACCCCGGGCAGCGCAACGCCCGTGCGAGGGGCGCTGGGGGTACCCCCGGCCGAAGGCTGGGGGAGGAACTGCGCGACCAGCCCCCACGCACCCGCACCCGACCTGCGACCTACGCGTCCAGCGACGTCATCACATGCTTGATCCGCGTGTAGTCCTCGAACCCGTACCCGGACAGGTCCTTGCCGTACCCGGACTTCTTGAAGCCGCCGTGCGGCATCTCCGCGACCAGCGGGATGTGCGTGTTGATCCACACGCAGCCGAAGTCCAGCTTCTTGGACATCCGCATCGCCCGCCCGTGGTCCTTGGTCCACACCGAGGACGCGAGGGCGTACTCGACGCCGTTGGCCCACTCGACGGCCTGCTCCTCGTCCGAGAAGGACTGGACGGTGATGACCGGCCCGAAGACCTCCTTCTGGATGATCTCGTCGTCCTGCTTGACGCCGGAGACGACGGTCGGCGCGTAGAAGTACCCCTTGTCACCGACCCGCTGCCCGCCGGTCTCGACCTTGGCGTGGGCGGGGAGCCGCTCGATGAAGCCGGAGACCTGCTTGAGCTGGTTCGGGTTGTTCAGCGGCCCGAACAGCACGTCCTCGTCGTCCGGCTGCCCGGTCTTCGTCTCGGCCGCGGCCTTCGCGAGCGCGGCCACGAACTCGTCGTGGATGGACTCCTGGACGAGGACCCGGGTCGCCGCCGTACAGTCCTGGCCCGCGTTGAAGAAGCCCGCGACGGAGATGTCCTCGACGGCCTTGGCGATGTCGGTGTCCTCGAAGACGACGACCGGCGCCTTGCCGCCCAGCTCCAGGTGGACCCGCTTGAGGTCCTTGGACGCGGACTCGGCGACCTGCATGCCGGCGCGCACGGAGCCGGTGATGGAGGCCATGGCCGGGACGGGGTGCTCGACCATCAGGCGGCCGGTGTCACGGTCGCCCGTGACGACGTTGAAGACGCCCTTCGGCAGGATCCCGCCGATGATCTCGGCCATCAGGACGGTCGACGCCGGGGTGGTGTCCGACGGCTTGAGGACCACCGTGTTGCCCGCGGCGATCGCCGGGGCGAACTTCCACACGGCCATCATCATCGGGTAGTTCCACGGCGCGACCTGCGCGCAGACGCCGACCGGCTCGCGGCGGACGATGGAGGTCATCCCCTCCATGTACTCGCCGGCCGAGCGGCCCTCCAGCATCCGGGCCGCACCGGCGAAGAACCGGATCTGGTCGACCATCGGCGGGATCTCCTCGGAGCGGGTGAGCCCGGTCGGCTTGCCGGTGTTCTCCACCTCCGCCGCGATGAGTTCCTCGGCCCGCTCCTCGAACGCGTCCGCGATCTTCAGCAGGGCCTTCTGCCGCTCGGCGGGCGTGGTGTCGCGCCAGCCCGGGAAGGCCGCGGCCGCGGCCGCCATCGCCGCGTCGACGTCGGCCTCCCCGGACAGCGGGGCGGTGGCGTACGCCTCGCCGGTCGCGGGGTTGACCACCTCGGTGGTCCGCCCGTCGGCGGCGTCCCGGAACTCACCGTCGATGTAATTGCGCAGACGACGCAGCTCGGTGCTCACTGCCGGCCCTCCAAGTTCGGGTGTCCAATCACTGAGACACCCACAGTAATCCGAGATCCCACGTTTTCAACACCCCCACGGCCGCCGCGTCTGCGAAATCCGCAATCCACGGCGCCTCAAACAACGAATTTCATCGATACGGCCTTGCGGAACCGTCGAGACGTCGTGCACAGTGAGGTCGTGGCCAGTCGAAGCGCAGACCAGAGGGACTCGTCCCGCGAGTCCAGGAACGGCACTCCCCAGTTGGACGCCGTCTCCCTCGCCATCATCCAGCAGCTCCAGGAGGACGGCCGCCGTCCGTACGCCGCGATCGGCAAGGCCGTCGGCCTGTCGGAGGCGGCCGTGCGCCAGCGCGTCCAGAAGCTGCTGGACCAGGGCGTCATGCAGATCGTCGCCGTCACGGACCCGCTCACCGTGGGCTTCCGCCGGCAGGCGATGGTCGGCATCAACGTCGAGGGCGATGTCGAGTCGATCGCGGATGCGCTGAGCGCCATGTCGGAAGTCGAGTACGTGGTGATGACCGCGGGCTCGTTCGACATCCTCGCGGAGATCGTCTGCGAGGACGACGACCACCTGCTGGACGTCATCAACAAACGCATCCGGGCCCTGCCCGGCGTGCGCTCCACCGAAAGCTTCGTCTACCTGAAGCTGAAGAAGCAGACCTACATGTGGGGAACCCGATAACCGTGACCCAGAAGGACCTCAGCCGCACCGCGTACGACCACCTGTGGATGCACTTCACCCGCATGTCCTCGTACGAGAACTCGCCCGTCCCGACCATCGTCCGGGGCGAGGGCACCTACATCTACGACGACAAGGGCAAGCGCTACCTCGACGGTCTCGCCGGTCTGTTCGTGGTCCAGGCCGGTCACGGCCGCACCGAACTCGCCGAGACCGCGTTCAAGCAGGCCCAGGAGCTGGCGTTCTTCCCGGTGTGGTCGTACGCCCACCCGAAGGCCGTCGAGCTCGCGGAGCGGCTGGCCGACCACGCCCCCGGCGACCTGAACAAGGTCTTCTTCACCACCGGCGGCGGCGAGGCCGTCGAGACCGCCTGGAAGCTCGCCAAGCAGTACTTCAAGCTGCAGGGCAAGCCGACCAAGTACAAGGTCATCTCCCGCGCGGTCGCGTACCACGGCACCCCGCAGGGCGCCCTGTCGATCACCGGTCTGCCGGCGCTGAAGGCTCCCTTCGAGCCCCTCGTCCCCGGTGCCCACAAGGTCCCGAACACCAACATCTACCGCGCCCCGATCCACGGCGACGACCCGGAGGCCTTCGGCCGCTGGGCCGCCGACCAGATCGAGCAGCAGATCCTCTTCGAGGGCCCCGACACCGTCGCCGCGGTCTTCCTGGAGCCGGTCCAGAACGCGGGCGGCTGCTTCCCGCCCCCGCCCGGCTACTTCCAGCGCGTGCGCGAGATCTGCGACCAGTACGACGTGCTCCTGGTCTCCGACGAGGTCATCTGCGCCTTCGGCCGCCTGGGCACGATGTTCGCCTGTGACAAGTTCGGCTACGTCCCGGACATGATCACCTGCGCCAAGGGCATGACCTCGGGCTACTCCCCGATCGGCGCGTGCATCGTCTCCGACCGCGTCGCCGAGCCGTTCTACAAGGGCGACAACACCTTCCTGCACGGCTACACCTTCGGCGGCCACCCGGTCTCCGCGGCGGTCGGCCTCGCCAACCTCGACCTGTTCGAGCGCGAGAACCTCAACCAGCACGTCCTGGACAACGAGGGCGCCTTCCTCTCCACCCTGCAGAAGCTGCACGACCTGCCGATCGTCGGCGACGTCCGCGGCAACGGCTTCTTCTACGGCATCGAGCTGGTCAAGGACAAGGCGACCAAGGAGTCCTTCAACGACGAGGAGACCGAGCGCGTCCTGTACGGCTTCCTCTCGAAGGCCCTGTTCGAGAACGGCCTGTACTGCCGTGCCGACGACCGCGGCGACCCGGTCGTCCAGCTCGCCCCGCCGCTGATCTCCAACCAGGAGACCTTCGACGAGATCGAGCAGATCCTGCGCGCCACCCTCACGGAGGCGTGGACCAAGCTCTGATCATCGCATCAGCGGTCCGACCCGGCCCCGGCGCCGCCCGTTCGAGTGAGAACGGCGGCCCGGGGCCGCGTGCTGTCCGGGCTCCGCCCCCGGATCTGCCTAGCGTGCACGTGACCGATCGGCCCAGCCTTCGTTCCCCCGGACGTGGGAAGGCACGGCAAAACGGATCAGAACCGAGGTGTACGCCCATGGAGGCCCCGCCGGACAACGACGTGCTGTGGGCACGCGCCCTGCACTTCCGCCACCCGGACAGCTCACCGGGTGTCACCGGCATCTCGCTGGGCGTCCGGGAGGGCGAGATCCTCGCCGTCAGCGGCCCGCGCGGCAGCGGCAAGACGACGCTGCTGAGGTGCCTGGCCGGTCTGGTCCCGGCGCAGGGCGGCGAGGTCTGGTTCAACAGCAAGGCCGTGCACCGGATGGGCCCGTTCGCCCGCGAGCGGCTGCGCCGCGACCGCTTCGGCTGGATCGACCCGGCCCCGGCTCTCGTCCCCGAGCTGAACGTCTGGGAGAACACCGCCCTGCCCCTGATGCTGCGCGGCACCGGCCGCCGCCGGGCCAAGGTGGCCGCGCTGGAGTGGCTGGAGCGCCTCGACGTCGGCGACAAGGCCCGCAGGCACCCCGGCGAACTCCAGCAGGCCGAACGCCAGCGCGTCTCCATCGCCCGCGCCCTCGCCCCCGCGCCCACGGTCCTCTTCGCCGACGAGCCGACGGCCCCGCTGCACCGCGCCGACCGCGCCCACGTCCTGCGTACCCTCACCACGGCGGCCCGCTCGCACGGCATCACGGTCGTCCTCGCCACGCACGACGCGGAGACGGCGGCCCTCGCCGACCGCAAGGTCGACCTCCTGGACGGCCGCCGGGTGAACACCGTCCACCTGCCGCCGGTCCCCGAGACGGAAGGCCGGGCCGAGTGCTCGCTCTCCGCCTGACCCGCGCCACCCACCCGGCCGTCCACCTGCGCCGCCTCCTGGTGGCCGCGGCGGCCGCCGGCACGGGTTTCCTGCTGCTGTCCGCCCTCGGCTACGCGCTGACCCACCCGACCCACTCGACGGCAGCTCTCCTGCGCCTGTCCTGGTGCGCGATCCCGCTCGCCAGCACGGTGTACCTCGCGGTCGCGGTGGCCCGCACCGACCCCGGCGCCAAGCCGCGCTCCGGTCTCTCCGCCTTCGGCCTGGGCCCGGCCCGCCTGATGGCCCTCGCCGCCCTCAACACGGCCCTCGCCTGCGCCCTGGGCTCCCTGCTGGCCCTCCTGGTCTTCCTCCACCTGCGCGGCGACCTCACGGGCATGCCCTTCGACGGCGCGGCGAAGGACTTCCTGGCCGCGGACAGGTCCCTGCCCGTCCCGGCGGTCCTGACCCTCCTGACCGTCCTGCCGGTCCTCGCCTCCGCAACGGTCGCCCTCACCCTCCGCCCCCGCGACCTGCCCCACCCCGGCACCCGCTCCCGCATCCACGGCCGCTTCGGCGCCTACGACCGAACAGCAAAACCCGAAACCTTCGGCGCCTACGGCCGCTTCGGCGCCCGCTTCTTCCGCGGCCCGACGCCCACCACCCGCCCACCACTCACCTCCACTCAACCCGCGTCCGCCCCCCAGCCACCGCTTCAACCCGCGGGCAGTCGTGCCGCTGGGGCGGCACGGGTGGGCGCGGACTGCACCCTGCAAGCGCCGGTAAGCGACACCCCGCCCACCCCCGGCCCAGCCGACCACAGCGAGGAAACCCCGGCCCCGCTCCCCGACCTCCCCGCCACCTCACCCCCCGGCCTCCCCTGGGGCATCGCCGTCCTCGCCGCCGGCCTCGCCGTGGAGTCCTACGCCGGCGTCACCGACACCGCCCCGCACACCCCCCTCCCCGGCGGCCTGGCCGGCGGCCCCGTCGGCGTCCTCGCCGGCTGGGCTCTCACCGCCCTCGGCCTGATCCTCGCCGCCCCCGGCCTCACCCACCTCTGCGGCCGCCTCCTCCAGGCCGTCCGCCCCGGCGCCCGCCGCCTCCTCGCCGGCCGCGTCCTGATGGCGGAGGCCACCCGCATCGGCCGCCCCCTCGGTGTCGTCTGCGCGGTGGCGTCGGCGGCCGTCGCGGCCACCGCCCTCGACGGCGACGCCGGCAGCGCCCCCGCCTTCGGCCCCCTCACCGCCCTCGGCGGCCTCGTGGTGGCCGGCTGCACGGTCGCCACCCTCGCCACCGCCGCCGTCGAGGCCCGCCAGTACCGCGCCGACATCACCGCGGCCCTGCTCCGCCTCGGCGCCCCGGCGACCGTACTGCGCAGCGCGGCGGCCCTGCGCACCGGCGCCCTGCTGGTCCTCTTCGGCCCGCTCACCCTGCTGATCGCGGAGCTCGCCGCACTCCCGCTCGCACGCTGAAAGACCGTACGAGGAAAGGCCGTACGAAAAGATCCGGACCCGGCGATGACTTTCGCCGCGTCCCCCGGTCTACCCCCACGAACGGCACGACACCCGAGGGAGAGACCCCATGTACCAGCAGATGATCTTCGTGAACCTGGCCACCAACGACGTCGCCGCATCGCGGAAGTTCTTCACGGAGCTCGGCTACTCGATCAACCCGCAGTTCAGCACCGACGACTGCTCCTGCGTCGTGATCAGCGATACGATCATCGCCATGCTGCTGAGCAAGCAGCGCTACGCCGACTTCACGAAGAAGGAGATCGCCGACTCGACGAAGACCAGCGAGGTGCTGATCTGCCTGAGCGCGGAGAGCCGCGAGAAGGTCGACGAGCTGGTGGGGAAGGCGGTCGCGGCCGGCGGCACGGCGAACGACGACGTCCAGGACCAGGGCTTCATGTACGGCCGGTCCTTCGAGGACCTCGACGGCCACAGCTGGGAGGTCGTGTGGATGGACCCGGCGGCGGTGCAGGGCTGACACCTAGAGTGGGCGGGTGCATCCGACACCCGCCCAGCCGTCCTCCGCGCAGCCCCGTCCCGCCCAGCCGCACCGGGCCGCCCGCGACCGTGAGATCGAGTCCCTCGCCGAGTTCGACGAGGTCGTCGCCGCGCACGGCACGCTCGCCCAGTACCGGATCCAGGCCGTCGATCTGACGGACCGTACGGACGCCCTGCTGACCACCGACACCACCGGCGCCGTCTTCCTCGGCTGCCCGATGTCCCCCGAGGCCGCCGCCCGGGCCGGCGCGTCCGGCGCGCTGGTGTTCCCGCCGGTCCCGGACCTCCCCTTCGACCCCTACCGCGCCTTCGTCTACACGCCCGACGAGCTGTTCGACTCGCTCGACGCCGGCTACGAGGCGACCTCGGACGCCCGTTCGTACGCCTGGTTCCAGCAGACCAAGGCGGACGGCGACATATTCGGCTCGATGCTGCGCTCGATCCACGACGACGCGGTCTCCGACGCGCTGGACGAACTCCTCGTCGGCGCCCGGGTGGTGGGCGTGATGGGCGGGCACGCGATGGCCCGCGGCACGGCGGAGTACGCCGGTGCCGCCCGGCTCGGCCGGGAACTGGCGCGGGCCGGGTTCACGGTGGCGACCGGCGGCGGGCCGGGCGCGATGGAGGCGGCGAACCTGGGCGCGTACGCGGCGCCCTTCGACGACGGGATGCTCGACGAGGCGCTGGAACTCCTCGCCAAGGCACCGTCGTTCCGGCCGTCGGTCACCGACTGGGCGCGCGCCGCCTTCGAGGTCCGCGAGCGCTGGCCGGACGGTGGCCCGTCGGTCGGCATCCCCACCTGGTTCTACGGCCATGAGCCGCCGAACGCCTTCGCCGCGCACATCGCCAAGTACTTCGCCAACGCCACCCGCGAGGACGGCCTGCTGGCCCGCTCCAACGCCGGAGTGGTGTTCCTGCCGGGCGCCGCCGGGACCGTACAGGAGATCTTCGACAACGCGACGCCCAACTACTACGAGTCACGCGGCGGGCCGACCCCGATGGTGCTCGTGAACGAGGCGCACTGGAGCGAGAAACTGCCGGCCTGGCAGCTGCTGACCTCGCTCGCGGGGGAGCGCGCGATGGCGTCCCGTATCGCCCTGGTTGACCGGATCGAGCAAGCTTCACAGGCGCTGAAACGTCTCAGCGATTAATGAGCAGGTAAAGTCAACGCCCGTGGACCGCATATGCATTGACACTACTTACGGAGCGCTTATAGACCTGTGAGCCTCTTGGGGATTCCGATGCCTCACCCCGTCGTCGCGTCAATTCCCTCTTTACCCCCCGCAGTTATGCACTCAGTAAGGACAAACGTGTCCATATCCCGCCGCAGTGCACGTCGTTCCGTGCGCATCCTGGGTGTTGCCTCCGCGTCGGCCGCGCTGGCCCTGGGCGTCTCCAGCAGCGCCTTCGCGTGCAACATCTCCGAGTTCTCCGCCGAAGCCACCTGCGACGGCTCCAACGGTGTCATCACGGTCACCGACCAGGACGCCTCAGGTACTCCGGCCACCATCACCGTCTTCCTCGAGAGCAACGGTGCCGACGCGAAGCAGGTCGGCGACGCCCAGACCGTCAAGGGCTCCAAGGCAGGCAAGAAGATCACCTTCTCCGAGGACTGGGCGCCCGACGCGACGTACCGCGTCCACGTCAAGGTCGACAGTGGCAAGATCCAGATCGACACGGACATCACGCCCAGCCTGACGACCCCGTCGACGGCGTGCAAGTCCACGGAGAGCTCCAGCCCCTCCCCCTCGGGCTCGACCACCCCGTCGCCGTCGGCGTCCGAGACCACCCCGGCCGAGTCGGACTCCCCGACCCCGTCGGCCACGGACAGCACCACCGCCCCGGCCGGCACGTCGGACAACGCTCCCTCCCCGGCCGTCGGTGAGTCGAACCTCGCCGAGACCGGTGCCAACTCCAACACCGGCCTGATCGCCGGTATCGCCGCCGCGCTCGTGGTGGTCGGCGGTGGAGCCGTCTGGTTCGGCATGCGCCGTCGTGGGGCGCACAGCGGCAACTGACGCGCCTCTCACCCGCACATCGTCGAGGCCCGTCCCCGTATCCCCGGGGGGCGGGCCTCGGCCGTACCCGCGCACGCGGTCAGTCCAGTACGACGGTCTCCGCCGCGTCGAACTCGACACCCACCGCGTCCCCGGCCTCCGGCGCCTCCCGCAGCGCGCAGGCCGCTTCCAGCCGGGGCCCGTCCGCGGGCTGGAGGTGGACGGTGACATGGGTGCCCTGGAAGGTGCGGGCGGCCACCGTGCAGGGCAGCCCCGCGTCGGGGGCGACGAGCCGTACCCCCGCCGGCCGCACCAGCAGCGTCCGCGGGCCCTGCGCCGAGCCCTCGGGCACCGGCAGCTTCCCCCACGGCGTCACCGCGACCGCCTCCTCCACGGTCGCCGGGACCACGTTGCCGAAGCCGAGGAAGCGGGCCACGAACTCGTCCGCGGGCCGCTGCCAGACCTCAAGTGGCGTGCCGGACTGGGCGATCCGCCCGTCCCGCATCACCACCACACGGTCGGCCAGCGCGAACGCCTCGCCCTGGTCGTGCGTCACCGCCAGCACGGTGGTGCCCAACCTCCCGAACAGCTCGCGGAGTTCGACCACGAGCCGCTCCCGCAGCGAGCGGTCGAGCTGCCCCAGCGGTTCGTCGAGCATCAGCAGCCGGGGCCGGGGCGCCAGCGCCCGCGCGAGCGCCACCCGCTGCTGCTCACCGCCGGAGAGCCCGGCGACGGCCCGCCTGGCCGCACCCGGGAGCCCCACCAGCTCCAGCAACTCAGCCACCCGCTCGGCCTGTTGCGCCTTCCCGGCGCCACGCATCCGAAGCCCGAAGGCCACGTTCCCGCCCACGTCCCGCTGCGGGAACAGCTGATGATCCTGGAACATCAGCCCGACCCCCCGCTGGTGCGCCGGCACCCGCGCCTGGTCATGCCCGTCGAGCGACACCCGCCCGGAGTCGAGCCGTTGCAGCCCGGCAACCGCCCGCAGCAGCGTCGACTTGCCGCTCCCGCTCGGCCCGAGCACGCACACCACCTCGTGCTCGGCCACCTCCAGGCCGACGGTGTCGAGCACGGCCCGCCCGCCGAACCGCACCGTCGCCTGCTCCAGTTCGAGAAGCGGCATCAGAACTCCCCCGTCCGGTCGGTCCGCAGCCGCTCGAGGACCAGCAGCGCCACCGCGCACACCACCATCAGAATCGTGGAAAGGGCCATCGCCTGGCCGTAGTTGAGATCACCGGGACGGGACAGCAGCCGGGCCACGGCGACCGGCAGGGTCGGGTTGTCCGGCCGCGCGATGAACACCGTCGCCCCGAACTCCCCCAGCGACACCGCGAACGCGAAGCCCGCCGCGATCAGCAGCGCCCGCCGCACCAACGGCAGATCGACCTCCCGCCACACCCGCCAGGGCGAGGCCCCCAGCACGGCCGCCGCCTCCCGCAGCCGCTCGTCCACGGCCCGCAGCACGGGCAGCATGGTCCGTACGACGAAGGGCACGCCGACCAGCGCCTGGGCAAGCGGGACGAGGATCCAGGACTGGCGCAGGTCCAGCGGTGGCTTGTCGAGCGCGATCAGGAACCCGAAACCGACGGTCACGGCGGACACCCCGAGGGGCAGCATCAGCAGCGCGTCGAACCCCCGTACGAGGCGCCCCGCGTCCCGCCGGGCCAGCGCGGCGGCGGCGAGAGCGCCGATCACCACGGCGACGGCGGTGGCGACGACCGCGTACTGCAGCGAGTTGACGACCGACTCGATCGGCGCGACCAGGAAGGTCCCGCCGTCGGCGGCGCCCAGCGCCCGGTAGTACCCGAACCCGCCGTCCAGCGACCGCCGTACCAGCACGGCCAGCGGCAGCACGAGGAGGACGGCGATGGTGGCGAGGACCCCGCCGAGCAGCGCCCACTGCCCGGCCCCGCGCGGTCGGCGGGCCGTCACCGCCGGGTCCACCAGCCTGAGCGCGCTCTCCCGCCGCCGTACCGTCCACGCGTGCACGGCGAGGATCGCGCCGACCGCGGCGAACTGCACGAGGGTGAGGACGGCGGCCGTGGAGAGGTCGAAGAGCTCGGAGGTCTGCCGGTAGATCTCCACCTCGAGGGTGGAGAACGTCGGCCCGCCGAGGATCTGCACCACGCCGAAGGACGTGAAGGTGAACAGGAAGACCATCAGCGCGGCGGCGGCCACGGCGGGCGCGAGCGCGGGCAGGGTGACCTTCCGCCAGGCGCCCAGGGGGGAGACGCCGAGCATCCGGGCGGCCTCCTCCTGCCGCGGGTCCAGCTGGGCCCACAGCCCGCCCACGGTCCGTACGACGACCGCGTAGTTGAAGAAGACGTGCGCCAGCAGGATGGCCCAGACGGTGGTGTCCAGCCGTACGCCCCACAACTCGTCCAGCAGGCCGCCCCGCCCGACGAGCGCGAGGAACGCGGTGCCCACCACGACCGTCGGCAGCACGAAGGGCACCGTCACCACGGCCCGCAGCACCTGCTTGCCCGGGAAGTCGAGGCGGGCGAAGACGTAGGCGGCGGGCAGCGCGGCCAGCAGGGTGAGCGCGGTGGAGGCGAGCGCCTGCCAGGTGGTGAACCAGAGCACGTGCCGGATGTCGGACTGGCCGACGACGTCGGCGATCCGCCCGAACCGCCACACCCCGTCGACCCTCAGCCCGCGCGTGACGATCGCCGCGACCGGCCAGGCGAAGAAGACGGCGAAGAACGCGACCGGCACGAACATCAGTCCGAGCCGCGCCGCGCTCCCCGAACGGCCCTTGTGCGCGGCTACTTCAGTACGAGTGACGTCCACGTCTTGACCCACTGGTCACGGTTGGCGGCGATCTCGTCGGGCGCCATGGTCTCGGGGTCCTGGGCTGCGGGCCCGTACTTCGTGAACTCGGCAGGCACGCTCGCCCCCTTCACCACCGGGTACACGAACATGTTCAGCGGCATGTCCTCCTGGAACTCCCTGGAGACCAGGAAGTCGATGAGGGCCTTGCCGCCCTTGGTGTTCCCCGCGTTGCTCAGCAGCCCCGCGAACTCGATCTGCCGGAAGCAGGTGCCGGTCGCGACCCCGGTGGGCGCGGTGCTCGGCTTCGGGTCGGCGTAGATGACCTCGGCGGGCGGCGAGGAGGCGTACGACACGACGAGCGGCCGGTCGCCGCCGGCCTTCTTGCCGCCGGCCGAGCCGGAGAACTCCTCGTCGTAGGCCTGCTCCCAGCCGTCGACGACCTTGACGCCGTTGGCCTTGAGCTTCTTCCAGTAGTCCTGCCAGCCGTCGTCGCCGTACTGAGCCGCGCTCCCTAGCAGGAATCCCAGCCCCGGCGAGGAGGTGGACGCGTTCTCGGTGACGAGGAGGTTCTTGTACTGCGGCTTGACGAGATCGGCGTACGAGGTCGGCGGGGTCAGCTTGTGCTTGCTGAAGTACGCCTTGTCGTAGTTGACGCAGATGTCGCCGTAGTCGATGGGCGTGACCCGGTGCCTGTCCGCGTCCAGCTGGTACGCCGTGCCGACCGTGCCGAGCCCCTTCGCCTCGTACGGCTGGAAGAGACCGTTGTCGAGGGCCCTGGAGAGCAGGGTGTTGTCGACGCCGAAGAAGACGTCGCCCTGCGGGTTGTCCTTGGTCAGGATCGCCTTGTTGACGGCCTGCCCGGCGTCACCGTCCTTGAGGACCCTGACCTTGTAGCCGGACTGCTTCTCGAAGTCCTGGAGCACGTTCTTGGAGACGGCCCACGAGTCGTGGCTGACCAGAGTGACGGTCTTGGAATCGGCGTCGGAACCCGACGACGACGAGCACGCGGACAGCGTGACGAGACCGAGCCCGACGGCCGCGGCCAAGAAGGTCCTTGTGTGCACTGGTGTTTTCCTCCTGGGGTTGACCAGGAAGAGACGCGGCCCTGCCCGCGGTGTGCGGGCAGGGCGCAACAGCTTGAGTGATGACCGAACTTCCTACCCAGAATGACCTGGGCGAGGTTCAGAGGGTCTGCGGCCCGGTTGCCGCACTCTCAGCGCTGTGGCGCTCCCCTGTCGGAATATGAAGATGTACCTACGGCCCTCAGATTACCGCTCGGTGGCCGCGAGCTGACCGCAGGCTCCGTCGATCTCCTGCCCGCGGGTGTCCCGGATCGTCACCGGCACACCGTGCGCCTCGATCGCCTCGACGAACGCCTTCTCGTCCTCCGGCCGCGACGCGGTCCACTTCGAACCCGGAGTCGGGTTCAGGGGGATGAGGTTGACGTGCACGGGCTTGCCCTTGAGCAGGCGGCCCAGCCGGTCCCCCCGCCACGCCTGGTCGTTGATGTCGCGGATGAGGGCGTACTCGATGCTGAGCCGACGCCCGCTCTTCTCGACGTACTCGAACCCGGCGTCGAGGACCTCGCGCACCTTCCACCGCGTGTTCACGGGGACGAGCGTGTCGCGCAGTTCGTCGTCGGGGGCGTGCAGCGAGATCGCCAGCCGGCACTTGAATCCCTCGTCGGCGAACCGGTGGATGGCCGGGACCAGTCCGACGGTCGAGACGGTGATCCCGCGCTGCGAGAGGCCGAGCCCGTCCGGGGCGGGGTCGGTGAGAGCCCGGATCGCTCCGACCACCCGCTTGTAGTTGGCGAGCGGCTCGCCCATCCCCATGAAGACGATGTTGGAGAGCCGCGCGGGACCGCCAGGCACGTCCCCGTCCCGCAGCGCCCGCATCCCGTCCACGATCTGGTGGACGATCTCGGCGGTCGACAGATTCCGGTCCAGACCCGCCTGCCCGGTCGCGCAGAACGGGCAGTTCATCCCGCACCCCGCCTGCGAGCTGATGCACATGGTCACCCGGTCCGGGTAGCGCATCAGCACCGACTCGACGAGCGTGCCGTCGAACAGCCGCCACAGCGTCTTGCGCGTCGTCCCCTCGTCGGTCGACAGATGCCGTACGACGGTCATCAGCTCGGGGAACAGCGCCTCCCGCAGCTTGTCCCGCGACCCGGCCGGGATGTCGGTCCACTGCTCGGGGTCGTGCGCGTACCGCGCGAAGTAGTGCTGCGAGAGCTGCTTGGCACGGAACGGCTTCTCCCCGACCTCGGCCACCGCGTCCTTGCGCTCGGCGGGCGAGAGATCGGCGAGATGCCGCGGCGGCTTCTTGGCTCCGCGCGGCGCGACGAAAGTGAGTTCTCCGGGATTAGGCATGGCTGTACCAGTGTCGCAGATCAACTGAGGTGGCCTGCGACCGAAGGTTCGGCGGGGACTTGGAAGGGCTCAGCCCCTGGCCGTCGTGATGATGGCGAAGAGGGCGCCGGAGGGGTCGCGGAACATGGCGAAGCGGCCGATGCCCGGGGCCTCGGTGACCGGGATGAGGGTGGTGGCTCCGGACTCGGTGGCCCTGGCGAAGGTGGCGTCGCAGTCGGTCACCTCGAAGTAGGGGTGCCATTCCGGGGTCGAGCCGGCGTCGAGGTTGGCCTGGGGCAACTGCATCAGTCCGCCGTGGGCCGCCGCCGGGCCGGCGCCGGCCGGGGTGAGGATCGTGTAGGTCAGTCCCGGGCCCATCGGCACGTCCCGCGTCTGCCAGGAGAAGACCGACTCGTAGAACGTCTTCGCCGCGGCCGCGTCGGTGGTGTAGAGCTCCGTCCTGGACAGGCTGCCGGGGACCGCGACAAGGTCCAGGCCCTGGGTCTCGCCCGGCTGCCAGACCGCGAAGTCCGCGCCGGTGGGGTCGATGAAGGCGGCCGCCCGCCCGAAGGCGAAGACGTCCGCCGGGGCGATCCGGACGCTGCCGCCCGCCTGCTCCACGGCCTGGGCGGTGGCGTCGGCGTCCGGGGTGTGGAAGTACACCCGCCAGGACGGGGTCGCGCCCTCCGCGGTGAGCGGCCCGATCCCGGCGACCGTCCCGCCGTCCTGCTCGAAGAAGCCGTAGCCGCCCGCCTCCGGGCCGGCGGACCGGTGCTCCCAGCCGAAGACGGCCGAGTAGAAGACGGCGCTCGCCTCGGTGTCCGTGGTCCCCAGGTCGAGCCAGTTCGGGGCGCCGGGGACGTAGGTGGTCGTCAGCATGGTGGGGGTCTCCTCGGTCCTTGCCGGTCACCAGGTCACGGGCAGCGTACGCGGTCCGCGGATCAGGCCCTGGCGCTGGAACCCGACCTCCCCGGGAGGTACGGCCAGCCGGATGCCGGGGAAGCGGGAGAGGACCGAGCCGATCATGATCTCGGCCTCCATGCGGGCCATGATCGCGGCCATGCAGTGGTGGGGCCCGTGGCCGAAGGCCAGGTGGGGACCGCCCGCGCGGTCGAAGTCGAGGACGTCGGGGTCGGTGAAGACGGCGGGGTCGCGGTTGGCGGCGACGTAGGCGTTGTAGACCACGTCACCGGCCCGGATCAGCCGGCCGCCGACCTCGACGTCCTCGACGGCGACCCGCGGGATGCCGACGCCGTTGCGGTGCGGGACGTAGCGGAACAGCTCGTCCACCGCCTTGGGGAGCAGGTCCGGCTCGCGGCGCAGCCGGTCCAGGTGCCTGGGGTGGGTGAGCAGCGCGTACATCATCGAACCGCTGTTGTTGCGGACCGCGTGGCCGCCGCTGACCTGGACGGCGGTGGCCAGGGAGATCGCCTCGTCGTCGGTGATCTCGCCGTCCGCGGTGGCCTGGGCCAGCACTCCGGCGAGGTCCTCGCGGGGCTCCTCGCGGCGGCTCTGCAGCAGCTCGGCGATCCGGGCCCGGGTGGTCCGGGCGGCCTTGCGGGCGCGGTCCTCGGCGTCGGGTCCGGCGGAGAGCAGCGCCTCGCCGGTCGCCGCCCAACGGTGCCAGTCCTTCTCGTCGACGCCGAGGAAGTCACGGATCACGGCGATCGGGAAGGGGCCGTGCAGGTGCTCCATGAGGTCGGCCGGCGGGCCCGCGGCCTCCATCGCGTCGAGGAGTTCGCCGGCCCTGCGCTCCGCCATCGGCCGCAGCCGCTGCATGGCCCGCCCGGTGAAGGCACGGGCGACGACCCGGCGCAGCCGGTTGTGTCCGGGCGGGTCGATGTACTGCAGGCCGGCGGTCTGGGAGGCCACGGGCGCCGGGCGCATGCTGGTGATGTCGCGGCCCACGACCAGTTCCCGGGAGAAGCGCGGGTCGGAGGTGACGAGGCGGACGTCCTCGTACCGGGTGACCAGCCAGGCCTCCCCCTCGCCGTACGCGAGTCGGATCCGGGTGACCGGCTCCCCGCGCATCACCTCGTCCAGGAAGGGGTCCGGGTCGAGCGCGGGCAGATCGTCGACCGGCCAGAACCGCACCGGCGGAGGAGGTGGCGAGGGGGATGCGGCCGGAGCCGGGTCGAGGGGCACGGGCACACTCCCTGCACGTCGGAGGAGACAGCGTCCTCACAGGAAGTCTGCCTCCGGCCGGAATGACCCTGCGATTTCTGCTGCGTCATCCGGGGCCGGCATGCCACCGAGCCCCCGCCCGGCGAAGGACGGGGGCTCGGCTACGACAGCTGTACGCCGGTCACTCTGCAGACCGGTCGGCGTCCGGCCCGGTCAGCCGCTTCCCACGAACAACACCATCAGCAACCACACCACCGGAGCCGTCGGCAGCAGGGAGTCCAGCCGGTCCATGATGCCGCCGTGGCCCGGGAGGAGGGTGCCCATGTCCTTGATGCCCAGGTCCCGCTTGATCATGGACTCGCCGAGGTCGCCGAGCGTGGCGCTGGCCGCGACCGCGAGGCCCAGCAGCAGGCCCTGCCACCAGGTGCCGTCGTCGATCAGGAACTCCATGCACAGCGCGCCCGCGACCATCGCGAACAGCACCGCGCCGACCAGGCCCTCACGGGTCTTGCCGGGGCTGATGCGCGGGGCGAGCTTGTGGGTGCCGAAGCGCCAGCCGACCGCGTAGGCGCCGGTGTCGCTGACCACCGTGAGGAGCAGGAAGGTCAGCACCCGGAAGGGGCCGTCCTCGGCGGTCAGCATCATCGCGACGAACGTCGCCAGGAACGGGACGTAGAACGCCGCGAAGAGACCCGCCGTGACGTCCTTGAGGTAGCCCTCCGGCGGTTCCGTCATCCGCCAGACGAGGACCGCGAGCCCGGTGAGCGCCAGGGCGACCCAGGCGCCCTCGGCCCCCCGCGCGTACCCGGCGACCACCATCGCCGCGCCGCCCAGCGCCAGCGGGACCAGGGGTGCCTTGATGCCCTTGCGCTCCTGGAGCCGGCTGGTCAGTTCCCACAGGCCCACCACGACGGCGACCGCCACGACACCGACGAAGACGGCCTTGACGACGAACAGGGACGCCACGATCACGACGCCCAGTCCGACGCCGACCCCTATGGCCGCGCCCAGGTCGCGCCCCGCGCTCTTCTTCTGCGGCGCGGGGGCCGGCTGTGGGGCGTCGGGCATGGGCTCCGGATTCTGCGGCGTCGCGTGAGGCAGGGGCTGCGCCGACGGTGTGTCGTTGCGGAACGTCTCGTCTCGGAACAAGGGGCCGCCCAGCCGAGCGGCCCCCCTGTCACCGTCCTGGTCCGAGCCGTACGCGGGTACGTCGTCGGGCACGAGGGGCATGGGGCGAGTCTGCTGCGCGTTCTGCGCATCGTACGCGGGACCCGCCGGGGCGGCTCCCCGGACATGCCCCTGGTCGTAGCCCTGGGCGCGACCGAGGTCGTACCCCTGGCCGGGACCCTGGGCAGGGGCTGCGCCGGTGCCGTACCCCTGGCCGGAGCCGTGGGCGGGGCCGGTGCCGTACCCCTGGCCGGAGCCGGGGTCGTATCCCTGGCCGGAGCCGTGGTCGTACCCCTGGCCGGTGCCCTGATCGGCCGGTTCCCAGTACCCGGCCGGCGGTCCGGCCTGCCCGGGCTGCGGCCCGGCGTGCGGCGGGGCTCCCCAGGATGAGTCGTTCATCAGACTTCGAGAAGCTCCGCTTCCTTGTGCTTGAGGAGCTCGTCCACCTGTGCGACGTACTTCGCGGTGGTGTCGTCGAGCTCCTTCTCGGCGCGGCGGCCCTCGTCCTCGCCGACCTCGCCGTCCTTGATCAGCTTGTCGATGGCGTCCTTGGCCTTGCGGCGGACGGAGCGGATGGAGACCTTGGAGTCCTCCGCCTTGCCCTTGGCGACCTTGATGTAGTCGCGGCGGCGCTCCTCGGTGAGCTCCGGGAACACCACCCGGATGATGTTGCCGTCGTTGCTCGGGTTGACGCCCAGGTCCGAGTCGCGGATCGCCTGCTCGATGTTGCGCAGGGCCGTCTTGTCGAACGGGGTCACGACCGCCATGCGCGGCTCCGGCACGGAGAACGAGGCCAGCTGGTTGATCGGAGTCGGCGCGCCGTAGTAGTCGGCCACGATCTTGTTGAACATCGCCGGGTGCGCACGGCCGGTGCGGATCGCGGCGAAGTCCTCCTTGGCGACCACGACGGCCTTCTCCATCTTCTCCTCGGCTTCGAGGAGGGTCTCTTCGATCACCACTTGCTCCTGCGTGTCTTGAGTAAGGCCCGGCTGCGGTTCCGTTGCGGGGCGGCGGCCGGCTGCGTCGCGTCTTCTTTCCCTGACGGTTCCCGACCGGCAGGACATTGTCCATCCCCCGGTCAGGGTCCGTCAGGCGGTGCCGGTCAGTCCCGGCTGCCCTGGTCACCCACCAGCGTGCCGATCTTCTCACCCTTGACGGCGCGCGCGATATTGCCCTCCGCCAGCAGCTCGAACACCAGGATCGGCAGCTTGTTGTCGCGGCAGAGCGTGATCGCGGTGGCGTCGGCGACCTTGAGCTCGCGGGTGATGACCTCGCCGTAGCCGAGGGAGTCGAACTTGACGGCGTCGGGGTTGGTCTTGGGGTCGGAGTCGTAGACCCCGTCCACGCCGTTCTTGCCCATGAGCAGCGCCTCGGCGTCGATCTCCAGGGCGCGCTGGGCGGCGGTGGTGTCGGTGGAGAAGTACGGCATGCCCATACCGGCGCCGAAGATGACCACGCGGCCCTTCTCCAGGTGGCGCACGGCGCGCAGCGGGATGTACGGCTCGGCGACCTGTCCCATGGTGATCGCGGTCTGCACCCGGCTGTCGATGCCCTCCTTCTCCAGGAAGTCCTGGAGGGCGAGGCAGTTCATGACCGTGCCGAGCATGCCCATGTAGTCCGAGCGGGCCCGGTCCATGCCCCGCTGCTGGAGCTCGGCGCCGCGGAAGAAGTTGCCGCCGCCGATGACGACGGCGACCTCTGCGCCGTCGCGGACGACGGCCGCGATCTCACGGGCGATCTTGTGCACCACGTCGGGGTCCACGCCCAGGCCGCCGCCACCGGAGAAGGCCTCTCCGGACAGCTTCAGCAGAAACCGGCCGCGTACTTTGCCGTCGTCGCTCTTCTGGGCCTTGGTGGTCATGGAGATCCCGCCTCTTTCACGTGGTGCACATACAAAGAAGGCCATTGCCGGTGGGGTCGCTTTTCGCTGCCCATGCGCGGCAATGGCCTCCTCGTCAGATCTGCCGTCGTCCGTCACGTCCCTGGGTGTGGCGGGTGTACGGACGACTGCTGTCGACCGACCCTATCGGGATTTCCCCGCGGGTCGCGCGTCGATCGCGGTACGGACTCAGATGCCGACCTTGATGCGCGTGAAGCGCTTCAGGGTGACACCGGCCTCGTCCAGGACCTTCTGGACCGACTTCTTGTTGTCGAGCGCGTACGGCTGGCCGAGCAGCGTGGCGTCCTTGAAGAAGCCGTTGAGGCGACCCTCGACGATCTTCGGCAGGGCGGCCTCGGGCTTGCCCTCGGCGCGGGTGGTCTCCTCGGCGATGCGACGCTCGGACTCGACGACGTCGGCCGGCACGTCCTCCTTGGCGAGGTACTTCGGCGCGAAGGCGGCGATGTGCTGGGCGACGCCCTTGGCGATCTCGGCGTTCGGCTTGTCGAGCTCGATGAGGACACCGATCTGCGGGGGCAGGTCGGGCATCGTGCGGTGCATGTAGGCGGTCACGTAGCCGTCGGCGTACTGCGCGAAGCGGTCCAGGACGATCTTCTCGCCGAGGTTGGCGTTGGCCTCGTCGACGTACGCCTGGACGGTCTTGCCGGGCTCGATCTCGGAGGCGAGCAGGGCCTCCAGGTCCGCCGGGGCGGTCTTGGCGACGTGCTCGGCGATGGTGTTGGCGACGGCCTGGAACCGGTCACCCTTGGCGACGAAGTCGGTCTCGCACTTCAGCTCGACGAGGACGCCGGAGGAGTTGTCGTCGGCGATGATCGAGACCACGGCGCCGTTCTCGGCGGAGCGGCCCTCACGCTTGGCGACGCCCTTCTGGCCCTTGATGCGGAGCGCCTCGACAGCCTTGTCGACGTCGCCCTCGGCCTCGTCCAGGGCCTTCTTGCAGTCCATCATGCCGGCGCCGGTGAGCTCACGGAGCTTCTTGACGTCAGCGGCGGTGTAGTTCGCCATGAGTCGTTAAGTCTTTCTCGAAGTCGGGAGATCTGCCCGATCCACGATCTACACGTAGATGTAGAGCGCGAATCTATGGGTGAACGGCGGGGGCGTACGGGATGTCGCCGCCCCCGCCGTCAACGCTGACGGGTCAGGCCTGCTCGGCGTCCGCGGCCGGAGCCTCGGCGGCCGGAGCCTCGACAGCGGCCTCGGCGGCGGCCTCGGCGGCGGCCGGAGCCTCGGCCTGCTCGGCGTCGGCGACCTTCTCGGTCTCGGCGGAGGTCTGGACCTCGGCGTCGTCCGCCTTCTTCTCGCCCTCGAGCAGGTCGCGCTCCCACTCGGCGAGCGGCTCGCCGGCGGCCTTCTCGCCCTTGTCACCGGTGGCGACGCGCGAGCGGCTGATGAGGCCCTCGGCGACGGCGTCGGCGATCACGCGGGTGAGCAGGGTGACGGAGCGGATCGCGTCGTCGTTGCCCGGGATCTTGTAGTCGACCTCGTCGGGGTCGCAGTTGGTGTCGAGGATCGCGACGACCGGGATGTTGAGCTTCCGGGCCTCACCGACCGCGATGTGCTCCTTCTTGGTGTCCACGATCCAGACGGCGCTGGGCACCTTCTGCATCTCGCGGATACCGCCGAGGGTCTTCTCCAGCTTGGCCTTCTCGCGCGAGAGCACGAGAAGCTCCTTCTTGGTCAGACCGGACGCGGCGACGTCCTCGAAGTCGATCTGCTCGAGCTCCTTGAGGCGCTGCAGACGCTTGTAGACGGTCGAGAAGTTGGTGAGCATGCCGCCCAGCCAGCGCTGGTTGACGTAGGGCATGCCGACGCGGGTGGCCTGCTCGGCGATGGCCTCCTGCGCCTGCTTCTTCGTGCCGACGAACATGACCGTGCCGCCGTGGGCGACGGTCTCCTTGACGAACTCGTAGGCGCGGTCGATGTACGACAGCGACTGGAGCAGGTCGATGATGTAGATGCCGTTGCGCTCGGTGAAGATGAAGCGCTTCATCTTCGGGTTCCAGCGACGGGTCTGGTGACCGAAGTGGACGCCGCTCTCCAGCAGCTCCCGCATCGTGACGACGGCCATGGCCGTATCTCCTTGAATTTCTCGGTTGTGCCGCGGGGGCCGGACGGCTCCCGCGCCTGACGCCCGTGTGCGCTGTGCCGCGAGGACCGAGAAGCGCTGACACCTGCTGGTGACGGCCAGATGTCGGGGCGTGCGAAGTCGACCCGGTGACCCGGATCGCCAAGGGAAGTGTACGGGACCGACGAGGCGCCGGGTGACGCCGCTGTCCACAACTCGGGAGTAATCCACAGGTACCGGCCAAGATCGGCGCTGGTGCGGGAGCGTTCGGCCATGTTGGTCATGCGACGCGCGATGCGATGGATGTGGGCGGCGACGGCGTTGCCACTGGCCCTGGGAGCGGCCGCGGCCCGGGCCTGGGTCGGGGCGGACGGCCCGCCACCCCCTGCCGGGCCGCCCGTGCCGGCGGTCGCCCGCGCCTGGCCGGTGGGGGTAAGGCCACCGGTCCTGCGCGGCTGGGAGCCACCGGCGACGGTGTACGGCCCCGGGCACCGGGGGGTCGATCTGGGCACGGTGCCCGGTGCACCGGTGCGGGCGGTGGCGGCGGGCCGGGTCTCCTATGCGGGGCGGGTGGCGGGGCGGGGCGTGGTGTCGGTGGCGGTGACGGGCACGGACCTGCGCACGACCTACGAGCCGGTGACGGCCACGGTGGAGAAGGGGCAGGAGGTGACGGCGGGGGAGGTGGTGGGCACGGTGGAGCCGGGGGGCGCGCACTGTGGCGCTCGCGCGTGTGTGCACTGGGGGCTGCTCAGGGGGGACGCGTATCTGGACCCGTTGCTGCTGTTGCCGCCGTGGCTGCGGGATCGGGGGCCGTCGAGGTTGTTGCCGGTGCTGGGGGTGCCGATGCCGGAGGGGTGAGCCGGGGGTTCGCCGCCGGAGGGGGGCGGGGGCCGGTCGCGCGACTGCGGGTGCGTGTGGGCTGGTCGCGCAGTTCCTCCCCCAGCCTTCGGCCGGGGGTGCCCCCAGCGCCCCTTACGGGGCGCTGTCCCGGCCGTTTCATTCAGCCACGGGCAGTCGTGCCTCCCCCAGTGCCTCAAGGGCCTGGGAGGTGCCCCCAGGCGGCGCGGGTGGGCGCTGGGGTCCCCCCCGACCGAAGGCCGGGGGGAGGCACCCTGCAAGCGCCGGTGAGCGTCCCCGCCCCCGGCCTCAGCGCACGTCAGCCCCGCACGCCCCGCAGCGCCATGGCAACGGCCGCGTCGGTGATCACCACCGGATCCTCCGCCGCCCCCAGCTCGATCCGCCGTACCGCGGCGTCCACCACCCCCTGCACCAGCATCGCCGCGAGCCGAGGCTGCTCATGCCCCAGCTCCCCGAGCGCCTCCACGATCATCGCGACGAGTCCGCCGTGCGCGGCCCGGATCTTCTCCCGCGCCCCCGCGTCCAGCTCGCTCGCCGAGATCGCGACCACCGCCCGGTGCCGCCGGTCCCCGACCAGGGCGAGCTGCTGCCGCACATAGGCCTCGACCTTGCCCTCGGCGGAAGCCGCCCGCTCCATCGCCGCCGCGACCTCCGCCGCCCACACGGGGAAGTCGGCCGCGCACAGCTCCTCGACCACGGCGGCCCGGGAACGGAAGTACTCGTAGACGGACGACCGGGCCAGCCCCGTGCGCTCGGCGAGCGCGGGGAAGGTCAGCGCCTCCGTCCCGCCCTCGGACAGGAGGGACCGCGCCGCGTCCAGCAGGGCGGCTCGCTGCATCGACCGGTGCTCGGCCACGGAGGCCGCTCGAATCCTTGGCACGTCAACCACTTTACGGACGCGCCGGGCCGGAGGGGAGACAGCACGACCGAGAGACGGCCCGCCGGCGGCGGCCGACGGCCGAAAACTCTGCTCAGCGGCCGAAACTCGCCAGCTTCGCACGCAGTTGCAGCACCGATTTGGTGTGGATCTGACTCACCCGGCTCTCGGTGACCCCGAGCACGTTCCCGATCTCGGCGAGTGTCAGCCCCTCGTAGTAGTAGAGGGTCACGACGGTCTTCTCCCGCTCCGGCAGCGTGTTGATCGCCCGCGCCAGGAACCGCCGCAGCTCCCGGTCCTCGGCCACCTCCACGGGGTTGTCCGCCGCGGTGTCCTCCAGCGTGTCCATGACGCTCAGGCCGTCGCCGCTCTCGCCCCCGACGTGCAGCAGTTCCTCCAGCGCCACCACGTTGGCCAGCGACAGCTGACTGAAGACGGCGTGCAGCTCGTCCACCTCGATGCCCAGCTCGGCGGCCACCTCGCTCTCCGAGGGCGTGCGCCGCAGCCGCGCCTCCAGGGTGGCGTAGGCCCGCTCCACGTTCCGTGCCTTCTGCCGGACCGAGCGCGGGATCCAGTCCAGCGCCCGGAGCTCGTCGATCATCGCGCCCCGGATCCGGGTGATCGCGTACGTCTCGAACTTGATCTCCCGGTCGACGTCGAACTTCTCGATCGCGTCGATGAGCCCGAACACCCCGGAGGAGACGAAGTCGGCCTGCTCCACGTTGGGCGGCAGGCCCACGCTCACCCGCCCGGCCACGTACTTGACCAGCGGCGAGTAGTGCAGGATCAGCTGTTCCCGCAGCCGGTCGTCCCCCGTCGCCTTGTACGACCGCCACAGCTCGTCGAGCGTCGAGGGAGCGGGCGGCCGCACGCTGCCACCGTCGCGGGCGGCTGGGGGGAGCGCCGCCCGGTCGGACCCGGAGGTGTGCTGGGGCATTCGTCGCCTTGTGCCGTTCTGCCGTGAAGTGCCAGGAAGTGCTGTGTTGTGCCGAGGAGTGGGGTGAGCGGGGGTGAATGGCGATGGGTGGGCGAGGTGTCGGTCTCGTGTCGGTTGGCGCGGTCTGCGCCAGGCCTTTCGTGAGCGTAGCGTGACTGGGGAGTCGCGGTGCGCGAACAGCGAGGCTCCACCCCTGCGCGAACCCCCTGTACGGCGCGCCCCACCACGCTCGGCGCGTCGCTCTGCGTGATCGGCCGGAAGCGTCAACTCCGGGAATTCCCAAGGGCGTCGGGGGTTCCCCCGGACGGCCGAACACGCTCGGTCAGCACCGGGTCCGACCGGTACGGACCGAGATCATCGCCTGGCGTGTCAACTTCCAGCCGTCGCCATGTCGTTCGACGTAACCAAGTGCTCGGAGTTCGTACAGTCTCGCGACGGCCTCGTCCTCGGACGTCTGCGCGCCGCGTGCCACCTCTTCGGGTGAGGCGGGCCGGTTGCCGGGCAGCGCGTCCAGGACCTGCCGGGCGGCGGGTTCCAGCAGGTCGCGCGGGAGTACCGGACCGCGTCTGGCCGGGGCCAGCTCGCCCATGCCGCCGACCAGCTCGACGACCTCCGCGGCGTCGGTGACCAGCACGGCCTCGCCGCGGAGCAGCTCGTGCACCCCGGCCGAGAGGCCGCTGGTGGCCGGGCCGGGCACGCCCATGGTGAACCGGCCGAGCCGCTGCGCGGCCCGCGCGGTGACCAGCGAGCCGCTGCGATGGGCGGCCTCCACGACGACCGTGCCCCCGGTGAGCGCCGCGATGACCCGGTTGCGGAGCACGAACCTGCTCTGCGTCGGGTGCTCGCCGGGCGGCAGCTCCCCCACCACCAGTCCCTGCTCGGCGATCCTGTTGATCAGCTCGGAGTGGCCCCGCGGGTAGGGGCGGTCGACCCCGCAGGCCAGCACGGCGACGGTGGCCCCGCCTGCGCCGAGGGCACCGCGGTGGGCGGCGCCGTCGACCCCGTAGGCGCCGCCCGACACCACCACCCAGCCGCGCTCGGCGAGCCCGGCGGCGAGGACGGCCGCCATGTGGGCGCCGTACTCGGTGCAGGCCCGGGCCCCGACCACGGCGACGGCCCGGAGCGCCCACATCCGCAGACTGGGCCGGCCGCGCACCCACAGGCCGAGGGGGCGGGCGTCGCCGAGGTCGTCGAGCTGGCTGGGCCACTCGGTGTCGCCGGGAGACACGAACCGCGCGCCCGCCTCCCGCGCGACGGAGAGGTCGGCCCGGGGATCGGCCTGCGCCGCGCGGGCCAGCAAGCCCGCCCACCGCTTGGCGCCGACGCCGGGCAGGGGCTGCCCGCCCTTGCGCAGCCGGGCCGCCACCTCGTGCGCGCCCCGCTCCCGCACCCACCGCCCGGCGGCCTCGTCACCGGGCTCGACGACCCGGGCCAGGAAGACCCGGGCGAGCAATTCGGTGTCGGTCATGGGGCGATCCCTTCCAGGACCGCGCCGCGCCGGACGCCGGTGCGCAGCTCCAGGGCCAGGTTGACGTCGTTGACCGAGGGCCGGTCGCGGCCCGCCAGGTCGGCGAGGGTCCAGGCGACCCGGAGCACCCGGTCCAGGCCGCGGGCGGAAAGCAGGCCCCGGTCGAGGTCCAGCTCGGCCTTGAGCAGTGCGCCCGGCTGGACGTGCCAGCGGGTGCGGAGTTCGTGGCCGGGGACCTCGCTGTTGGTGCGCCAGGGCAGTCCTTCGTAGCGGCGGGCGGCCCGCTCCCGTGCCGCGCGCACCCGGTCGGCCACGGCGGCGGAGGGCTCGGCGCCGGTGTGCAGCCGCAGCAGTTCCTCCCGGGCGACCGGTTCCACGGCGACCCTGAGGTCCACGCGGTCCATCAGGGGGCCCGAGAGCCGGGCCCGGTACCGCTTGATCGAGGAGGGCCGGCACTCGCAGACGTCGCCGGGGGTGCCGTGGCGGCCGCAGGGGCAGGGGTTGGCGGCCAGGACCATGAGGAACTTCGCGGGCATCCGCAGTATCCCGGCGGCCCGGGCGATGACGACGTGGCCCGACTCCAGGGGCTGGCGCAGGGCGTCCAGGACGCTGGCGTGGAACTCGGCGGCCTCGTCCAGGGACGAGACGTGTAAAACAAGTGGCTACTACCGGTGAGAACCGAGCGTGACTACGCCGCCGGCGTCTCCGCCCACGGGTCGGGCTTCCACAAGGGATGAATCTCGATCGTGGTCTGTCCGCTGCCCTCGACTCCCTTGCGTCCGGCAGCCCCCCGAGTGACCACGACTCGGCGAATGAGGGACCGGAGAATTCGGTTCGTCTCAGCGGCCTCGAACGTGTCCCACTCTTCGAGCAGGCCGACGGCGAGGGGGATGAGTTCGGCGCGCTGCGGCATGGCCTCGACCTGTGCCGCCTCTTCAAGGGCTTCGGTAACGGTCTTCTTATCCTTCAAGATCCGTTCCCGTGCGGCCTCGAATACGCCCTCGGGGTACGCCTCGGGGTTCGTGGCGCGGTCCACGGCGAGGTTGGTAAGGGCGTTCGTAAGCCGTGTCTGTTCGGCTTGAAGGCGTTCCCGCTGTCGACCCGCGGCGGCGCGTTCGTCGCGGGGTTGTGGGATGGGAGTGGGCGGTTCAGCGTCGATGTCTGCGGCTGCCTCGCGGGCAAGCCACGTCCGTACTTCGTCCTCGACGATGACGCGCTGTACCCATACCGGATTGTCACAGAGGCCGCTTCGACTCTGCCCGCAGGCGAGGGCATAGCCGAGGATGCGGCCGGCGGCACGCCGGGCTGAGGTGTTGGCGGCGCCCTGTCGGCAGCCTCCGCACCGTGCGAGGCCGGTGAGGGGATAGAGGGGGTTGCGGGCCCGCGGCGCGATGCTGCGCCGTTCGGCGCTGTGGGCCTCGTATCTCTCCCAGGTCTCTGGGGCGATGATCGCCTCGTGCGCCCCGTCTATGTGTATCCATCGCGTGCAGTTGCCGCCGTTGGCTGTGTAGTCGCAATGGCAGTCAGGGTGATGGACTCGGAGCAGTCCCGCGGGGAAACCGGCCTGCATGTATCGGCGCACGCTGTCGTCTCGCCATGGGTTTCCGTCGCTTGTGCGGTAGCCGAGGGTATTGAGCCATGCGGCGAGGCTTCCGTACCCGTCGGGTGCCGGTTGACCGATACCGAGTTTGCGGCTCCACAGGGTTTCGATGTCCACGCGCGACGACTCGTCGACCTCGTACCGCTCATCCTGGGTGATCCACTCTCCGAGTTTTGTGGGGTGGGGGATGCGGCGGGGGTACCAGATGTACCCGAGGCGTTTGCCGCCGGTGGCTGGTAGGCCGTGGGCGCGGCGCCACTGGTGGGTTTCCTTCCACTGTTCGCCGGCGCGGTCGGATTCGAACACGGCGAGGTCGAACAGGATGCGCCGGTTGAAGCGTCCGACTGCTGTGCGGACGTCGACGTCTTCGGTGGCGGAAGCGAGTTGTCCGCCGGCGTGTTCGAGGCGGGCGAGGTTGACGGCGATGCCGAGATCGTTGCGGCCGAAGCGGCTGAACTTCCATACGGCGATGCCTCGGGCTTCGCCTTTCTCGACGCGCTGTATGCCTCCCATGATCTTGCGTTTGAAGTTCCGGCCGGTTGTGTCAAGGTCGATGATGAGTGGTTCGAGCAGGCGCCGACCGGTCCGTCTGGCCCATGCTCGTAAGGCGGTTTCCTGTAGTTCGGGGCTGATTTTCTCCTCTCTCCATGTGCTGACGCGGATGTATCCGAGCCAGGGTTCGCCGTCGATGTCCGGCGAGCCTTGGAACGTGGGCGGTACGTGCAGTTGCGTCACTGTGCCTTCCGTTCGCGTTCTGCGCCTCCGTCATGCGGTGGGCGCATCTGGATAACGTTGTCTTTGGTGCTGGCTTCTTTGGGGCCGTCGTTGAACAGGCCGGCCCCCACGTCGCGGAGCGCTTGGCGGTACCCCTTGGCCTCGGCGGCTGCGAGTCTGTCGTTTGTGTCCTGGTGCGCTTTTGCCGTGCGGTGCACGGTGGCGAGGGCGCCGAGTGCGAGCACTCCGGATCCGGCCCATGTAAGCCGTTGGTTGTTGCGGGCGAGACCGAGTAAGACGCCGGATATGCCAGAGGCAAGTAGCAGAGGTGCGAGGACTTCGGCGCGGTTTCTCATTCGGTCTCTCCTGTATGAGAGGTCAGGTACCGGCGGCGCGGTTTTCGTCGTTGGTCCTGGCCTGTAGTTGGCGTAGCAGGGTGTTGCTCATGGCGACGAAGAGGCCGTGTTCCGGTTCCTCGACGAATCCCAGCCCGACGGCCGCTTGTTCGATGGTCAGCGAGCCGGTTTCTGGGGTGGAAAGTGTGGCGTTGCGTACGGCGGCGAGTTCTTCGACAGTGGCGATGCCGGCACGAACGAGCACTTCCCCGTAGCTCACGTTCAGGGTTTTCGCGATGGCTTTGAGGACGTCGGTATCTGTGGCGCCTTGGCCGTTGAGGATGCGTCCCACGGTGGAGCGGCCGAGGCCGGCGTTTTCAGCGAAGCGGGATTGTCCGCCCCCGCGTGGGCTGAGGACGTAGCCGCGCTCTTCGAGGCAGGTGCGCAGCCACGCGCCGAACGCGCGTCTCGTCTGCTCTTCGTCCCGCTCGGGTTCTTGTTCCATGCGTGGAACATACCGCGCGTGGGCGGTCCGTACGCGTGCACGTCAAAAACCGGCCCTTCGGCCGTCCGAATTGCCCCCATGCCACCCGGCCCCCACATCGAACAGGTGAGCGAAACCCTACAGGAGGCTTGCGTTCCGTGGCCACCCATTGCCACCGCGTGATCATCAAGCGCCTTCTGACCAGGCTAGATGGGGATTCGGTGAAGGGAAAGTAAGAATCCTCGGTCACGTTCCGCGTGCATTGATCTTGCGCGGACCGCCCACGCGTGTACTGTTCCACCCGTGGGCGATACGTACCGCCCACGGGAAGGACAGTCACATGTACGACCGCTCAACCCTGCACGCCGCCGCGCGAAGCCTCGGCGACCACCGCCCCGTAGACCTACAGGGCCGGTTGAAGGTTGCACGGACAACGGCATGGCGCCTGTGGCACGGCCGCAACGCTCCGTCCGCCGCCCTCGCCGTTGTCGTCGAGCAGCACTACGGCGTGACCGCCGCCCAGCTCCTCACACCGACGCCGGCCCCCGAGCAGGCCGCCATATGAGCGCCGACGTGATCCCCCGCGCGCAGGCCATCGCCAACGCGCGCCGCGTCCTCGACGCCGCCCGCGCCCGTCGCGACACCGACCGTGCCGCCGGCCGCCTCACCCCCGAGGTCGAGCTGATCATGCGCCGCCTCGAACGCCAGCAGCGCCAGCAGGCCCCGGCCCCCGCGCACCGCGCCGCCGCCTGAAAAGCACGGCGGGCCGCCCGGATTGCGCCCGGACGGCCCGTCCGACAGCACCAGAAAGGGCACCATCGTGAACACCCCGCAGAGTACCCGCATCCCCCGCGCCATATCTGGCCTACAGGGCGCCCACCGCGCCCGCCGGCAGCTCACTCGCCGCAGCGTCATCGCGCGTCAGCTCGAACAGATCGCCCCCGGTACCGCCGCCGTGCAGACGCACGCCGGCGAGGACGGCCGCGCCAAGTGGGTTGTCCTCGCCGGCGCCGACGGCCGGCCCGTGGGCGCCGACGCCGAGCAGCACCGCGCCGCGTACGGCCTGCTGCGCCGGTTGCTCCCCGAGGTCGATTGGACCGGCGCGCGTACGTACGACGTGGCCACCGGCACCGTGACCGACACGGAGCCGGCCGCGTGATTGCCCCTCAGCTCACCGTCGACGGGCAGGCCGTTCGCCTGCCCGTCGGCAGCGGCGCCGCCGCCCTGCTCGACGACCTCGCCCTGTCCTACGCCGCCGACCCGGACGCCGTGGGCGCCCTGCTCGCCGCGCACGCCGCGCGCGTGCTGCGCCTCGACTTCGCCGAGGTTTCCGAGGACATGCCCGACCACGTGCGCGCCATGCGCGCCGCCGAGGCCGACGGCACCCGCGAGGCCCTGCTCGACGAGTGCCCCAGTGCCGACCGCCTCGACGACGTGCTCACGCCCGAAGACGCAATCACCCTCGGCACCCGCCTCACCAGGCTCGCCGCCCACATCCGCCACCGCACCGCCCGGAGCCCGCGCCCGTGACCGTCACCGCCCTGCCCCTGCCCGCCGCCCCGGCCGCGCCGATGCCCGCGGCACCGGTCCCGGCACCGATCTACCAGCCGGCCCCCGCCGGCGCCCCCGCCGATGCGCCCCGCGTCTTTGCCGCCATCGCCGCCGTGATGCGCGACGTGATGCCCGTCGCCAAGGACAAGGAGAACCAGCAGCAGCGCTACAAGTTCCGCGGAGTCGATGACGCGATGTCCGCCATGGCCGGACCGATGCGGGCCCACGGCCTGTTCATCCTGCCGAGCATCGCCGCCCACCGCGCCGAGCGCCGCGGCGAGAAGATGACGCACGTCAACATCACCATGCGGTACCACGTCTACGGGCCCGCGGGTGACTGCCTCACCGCCGAAGTACCGGGCGAGGCAAGCGACTTCGCCGACAAGGCCACGAACAAGGCTCAGTCCGCCGCCCTCAAATACCTTCTGTTCACACTGTTCATGATCCCCGTGGACGGCCGCAGCATCGACGATGGCGACCGGGATCACCCCGTCGAGCCGCCCGCCGAGCACCGCGCCGAACGGCAGCAGCGCACCCAGCAGCGACAGCAGCGCGCCCCGCGCGGGCAGCAGCCGCGCCGCTCCCACCGGGCCGAGCCCGGACCGTGGGAGCAGGCGCCGCAGCCCTCGCGCCGCGACTACCTCGCCGAGGCGATGCAGGCGCCCAGCCGTGAAGCGTTCGACGCGATCCGGGCCGCCGCCGTCAAGGCCGGCGCCCCTGCCGACTACCTCGACCGCCTCGACGCCGTGGCCCGCCAGCGCGAGCAGGCCGTCACGAACAACCCGCACCGCCACCGCGACCCGGAGCAGGGCGAGCAGCGCGAGACGCCGGCCGAGCAGGAGGCCGCCGTACTGGCGAACGTCGAACGGGCCCGCGCCGAGGCCGAGAACCGGCTCAGGCTCGCCGCCAGTCGCGCCAACCTGCCCACCCTCGACGCTGACTTTGAACGCGCGTTCGGCAAAACGGTCGCCGAGGCCCCGGCCGTCACCCTCGACGCGTTCCGCAAGCAGATCGAAGCCGCCGCCGGGGGTGGCCAGTGACTGAGCAGCCCCTCACGGACATCGAACAGCACCACCTCGACACCGTCACCGACCGCATCGGCCTCAACCGGCTCGACGTCGAGGAGCGGGCCGCGCGTGGCGAGGAGCCCGCGGAGCCGGCCGCCGAAGAGGCCGAGGCCGGCGAGGAGTCGACCGCCCCGGACCCGACGGCCGTGCGTGATGCCGTCACCCGTCAGGCCGTCCTCGGCGCCCTGCTCGACCAGGTCAAGGACGCGTACAAGGACGCCAAGAGCACCGCCGACGACCTGCTCGAACGGCAGTACAAGGCGAGCGGCACCACCAAGACGGACGCCACCTTGCCCAACGGGACGAAGGTGGGCAGCGTCTCGCGACAGGGCGGCGAGCGGGCCGCGCAGGTGGTCGACGAGGAAGCGTTCCGCGTATGGGTGCGCGACCACTTCCCCACCGAGCACGTCGTCGAGGTCATCCCCGCCCAGGTGGTGACCCGCGTGCGCCCCGGATTCTCCGGCAAGGTCCTCGCCGAGGCGACCGCGGCCGGCGCCGCCCGGTACGTCGACGAGACGTCGGGAGTGGTACACGACGTGCCCGGCGTCGAGATACTGCCGTCCCGCGCCGCCTCGCACCGCATCACCTACACCCGCGGCAGCAAGGCACAACCGGCCACCGGCCGTGAGTTGGTCGCCGTCGCGTGGCGTGCCGGCGACCTCGCCGACCATCTGCCCGCCCTCGCCCCAGCCCCGCCGGCCCCCACGCCGGCGCCGGCCGAGGGGGGCGAGGGGTGATGCGCGCGACCACCGCCAGCCTCGCCGCCATGCGCCGCCGCCTCGACGAGCCGCCGCCCGAGAACGTGCCCGGACAGCTCGCCGTCGAGATCGAGGCGCCGACCGTCGAGGACAAGCCGCCGAACGTGTGCGACTACGGCAACCCCCGTTGTGGTGCCGTCCCCGTCCGCTTCTACGCGAACGGCTGGAAGTGCGACGAGCACCAGCCGGCCCGCACCAGCCGGCGCCCCGCCCACTGAACCGGACCGGCGGCGAGGACGAGCCCCGCGCCCCTCGCCGCCGGCCGCACCACCCGAACAGGAGCAACCCCCGCCGTGACCCTCGACGCCATGGATTGGGTGTGGCAGCACTCCCGCACCCGCGGCAACCCGCGCATGGTCATGCTCGCGGTCGCCGACGCCATCACCGGGCCCGAGGCGACCGCACGTATCGGCACCGCGGCCCTGGTGCGCCGCCTGAACGCCACCAAGGGCACCACGCTTGCCGCCGTCGCCTCGGCCATCGAGTCGGGCGAGTTGGAGACCGTAGAGCCGGCCGCGGGCAGCCGCGCCGCCCTTTACCGCATCCCCGAGGCCGTCAACTACAGCCGCCGTAGTGGTCGGGAATCCGGACCACAACCCCAGCGGTCGGAAACTCCGACCACAAACCGTTTGCGGTCCGAGGCTTCGACCACAACCGCGCCGGATAGCGGTCCGGAATCCGGTCCGCAAGGGGAAGAGGCCCAAGACGGTTTCTGGTCGGGATTCCAGACCGCTAGTGGTCCGGAATCCGTACCCCATCACTCACCCATAGAGGGAGTGAGTGAAGGAGTGAGGGAGCGCGGGCCGTCGCGCGTCGCTCCCATCCCGGAGTTCGCCCGCCCCCTGGTCGACACGATCACCGCCGCCGGCGTCATCGTCCGATGGGACCTGAACACCACCGAGTGGTTCACCCTCGACGCCCTGATGAAGCGGTCCGGCGCCGACATGCTCGCCTCGGCCGCCGTCCGCGCCGCCGGCCGCCGCGATGTCTCCCACGCCCGCTACTTCCTACGCGCGTGGAACGGACTCCCGCCCGCCCCGGCCGCCGGCACCACACCGGCCGCCCCCGCCGCGGGCCCCGGAGCCGACGTGATCCCGCTGAACCGTTCCCGCACCGCCGGCACCGGCCGCGCCGCACAAGCCGCCGGTTGGTACGCCGACCTGCTCGCCGAGGAGAAGTAAGCCGATGGACCGCCCCCAGGTCGCCGCCCTGCTCGCCTACGCCGACCGCCTCGACCCCGACCGGGCGCCCAAGACCCGCGAGGCCGCCGGCGAACGGCTCGACCAGTGGGCCGACTTGCTGTCAGACGTCGCCCCAACCGCGCCCCACCCCGAGGGCCGTCACTGGGACGCGTCCCAGGTTGTTCGCCACCACATCGCCACCAGCCCCTACCCGATCCGCCCGTCGGACGTGTCCCGGCCATGGCACACCTTCAAAGCCGATGTGATCGGCCGCC
Source organism: Streptomyces sp. NPDC013157 (assembly GCF_042899865.1). NCBI lineage: Bacteria > Bacillati > Actinomycetota > Actinomycetes > Kitasatosporales > Streptomycetaceae > Streptomyces > Streptomyces sp. NPDC013157. Next base: position 327,153 of record NZ_JBIBAK010000007.1, on the reverse strand, counting down.
ATCACGACCCCGTGCCGGCCGTCGACCCGGACAACTCCGTTGCGTACGTGCAGGCCCTGTATGCGGGCCGGCAGGCCGTCGCCGTCGGAGCCGTCACCGCCACGTCGTACCGCGAACTGACGTACGGCGCCGCCGCGGCACTCACGCCCGGCGAGCGCTCCCGGGCCGAGGCCCGCCGCGCCGCCCTCGGCGAGTACATGCCGCGCAGCGTTGCCGACGCCCTCGCCGAGCACCGGCCCCGCCGAGCAGCGCGCGAGCGGGCCGCCGCCGAGAACCGGCCCGACGCCCTCGATGTGGCGTGCCCTTACGAGCACTGCCTCGCCAGCGCCGGCGACCCGTGCCGTAACGCCCGCCGCGTCCCCCGCGCCACCCCTCACCCTTCCCGCCTCGACCTCGCCACCGTCCGCCACACTGCCCAGGAGACCGCCCGATGAGCCCGACCCCGAAGCAGGCCCGCCAGCACCGCCGCAAGGCCAAGGCGACCGACCGCACGCACAACGTCAACGCGTTCCGCGTCGAGGGGAGTTGGAACGACCGGCCCGACAAGCCGGCCGCGACCAAGACGCCCGACAAGCGCAAGGCGTACCGCATCGCCCGCACGTGGGCCACCGATGGGGCGTACGTGATCGTTCAGGAACATACGGGGTGGGACACGTGGCGCACCCTCGACGAGTTCGACGGCCCGGCCCTGCTCGCCGAGCAGCGTGCAGCGCATCGCGCCGCCGTCGAGGAGGCCCGCCAGCGTGCCGAGGAGGCCGAGCGGCGCCTCGCCGATGCCGAGGCCCGCGACCTCGAACAGGCCGCCCTCGAACGGCTGATGATGTGCCCGCCCGTCCCCCGCGAGGCCACCGGCCGCGTCACCGCCCGCCACACCGCAGGAGCCCGCCCGTGACCACGCCCCACGCTGCAACCGCCGTTGTTCGCGCCGCACTTGAAGACTCCACCGTGCGCGAGTTGTTGAACCGGCCCGGCATGACCGCGTGGCGCATCATCCGCGCCCTTGAAGCCGACGGGTGGGCGATCACCTCCGCCCCGACCGCGAACGGCCCGGAAACGGCCGCGCACAGCCCCCGATAGCAGGTCACCCCCGGGAATTCCCGGATTCCTGCACATTCCCACTCCTGCTATCGTCCAGCCTTGGGCGGTATTTACCGCCCAAGGCCCACGCATCTACTCGGCGGAGGTACCCACATGGCGCCCATAGCCCGGACCGTGCCGACCCCGGCCGACCGCTTCCACGCCAAGACGAAGCCCGGCCCCTGGTCACTCCGCCGAGACTGCCCCGGCACCTGCCGACTGTGGGACGGAGCGATCAACGAGGACGGTTACGGGCACTTCTGGCTCGACGGCCGCACCGTCAAGGCGCACCGCGCCGCCGTCGCCCTCGCCGACGGGGCGCCCGTACCCGCCAACCTCGACGTTGACCACCGATGCCGGCGCCGCGCGTGCGTGAACCGCGCCCACCTCGAACCGGTGACCCACCGCGAAAACGTGCTGCGCAGCTCGAACCACGTCGCCGCCCGTGCCGCCGTCACGCACTGCCCGGCCCGCCACGCCTACGACGAGGCGAACACCATCCGCGCGGCGAACGGGACCCGGAAATGCCGCGCGTGCAAGAACGCCCGTGCCCGCGCCCGCCGCGCCGAGGCCCGCATCGAGCAGGCCGCCCCCGTCATCCCCCTGCCCACCCACCGCATCCGTGAGAGGACCGCCGCGTAATGGCTGGAGAAACCACCATCACCGTCATCGGCAATCTGGTCGACGACCCCGAGCTGAAGTTCACCCCGTCCGGTCACGCCGTGGCGAAGTTCCGCGTGGCCTCGACGCCCCGCACGTTCGACCGCCAGACCAACGAATGGAAGGACGACGAGAGCCTGTTTCTGACGTGCTCCGTGTGGCGACAGGCCGCCGAGAACGTCGCCGCCTCCCTCGCCCGCGGAACCCGCGTCATCGTTCAGGGACGGCTCAAGCAGCGCTCTTACGAGGACCGCGAGGGCATCAAGCGCACGGTGTACGAACTCGACGTCGAGGAAGTCGGGCCGAGTCTGCGCAACGCCACCGCCGCCGTCACCAAGGCCAACGGCCGCCAGAACACCACCTCGAACGGCTACGGCCAGCAGGCGCAGCAGGGCGGATATGGCCACGGCCAGCAGGCCCAGGGCGACCCGTGGCAGTCCAACGCCCCCGCCGGCCGCTACGGCGACGAGCCGGCGTTTTGACCGATCCCGCGCGCGCCCGCGACCGGTCGCCGGCCACCCCGCGCGCGGGAAGCCGCCCGTTCGTGTGCATCACGTCCGTGTTCACCGCCACCCCGAACACCACACGTGCAGTGGTTCACCGCCAACACCGCGAAGTCCGCACCGTTTCAGGAGTCGCCCCCGTGCCCGAGCAGCCCACCCCCGCCGAGGTTGTCGACCTCGACCAGCACCGCCCCGCCGTCGACACCGTGGCGCAGCACGGCCGTTGTGGTCGCGCCCTCGCCACCGGCGCCCCATGCCCCGATCACCCCGTCTCGCCCTCGGCCGCCCTGCTCGCCGCCGCGGCCGGCGCCGGCGATGCCCTCGCCCGCGGCATGGCCACCGTCGGGCCGAACGGCCGTCGCGCTGCCGAGGAGACGCGCCAGTCGATCGAGTTCCACGCGAGCAGCAGCTCGCCCACGCTGCACGCCCTCGCCGCCGCCCTGCTCGACCCCGAGCCGCGTACGGCCGATGCCGCGTACGCCACCGCCCGGACCCTGCTCGCCGCGCACACCCGCGAGTGCGCCCGCCTCGCCCGGACGCACCGCGACGACACCCGCGAGCGATGGGGCGTGACCCGCGGCACCCGCGCCCTGCTCACCGGCATGGACAGTGTTCGTAAAGCCCTCGACGCGCACGCCGTCGACCTCGACCCGGCCGAGGCGCAGCAGTGAGCCCCATCGAGGGCGCCCTCACCGTGGCCGCCGCCGTCCTCGCCGGCGCACCCATCGGCGCCTACCTCGCCCGCCGCGCCCCCGGCCCCCTCGCCCGCCTCGACCCCCACGACCGCGCCGAGCGTCGCCGCGCACAGGACGACCGCGACCTGTTGCGCCTCGCCCGCCACGACCGCGGCAGACGAAGGGACCCGCACCCGTGACGACGTGCCGACGATGCGGCCGGCCCCTACGCCGGCCCGCCGTCGACCGCCTCGGCCCCATCTGCCGCCGCCGCGCCCGCGCCGCCGACGGCCCCCACGCCGGCCTACCCGTCGCCCGCGGCACCCGACAGCCCACCCTCGGCCAACTCACTTTCCCCGAGCAGGAGTTCACCCCGTGACCCAGCGCCAGCACGCCCCCAAGGGCCGCAACCGCGACCGCACCGACCGGCGGGCCGTCCTCGGCGTACTGCTCGCCCGCGCCGACCGCGGATCCCTGTCCCGCACCGAGGCCGCCCTGTTGCGCGAGCACGTCACCGAAGAGATGCGCCTCGGCGACGAGAACCGCCGCGCCATGGCCGGCACCACGCAGGCACTCGACCGCCACCGCGAGGCCGCCGACGCTGCCATACGGGAGATGGAACAGCGGGCCGTCGACGCCGAGGAACAGCTCACCGCGTACCGGGCCGTCACGGAACAGCGCTCCAATTGGCAGGCCCGCGCCCAGCAGGCCGAGGCCACCCTCGCCCGCGTGCGCACCGCCACCAGCCTCGGCGCCGCCCTCGCAGCCGTGGCCGAACACGACGGACTGTCGCCCGAGCAGGTCGCCGTACACACTGCGTTCGCCGAGGCCGCCGACAGCACCGAGGCCCGCCTCGCCGAGCAGGCCCGCGCCCACGCCGTCGAGTTGGCCACCGTCCGCCGCACGGCCGTGCACCAGCTCGACACCCTCGGCGCCGCCCTCACCGCCACGCGTGACCGCGCCATCCGGTACCGAACCGCATGGTTCGCCGCCCGTCGCGACCGCCTCGCCGACCGCGCCGCCATGGCCGCCGAGTTGCCCGACGTCATCGCCGGCCGACAGGCCCGCGCCGCCGGCCTCACCACGACCGAAGCCACCGACCACATCCGCCAGTACGGCGCCGCCGGCATCCCGGCCGCCCAGTTCGTCACCACCACGGAGCAGCCCCGATGAGCACCCCGACCCGTACCGCGCCCGTCACCTCGCCGGCCGCCGGCCGCCGCGCCGCCGTCGACCTCGCCGCCGTTCGCGAGCAGTGGGGCGACCTGCTCGCCGCCATCGAGCAGCCCCCGGCCGCCGAGTGGCCGCCGCGCGAGTGCGCCGGTTTCCTCGACCAGCTCGCCGCCGCGCAGGCCGCCGACGACCCCATGCCGGCCGAACCGACCATCGGGCGTGTGCCGTTGACACTGCGCGAGCACCCCGCCCCGCTCAACCTCACCGCCCTCGACGCCGCCCTGTCCGTCGAGCGCGACCTGTTCGACCTCGCCGACGCCGTGGCCGAGCAGGTACAGCGCCCCGCCGTCGAGGAGGACGACCGCGCCAACCTCGCCCGATGGAACCTGCCCACCTCCCGCGACATAGGCCCGGCCGCCGCCGCCTCGGCCGGATCCCGCGCGTACGGACTGCATTGGGCCGCCGTATGGCTGGAAGGGCGAGCCCTCGACGAGCCGGCCGGCGACCTGTTCCGGCCCCTGCCCGCCCTGCTCGCCGAGCACGTGGCCAGCGTGGCCGGCCGCGCGCGCCGGACCATCGAGCGCGCCCTGAACCGCGACAGCAGGGCGACCACGCTCGACTACCCGTGTCCCTGGTGCGGCGGGCCGCTTACCGGCGTCACGCAGGCCGGCGACATCCCGGCCGTGTTCTGCGCCCGTGGCGAGCAGTGCCCGGCCCCGGCCGTCCTCGACCACCGCCGCCGCGTGTGGCGAGGCGCCGAGTTGGTCGACCTGTGGGTCGGCGTCACCGCCGCGCGCGAGCGGGCCAAGGAGCCGGCGTAGCACCTCGCGGGGGCCGTACGGGAGTTGAGCCGGCCCTCGCCCCACACAACATCTCTGAACAAAGTTCTGAACCGGGTTGTGAACTTGGTTCTGAACTGGATACAGTGGCGTTCCCGCCGGACGTCACCCGGCGGACCCACTGACCGACGAGCCCAAGGGAGCAACCCCCAATGAGCGCAGTCACCATCCCCGGCGCCCTCGCCGACTACCTCACCGACCAGTTCATCGGCGACGACGAGACCGCCGCCGCCCTCGCCGCCGCCCGTCGCGGGCGCGGTCGAACCCTGGTCATCGAGCCGACCAGCCCGCGCGTGCTGCACGTCATCAGCAGGTACGCCGAGGCCCTGCTCGCCAGCAAGCGCAACCGCCCCCAGCGTGACGCCGCCCGCCTGTGGATCAAGCGCGCCGGCAACTCCCCGGCCCGCATGGTCCACCACTTCACCAGCACCGGGACCGCCTACAACCACACTCAGAGCCGCTACGACATCCGTGATGGTGACGTGCTGGTCATCCACTCCGAGCAGGTTGTCGGCATCCTGGTCAGCGCGTGGCCCGCCGCCATCACCAAGGAGAACGGCGACCTCCACACCCTCACCGCACCGGCCCGCGAAATCGAGGGCGGCGCGTACGCGGCAAGCGCTGAGGCCGCCGAGCAGGTCGCCCGCAGCTACGGTTTCCCCCTCGCCGGCGAAGAGATCGAGCCGGCCCCCTACGACGAGGGCGCCCGCGTGCAGCAGGGCAACCGCACCGGCACCGTGACCGCCGTCAACGTGCCCACGTTCCACCTCGACACGCAGACCACCACCCGCGACAACGTGACCATCGAGTGGGACCACGGCACCACCTCGACCATCCACCCAAGCCACGTTGAGCCGGCCGACGAGACCACCGAGGACATCGAGGCACGCGAGGCCGCCGCCGAGGTGACCGAGGCCGAGGCCATCGCCGCCACGTGGCGAGGCGACTGGATCGGCGAGCAGCAGGCCGGCGACACCCTGTTTGACGTTGAGCCGGCCGCGGAACAGGGCGCCCTGTTCACCGAGGGCGACCAGCCCGCCCGCGAGGCCGTCACGGTGCGCATGACCCCGGACCCCGACGGCCTCGCCCGCATCCGCGCCAAGGCCGCCGCCGACCGCGAGGCGTACCGCGCCAAGATGGACGAGCGACAGGCCGCCGAGCACATCGCCCACGGCGCCCCCGTCCCGGCCGCCGTACAGGCCCGAATCGACGCGCGCCGCGCCGAGGCCGCCACCGAGCCGGCCGAGACTCTGCCCGCTCGCCGCGTGATCGAGGGCGTAATCGTGGGCCACGCCGGCACCGCCGAGGGCAGCACCCCCGCGGACGCCGGACACCCGAACGTCATCGCCGCCCGCGCCGCCCTCGACGGCCTCGCCGTCGCCCGCATGACCGACCACCACGACGTGAGCGACCCGACCGAAGCCGAGCAGGACGTACGCGGCTATCTGGTCGACCCCCGCGAGGGCGGACGCGTCGCCGTCTACTGGCTTGAGGGAGGGCGCATCATCCGCCGCGACACCCCCGGGCACGGCCCCGCCCTCGAATGCCTCGCCGACCGTCTCGAACGCCGCGGCTGGAAGGTCGAGAAGATGCTCAGGTCCTCGCAGTGCGTCTTTGCCCACCGCCCGACGGACTGATCACCCACCGGCCCGCCCTCGCCCGAGGGCGGGCCCCGTCCCGACAGGAGCCCAGCAGATGAGCAACGAGCAGCCCCCGACCGACGAGGGCGCCCTCGCCAAGCACAACCGCCACGCCAAGGCGCGGCAGGGCCCCGAGACCGCCCCCGCCGCGGAGCGCTTCCGAGAGCAGATGCTCACGATCATGAACGAGTACGAGCAGGCCCGCCGCGTCGAGATCGTCGCGGCCGGTGGAGACCCGGACGAGGACCGCGACCCGCTCGAATTCGTGCGCGACCTCGCTGAGGGGTACGAGCAGCGCCGCGACGACGCAACCGCCCGCAATCGGTACCTCGACCAGGTGGCCCGGCAGCTCACCCCCGAGGACGTGCGAGCACTGCGCGTCGCCGCCGAGGCCGTCAAAAAGATCACACCCCTGATCATCCGCATTGCCGCGGATGAGGACGGCATGACGCCTGCACAGATCGCTGAAGACCTCGGCATGACGGAGTCGTACGTCTACCGGATGTTGCGCGAGCACCGCGCCAATTTCGACCCCCAGTAGCCCGCACACAGGTGCGGCCCGCACACGGTGACGTCACCACCGGGCGGGCCGACTAACCGATGGGAGCAACCCCCATGGCCACCACAGAGACTACCGGCCCCCTCACCCTCGACCAGCGGCGCGCCGCCGTGCGCCGCCTCGCCGCCGAGCAGTTATCCAACCGCGAGATAGGGCGCCGCCTCGGTATCCATCACCGCACCGTGGCGCGCGACCTCGACGCACCTGCGCCCGCACCGGCGCCGGACCTCGCGCCGCAGGAGGCGCCAGAGACCGCGCCGCCAACCTCGACCAGCGGCGCAGCCCCGGCACCACGGCGCCCGTCGCTCATCAAGGAACTCGACCCGCGGCTCATCCAAGACCTGAACGTGTTGGTGGACCGGCGCACCGGCGCACTTCCGTCGCCACTGGATCGGATCGTCCGCGCCTACGCAGAGCGGACGCGCGCCATGTGGCGCGAGGCCCACGAGCGCCGCGCGCAGGAAGAGGCGTAGCGCCGGCGACCGGTCGCCGGCCGTCCCGCGCACGCGAGTTGCGCCGTTATCGTTTCGTGACCTAAAGTGGGGCCCGTCCTCGGCGTGCCCGGAAACGGACGCCTTCCCGAACGCCCCGCCGATCCCCCCTCGGCGGGGCGTTCGCATGCACCCTGCAACCATCCCCACGGTTCACACGTCCCTCTTACGTAACGCTTACCAACCCGTGGGGGGACCACCCGTGAAGCACCGCGCCACCGCCTTAACGCTCGCCGCCGTCGCCGCCCTCGCAGCGCTCACCGCGTGCAGCAGCACCGACGACGACGCGTCGAAGAAGTCGACGCCGACGACCGCGCCCGAATCCGTGAGCGCCAGCGATGCCGCCGCCGCACTGCATAACGCCGGCATTCCCGCGAAGCCGACCGGGCAGGCGCGCGCCGATCTGCTCGCCGCACTGCGCAAGATCAGTCCCGCCCTGGTCGCGGACGAAGACGACGCAATCGACAACAGCCGCAACCAGTGCTCTGCCATCAACGGCAAGGCCGCCAAGCTCGATTGGTCAGCACAGCAGCGTTTCGGCACCACCTCGCACGAGGTGAGCGAGGCCGAAGCGAAGCAGATCAACACCGCGTTGGCGACGTTCTGTAAGACGGCCTGAACCAGCCCTCGACGGCCCGGCACACCGCCACGTGTCGGGCCGTTGGCATGCCCGCGGGAGGTGACCGCTCGTGGGACGCCCCATCGACGATGACGACCGCCGCCGCGTGCGCGAGCTGCACGCCGCGGGCAAGTCCCGCAACGACATCGCCCGCGCCATCAAGCGCAGCCCCTCGACCGTTTCGAAGATCGCCGGATCGTTCGAGCCGCCGCTCACGTTCGACCGCGCCGCCGAGGTGGCCGCCGCAACCGCTGTACGCACAGCAGACCTCGCCGACCGCCGCGCCTCCCTCGCCCTCGCCCTACAGGCCGACGCCGAGCGGCTACGCGCGCAGCTCTGGCAACCGACCGTCTACGGCGAGTTCGCCGGCAAAGACGGGAAGTGGCAACAGGTCCACCTCGACCAACCGCGGTTTACCGACCAGCGCCAGATCATCGGCGCCACCGCGACCGCCATACAGCAGTCCCTACGCCTCGCCCCGGCCGAGGGCGGCGAGGGCGCCGAGCAGGTGCGCAGCATGTTGGGCGCCCTCGGCGACGCACTGACGCAGGCCGCCGGCGACCCGGACACGGGGGAGGCCGCGGACGGGGGGTGAGCCGTGGTGCTCAACCTCGACCGTCTGCCCCTGTCCCGCAAACAGCTCACGTCCATCGGGCAGGCGACCGCCCGTATCAACCTCTGGCATGGGTCGGTCCGGTCGGGCAAGACGATCGCCTCGCTACTGGCGTTCGTGATCGCCGTCGCGACGGCCGGCCCGTCCGGTCTGATCATCGTGTGCGGGCGCAGCCTCCAGACGATCGAACGCAACGTCCTCGAACCCCTGCAAGACCGGAGCCTGTTCGGGCCCCTCGCCCGGCACATCGTGCACACCCGGGGCGCCACCACGGCCACCATCCTCGGCCGCACCGTCCACCTGATCGGCGCCGCCGACGCGCGCGCCGAGGGCCGGCTACGTGGCCTCACCGCGCAGCTCGCCTACGTCGACGAGGCGACCCTGTTGCCCGAGGGGTTTTGGACGCAGCTACTCGCCCGCCTGTCCGTGCCCGGCGCCCGCCTGTTCGCGACGACGAACCCCGACTCGCCGCGGCACTGGCTCAAGACCGGATACATCGACCGCGCCGCCGAACTGAACTTGCGCGCGTGGCACTTCCGCCTCGCCGACAACCCGTCGTTGTCACCCGAGTACGTCGCCGACCTCACCGCCGAGTACGTCGGTCTGTGGCGCCGCCGCATGATCGATGGGGCGTGGGTGGTCGCCGAGGGCGCCGTCTATGACATGTGGGACGAGGCCCGGCACGTCGTGGCCGAGTTGCCGACCATGCGCCGTTACTGGTGCGGCATCGACTACGGCACCACCAACCCCTTCGCCGCGGTCCTACTCGGCGAGGGAGTCGACGGCCGCCTGTACGTGACGAACGAGTGGCGCCACGACTCCCGCGCGAAGCACCGCAGCATGACCGATGCGCAGTACAGCGCCGCCGTCCGCACGTGGCTCGCCGACCTCGCCGTGATGCCCGAGTGGACGTTCATCGACCCGAGCGCCGCCTCTTTCTCTACGCAGATGTGGCAGGACGGGCACCCCGGCCTCGCCCGCGCACGCAACGACGTGACGGAAGGCATCCGGTCCGTGGCCGCCCTGCTCGCCGCCGGCCGGCTACTGGTGCACGAGTCCTGTACGGGCCTGCTCGACGAGTTGCCCGGCTACTCATGGGATCCCAAGGCCACCGAGCGCGGCGACGACGCCCCGATCAAGTTGGACGACCACAGCGCCGACGCACTGCGCTACGCCGTGCACTCCACCGCCCACGAGTGGCGGCACCTGCTCACCCTCGCCGCCTAGGAGGTCACCGATGCCGCTCCCCGCGGACAACACCCCGTGGCCGCCGCCGCAATGGGCTCGCCATTACCGCGAGATGGCCGTAGACGATGCGTGGTACTCCGGCGACCGACACCGTCTGTCCAGCCTCTACCGCCACCACGCCACCCGCGAGCGCAAGTGGCGACTGTGGGGGCGCCGACGCCACGACGACACCCGGCCGGACCACCGCCTACACGTCCCCCTCGCCGGCGACATCGCCGCCACGTCCGCGGATCTCCTGTTTGCCGACATGCCGAAGATCACGGCCGCCGACACCGCCACTCAGGCCCGCCTCGACGACCTCGCCGACCGCGGCCGGCTGCAATCCATCTGCCTCGGCGCCGCCGAGCAGGCCGCCGCCCTCTCCGGCGTCTACCTGCGGACGACGTGGGACCGCGACATTGCCGATTACCCGATGATCACGACCATGCAACCGGACGCCGCCATACCCGAGTTCAGGTTCGGCATGCTCCGGTCGGTCCTGTTCTGGCGGGAACTCCCCGGCCCCGGCGGCGACCGCGAAGTGTGGCGGCACATCGAGGCGCACGAACCCGGCTACGTCCGGCACGCCCTGTATCAGGGCACCCGCGACAACCTCGGCCGGCTCATGTCCCTCGCCGACCACCCCGACACGCGCGCCCTGGTCGACAGCCTCGACCGCGAAGGGGACGGGCAGACCATCAGCACCGGGATACCGCAGCTCACCGCGAGCTACGTGCCGAACATGCTGCCCAACCGGCTGCACCGCACCGCGCCGATTGGGCGCAGTGACTACGCCGCCCCGATTCACGACCTGTTCGACAGCCTCGACGAGACATGGACGAGTTGGATGCGAGACATCCGCCTCGCCCGCGCACGGCTGATCGTTCCGGACGGGTACCTACGCGACAACGGCCCCGGACAGGGCGCATCGTTCGACGCCGACCAAGAGGTCTGGGCCGGCCTGAAGATCCCACCGACCGAGGGCGGGAACGGCATCACCCTCGCTCAGTTCGGAATTCGAGTCGACGAGCACCGGACGACCGCCGAAAGTCTGGTCAAGCAGGCAGCACAGGCCGCCGGCTACTCGCCCAGTTCGTTCGGCCTCGACGCCGACGGGCAACCGGCGACCGCCACCGAAGTTGACGCCCGAACGCAGCGCAGCACGACCACCCGGAGCAAGAAGGCCGGACACTGGCGGCACGCCCTCGCCGAGCAACTGCACGTACAGCTCTTACTCGACCGCGCCATGTTCGGCAGCAGGGTCACGCCTCAGCGCCCGAGCGTCGAGTTCGGATCGGGCGTGGCCGAGTCGATGCAGTCGGTCGGGACAACCCTCGACCTTCTCGCCCGAGCCGGAGCCGTGAGCGCACAGACGAAGGTCAAGATCCTTCACCCCGAGTGGGACGACACCGCAGTACAAGCCGAGGTCGCGGCGATCCTCGCTGAGTCCGGAGCAGCCGCACCCGACCCCGTTGGGAACTTCCCTTTTGGCTAACGGACAAGGTCCCAACTTTTGGATTCTGTATCCCAGCGATAGAAGTGCATCCTTTGCCCGTCTGATCCAGCTAGGCGCCATTCGCTGGTGTGCCAGTAGAGGCGTGGGGTAGGGCTGTTGAGAAGCTCTGGAAGTGGAGCATCATTGATTGCGAGGAGTTGGCCAAGCGCCTCAGCCGATATATCAATGTGGATCGTTACTTCCCAGCCCTTTTCGCTCATGAGTAAGATTTGGCGTGGGTCCGGCGTCCTAACGGACCTGTTACGCGACCCTATGGGCAATACCTGAGTTACGAATCGGCGAACTGCCAATTTCGTGGCTGCGTCGATATTCCCTGCAAGGCGATTGCCAAAGTGAGTTGCTACCGCTTGCAGGAATGGTGCGACTGCCAAGGCCGTCACGATGGGAACCGCATCCCCAACGATGCTTACCCACTCGCCTCCCCCACGGTCACCATCACTCACACGACGCTTTGCGTCCTCTGCACTCAACTCTGCCCCCTTCTCCTCCACAAGCCTGCCAGTTCCAGTGCAGCACGTCTTGCCGTGGAGGTGATCAGTGCCGATTCACCCGGGCATGGTCGAAGACCTCGCCGCCGGCACCCGCGATCTGTACGCGCAGGCCGAGGAACGCCTGTTGGGCATCATCGCCCGACAGCTCGCCGCCGGCCTCGACGCCCCCGGTTGGGCCGAGCGCAAGCTCGCCGCCGTGCAGGCCCTACGCACCGCCTCACAGGCCGTTGTCGACGAGGTGGGCAAGGCCGTCACCCTCGACGTGTTCGATGCCGTGGCCGAGGCGTACAACACCGGTCACCGGGCTGCCGTCGCGGAGTTGGGCGCCCTGTCCGACGACGCGCGCCGGCTGGTCGACGACGTCACCCCGAACGCGCAGGCCGTCGACCGCCTCGCCGAGCAGACCGTCACCCTGTTGACCGACCGGCACGCGTCGATTCTGCGGACCGTCGAGGACGGCTACCGCGCCGTGGTCGCCGAGGTGACCGCAACGCCCCTGCTCGGTACCGGCACGCGCCGGCAGGCCACACAGGACGCCATGCGCGCATGGGCCGACCGCGGGATCACATCGTTCGTCGACCGCGCCGGCCGCCGTTGGCAGCTCACCTCTTACGCCGAGATGGCCGTACGGACGTCCGTCGGACGGGCCGCGACCGAGGCCCACGCGCGCACCCTCACCGACGCCGGAATCGATCTCGTCATCGTGTCCGACGCCCCGCGCGAGTGCCCGCTCTGCCGCAGGTGGGAAGGCAAGGTGTTGTCCCTGTCCGGGCCCGCGGGCGCCCGCACGGTCGAGGTAGAGCACGCCATCGAGGACGGCCGCATGGTCCCTGTGGACGTCGCCGGATCCCTCGACGAGGCCCGGCAAGCAGGGTTGCAGCACCCGAACTGTCGCCACTCGACGAGCGCCTATACCCCCGGCATCACCCGCGTCGAGGAGCCGCACAGCGACCCGGGCGGGTACGAGGCCGGACAGCGACAGCGCGCGATCGAGCGGAACATCCGCCGGTACAAGAACCGCGCCGCCGCCGCGGTCGACCCCGAGGCCAAGCGCCAGGCGAACGCCAAGGTGAGGCAGTGGCAGGGCGCCATGCGCGACCACCTCGACGCCCACCCCGACCTACGCCGGCTCAGGCACCGCGAGCAACCGGGCGCCTCGAACATCCCCGAGCGGCGCATCGAGGCGACGCCCGAGCAGGTCGACGCCGCCCGCGTGTGGTCCGGCGACGAGCGCAGCGTGCGCGCCATGGACGATGACCAGCTCGCCGCCGCGCAACGGTCGGGCCTGCTCGACCAGCGCGCCCGCGACCGCATCGCCACCGAGGCCGACCGCCGCGACCTCGCCGACCTGCTCAACCGCGCCGCCCCCGGCGGACGCCTCGCCGACGACCTCACCGGGTTGTCGGACACCGAGTTAGGCCGCCTGCTCGGACACGTCGACACGTCCGAAGCGCTCCGCATCGCCGGCGAGCTGGACCGCCGCGACCTCGCCGCCCGTCTGCCCGACGTCCGCACCGACCTTGTGCACCTGTCGGACGACCAGTTGGCCGCACGCGTGCGCGAGGCCATCGCGCACGGCACCGACGACGTGACCAGCCTCGCCGCCGAGGCGCACCGCCGCGACCTGCTCGCCGCGTACTTCCCCAACGGCACCCTTGCCGCCGATCTCTCGGCCGTGGGGGACGACGCGTTGGCGTGGTGCATGCAGTACGCCAACAACGACGAGCTACTACGGATCGCCGCCGAGATGGACCGCCGCGACGCCGTGCCCCTGCCCGCGCCGGCCGCGACCGGCGACGCCGTCGCCGACCTGCTCGCCGACCGCGACGCCCTCGCCGAGGCCATGGGCAACGCCCCCGACCCCGAGGGGTGGGGCGCCCTCGCCGATGACGCAGCGTGGGCCGAGGAGTTGGCAACCGCCATCGCCGCCGACGCCGCCCGAGGCGTGACCGAGGAAACCGCGCGCATCGTCACCCGGGCGGAGGCCCGCGCCATGTACGACGAGTACGTGTATCAGCAGATGCTCGCCGCCGAGGACGCCACGAACGGCTATCTCCTCAACAAGAAGGCGCAGGCCGCCGGACACAACCCCATCACCCTGTTCAGCGGGCCGGCCCGCATCGCCTATGCGCGCGCGTCGGACGAGCTGAAAGAGTGGTGGGCCGAACACGGCCGGCTCACGCAAGCCGAGTTCATCGAGCAAGCCACCGGCAAGGCCCAACGGTGGGCCGCCGACGCCCGCAAGAACGAGTCCGACCACCAGAACAAGAGGTGAGCCGTGGGGACCCGCGAGGACATCGTGCGCGCCGTTCTGGCCGGCGCCGAGGCCGCACGCAACGGCGACGAGCCGACCACGTGCCCGTACCCCGCAACCTCCCTGCTCCGTACGGCATGGATCAAGGGCTATGCCCGCTCCCGTCCGGTCGCCGACCAGGACGAGGACGCCGACACGTAGCGCTCACCGACCACACCATCCCCAGGGGGCCCGCCACCGCGGGCCCCTTTTGCATGCCCGCGACCCCAGGAAGGGACCCCCCGATGCCCGAGTCGACCCCCTCGAACGCCCCCGCCGCGCCGGCAGCACCGACCGCCCCGGCCGCGCCCACCGCCCCCGCGACGCCGGCCGCACCGCAGAATCCGGCCCCGGCCGCGCCCGTCGTTCCGGCCGCGCCTCAGACCCCCGCCGCGCCGGCGCCGGCCGCGCCGACCGTCCCAGAGACGCAGGACATCACGAGCCTGCCCCAGTGGGCCCAGGACATGATCAAGGGCGCCCAGCAGCCCGCCGCGGCCCCGCAGGCGCCCGCCGCGCCGGACGCGCCCACGCCGCAAGGCCCGGCCGCCGAGGGCGACGTCAACCGTCTGCCGAAGTGGGCGCAGCAGGCCGTGACCGGTGGACAGGACGCCGCCCGGCAACTCGCCACGCAGTCCGCCGTGATCGCCGCCGCCCCGGCCGCCGGCGCCGACGTTTCCCGTCTGCTCGACTCCCGGTCGTTCATGGACGCCATGGCGCAGGTCAACCCCGCCGACCCGAGCGCCGTCACGGCCGCCGTCACCGCCGCCGTGCAGGCAAACCCGCACCTCGCCGCCGTCGCCGGCCCGGCCCGCGGCGGCGCAGCGTTCGACGCCGGCCCGGCCAGCGACACCAAGCCGACCACGCTCGACCAGGCTATTGCCGCGCGTCTCGCCGCCGGCTGATCACCCCACCCCCGGCCCAACCGGGCCCGTAGACAGGAGCACCGCCCATGCCCGCCGTTTCTCTGGCCGAGGCCAAGAACAACGCACAGGATGACCTCGACGTGCAGGTCATCGACGAGTTCCGCAAGTCGTCCGCCGTCCTCGATTCCCTCCAGTTCGACCAGGCCGTCAATCCGGCCGGCGGGGGCGCGACCCTCACGTACGGGTACCGACGTCTGATCACCCAGCCGACCGCGAGCTTCCGCGCGCTCAACAGCGAGTACACCGACAGCAACGTCACCACCCAGAAGTACAGCGTTGACCTCGCCGTCCTCGGTGGATCGTTCTCGGTCGACCGCGTGATTGCGCAGATTGGCCCGGCCGCGTCGGGGTCCGTCGCGCTGAACATGGCGCAGAAGATCAAGGCGACCTCGACGCAGTTTCAGGACGCCGTGGTCAACGGTGACGTCGCGGTCGACGCGAACGGCTTCGACGGCCTCGACAAGGCGCTCACCGGCACCGACACCGAGTACCGCGCCGCCCAGGTCACCGACTGGTCGAACTTCGACACGAACCCGGCCACGGTGCACCAGGCGCTCGACGCCCTCGACGAGTTCCTGTCTCTGCTCGACGGTGCGCCGACCATCGTTCTCGGCAACGCCAAGGCGCTTGCCCGCGTGCGCGCCGCCGCCCGCCGCGCCGGCATGTACACCCGCAACCCCGTCGACGGCCTGCTCGGCGCCGACGGCCGGCCGATCGAGCGCGAGCAGTACGGCAACATCGTGTTCGCCGACCCGGGCGCCAAGGCCGGCACCAACAACCCGATCATCCCCGTGGAGAACCGGACCGTGGGCGGCACCGCCGCGACCAACCTCACGGACCTCTACGCCTACCGGGCCGGCCTCGACGGCTTCCATGCCGTGGCCACCGCCGGCGGACAGATCGTGTCCAGCTACCTGCCCGACTTCACCACCGCCGGCGCCGTCAAGCGTGGCGAGGTCGAAATGGGCCCGGTCGCCGTTGCGCTCAAGGCGACCAAGGCCGCCGCCGTGTTCCGCAACATCAAGGTGGCCTGACCATGGCGACCATCACCGCGCCCGTTCAGGGCTACAACGGGCCCGGCGTCGGTGGCGTCATCTTCGAGGACGGCCGCGCCGAGACCAGCAACCCCGCCGTCATCGCCTACGCGAGACGTCACGGGTACGACGTCGAGGGCGACGAGGACGGGCCGCAGGACACCAAGCCTCCGGCCCGTTCCGCGTCCAAGGCCGAATGGGTCGCCTACGCCCTCACGCAGGGCGCCGACGAGGCCACCGCCGAGCAGCTCACAAAGGAGCAGCTCACCGAGCAGTACGGGGGGTGAGCTGTGGTCCGCGTCTACGCCACCCCCGAGCAACTGGCGGCATGGACCGGGCAGCCGGCCCCCACGGACGCCAGCCGTCTCCTCGCCCGCGCATCCGAGGACATCGACGAGGCCCTACTCACCGCCGTCTACTGCACCGACGCCGCCGGCATGCCCACCCACCCCGAGGTGACACAGGCCCTGTCGGACGCCGTCTGTGCGCAGATCGAGTATTGGCAGGAGACCGGCGACACCGGCACCGGGGCCGCCGGCCGCTGGACTTCCGTAAGCCTCGGCCCCGTGTCCCTGTCCGGGCCCCGCGGCGGGCCCACCTACCCGGGCGCCGTCGACCTCGCCGACCGCGCGCACCGCGCCCTCAACCGCGCCGGCCTGCTCCCGGGGGTGATCGGCGAGTGCCCGCACTGCCACGGTGGCTACTAAGGCACCGGATCACCGTCGAGGCGTATCTCGGCACCAGCGCCTACGGCGCCCGGTACGCGGCCGGCGAGGAAGTGCGCGCCCTGGTCACCGGCACCGTCAAGCGCGTGCGCGACGCGACCGGCGCCGAGGTCGTCAGCACGGCGCAGGTCTACGCCGCCCCGGGCCTCACCGCGCCGCCGGGGTCCCGCATCACTCTCCCGGACGGGCGCACCACCACCGTCATCAGCCTGACCGAGCACACCGCCCCGGGCCTCGGCGCCCCTGAATCAACGGAGGTGATGTGCGAATGACCCAACGCGGACGTATCACATGGAACGGCGCCGCCGCCCTCGGCCGCATGCGCGAGGGCGCGTTGCGGGGCGTCCAACTCGGCGCCGAGCACCTGTTGCAGGTCTCCCGCGGCCGAGTACCGATCGAGGAAGGCACGTTGGAGCGTTCCGGCGTCGTCTCCGTCGACGAGCAGTCCGTCACGGCCGCCGTCTCCTACGACACCCCGTACGCCGTCCGGCAACACGAGGAACTGACCTACCGCCACGACCACGGCCGGACCGCGAAGTATCTGGAAGGGCCGTTGCACGAGGAGAACAGCGCAATCACAGAGATCATCGCCGCGCAGGTCCGGCGGTCCCTGCGGTGACCTTCCTTGTTGACCTTGTGGACGGGTTGGCGAAGACGCTCGACGCCGCCGGCGTCGCCACCTACCGGCCCGATGGCGTGTACAAGGCGACTGAAACCGCCATCACTGACACCGTCATGCCGGATAGCCCAGACCGCGCCGTTGTCCTGACCGTCTACGACTCGGCCAACGCGCAGAACCTCACCGACACCACCGTCTACGTGCAGGTGCGCACCCGCGCCGGCCCCGACCCGCGCGAGGTCGCCGCCCTCGATGACGCCGTGTTCGACGTGCTGCACAACTCCGGCCCGTTCCTGTTCGGCACGGCCCGAGTCGTGCTGATCACCCGCCAGTCCGCCGCCCCGCTGGGCGCCGACAGTCTCGGCCGGTTCGAACGGAGCAGCAACTACGCCGTGCGCGCCCACCGGCCGCACCCACGACTTGAGTAGGAGGACCGTCCCGTGTCCACCCCCGTACAGCCGGCCGAGACCGAGACCGCGCTCGCGCGCCGGTACCGCCTCGAACTCGATACGAGTTCGACGAGCACCCCGTCATGGGTGATCGTGCCCGGCATTCAGGAGTTCGATCCGGCGGTCGACCCGACGCAGCAGGATTCCACCACGTACGAAGACAGCGGTTGGGCCGACAGCACGGTCACTCAGCTTGCGTGGTCGATCGAGCTGACGCTGTTGCACCGCTACCACCCGACCACGAAGGCGTTCAACGCCGCTCAGGAGAAGTTGAGGCTTGCGGCCGAGAGCTTCGGCAGTGGCGCGACCGTGCACGTGCGTTGGTACGACCGCGAGGGCCGCGCCGACGCCTACGAGGGCCGCGCCCTGGTGACGTGGGACCCCGACGGGGGCGCCACCGATGACCTCGACTCGGTGGGTGTCACGCTCACCGGCAAGGGCGCGAAGACCGCGATCACCAACCCGCTCGCGGGGAGTGGTTCGTAATGGCCTTCAAGGAACTTGGCAACCTGCTCGACGACTCACTGTCTCTGCCGATCAAGGGCAAGGTCTACACGGTGCCCGCCCCGTCCGCGGCGACCGGTCTGCGGGTGCAGAGCATCATGCAGGCCGCCGCCGCAGCCGCGGACGGTGGCGAGGTCGACCGCGAGATGTTGGCCGATGCCGCCGAGCGCGACATGTACCGCGACGTCCTGGGCAGCGCGCACGCCGAGATGGTCGCCGATGGCGTCGAGTGGCCCACGCTCAAGCACGCCGCCGTCACAGCCATGGTGTGGATCATGCAGGACAAGGACCGCGCCGAGGCCTATTGGAACTCGGGCGGCGACCCTTCTCGTCTGGCCCCGAACCGGGAGCAGCGCCGCAAGGCCCCATCGGCCGCGGCGAGTTCGACCCGGTCTCGGGGCTCTACGAGTGGTACGAGACCGCGCCCGGACAACCGCCGCGGCGCAAGGGGCAGCGGCGCGCGCCGCAAGTGACCTGGGCCCAACTCCTCGACGAGTGGCCCCTGATCGAGGCCGACCTACACGAGATATACGGCCTCGACGTCGGAGCGCCCGGCCTGCTCGATAACCGCTCCTGGCGATGGCTCCGCGTGCGGATCTTCGGCCTACTGTCCGCCGACAGCCGCATCAACCGCCTGTTCAACCCGCCCCCGGCACCGCCCAAGGCGAAGCCGAAGCACACCCACAACTGAACACCGCCGCCCACCGCGGCCCCCCTTGATGAGGAGGCCCGCGTATGGCGCTCACCGTCGGCGAGCTGGCTGCCACGATCACCGTCGACGACAGCGAGGCCGAGCAGGGCCTCGACAGCTTCCGAAACCGTCTGCGCACCGCCCTCGCCCGGATCACCGACCGCGCCCGCGCCGGCGGCGAGGACGCCGGCAGCGCGCTCGGCGACGGCCTCGACGAGGCCGCGGGCGACGGCGCCGAGGAAGCCGGCGACACCCTGACGGGCAAGCTCAAGGGGCTCGCCATGGGCGTCGTGGGCGGAGCACTCGGCGCCGCCCTCATGGCCGGTCTGACCGAGGCCATGGACCAAGGACAGATCACGGCCAAGCTGGGCGCACAGTTAGGGGCGACGCCGGCCGAGGCGAAGAAGTACGGCGAGATAGCCGGCGAGCTGTATTCCAATGCCGTCACCGAGGATTTCCAAGGCGCCGCGGACGTAATCAAGGCGACCATGGGCGCCGGCCTGCTCCCGCCGGACGCGACAAACGCGCAGATCGAATCGATATCGACGAAGGTCGCCGACCTCGCGAACACCTTCGATCAAGATTTGGGCGGTGTCACCAACGCCGTTTCTCAGATGCTGCGTACCGGCCTCGCATCGAGCGCCAACGAAGCATTCGATATCCTCACGGCCGGATTCCAGTCGTCGGCAAATAAGGCCGATGACCTAGTCGACACCTTCAACGAATACGGCACGCAATTCCGTAAAGCGGGATTGGATGGCGCGACGGCCGTTGGCCTGATGAATCAGGCGATCCAAGCGGGTGCCCGTGACAGCGATATCGCCGCGGACGCCATCAAGGAATTCTCTATCCGCGCGGTCGACGGCTCCGCGACTACGGCCGCCGGTTTTCAGGCACTCGGCCTGAACGCTCAGGACATGGCCGCGAAGTTCGGCAAGGGCGGCAAGTCCGCCACCGCGGCACTGGACACCACCCTTGACCGACTCCGCGCGATCAAGGACCCGGTACAGCAGAGCGCCGCGGCAACCGCCCTGTTCGGAACGCAGGCCGAAGACCTCGGTAAAGCGTTGTTCGCGATGGACCCGAGCACCGCGGCAAAGGGTCTCGGCGACGTAGGCGGCGCGGCCGACAACCTCGGCAACACCCTGCGCGACAACGCCGGCGCACAGCTCACAGCCTTCAAGAATTCGATGCAACAAAACCTCGTCGAATTCCTCGGCAACAACGTCGTCCCGATCTTGACAGACTTCTTCGGTTTCGTCGGCAAGCACAAAACCGAGTTCACCGTCGCCGCCGTAGTAATCGGCGCCGCGTTCGCCGCTATCGGCGCGGCGGCGACAATCGCCGGCGCACAGATGGCCGCGGCATGGATTGCGGGTCTCGGCCCGGTCGGCTGGATCGGCATGGCCATTGCCGCCCTGGTCGTGCTGGTCATCACCTATTGGGACCAGATCAAACAGTGGACGCTCAACATCTGGGATTGGATCGTCGGCAAACTGATCTGGGCCAAGGACGCGATGGTCAGCGCGTTCATGGACTTCACACTGATCGGCCTACTGATCAGCCATTGGTCGTCGATTCAGAAGACCGCGGTTCAGTGGTGGACAGCCATCGTTGATTGGGTCAAGAGCATTCCCGGACTGCTCTACAAGGCGTTTCTTAACTGGACGCTACTCGGCCTGATCGTCAAGCACTGGTCGGCGATCAAAACGGCCACCGTGACCAAGGCCATGGAAATGGTCGACTGGGTTCGGGGCCTGCCCGCGAAGATCTCGAACGGGATCGGGTCCCTGAAGACCCTTCTCACCGGCAAGGGAACGGACGTCGTCCGCGGCCTGTGGAACGGCATCGTGTCCATGGGCAGCTGGCTCCGAAACAAGATCATCGGTTGGGCCAAGGACGTCATCCCCGGACCGGTCGCCAAAGCCCTGGGCATCGCGTCGCCCTCCAAGGTCATGGCGCGCGAGGTCGGTCGGTGGATTCCCGCCGGCGTCGTCGACGGCATCGAATCCGGCTCCGGCGCGGTCGACCGGGCCATGTCCAACCTCGTGTCCGTACCGACCGCAGGACAGGCCACGGCCGCGAACGTGGCCGCGCAGACCGCGAGCGCGAGCAGCAGCTCGGGCGCGCGCCCGGTCGTCACCTTCACCTCAGACGGCTCCCGCGTCGGTGACTTCCTGCTGTCGGTATTCCGCGACGCGGTCAACGTCCGCGGCGGAAACGTCCAGTTCGCTGTCACAGGAAGGAGCGCGTAACCGTGGCATTCCCCGACACCCCGCTCAGCCTCAAGGGCGAGTTGCGCATGGGGCAGACGTGGGTGAACGTCACCGGCGACCTGTACACCCGTGACCCGATCACCCACACGCGGGGGCGCCCGTACAAGTCGAACGCCGCGGACCCCTCGGCCTGCTCGGCGACGTTCCGCAACGTCGACGGCACATACACCCCACGCAACGCCGAGGGCACGTTCTACGGCCAGTTCAACCGCAACACCCCGTTCCGGTTCACCCTGCCCGGGGGCCCGGTCCATCTCGAACTCGCGGACGCCGCAGACTCGGCCACCACCCCCGACGCCGCAGCCCTCGACATCACCGCAGACATCGACGTCCGATGGGAGGGCGAAGCAGACTGGTACGCCGCCGGCGCTCAGTTCCTCATCGGCAAGTGGGGCACGGAAGGCAACCGCTCGTACAACCTGCGGCTTCAGAACGGGCGGTTGATTTTCAACACCACCAGCGCCGGGACCACCATCGACGGCGGCGGATACGCGAACCTGCCCGGCGACCTGCCGCGCCGCGCCGCGGTCCGCGCCACCATCGACGCCGACAACGGCGCCGGCGGATTCACCCTGCGCCTGTACTGGGCAACCTCCCTCGCCGGCCCATGGGTGCAGTTCAGTACCGACGTCATCGGCCCGGCATCCATCAGCATCTTCGCGGGCACCGCGCCGCTCTCGATCGCACCGCAGCAGGCCGGCGGCTCGACACCGGGCCGGCCCGTGGCCGGCACCGTGTACAAGGCCGAGATCCGCAGCGGCATCGGCGGCACGGTCGTCGCGGCCCCCGACTTCACCGCGCAGGCAGTCGGCGCGACGTCGTTCACGGACTCGGCCGGCCGAGTGTGGACGGTGGCCGCGGGGGCGCAGATCACCGACCGCATCACGCGGTTCGAGGGCGAAGTGCCGGAGTGGCCGGCGAAGTGGGAGACGTCCGGGCGGGATGGGTGGGTGTCGGTCAAGGCCGGCGGCATCCTGCGCCGGTTCGGGCAGGGCAAGAAGTCGCTTCAGTCCGCGCTACGGCGCCGTATCCCCTCCTACAAGCCGCTCGCCTATTGGCCGTTGGAAGATGGCGTCTCGGCGAGTCAGGCCGTCTCGCCGCTCGCCCGCATCACCCCCTTGAAGTTGCGGGGCGTGCGTTGGGCGCAGGACACCAGCGTTCCCGCCTCCGGCGCCCTGCCCGTGCTCAACCCCACCACGAGTGAGCCGTGCACGATGATCGGCCGGATACCGGCCCCAGTCAGCACGCCGACGGAGTGGGGCGTTCAGTGGCTGTTCCGCATCGACACCGTCAACACCACCATGCGCACCTATATGCGCGTGCTGTCCACGGGCACGGTCGCACAGTGGCTTCTCCAGGCCAACAACACCGGGTTCACGGTCATCGCCAGGGACGACGACGGCACCACCCTCACCACCAAGTCGTACGTCTGGGGAACCCTCTCCACCATCGCGGGCAAGTGGATCAAAGCCGAGTTCAACGTCGTACAGAGCGGCAGTTCCATCGCGTGGCACATGGGGTGGGTCACCTTCGACGGCAACGGAGTCGCCGCCAACGACTCGCTTACCGGAACGATCGGCCGCCCCACGGCCGTTGCCTCGCCGGCCGACGGCTACGCGGCCGACCTCGCCGGCATGGTCCTCGGCCACATCACCGCATGGCCCACGGCCGACAACCTCGGCTATGAGAACGCCATCACCGCATGGGCCGGCGAGAGTGCCGGGGCGCGCATGCGTCGCCTGTGCCAGGAAGAGGGCGTCTCCCTCGCCATCACTGGCAACCTCGCCGACACGGTGCCCATGGGCCCACAGCGCGCGCTCTCCCTGCTCGACCTGCTGCGCGAATGCGCCAACACCGACGGCGGGATCTTCGGCGAAACCGCCGACCGCCGGCAGCTTCTCTATCGGACGCGGGCGAGTCTGTACAACCAGACGCCGAAACTCGTCCTCGACTACGCGGCCGGCCACATCGCCCCGCCGTTCGAACCCGTCGAGGACGACACGATCCGCAACGAATGGACCGTGCAGCGAGACGGCGGCTCCAGCGGCACCGCGGTACTCGACGAGGGCGCCCTGTCGGTGCTCGACCCGCCCGACGGTATCGGCCTGGTCGACGACTCGGTCACGCTGAATCTGGCGACAGATGAGCAGACCGAGCCCATGGCGAACTGGCTCCTGCACGTCTCGACCTGGGACGACAGCCGGTACCCGTCCGTGACGCTGTACCTGCACAAGTTCCCTGAACTGATTCCGGGCGTCCTCGACCTGCACGAGGGCGACAAGATCCGCATCGTCAACCTGCCCAAGCGGTTCACCGGCGGGGGCACGGTCGATCTCCTGGTCGACGGGTGGACGGAAACCATCCTGCCGCGCGCGTGGACGATCACCTACACCTGCGCGCCGGCCGGCCCCTGGTCGGTCGCCGCCGCCGGCGATGTGGTGCTCGGCAAGGCGGACACCGACGGCAGCACGCTCGCCGCCGCGGTCGGTACGACCGACACGGTGCTCAGCGTGGCCGTGAACGCCGGCCTGCTGTGGACGCCAGACCCGGCGGAAGCCCCGTGGGATATCCGGGTCGGCGGCGAGATCATGACGGTTACCGCCGTGGGGCAAGTCCTCAACGACAACCCCGACTTCGAAGCCGGCATCACCGGGTGGACCGCGTTCGGCGGCGGCACCATCAGCACCTCGACCGCGCAGGCCAAGACCGGCACCCGCTCATGCCTGCTCACCACCAACGGCGCCGCAACACCCCGGTTCGAGGCGAAGAGCGTCACGGTGACCGCCGGCGCCCAGTACCGCGCGGCCGGCTGGGTGTACGCAGCCCAAGCGTTCGCCGCCGGCGTCTCGATCTCAGTCAACTGGTACAACTCCGCCGGCACGTTCCTCAGCACCACGTCGAACGCGCGCGTTCCTGGGGTTGGGGTGTGGGAGCTGTACAACAGCGTGTTCACCGCGCCGGCCACCGCCGCCCGCGCCGGCATCCTGCTCACCTGCGCCGGCACCCCCGCCGCCGGCCTGCTCATCTACGCCGACGGCATCCGCCTCATCCCCGTGACGTCGTACGCGTCCAGCCCGCAGGCAATGACCGTCACGCGCTCCGTCAACGGCATCGTCAAACCGCAGTCGGCCGGTACAGACGTGCGCCTCGCCTACCCCGCCACCGTCGCCCTGTAAGGAGGAGAGAGCGTGACCGCATGGCAGCCCGGCATGACCATCACCGCCGGCCGCCTCATGGAGGGACCCGACCCGGTCATCACCACAACCGGCGTCGTCGCCGCAACCGGGTTCACCCTGTCCAGCTTCGTCGGCCGCAAGTGCGGGGGAATCACACAGGTCGAGCTAGCGATCACCGTCGCCACCGACATTGCCGCCCCCTCGGCAAGCGAGAACATCGGCGACACCCTCGCGTGCACCCTCCCCGAGGGCTACCGGCCGCTCGGCGTCGTCTCGACCAGTTGGGGCGACGGCTCCCAAGCCGGCGAGGCCACCATCGGCACCACCGGCCTGGTGACCATCCGCAGCGTGGGCTACGCCACGGCCACCCCCGCCGGCCGCAACATCCGCATCTCCGAAACCTTCATCACCGGGCCCTGACCCAACCACCCCACCCGTACGCCCCGCGCACCGCGCCGGGCGTTTTCTCATGTCTGGAGGCATCCCCCTTGACCAGCACCTCGCGCGGTATCGACGTGTCCGCGTACCAGGCTGCACAGAACTGGACCGCGCTCAAGGCCGACGGCCTCACCTTCGCGTTCGCCAAGGCGAGCGAGGGGCAGAAGAGCCACGACACCCGATTCACGACCCACATCAAGGGCATCAAGGCCGCCGGCCTGATCGCCGGGGCGTATCACTTCGCGTGGCCGAACCAGTCCGCCGCCGCCGAGGCCGCGAACTACATCGCCGCCGTCAAGCCGTACGCCGGCCGCGGGTTCCTGCACTGGCTCGACCTCGAACGCTACGAGGACGGCCGCAACTACAGCGGGAAGACCGCCGCGCAGATCAAGGCATACGCCGCGGCATGGGTGGCCGCCGTGCAGAAGGCATTCCCGGGGCAGCGCGTCGGGATCTACACGAGCGCGTCGGACATCGCCGCCGGCCGCGTCCCGGCCGGCGTCCCCCTGTGGTACCCGGCGTACCCGGGCGCGAGCGTCGACACGTACGCCGAGGCCGAGAAGCACGCGCGGCCCGCGCCGAGTGGGCGAACGGTCACGTTCTGGCAGTTCACGTCCACCCCGCTCGACCGGTCCATCTGCTACCTGTCCCCCAGCGCGCTCAAGGCATGGGCCAAGGGCGAGGCCAACGAGGACGAGGCCAAGCCGTACACCCCGCCGGCGTTCCCGGCCGGCCTCGCCCCGAACAAGGCCAAGCCGTCCGCCGTGACGCTTCAGCGCGCGCTCAAGGCCGCCGGCTACATGCCCAAGGCCGTGCCCGAGTCGCCGCACTACGGCCCGCAGACGCAGGCCGGCGTGATCAAGTTCCACAACGCGCACCCTCAGTACCGCGCCGCGGGCAAGAAGTCCGACCCGGCCATCGGCCCGAAGGGTTGGGCGTACCTCTTCCGCCTCGCCTACGGCAAGTAGGCGCCCCTCCCGGCCCGGCACCGCGCCGCCGGGGCGGGCCCCGTACCTGCACTCTCCGAAACGAGGACCCCCTCATGAGCCCCGCCAACAAGCGCACCGTCCGCACCGTCATTCAGGGCGTCGTCATGTTCGCCGTCGCCCTCCCCGCCATCGTGAACGCCGCGGGAATCCCCGAGTCCCTGCCGTGGGTCGCGGGTGCCCTGGCCGTCGCCGCCGGCGCCGCGCGTGTCATGGCCCTACCCGCCGTCGAGCAGCTGCTCGACCGTGTTGGCCTCGGCCTGGTCGACGACGACCAGGGCGGTACCGCGTGACCCTGCCCACGCCCCCGCCCGAGTCAGTCGCCGTCGAGCTGGAGAAGCTACGCGGCACCATGGCTGAGGGGTTCGCCCGAGTCGATGGTTCCCTCGCCTTGCTCGTCCAGCGCGGCGACCAGACCGACCGGCAGCTCGCCGACCACGACCAGCGCCTCGACGCCCTCGAACGCGCCCGATGGCCCCTCCCGTCCGTCGCCGCTCTGGTCGCCATCCTCGGCCTCGCCCTGTCCGTCTGGCAGTTCGCCGCCGCCAAATAGCGGAATGCCCCCGTACGGCCACGAACGGCCGTACGGGGGCGTTCTCTGCGTTCGCAGGTCCTACGCCGCGGTGACCAGCTCCCGCGCCCGCTCCGTGAAGTCAGCTACCAGACGGTTACCGCCGAAGGGCCGCATGCGGCGCGTGAGATCCTGCACGGCCTCGACCGCCCTCGAACTCTTCACCTGGCCAGTGAGTCGCAGCGTACGCATGCCCGCCGCGTACGCAGCGTCAACGTCCCGCCGTTGCAGGTGGGACACGGCAAGCGCCGCTTGCGACATGGCGCCTCGGCGAGCCCTCTTCTGCATGCGCGCGTGGTCGATGGACCGGCGGGCGTGTTCCTCCGCCGACTCCGCATCGCCCAGGTCGCGGAAGGTATTGGCATGCTCCCCGTGGAGGTACGCGGGGTCGATGAACGCTGCCCACTCCGCTTCTTCGGCGAGGTCGATGCGTTCGGCCGCCCGTTCCGACTGCACGACCGCGTGAGCGGCCGCCGTCTTGTCGCCGAGAATGGCCAGTGCCCGAGCTTCCAGGCACCACAGGTCGGCGAGGCATGCCGGCGAGGTCGCCCTCGACAACCCCTGTCGCCCCGCCTGTGCCAGGCGCCGACCCTCGCGCGGGTCACCCAAGAGCGTTGCCTGATCGGCCATCCCTGCAAGGACATGCGCGCCCAGCGCAGCATTCCGCGATTCTTCGGCGAGGCGTAGCGACTGGATCAAGTAGCGCTGCGCAATCGCATGTTCGCCGTTGTCGTAGGCCATCCAACCTAGGAGATAGGTCTGTTCCGCAGCCGCCTCGCACAGCGCGTACCGCACCTGCTCGTCATGCGACCGGCGAAGCAGCGGATAGACGTGCTGGTTCATGTACTCGGCCAGCACCAGACGCCCGGACCCTCCTCCTTGGAAGATGTCCATTTGCTGAAACGTGCTGAACATGTTCCGGACGGCCGTCACGTCTTCCAGCCGCACGCGCGGCCCCGGCTCCGGTTCCTGATCAAGGGTGTTGAGTAGCCAGTCCCGCGAGGGACCGACCCCGGCCACCGCTGCGAACGGCGCGGCTGCAAGGAACTTCCGACGATCCACGTCAGCTCTCCCCAGGTCGGCGACGACTTCCACCGTAACCGCGAAACTGGGGTCGTAGGCGAGGCCGGCGTCGACCGAACTCCCCTCCCCGAGCCCCAAGTCGTACGTCGTCACGCGGAAGCCGAAGTGGTCGGAGAACACCGCGGCCAACAGATCCGGGATAGGCGCGCGGGGCGTTCCGCCTTCCAACCAGCCCCGAACCCGTGTTGCGTTCGTAGCAATGTTGGGCTGGCCCCACTCCCGCGCCTTCGATTGCACGCGCCGCGCGAGATCCTTCCGGCTGATCCCGGAACGCTCAAGCCAGTACGCAAGAGCCTCATTCGGTGACGTCATCCCCGCACCCTTCACGACTGTGGGTACCGAAAGCGACACCCTTCGACACCCCCCTCGACGGTACCCCGAGCCGCGCCGCGCGTGTTGCCTAGTCGGACGAACCATCCGGTCCGCGCCCTGGGCCGGGACGGTCAACCCGTAAGGGGAGACACATGATCGAACAACGACGGGCCACCGCGCCCGCCTGCTGTGCACCCGCTGACGGCCCCCCGCCGGTGCTGATCTTGGCTGGTGAGGCCGTGTCAGCCGGCGTCGCCCGAAAGTTCGTGCGCGATCACTTCGAGTACGAATTACCGGACGCGTCGGCCGAGTACATCGACGCGGTTGAACTGGTGACGTGCGAGCTGGTCACCAACGCCATCCGCTACGGCACGGCTCCCGGCGACTCAATGCGGGTCGAACTCGACGTCAACGACACCCGAACCCGAGTGGAGGTACAAGACCCTGTGAAGCGCCGCCCCCAGCAACGCCCCAAGTTACAAGAGAGCGAAGGAGGCCGCGGCCTGATCATCCTTGATGCCCTGTGCATCGATTGGGGAGTCACCGACGCACTGTCCGGCAAGACCGTATGGGCCGAGGTGAAGGCATCATGACCGCGCCGCCCCTCGACATACCCCCAGGCCCCGGATTCGTCGCCACCGTGACCGCCGCAACCGGCATCCATCGGAACGGCACGAAGGCAACCGCTCAGTTACTCATCACGCATCCCGGACCACGCCGCCAACACGAGACCCTCGAAACCGTCACGGAGGGCATGCGACGCCTCGCAACCGCGCTACACCTCGGCCCTGGTGATCAGCCTGCGCCACCCATCGGCAGACAGCTCATGCTCAGCCGTGGGCGCGTCGCGCTCGACTACGGACACGATCAATACGTGATGACGGTTCCGCAACCGTCACAGGACTGGTTAGCCCTGGTCTCCGTGGGTGCCGGTTGCCGTCTGTATCTCACGTTGGCTCCCCTCGCGCTGGGCGCCGACAGGGCCGAGACCATGCAGCACCTCACCGACAGTCTCGAACGCGGCCAGCTCATGTGGGGAACGACGTTCCTCCGCCGGCGCCTCAGCTGAACCGGCAGACGGGCCGCCCCGAGGTGGATTGGACCCCGGGCCGACCCGCTGAGGCCGAGCGTAACCGGCCGAGAGTCCCGCAAGTGCAAGCACCCACCACAAGTCATGGAGGCAAGCACGTGACCACCGCACAGGAACGCCCTGCAACCGACGCACGAACGTTGATCAGCACGGAACTGCGCGAAACCCTGGTCGACAACATGCGCGCCAAGTTCCCGCAACTGACGGAGGAGAAGGCCGACCGCGGCGTCGGGCAGATGCTCGCGTTCCTCGCCGCATGCGACTACAGCGCGAGGCCGCTCAGCCCCT
Source organism: Streptomyces sp. NPDC013157 (assembly GCF_042899865.1). Lineage (NCBI taxonomy): Bacteria > Bacillati > Actinomycetota > Actinomycetes > Kitasatosporales > Streptomycetaceae > Streptomyces > Streptomyces sp. NPDC013157. The sequence goes on along the minus strand of NZ_JBIBAK010000007.1, from coordinate 297,613 downwards.
CGCCGCTCGTCGATGACTTCTGGCACGCCTTCCTGCTCCACACCAAGGCGTACCGGGAGTTCTGCGAGAAGACATTCGGCCGGTTCCTGGACCACCAGCCCGGATACCTCGACCCGGAGGAGCACGGGGGCGGCAAGACCCTCCGGGCCCGGACGGTCGACGCGATCACGCTCGCCGGGTACGAGATCGACATGGAGTTCTGGCCCGAACTGGACCTCGCCGAGTGCTCGCAGTGCCACGCGAACTGCTCGGACAGCCCGAACCACCCGTAACGGCGCCCCCGCCGGTCTCTGGTCTGTGCCACGCTGTGGCCAGGCCGGGGGCCGGCCCCTTCGCTTGACCAACGCAGGAGACCGCGGGTGGATCGCATCGAATGGCATGACCTCCCAACAGAAACCCGGGCCGCCGTCGAACACCACACAGGCCCGATCGACACCGCTGAGACCGCGCCGCACGGTGTCATGTCCCGGCTCGCCTGCACCCTCACCACCCGAACGAGTCGCGCGTTCGTCAAGGGCACCCGCGAGGACGACCCGCAGGCGTGGGTGTACCGCCATGAGGCCCAGGTCACACAGATCGCACCCCGCGCACCTCACGTGCTGTGGGAGGTCGACGCCGGCGGGTGGCAGTTGTACGGCTACAGCTACGTCGGGGGCCGATACCCGGACCTGACACCGGAGTCCGACGATCTTGCCGCCCTCGTAAGCACGCTCACTGTGGTTTCTGAATCGCCATGGCCCGCGAGCCTTCGCAAGAAACCGCTTCACACCCGGTGGGCCGAGTTCCTACCCAAGGAAGTCCCGAGCGGCCTGCAAGGCCGATCACTCGCCCACACGGACATGTCCCCGCACAACATGCTGATGACCGAATCGGGTGAACTGGTCCTACTGGACTGGGCCCTGTCCTGCCCCGCCCCTGCATGGGCAGACACCGCGCTTACCGTCCCCCGGCTCATCTCCGCCGGGCATACGCCGCAGCAGGCCGAGACGATCGCCCGGCAAGTTCCGGCATACCGGGCCGCCGCTCCAGCGGCTCTCACCACATTCGCGCGCACGGTCTACACCGCGTGGGAGGACTGGGAGCGAACGCGCCCCATGCCTCATAGAGCCGCGCTCACGGCCGCCGCGGGCACATGGGCCACTCACCGCGAGAACGAGTGGCAGACAGGCGCACGTGCCCTTTCCCCCTGATCGGCCGCACCGCTCTCGATCCTTCGCGGGGCGGCGCGGCGCCCCGTGGCTGAGTTCTGCGTCGGGCGGGTTGCGTGACGTGTCTATAGCGGAGGTCCACCGTGGACTACGCGTCACCCGGAAATCGCGGCGATCGCCTGCTGCCCCAGGGCTGTCACCATGCCACCGAGTGCGGTTCCCGCAGCCGGCGCAAGCGCCTCGACCAGGCGATCACCGAGCCTCCGCAAGCGCCCTCGATCCGGCCCGTCGCTAGCGGCTTCCTGCTCCAGCTCCTGTGACAGTTGCTCCACCACGACCTGCTGCTGTTCGTCCAGGCCCGAGCTAGGCAGGCTCTGCCGAGCTACCGTCGCGAAGTGAACGAGCTGAGCAAGTACCGCGGGGTCAATGCCCGAGGTGTTGTTCTGCGTGAAGTTACTCTGCGTTCCGACTGCGACGTTCTGCGACCCATCGATCTTCACGTGGAAGGTCGGGCCGTTGGGAGCCTGCGACGGGTTGAGGAACTCGGACACCGGTTTCCCGCTCTCTGCGCAGTCCACGCCCTTGGCCGTTAGGCGGGGCTGAATCAGGTGAACGCTTTGGTCGATACTGCGGCCCTCAACGAGGCCCTTCTCGTTCAGGTAGCCGAGAGCTTGAACGATCTCCGCAGTGGAGAACGGCTGACCCGCAAAGTACGAGCGGTCAGAGGTAAGAAACTCTTCAGCGATCTGGGGTGCGGTTCTGTCCAGGTAGTGACCGTAAAGCCACTGGATCAGCCCTAGACGCAGCTCGGCTGCTCGGGCGGGCCGGTCGCCCCTCTGCCTGCGAAGGTCATCCACGACGTCCAGACCGAACTGGGTGATGTTGAGGTCATCGGCCATCGACGCGAATCGGCACACGCCGAAATCGACGAGTCGACGAGCGACTTCGCTCATGCCTTCGGTGCCACCTGTCGCACTAAGCGCAGGCACTTCGACATTGCGGTGAATGTCACGGCGGACCTGGTCGTACACGTACTCAAGGAGAGCTATCTCCTCGATCGTTAGATTCACACCGATGGACCCTACCGCCTCCCGCCGATCTCTTGTCCCAACTCGGGCATTTCCCTGCCCGCCATCCACCGAGCACACCCCACCAACAGCCGCGAGGTAGCGGGGGCCGTCTCATGTCCGCAGGCCACAGGGCCACTTGTTTTGCACGTCCTATCCAGAAAGAGGACGCCGTGGTGGGCCAGGGAGACCGCTCCGGGGCGTGGCAGGCCGGTTCCGCCGCCGACCAGGGAGGCCATGGTGGCCGAGTGGTGCGGGGCGCAGTAGGGCGGCCTGTCGACCAGGGGGTGGCCGGGTGGCAGCAGCCCGGCGACCGAGTGGACGGCGGTGACCTCGAGTGACTGCTGCCGGCCCAGCTCGGGCAGCAGCCCCGGCAGCCGTTCGGCCAGCATGGTCTTGCCGGCGCCGGGCGGGCCCTTGAAGAAGACGTGATGGCGTCCGGCCGCGGCCACCTCCAGAGCGGCCCGGGCCACGTGCTGGCCGGCGACGTCCGCGAGGTCGGGGGCGTGGTCGCCGGTGGCCATGCCGGTGCCGAGTCCCATGCCGGGCAGGGCGAGCCCGGCGAGGAAGGGGTCCGGGCGGATCTCGCCGGGGACGGGCTCCTCGTCGGGCACCGGTTCGTCGGTGAGGACCGCGATCAGCTGGCGCAGGCTGCGGACGCCCAGCACGGACACCCCCGGCACCAGTGAGGCCTCCGGCACCGCGTTCTCCGGCACGACCACCTGTTCGTACCCGGCGTCGGCGGCGGCCAGCACGGCGGGCAGGATGCCCCGGACCGGCCGGACCCGGCCGTCCAGGCCCAGCTCCCCGATCATCACGATCTCGGCGAGCACTCGGGGATCGATCCGCTCGGCCGCCCCGAGCACCGCCGCGGCCACCGCGAGGTCGAAGCCGCTGCCGCTCTTCGGCACGGATGCCGGGCTCAGCCCGACCGTGAGCTTCTTCGAGGGCCAGGAGGCGCCCGAGTTCACCACCGCGGCCCGGACCCGGTCCCGGCTCTCCGTCAGGCTCTTGTCCGGCAGCCCCACCAGGGTGAAGGCCGCCACCCCGGGCTCCAGGTCGGCCTGGACCTCCACCACCACGCCCTCGACACCCACCAGCGCCACCGAGCAGGTCCGCGCGAACCCCATCTCACGCCACCCCCCGGGCGTGCTCGACCACGGGCGCCCCGCGCTGCGGCAGGAGCACGCCGACCACGTCGATGCGGACGCCGCCCGGCGGTGCCCCTCCGTGTGCGTGGATCCAGTGTTCGGCGAGGCCGCGCAGGCGCTGCGCCTTCTCCGGGGAGACCGCGGCCATGGGATGCTCGAAGACGCCCGCCCGCCGGGTCTTGACCTCGCAGACGACCAGGACGTCGCCGTCCCGCGCCACGATGTCGATCTCGCCCGTCCTGCCGCAGCGCCAGTTGCGCTCCAGGACCGTCAGACCGGCCTCGGCCAGCCGCCGTGCGGCCAGCGTCTCGCCGTACCTGCCGAGTGCGCTGCGTGCCCGATTCGGGCGTGCCTGATGCGTGCGTGCCTGATGCGTGTTCATGTCGGCACCACCTCCGGCGCCAACGGTCACGCATCCCCCGCCAAGAAGTTGATCTTGGTGAGTTACTCAGCGGTTGTGGACAACTCCGTCACCCGTACGAGCCGCCTCAGCCGCCCGGCAGCTCCAGGTCGGTCTTGTTCAGCTCCTCGATGTTCACGTCCTTGAACGTGAGGACGCGGACTTGTTTCACGAAACGGGCCGGCCGGTACATGTCCCAGACCCAGGCGTCCGCCATGGACACCTCGAAGAACACCTCACCCTGGACCGAGTGCACCTGCATCTCGTAGTCGTTGGTGAGGTAGAAGCGCCGCTCGGTCTCGATCACGTATTTGAACAGACCGACGACATCGCGGTACTCCCGGTAGAGCTTCAGCTCCATCTCGGTCTCGTACTTTTCGAGGTCCTCGGCGCTCATGGCATGTTCCCCTTCAGCCGTGCGATCCCCCCATTGTGCGCCAGTCCTGCGCGCCCCTAGACGATTTCCGTGTCAAGGGTGACGGGCCCGGCGGGGGGACCTTCGTCGAGCAGCCTACGGAACAACTCGGCGAGTCTGGTCGGATACACCGTCTCATGTGCCCGGGTCAGTTCCTGGCACGTCCACCAACGTGCTCCGGCCACACTGCGCCGCTCCAGCTCGGTCAGGGCCGTGGCCTCGGTGGCCGTCTGCGTCGTACGGGCCAGGTAGTACCACTCGTCCTGGTCCCACCGGCGGCCGGCGAACGGGAAGGAGCACGTCCGGCGCCACAGCACCGGACCGAGGTCGACGTCCGTGATGCCGGTCTCCTCGGCGAGTTCCCGCAATGCGGCCTGCTCACGGGTCTCGTCGCCCTCCAGGCCGCCGCCGGGCGTGAACCACCAGTCGTCGGCCGGGTCGTCGGGCTCGTGGCCGTGCAGGAGCAGGATGCGGTCCTCGGGGTCGAGCAGGACCACCCGGGCCACCTTGCGCAGGCCGCCCTCCAGCGGCCCCGGCAGCGCCTCAGCGGGCACCGGCGGACTCCGTACGGGTACGGCTGCGGGAGCGGCCCAGCAGGTTCGCGACCGGGCCGTACGCGCCGCCCGCGAGGACCAGCACGGCACCGGCCACGATCATGAACTCGATGACGCGCAACGGGCCCGGCCGGGAGAGGGAGCCCAGGGCCTCGAAGCCGGTCGGGCGCTTGAGCAGGCCCTTCATCGGCCAGATCACGGCGTCCACCCGGGCGCTGACGGCGGTACGCGCGACCGTGCCCTGCGCCGCGTCCGTGAGGTGGGCGGTGGAGTCCAGGGAGCCCTGGCGCTCGTCGCCGAGGAGGAAGAGCCTGCCCTTGGGGACGGTCACGGTCGGGAAGCCTTGGAGCTCAGCCGCGGTGCCGGCCGGCAGATAAGGCTCGTCGATCTGCTTGCCGTTGACCGTCAGCTTGCCGTCGGTGCAGCAGGCGACGGTGTCCCCGCCGACCGCGACCACACGCTTGACGACGTCCGCGTTGGTGACCCAGCTCTTGTCCTTGAAGACGACGACGTCACCCCGGCGCACCTCGCTGCCGTCGATGCGCTGGCCGAGGACCCGGTCCCCGGCGTCGATCGTCGGCGTCATGGAACTGGTGGGCACGGTGTAGGGCCGGTAGGCCACCGCGCCCCAGCCGAATCCGCCGAGGAACATCACGATGCCCAGCGCGACGGCGATCCCGGACAACCGCTGTCCGAGCCTGCCGCCGGTCTGTGCCGCGCCCGTGCTGGTGCCTGCGCCGCCGCGCGGAGCCGTACGTATCGTGCTGTCGCCCATGAGGCCGCACCCTACCCGGCGGTACCGGGCAGGGGCAGCCCTTCTTCGGCGCCCCTGGTCACAAGCTCCCCAAGGGCTTCACATGGGACGGTCAGCAGACGCACACGGGATCCGGTCCCGGCGCGCGCCACGCGGTCAGCGCTTGCCCGCCGCCACGCGCTTGTCGAACTTCTGCTCGATCCGCTCACCCCGACGGCGGCGCCACACCGCGACCGGCAGAACGGCCGCGACCGCCACGCCCTGCGGCGCCACCGTGAGGGAGGCCGCGGCGGACGACTGCGTGTTGATGCCGCTCTGGTCGAAGGTGTCCGGGATCGGCAGCGTGCCCCAGCGGTTGATCGGCCAGGCCTTGACGATGGCACGGCCGACGACGTCCTTCACCGGGACCATGCCGTGGTGCTTGTCGGACTGGTTGTAGCGCGAGTCGCGGGAGTTCTGGCGGTGGTCGCCCATCACCCAGATGTAGCCCTTGGGCACGTGCACCGTGAACTGGCCGCCCTGGTCGTCGACGCTGCACGGCGTGTTGCCCGGGTACACATAAGGCTCGTTCAGCGCATGGCCGTTGACCATGAGCGGGCCGCTGCCCTTGCAGGAGACGGTGTCGCCGCCGACGCCGATGACCCGCTTGATCAGGTCCCGCTCCTCGGCGGACGGCATCAGGCCGATCCAGCTGAGGAAGGTCTGGATCGCGTTCGGCTGGGCGGTGGGCTCGCCCGCCAGCCAGTCGTCCGGGTCGTGGAAGACGACGACCTCGCCGCGCTCCGGCTTGGAGCCGAACCACGGGGTGAGCTTGTCGACCAGGACCCGGTCACCCTGCTGGAGGGTGTTCTGCATCGAGTCCGACGGGATCGAGAACGCCTGCACCAGGAACGTCTTGATCAGCAGCGCCAGTACCAGCGCGATGACGACCAGGATCGGCAGCTCCTTCCAGAAGGAGCGTGGTTTCTTGGGTGCGGGCGCCGCCGATTCACCCGGGTCCCCGTCCATGCCCGAGCCGTCGCCGCCGGAGTACGGACCGTCTGCCGGGGTGCCGTCCCCGCCGGGCCCGGTGCCGTTCCCGGAGGTCGAGGCGCCTTCTGGGGAGGGGACATTCTCCACGGGGCGCCCGCTGTGCTCCTCGCCGTCGTGTCCCGACCGTGCGCCTACCGCCACATCCCCCACGCCAACTCCTTACTCCGTGCCGCCGCCTGCGCCATCCCCGGCGCAAGCCCACCACTCCCATAACGAGCGGGAGTTCCGCAGGGGTCGGGAGTTGGATGTATCCGTTCGGATCGTCGGAGGCAACCCTATGCGACAGCCGGGGAGCCGCGGTCGACCCCGACCCGGAGTCAGAAACGCTTGCGAAGGTTTTAGGTTCGTCGAGCTTGGTCCAGTGGCCGATGGGCCATCCGATCATCATGGCGCGGCCCACCACCGAGGTCACGGCCACCGTGCCGCCGTAGTCGGTGTCCTGGTGCGCGCGCGAGTCGGCGGAGTTGCCGCGATGGTCGCCCATCACCCACAGCCGCCCCTTCGGGACGGTGATGTCGAACTGCTGAGTGGAGGGGGCGTTCCCGGGATACAGGTAGTCGCCCTCGGTCAGCGGTACGCCGTTGACGGTCACCCTGCCCTGTGTGTCACAGCACTTGACGCGGTCACCGCCGACGCCGATGACCCGCTTGATGAGGTCCTTCTCGTTGGCGGAGGGCAACAGACCGATGAAGGTGAGCCCTTCCTTGACCTGCTTGACCCCGACGGGGTCGTTCGCCTTGGTGGTCTGCTCGTCCTTCAGCCAGCCGCCCGGGTCGTGGAAGACGACGACGTCGCCGCGGTGCGGCTGCCACCCGAACCAGGGAGTGAACTTGTCCACCAGGACGCGGTCGCCGATCCGGATCGTCTGTTCCATGGAGCCCGACGGGATCACGAAGGCCTGGACGAGGAACGTCTTCAGCACGAGCGCTATCAGGACGGCCACGCCGACCAGCAGCGGTATCTCCCGTACCGCACCGCGCCGCCGCTTGCGCTTGACCTTGCGCTGCAGCTTGCGCCGCTCCGCGCGGGACCGGCCGCCGCCGGACGGGCCGGAGGTGCGCCGGGCCCCGGTGGGCAGCAGGTTGGCGGCGGCGTCGACCGGCACGCCGCGCGGTCGGCCCCGGTTACCCATGGGACGCTCCGGCGGCCGGCACGCGCGCGTAGGCGACGGGAGGGGTGAGACGGGTCCAGTGGGCGTACGGCCAGACGATCCAGTCGGCCCGGCCGACGACCCTGCTGACGGGGATCATGCCGCCGCCGGGCGAGCCGAGGTGGTCGCGGGAGTCGCTGGAGTCGCTGCGGTGGTCGCCGAGGACGAAGAGCGTGCCGTCGGGGACGTCGACGTTGAAGGGCACGGTGGAGGGGGTGTCCCCGGGATAGAGGAACGAGGTCTCGTCGACCGGCCGGCCGTTCACTTCGATCCTCCCCTTCTTGTCGCAGCAGACCACGTGGTCTCCTCCCACACCGACGACGCGTTTGATGTAGTCGGCGTCCCCGAAGTACCCGGAGCCGTCGAACACCACGACATCTCCCCGGCGCGGCCCGGCACCGAAACGGTACGCCAACTTATTTACGAGAACGCGGTCCCCGATCCTCAATCCCTGTTCCATGGATCCGCTGGGAATCTGGAATGGTTGCGCCACGAAAGTGTTGAGGACGAGCAAAAACGCCAGGCAGGCGAAGAGGGTGAGGGTGATCCAGCCGCCCGGCAGCCAGTCGGTGACCCGCTCGGTGGCCCGCGCCACCAACGCGAAACGCGACCGGTCCTCCGCGGCCTCTGGTTCGGGGCGGGAGGAGCGGTCGCGCTCCGTGTGCTGTGCTTCGGTGTCCATCGGGGCCAGATGCTATCCGGCGACGATGAGACTCCTTCTTACCGGCTCGTCCGCCTACGGCTTCCGGGGGCCGGCACGCGAGATCAGCTCTCGCGCTTCTCCTTGATCTTCGCGGCCTTACCGCGCAGCTCACGCAGGTAGTACAGCTTGGCGCGACGCACGTCACCGCGGGTGACGAGCTCGATCTTCTCGACGATCGGGGTGTGCACCGGGAAGGTGCGCTCGACGCCGACGGAGAAGGAGACCTTGCGGACCGTGAAGGTCTCGCGGACACCGCTGCCCTGGCGGCGGATCACAACGCCCTTGAACTGCTGCACACGGGAGCGGTTGCCCTCGATGACGCGGACGTGGACGTTGACGGTGTCACCCGGGCGGAAGGCCGGGACGTCGCTGCGCAGCGACGCGGAGTCGACGGTGTCGAGCAGGTGAGACATTTCGTCTGCTTTCCTCGCTGATGCCACAGGTCATCAACGGAAACTAGGTGTTCCATGGGGTCTGCCGTGCGGATCGGGGCGGGCGTCGTGTCCCCCTGTGGCAGGGGCGCACGCCGGACGGACGCACAACAGCTGGTTATTCTTCCACGCCCGGTGGCCTGCGCCAAAATCGGCCGTGGGGTGCGCCCTCCGGGTCCGGGGCCCAGCCCAGGATGGAGAGCATCTCCCGGTCCTTCTTGTCGAACGCCTTGGGGTCGCAGCGCTCGATCAGGTCGGGCCGGTGGGCGGTGGTCCGCTTCAGGGCCTCGTCCCGGCGCCAGCGGGCGATCTTGCCGTGGTGGCCGCTGAGCAGCACGTCGGGGATGTCCCGGCCGCGCCAGACGGGCGGCTTGGTGTAGACGGGGCCCTCCAGGAGGTTCGCCATGGCGCCCGGCGCGAAGGAGTCGTCCCGGTGCGACTCGGCGTTGCCGAGGACGCCGGGCAGCAGCCGCGCCACGGCCTCCGTGATGACGAGGACGGCCGCCTCGCCGCCGGCGAGGACGTAGTCGCCGATGGACACCTCGTAGACCGGCATCCGGGTGACGTACTCGTCCATGACCCGCCGGTCGATGCCCTCGTAGCGGGCCGGTGTGAAGATCAGCCAGGGGCGCTCGGAGAGTTCGACGGCGAGTTCCTGGGTGAAGGGTCGGCCGCTCGGGGTGGGGACGATCAGCGCGGGGTCGTGCGAGCCGGTCTCGTAGCCGTCGGCGAGGACGGTGTCGAGGGCGTCGCCCCAGGGCTCGGTCTTCATGACCATGCCGGGTCCGCCGCCGTAGGGCGTGTCGTCGACCGTGTTGTGCCGGTCGTACGTCCAGGAGCGCAGGTCGTGCACCTGGACGCCGAGCTGCCCGCGCGCGCGTGCCTTGCCGACCAGCGAGACGTTCAGGGGTTCGAGGTACTCGGGAAAGATCGTGACGACGTCGAGCCTCATGCTTCGTCGTCCCTGGACGAGTCGATCTCCGCCCGGTCGTCGATCAGGCCGGGCGGCGGCGCGATGACGGCCCGCTGCTCCTCCAGGTCGATCTCGGTGACGATCTCCTCCACGAACGGGATCATCACCTCGCTGCCGTCGGGCCGCTCCACGATGAACAGGTCCTGGGAGGGCAGGTGCGAGATCTCGGTGATCCGGCCGACCTCGGTGCCGTCCTCGGTGACCACGTCCAGGTCGACGAGCTGGTGGTCGTAGTACTCGTCCTCGCCCTCGGGCAGTTCCTCCGGGTCGATCTCGGCGATCAGGAGGGTGTTGCGCAGGGCCTCGGCGCCGGTGCGGTCCCTGACGCCCTCGAAGCGCAGGAGCAGGCGGCCGCTGTGGACGCGGCCCGTCTCGATGGTGAGCGGTCCCACGCCTGCGGGATCGGTGGCGAGTACGGCGCCCGGCCCGAGCCGGAGCTCCGGTTCGTCGGTACGTACCTCGACGGTGACCTCGCCCTTGATGCCGTGGGCGCGGCCGATCCGTGCGACTACGAGCTGCACTGTGCCTGTTCTCCTGTCATCTCCTGCTCGACCTGCTCATGCCTGCTCATGCCTGCTCATACGACTGCGGGCCGGGGACGGCCAGTGGCCCTCCCCGGCCCGAGCCGGTTGCGATAAGCGTCAGCGGACGTGGTCGACGTCGACCAGGTCGACGCGGACTCCGCGACCGCCGATGGCGCCCACGACGGTGCGCAGGGCACGCGCGGTGCGGCCGTTGCGGCCGATCACCTTGCCGAGGTCGTCGGGGTGCACCCGGACCTCCAGCACGCGCCCGCGGCGCAGGTTGCGCGAGGCGACCTGCACGTCGTCAGGGTTGTCGACGATGCCCTTCACGAGGTGCTCAAGCGCCTCTTCGAGCATGCTGCTCAGGCCTCGGTCGACTCGGACTCAGCCGCGGCCTCGTCCTTCTTCTCAGCCTTCTTCTTCTGGGTGATCGCCTCACCCTTGCCCTCGTCGTCACCGCCGAGCGCCTCGAACGACGGACGCGTGGCCTTCGGAGCGGCCACGAGCAGCGGCGCCGGGGCGGGCTCGCCCTTGAACTTCTGCCAGTCGCCGGTCTTCTTCAGGATGGCGAGGACGGGCTCGGTCGGCTGGGCGCCGACGCCGAGCCAGTACGCGACGCGGTCGGCGTCCACCTCGATGACCGACGGGTTGTAGGTCGGGTGGTACTTGCCGATCTCCTCGATCGCACGGCCGTCACGGCGGGTGCGGGAGTCGGCGACGACGATGCGGTAGTGAGGCGAACGGATCTTGCCCAGACGCTTCAGCTTGATCTTGACTGCCACGGGAGTGGGTTCTCCTGGATTTGACGTGGTTGGGCACGGCGAGACTGCCGCGTGGGGTTGCGGTACCCGAGTGCCCGATGGACGCGTCAGCCGGAGGAGAGAGGGGTCCTGTGCGGCTGTCGAGTACAGCTAGCCATTGTGCCATACCCTGCGGGTCGCTTTGGCCGACGGTCTGGTGGGCGGCTCCTGGGCATGCCCGAGTCGCACCCGGCGTGGAGGTGAGGTCACGTCGGGTGCGATGACCGGCGCTGTGAAGTTGCCGTCCGCGCCCACCCGTGCCGCCCAGCGGCAACTGCCCGCGGGGAGACGGGGTGCCTGCGGTCCGTGGGCCGGTGGCGGAGCATGGCTACGGCTGCCACGAGCAGCCGTCCCTCATGCCGCGCCGACGACCTCCGGAATGCGGAACGGTTTGCCGCAGCCGCCGCAGACGATCGGGGCCTGGGCCAGGACCGACGGCACCACCCGGACGTTGCGGCCGCAGTCGCACACCGCCTTGACGCGGACGCCGCCACCGGAGGAGCCGTGACGGGCGGCCGGGCCGCGGAAGGTACGGGAGGTGTCCGCGGACGTGGCCACCGTGTGCGCCTTGAGAGCGCGCTGCAGTCTCTCGATGGTCGGGCGGTAGCGTCGCTTCGCCTCGGGGTTGAGCGTGACCAGCGAGAAGCCGCTGCTGGGATGCGGCTCGTCGGGGTGGTCCAGGCCCAGCTCCTCGGCGATCGCGAGGAATCGGCGGTTGTGGTAGCGGCCGGCCCGGGAGGTGTCGCGGACCCCCCGGGAGGCGGCGATGCCGTGGACTGCCTCATGGAGCAGCCGTTCGAAGGAGAGCTCGTGACCGCACGCGGACGACGACTCCCCGATCAGGGACTCTGGCGCGGCAAGGTCGGGCAGCTCGGGGTGGTACCGCTGAATGTCGGCCCACGCCTCTGCCAGCTCTGCGGCGAGAACAGGTGGTGTCTGTGTCGTGCTCACGTAATGAGAACGAGCGGGAGGGCCCCTGTGTTCCTATTCCGGGGCATCCCAAATAATTTGCACGTACCCGTCAGTTGCCGCTGATGCGTGGAGACGAGCACGGGTGCGCTGATCTGCGGAGAAGCCTCACAGCTCGTACCAAGCCGGTGCGTAGTCTGACGTACGACCCGCCACGTATCCCTGGTCCGGACGCCTGGACGACGAAGGTCTGCGGATGCGCAAGAGGCGTTTCGGTCGCCCTCGTGGCCGGGGCCCCATCCCGGTCAGCGTGCGCGGCGGCCCCGGCGTTACTCGCGGCCCGTCGTCATCCGGCACCGTCCCGGCTCCGGCGACCGGAACACCGCACGGCCGCCGTGTCCGCGGACCATGGCCAGAACCGCCGTGTCGTGGGTCCGATGGTAGAGCCCCAAGTTGCCGGGATGTGAAATCTCGCCACAGTCACAGCGCACGTACAAGCGGGGACCCGCGACCTCTGGACGCCATCGCGAGCCCGGAGTTATGTGGCATAGGTGGGAAGTGCGGGCGCACGGCACGGGGGCCACGGAATCGGTCAGTGCGTAACTCTCGGCGGAATGGGGCGCTTACCTATGACACCTACGCTCGTGCGGCACCACCTGTCTCACGTGGACTCACCACCCCGTGTGAACCTGGGCGCACGCGCGCGTGACTGGTCCGAGATCCAGGAGCGGATGCTGGTGCCGCTCTACGAGACCGTCCACGAGCGACTCGAAGTGGGCCCGGCCACCCGGCTGCTCGGCCTGCACTGCGGTTCCGGTCTCGCCCTGCTGATGGCGGCGGCCAGAGGAGCCGCGGTCACCGGAGTCGACTCCTCCCCCGAACGGCTCGCCCTCGCCCGTGAGCGTCTGCTGCCCGACCCGGCCCCCGGTGCAGGCGCGCGTGGCCGTGCCGCCCGGATCGTCGGGGGCACTCCCCGGGCCGCGGCGGACGCGCAGGCACCGGCATACAACCTGATCACCGCCTTCGATCCGATCGGCTGCCTGGCCGGCGACGCCGAGCGGCTCGGTGACCTGCTGGCCGAGGCGACTCCCCTGGCGGAGCACGGGGCGGCCGTGGTGCTGACCGGCTGGGGTCCGCCGGAGCGCTGCGCGACCTCGTCGGTGCTGCGGGTGGCCGCGAAATTGGCCGATCCTTTGCGCACTACGGGCAGTTGGCGCGCGGCTTGTCGTGACGATCTGGAGGAGGTCGCCCAGCGGGCAGGTCTGCGGATCGACGGGTCCGGGCGGGTCTCCTGCCCGTTCGGGTACGCCGACGCGGACAGCGCGGTGCGGGGGCTGCTGTCGACCGGGCTGTTCGATGCGGGGATTGTGGCGACCGACGAGGAGCAGGTCGGCAAGGAGCTGGCCGAGGCGCTTCATCCGCACCAGCGGGCGGACGGCACGGTGTGGATGCCGAATGTGTTCCGGTACTTGATCGCGCGCGTGCGTTGACGCTTCGCGGGTCCGCCGTCTTCGGGTGCGGCGCCGTGGGGGCCGGTCGCGCAGTTCCCCGCGCCCCTTACCGGGCGCCCAGGCACGGGGCGTTCAGATACAGAGGCGGATTCAAAGCGGTCAGGCCTCGTCCAGGTCCTTGGTCAGTCTCGTGATCCCCGCGATGCGGTACGCGTCCGCCTCCTCCAGGGTCTCGTTCTCCAGGAGGGCCTGGGCCAGGGCGTCCAGCTGGCCCCGGTGATCGACGAGTTTGCGGCGGGCCTCGTCGTAGCACTCGTCGACGATGCGGCGCATCTCGGTGTCGATCACGTCGAGGGTCTGGGGGGCGGCGGCGAGGCCGTAGGCCTGCTGGGCGTCGCTGGGAAGGGCGGAGAGGCGGCCGACCTCCTCGCTCATGCCCCAGCGGGAGACCATCCCGCGCGCGATGCCGGTGACCTGCTCCAGGTCGCTCTCCGAGCCGGTGGTGATCACGCCGTAGACGACCTGCTCGGCCGCCATGCCCCCGAGGGCGCCGATGATACGGCCGCGCAGGTACTCCTCGGTGTACGCGTACTTGTCGGCGTCCGGTGTGGAGAGCGTGACGCCGAGGGCGCGGCCGCGCGGCACGATGGTGATCTTGCGGACCGGGTCGGCGCCGGGCTGGAGCATGCCGAGCAGGGCGTGCCCGCTCTCGTGGTAGGCGGTGCGCCTGCGCTCCTCCTCGGGCATGACCAGGGGTCGCTCGGCGCCCAGCTGGACCTTCTCCAGGGCCTCCGAGAGGTCGGACTGGGTGACCAGGTCCTGTTTGCGCTTGACGGCGAGCAGGGCGGCCTCGTTGGCGAGGTTGGCCAGTTCGGCGCCGGTCATGCCCGGGGTCGTACGGGCCACCTGGGCGAGGTCGACGCCCTCGGCGAGCGGGATCTGGCGGGTGTGGATCCGGAGGATGGCCTCGCGGCCGGTGCGGTCCGGGGGCGACACCTGGACGACCCGGTCGAAGCGGCCGGGGCGAGTGAGCGCCGGGTCGAGGATGTCGGCGCGGTTGGTGGCCGCGATGACGATGACGCCCTCCGAGCCGGAGAAGCCGTCCATCTCGGTGAGGATCTGGTTGAGGGTCTGCTCGCGCTCGTCGTGACCGCCCATGGAGGCGCCGCCGCCGCGCGCCCGGCCGATGGTGTCGATCTCGTCGATGAAGATGATGGACGGGGCGACCTTGCGGGCCTCGGCGAACAGTTCGCGTACGCGGGAGGCGCCGACGCCGACGATCATCTCGATGAACTCGGAGGCGGAGGCCGAGAAGAACGGCACCCCCGCCTCTCCCGCAACGGCCCGCGCGAGCAGCGTCTTGCCGGTGCCGGGCGGGCCGGCGAGGAGCACGCCCCTCGGCATCTTGGCGCCCATCCTGCGGTAGGCGTCGGGGTTCTTGAGGAAGTCGACGACGTCGTTGAGCTCGCCCTCGACCTCGTCGATGCCGGCCACGTCCTCGAAGGTGGTCCGCTGCTGTCCGGGCTCCAGTTCGACCGGCTTGGGCGGCGCCTTGCGACCCAGCATGCCGCCCGCACCGCCGAGGCCCGCGCTCATCCGGCGGGCGATGAAGACCCACACCGCGACGAGGATGATGATCGGCGCCAGTGAGATCAGCAGATTGGCGAGAAAGCTGCGGTGCTGGACGACCGGTTCGGCGGTGACCGTCACGTCGTGCTTGGTCAGGCTGGTCCAGAGGTCGTCGCCGGCGAAGGAGGGGCGCTCGGTGTTGAACTTGGTGTAGTCACCGCTGCCCTCGGGGTTCTTCTGCTCCTTCTTGAGCTGGCCCTGGATCGAGTCGCCCTTGGCGTAGATCTTCTCGACGTTGCCGTCGTTCACCTGCTTGCTGAACTCGGTGTACGAGATCGTCGGCTCGTTCGCCTGGTCGAAGTACGACAGCACCAGGTTGGCCAGCAGGTACACGACCAGTGCGGTGACGATCAGCCGCCACCAGCCGCCGTGCATCCGCCGCCCGCCGTTCGGCGGCTTGGGCGGCTCCTCGGGAGCGCCCTCGGTACGCCAGGGCTGGTCGGGTGACTTGCGCGGCGGCGCGGGGTTGGTCATATGCGGACCGTACGGCACGGACCAACCCCTGGCACCCGCACAGGTGAACTCAGCCCATGAACTTCTTGAACTCGTCCGGCAGCTCGAAGTCCTGGGCGCCCTGCTGCGGGAGCCCGAAGGCGCCGCCCTGTGCGGCGGCCTCGCGGCGCTGGGCCTCCTCCAGCTCCTGCTGCTTGCGCTTCATCGGGTTGCCGGAGCGCTGCTTGCCCTTGGCCTGCTTCGGCTGCTTCTTCTGCCGGCCGGGGCCGCCGCCCATGCCCGGGATCCCCGGCATGCCCGGCATGCCGCCGCCCTGGGCCATGCGGGACATCATCTTGCGGGCCTCGAAGAACCGCTCGACCAGGTTCTTCACGGCGCTGACCTCGACACCGGAACCCTTGGCGATACGGGCGCGGCGCGAGCCGTTGATGATCGTCGGTTCCTGGCGCTCGGCCGGGGTCATCGACTTGATGATCGCGGCGGTGCGGTCGACGTCACGCTCGTCGAGGTTGTTGATCTGGTCCTTGATCTGGCCCATGCCCGGCAGCATCCCGAGGAGCTTCGAGATGGAGCCCATCTTCCTGACCTGTTCCATCTGGGCCAGGAAGTCGTCCAGGGTGAAGTCCTGGCCCTTCTTGGACGCCAGCTTGGAGGCCATCTTCTGGGCCTCTTCCTGGCTGAACGTCTTCTCCGCCTGCTCGATCAGGGTGAGCAGGTCACCCATGTCGAGGATGCGGGAGGCCATCCGGTCCGGGTGGAAGGCGTCGAAGTCGTCGAGCTTCTCGCCGTTCGACGCGAACATGATCGGCTTGCCGGTGACCTGGCGGATGGAGAGCGCGGCACCGCCGCGGGCGTCACCGTCGAGCTTGGAGAGCACGACGCCGTCGAAGCCGACGCCGTCGCGGAAGGCCTCGGCGGTGGTGACGGCGTCCTGGCCGATCATGGCGTCGACGACGAAGAGGATCTCGTCGGGCGTGACGGCGTCCCGGATGTCGGCCGCCTGCTGCATCAGCTCCTGGTCGATGCCGAGCCGGCCGGCGGTGTCCACGATCACGATGTCGTGGACCTTGGACTTCGCGAAGTCGATGGAGTCCTTGGCGACCTTGACCGGGTCGCCGACGCCGTTGCCCGGCTCGGGCGCGTAGACGGCGACACCGGCGCGCTCGGCGACCACGCTCAGCTGGTTGACGGCGTTGGGGCGCTGGAGGTCGGCGGCGACGAGCAGCGGGGAGTGGCCCTGCTCCTTGAGCCAGCGGCCGAGCTTGCCCGCGAGGGTGGTCTTACCGGCACCCTGGAGACCGGCCAGCATGATCACGGTGGGCGGCTGCTTGGCGAACCGCAGCCGGCGTGTCTCGCCGCCGAGGATCGTGACCAGCTCGTCGTTGACGATCTTCAGGACCTGCTGGGCCGGGTTGAGCGCCTTGGAGACCTCGGCGCCGAGCGAGCGCTCCTTGACGTTCTTGATGAACGTGCGGACGACCGGGAGGGCCACGTCGGCCTCGAGGAGCGCGATGCGGATCTCCCGGGCCGTGGCGTCGATGTCCGCTTCGCTCAGACGCCCTTTGCCGCGCAGATTCTTGAAGGTCGCTGAAAGGCGATCGGAGAGAGTGTCGAACACGGCGGCGTCGGTCCTCGGAGTCGGGGGCGGTGAGCGTCTTCCAGGGTATCCGGCCGCGCAAGGAAGTGGTCCCCGCCTTGCACGACCGTGCGATCAGCCCCTCAGTGTCTCCTCCAGCTTGCGCGCCACGGACGCCGCCTCCTCCGCGGGCAGCGGCGCGTGGTCGGTGCCGGTCACGTAGAAGGCGTCGACGGCGTTGGAGCCGAGCGTGCTCACGTGCGCGCTGCGCACCCGCACCTCGGCGTCCTCCAGCGCCCGTCCGATCCGGAACAGCAGGCCCGGTGCGTCCTGCGCCCGTACCTCGAACACCGTGGCGTGCCGGGAAGCCGCGGAGGCCACCGACACGCGCGGCGGCGGGGCCACCCAGCCCCGGCGCCTCGGGTAGGCGGCGTCCCGCTCCGCGAGGCGGCCCGCGATGTCCAGGGTGCCGTCCAGCGCCCGTACTAGATCGGCCCGCAGGCGGGCGGCCTGCGGCAGGGAGCCGTACTCGGCCGCGACCCGCCAGTCGAGCAGCAGGACCGTGCCGTCGTCGACGTCGTCCGGGAGCCGGAGAGAGCGCAGCTCGGCGGTGCGGACCGTCAGGCGGTGCACGGCCAGTACGCCGGCGACGGCCGGGAGCACGCCCGGCTGGTCCGGTACGGCGATGAGCAGCTCGACGCCCAGCGGTTCGGGGTCGCCCGTGGGCTCCTCGTCGGCGGCCGGCGGCTCGGTCTGGGCGCGCAGGGCCAGGACCGGGGCGCCGGTGCGGTAGGCCTCGATGGCCAGCCGCTCCTGCTCGGCCGTGGGCGCGCCCGGCTCGGGCTCGTCGACCGTGTCCCCGGCGAGGACCGCCGAGACCCGCTTCACCAGGTCGGCGACGAGGGAGCCGCGCCAGGAGGACCAGGCCGCCGGGCCGGTGGCCAGCGCGTCGGCCTCGGTGAGGGCGTGCAGCAGCTCCAGGGTGCCCTGGGTGCCGACGGCGTCGGCGACCAGGCGGACCGTGGCCGGGTCGTCCAGGTCGCGCCGGGTGGCGGTCTCGATCAGCAGCAGGTGGTGTCGTACCAGCGTCGACAGGACCGCCACGTCGGCGCGGTCGAAGCCGATCCTGGCCGCCACGTCCTTGACGATGATCTCGCCGGCCACGGAGTGGTCGCCGGGCCAGCCCTTGCCGATGTCGTGCAGCAGGGCGGCGACCAGCAGGAGGTCGGGCCGGTGGACGCGGCGGGTGAACTCGGAGGCGCGGACGGCGGTCTCGATGAGGTGCCGGTCGACGGTCCAGATGTGCACGGCGTTGCGCTGCGGCCGGCAGCGGACCCGCTCCCAGTCGGGCAGGAGGCGGGTGATCAGGCGCTCGGCCTCCAGCGCCTCCCAGACCTCGACGGTGGGTCGGCCGGAGCCGAGCAGGGTGACCAGCTGCTCGCGGGCCTCGGCGGGCCAGGGCGTGGGCAGGGGGCGTGCGGTGGCGGCCAGGTGCCGTACGGCGTGCAGGGAGAGCGGGAGGCCGGCCTGGGCGGCGGCGGCCGCGGCGCGCAGCGGGAGCACGGGGTCGCGTTCGGGGCGTGCGGCGCGGGCGAGCACCACCTCGCCGTCCTGCTCCACCACGCCTTCGGCGAGCGGGGAGCGCTCGGTGACCGGCTTGCCGCCGCCCAGCATGGCGCGCAGGCGCGGGCGGACGGCACGCGAGCGCAGCACGCGCCCCACCTCGCGCCAGGTGACGTCACTGGCGTACGAGATGACGCGCGCGGACTCGTAGACCTGGCGCAGCAGGGTGTCGGCGTCCAGGAGGTCCAGTTCGGCGGCGACCTGGTCCTGCTCCTGGAGGGCGAGGCGGTCGGTGGCGCGCCCGGTGGCGAGGTGCAGGGCGTCACGGACGTCGAGGAGCCGTCGGCGGGCGTCGGCGAGGCCCTCGCGTGGGGCGTCGGCCAGCCAGGAGGCGGCGACGGCGCGCAGCGTGGTGGCGTCGCGGAGGCCGCCGCGGGCCTCCTTCAGATCGGGTTCCAGGAGGTACTGCAGCTCGCCCTGGCGTTCGCCGCGCTCGGCGCAGAGTTCCTGGAGTTCGGGGAGGCGTTTGGGCGCCTGGTTGCGCCAGTCGGCGAGGATCGCGGTGCGCAGTCCGGTGGTCAGGCCCAGGTCGCCGGCGATGTGGCGGGCGTCGAGGAGGCCGAGCTGGACCTTGAGGTCCTCACCGGCGGTCTTGCGGGCCTCGGCGGGGGTGCGCACGGAGTGGTCCAGGGCCAGGCCCAGGTCCCAGACGGGGTACCAGAGCCGGTCGGCGACGGCGGCCACCGCGCCGGAGTCGGCGCCGTCGTGCAGCAGCAGGAGGTCCAGGTCGCTGCGTGGGGAGAGCTCGCTGCGGCCGTAACCGCCGACGGCGACCAGGGAGACACCGCCCCGGATGCCCTCGGTGGCCGCCGCGAACAGCCCGGTCAGCCATTCGTCGGTCAGCTCGGCGAGGGCGGTACGGCGCGGCGGCCCGGACCGCGCCCCCTCGGTGAGGAGGCGCAGCCGGGCCGCCGCGTAGCCGCTGGGTCCCGCGTTCTCTGCGTCGTTCCGAACTTCCGTACCCGTCACCCAGCGACTCCTGCCTGTATTCAGATGGTTCTGTTCTACAGTGCGTCCGGTCCGCGCTCGCCGGTGCGGACCCGTACGGCGGTCTCGACCGGGAGCGACCAGACCTTGCCGTCACCGATCTTGCCGGTGCGGGCGGCCTTGACGATGACGTCGATCAACTGCTCGGCGTCCTCGTCCTCGGCCAGCACCTCGATGCGGATCTTGGGCACCAGGTCGACCGTGTACTCGGCACCACGGTAGACCTCGGTGTGGCCGCGCTGCCGACCGTAGCCGCTGGCCTCCGTGACCGTGAGGCCGTGGACGCCGAAGGCCTGCAGGGCCTCCTTGATCTCGTCGAGCCGGTGGGGCTTCACGACGGCGGTGATGAGCTTCATGCGTCCACCTTCTTGCTCGTGCCGGCCAGCGCCGCGGCGGAGACCGCGCCGATGACACCGCCGCCCGTGCCGCTGAAGTCGTATGCAGTCTCGGCGTGCTCGGCCTGGTCGATGCCGGACACCTCCTCGTCCTCGCTGACCCGCATGCCGAGGGTCTTGTCGAGGAGGAAGGCGAGGACCGCGGAGGCGACCAGGGAGTAGCCGAGGACCGCGCCGACACCGGCGAACTGCTTCCACAGCTGGGTGAAGGAGTGGTCGCCGTAGAAGACGCCGGTCGCGGTGGACTGGCCCTTGCCGGTGGCGAAGAAGCCGATGAGCAGGGAGCCGATGATGCCGCCGACCATGTGGACGCCGACGACGTCCAGGGAGTCGTCGTAGCCGAACTTGAACTTCAGGCCGACGGCGGCGGCGCAGGCGACACCGGCGATGGCGCCGACGGCGATCGCGCCGAGCGGGGAGACCGCACCACCGGACGGGGTGATGGCGACCAGACCGGCGACCGCGCCGGAGGCGGCGCCCAGGGTGGTGAACGCGCCGTGCCGGATCTTCTCGTAGGCGAGCCAGGCGAGCATGGCGGCGGCGGTGGCGACCTGCGTGTTGACGAACATCAGCGCGCCGACGCCGTCGTCGTTGCCGAGCCAGGAGCCGGCGTTGAAGCCGAACCAGCCGAACCACAGCAGACCGGCGCCGAGCATGACCAGCGGGAGGCTGTGCGGGCGCATCGGGTCCTTCTTGAAGCCGACGCGCTTGCCGATGACCAGGATGACGCCGAGGGCGCCGGCACCGGCGTTGATGTGGACCGCGGTACCACCGGCGAAGTCGATCACGCCGAGCTTGTAGGCCCAGCCGTCGGCGCCCCAGACCCAGTGGGCGACCGGGACGTAGACGACCGTCAGCCACAGGGCGACGAAGAGCGCCCAGGCCGAGAACTTGACGCGGTCGGCGATGGCACCGCTTATCAGGGCCGGGGTGATGACCGCGAACATCATCTGGAAGACCATGAACACGAAGACCGGGATCGTGTAGCCGGGCCAGAGCTCCGTCAGCCCGACGTTGCTCATGCCCAGCCAGTGGGAGTCGTAGCCGATGAAGCCGTTGCTGGAGCCGAAGGCCAGGGAGAAGCCGTAGAGCACCCACAGGATGGTGACGATCCCGATGCTGACGAAGCTCATCATCAGCATGTTCAGGGTGCTCTTGACGCGGACCATGCCTCCGTAGAAGAAGGCGAGACCCGGCGTCATGAGCAGCACCAGGGCGGAGCAGATGAGCATGAAGCCCGTGTTCGCGGAGGACAGCTTGGGTGCCTCCGCGGCAAGCGTGATGGCGGCTGATGCCATCGGCGTCTCCTCGTCGGTTGTACGGCCCCGTGCGGGTCGGAGCGTGAGCGGTCCGGTGAAGCGGGGGGTGGGCCGGTTATGCGCCATGAGATTGGCGCAGCGCGGTTTCGGTCGTTGCCCCTCGTTGTTTCGCCGGAGTGACGAAGGCGCCTGGCGTGTTACGGGTAGATGAATTGCGAGATGTCCGGCTGCGCGATCGTTATCGTGGCGCAACCTTCTCTCGGAGGATAAAGAAGCCGGCCGCGGCCGGCCTTCCGATGACCTGGCGTGGGGGAGCCGAGTCGGACAGTTCGGGAGGGCCGGCCGCGGCCGGGGTCTGGGAAGTGCCGGGGTTCAGACCGCCTCGGCGGTCTCCGGGAGGTCGACGGCGAGCTGTTCGGTGAGGTCGACGACGGCCGCGAGGTCGCCGTGGTCACGGACGGCCGAGTCGACCGTCTTTCGAATACGAGTGTTCACCCGCTCGGAGCGCACCTTCTTGGCGATGCCCATCGCCTCGGAGGCCAGAACCGTGCTCTGCTCGGGCTCGCCGCGCAGCAGGTGCACGGTGGCCATCCCGATGAGGTTGAGCGCGTACGACCGCTGGTGCTCGGAGTCCTTCGCGAACAGCTCCACGGCCTTCTGCATCAGCGGCTCGGCCAGCGAGGCGTAGGTGGGGCTGCGTCCGGCGACATAGGCGAGGTCGCGGAAGGAGTGGCTGTTCTCGCCGTAGAGCTCGGCCTCGGAGAAGAAGCGGATCCAGTCGGGGTCGGGCTCGTCCCACTCGTCGGCCTCGGCGAAGGTGTCCTCGGCCATCCGGACGGCCCGCTTGCACTTGCCGGGCTGGCCCATGTTGGCGTAGGCGCGGGCCTCCATCGCATACAGCATCGACTGGGTGCGCGGGCTCGCGCAGTCCCGGCTCCCGTACTGGGCGAGGTGGATCAGCTCCAGGGCGTCGTCGGGCCGGCCGAGGTGGATCATCTGGCGGCTCATGCTGGAGAGGATGTACGAGCCGAGCGGCTTGTCGCCGGCCTCCTTGGCCGCGTGCAGGGCGAGCACGAAGTACTTCTGGGCGGTGGGCTGGAGGCCGACGTCGTACGACATCCAGCCGGCGAGCTCGGCGAGTTCGGCGGCGACCTTGAAGAGCTTGCGGGCGGTGGCCTCGGGCTGGGGTTCCTGGAGCAGGTCGGTGACCTCGTGCAGCTGGCCGACGACCGCCTTGCGGCGCAGACCGCCGCCGCACTGGGCGTCCCACTGGCGGAACATCTCCGTGGTGGACTCCAGGAGGGCCAGCTCGGGCTTGGAGATGCGGCCGGGGCGGCGGGGGTCGGCGGACGGCTCGGGGCCCTGCTGCGGGCCGCCCGGAGAGGGGACCAGCCAGCGCTGCATGGGCTCGATGAGGGACGGGCCCGCCGACAGCGCCAGCGAGGTTCCGAGGAAGCCGCGCCGCGCCAGCATCAGGTCGCTGCGCGAGAACTCGCTGAGCAGGGCCACCGTCTGCGGGCCCGTCCAGGGGAGGTCGACGCCGGTCGCGGAGGGTGACTGGCGGGCGGCCCGCAGCCCGAGGTCCTCGACCGAGACGACACAGCCGAACCGCTCGGAGAACAGCTCGGAGAGGATCCGGGGGATCGGCTCGCGCGGGTTCTCCCCGTCGAGCCAGCGACGCACCCTGGACGTGTCCGTGGAGATGTGGTTGGCGCCCAACTGGCGTGCTCTGCGGTTCACTTGCCGCGCCAGCTCGCCCTTCGACCAGCCGCTGCGCACGAACCACGAGTTGAGCAGCTCGTTGGGGCGCTTGTCGGTACTGGTCGCGGTCGCCCCGCTTCCGCCGTTGCCGCCCACTGGAACGCCCCCATCCCTGAGACCACTTGATGCCGGATGCGCCAAGCCCTATCAGAATGCCGGTAAATACGGCCGCCCGTCCGGTAGTTCTCACCCTTCGAACGGGATGCCGAGTTGCCTCCGGCATACCCACGAGTGCAAGTGCCCCCAGGCCTCGTGCACTCAAAGTAATCCTACGATCACTGCTCCAGCCACGGCGATCCCGGAAACGCCACCATTCGCCACCCCTTCGAATGAACTCACGATGCCCTTGGCGCGATTCACTTGACATAGGACGGCCGGGAGTAGGCGGAGCGGTGCACTCAGGGGCGCACATCCCCAGGTGCACCACCCGGGGAGCTTCAGAGCGCTGCCGTGACCTTGCGGGCCGGAGGGAAGGCGGAGCCGTAGCGTCACGTTCCGTTTCCGTCTCGTTCCGTGTCGTAACCACCGGCGCGCCGGACCCGTTGGAGGGGGCATGGGCTTCACGATCGGCGGCATTCGCGAGATCCGCTCCGGTACGCGCCGGCGCGGTCGTTCATCGGACTGCACCGCCGTCGCCGAGTTCACCGGACTGTGGGGCTGGGACGTGGTGCCCGGCGCCCGGGCCGCGGCCGGCGCGTGCTCCTGCGGGCACTCCGGCTGCCCCGCACCGGGAGCGCATCCGCTGGACTTCGCGCCCCAGGTGTCCGCGGGCGCCACCCTCGACGAGGTCACCAAGGCCTGGGGCGAGTTCCCGGGCGCGGCGGTGATGCTGCCGGTCGGCCGCGCGTTCGACGTGATCGAGGTCGCCGGACCCGCCGGGCGCCGTGCCCTGGTCCGCCTGGAGCGGATGGGCCTCCCGCTCGGCCCGGTCACCGTCACCCCGGACGGCCGCGCCCACTTCCTCGTCGCCCCCGGCGCCGCTGCCGAACTCCCGGAACTGCTCTACCGCATGGGCTGGGACGACCCGACCTCCCTGGACCTGCGCGGCCTCGGCACGGGTACCTACATCACCGCTCCGCCGTCCGACCGGGGCGGCCTGGGCCCGGTGCGCTGGCTGCGCCCGCCGGCCCTGGACTCGGCGACGAGGCCCCCGGCGGCGAGGCTGCTGCTGGGGACGCTGGCCTACGTGGCGCACCGGTCGCGGGCGTAGCCGCAGGGGTCCCGTGCGGCTGATACGCCGAAGCGCCCGTCCCCGACTGCGTCCTGGGGATCGGGCGCTTCTCACGCCGGCGGGTAGTAAATTTACTACCGTCAGTCACCGATAAGGGCATCCACGAACGCTTCCGGCTCGAACGGTGCCAGGTCGTCCGCGCCCTCGCCCAGGCCGATGAGCTTGACGGGGACGCCCAGTTCGCGCTGGACCGCGATCACGATGCCGCCCTTGGCGGTGCCGTCCAGCTTGGTGAGGACGATGCCGGTGATGTCGACGACCTCGGCGAAGACCCGGGCCTGGACGAGACCGTTCTGCCCGGTGGTGGCGTCGAGGACGAGCAGCACCTCGTCCAGCGGGGCGTGCTTCTCGACGACGCGCTTGACCTTGCCGAGCTCGTCCATGAGGCCGGTCTTGGTGTGCAGCCGCCCGGCGGTGTCGATGAGCACCACGTCGACGCCCATCTCCTTGCCCTCCTTCACCGCGTCGAAGGCGACGGAGGCGGGGTCACCGGCCTCCGGGCCGCGCACGGTGTGGGCGCCCACCCGCTCGCCCCAGGTCTGGAGCTGGTCGGCGGCGGCGGCCCGGAAGGTGTCGGCGGCGCCGAGCACGACCGTACGGCCGTCGGCGACGAGGACGCGCGCGAGCTTGCCGGTGGTGGTGGTCTTGCCGGTGCCGTTGACGCCGACGACCATCACGATGCCCGGCTTGCGGTCCGCGGGCTCGGTCTTCACCTCGCGGTCGACGTCGGTGCCGACCAGCGTGAGCAGCTCCTCGCGGAGCAGGCCGCGCAGCTCGTCGGGGGTGCGGGTGCCGAGCACCCGGACGCGCTCGCGCAGCCGGTCGACCAGCTCGGTGGTGGGCTGCACGCCGACGTCGGCGGTGAGCAGGGTGTCCTCGATCTCCTCCCAGGTCTCGTCGTCGAGGTGCTCGCGCGAGAGCAGCGTGAGCAGCCCCTTGCCGAGGGCGGTCTGCGACCGGGAGAGCCGGGCGCGCAGCCGGACCAGCCGGCCGGCGGTGGGCTCGGGGATCTCGATCTCGGGCGCTTCGACCGCGGGAGGCTCCTCGACGGCGACCGGAGCCGAACCGTCGGGAAGGTCGACCTCCTCTATCGTCCGGCGCGGTTCGTCGCGCGGCGTCTCGGCCTCGTCGCCGACGTGCGGCTCGGCCGGGGGTGCGGTGATGTCGGGCGCGGCGGGGGGCGGCGGGGGCAGCGGCTTCTTGCGCCGGCTGCCGATCACGAGCCCGCCGAGCGCGCCGAGCACGACTACGGCGATGACTACAGCAAGGATGACGGTTTCCATAACCCGACCAGTATCCATCCCTCGCCCGCGGCCGACTTTGCTCCCTCGCGCGGGAGTTTCTGGATGATCCTCCGAATCCGGATGTCCTCTTTGGGGGCATTAGTCGGGCTAACGTACGATGACTGCCTATGGGCACCACCGCCGACCACGATGGCGCGCTCGAACATCTCGAAGAGTCGCTGGAGCACCACGGCCTCGAAACCCGGGGCATCGAACCGGTCCCGGACTCCGAGCGCACCGGCACACCCCGCGGGCTGCTCCCCACCTGGATCGCCGCGAACATCACCGTCCTGCTGGTGACCGTGGGCGCCGGCCTCGCGGTGTCGTTCGGGCTGAACTTCTGGCAGTCCCTGGTGGTCGGCATCGCGGCGCCGATCGTGTCGTACGGCCTGGTCGGGCTGATCGGCATCGCGGGCAAGCGCGGCGGCGCACCGGGCATGGCCCTCTCCCGGGCGGTCTTCGGCCAGCGCGGCAACCTGCTCCCCGGCGCGCTGATCTGGGTGGCGCGCTGGGGCTGGGAGACGATCAACGCGGTGACCGGCGCCTACGCGTTGCTGACCGTCCTCGACATCCTGTTCGGGATCGGGAGCAACACCGCCCTGATCATCGCCACCCTCCTGCTCTTCGTGATCACCACGTTCGCGATCTCGGGCATGGGCATCAGGGCGGTGCGGTCCTGCAACCGGTGGGCGACCTGGCTGTTCGGCGCCTTCTCGCTGCTGGTCGTCGGCCGCCTGGTCGCGGCGGCGGACTGGGCCAGGGTGTTCGGGCAGCCCGCCGGCTCCGCGGCCGCGATGGTCACCGGGGCCGGGCTGATCGCGGCGGGCGGGATGAGCTGGGCACCGGCCGCGCCGGACTTCACGCGGTACCTGCCGGGTACGGCGTCCTCGGCGGCGATCGTCGGCAGCACGGTCGGCGGTGCCGGGATCGTCGTACTCCCCCTGGTCCTGATGGGCGCGGTGACGGCGTCCGCCACCCCGGGGCTCGCCAGGGCGGCCGACCCGGTCTCCTTCCTCGGCGACATCCTGCCCCTCTGGCTGGCGGTCCCCTATCTCCTCGTCGCGCTGGTCGGGATGCTGCTGATCAACGCGATGTCGATGTACTCGGCGGGCTTCACCGCGCAGACGCTCGGCTTCCGGATCCCCCGGCACTGGGCGGTCTCCGTCAACGCGGTCATCTCGCTGGTCCTCGGGGCGGTGCTGATGCTGGCGGCGACCTCGTTCATGGCCTCCTTCATCGCCTTCCTGTCGCTGCTGGCGGTGGCGTTCTCGGCGTGGGTGGGCGTCTTCGGGACCGACATGTTCCGGCGGCGCGCGTACGACGCCACGGCCCTCCTCGACACCACGCGCACCAGCGCCTACTGGTACCGGGCGGGCTTCTCCCCCGCCGCCGTCGCGGCCTGGGCGCTCGGCCTGGCGGCCGGCCTGGTCTTCACCACGTGCGACTGGTTCACCGGCCCGCTCGCCACGAACAACCCCGTCGGCCGCTACGGCCTCGGCTGGATCGCGACGATCGCCGTCTCGGGCCTGCTGTACGCGGTGCTGCCGAAGCCTGCGGTGGTGCCGGCGACGGCCGGGAAGCCCGCGCCCCTGGCCGTCTGACGCATCGTCAGCTAATGTCCCCGCACACCCGCCCGGCCAGCCAAGGTGAAGGGGAACTCCCATGCCCGTCTCGGTCGTCCGCTTCAACCTCGTCGAGCCCGGCGCCTCCCCGGCCGCGCTGGGCGCCCGGTACCGAGCGGCCCTCGACATGGCCGCGTACGCCGACGAGCACGGGGTCACCACCGTGCAGACCGAGGAGCACCACGGCGTCGACAACAACTGGCTGCCGTCGCCGTTCGCCTTCGCGGGCGCGGTGTTCGGGGCGACCCGGACCATCGCGGTGACCGTGTCGGCGGTGATCGGCCCGCTGCACGACCCGCTGCGGCTGGCGGAGGACATCGCGGTCCTCGACCTGCTCAGCGGGGGCCGGCTGGTGACGGTTGCCGGGATCGGCTACCGGCCCGAGGAGTACGCCCTGTTCGACGTGGACTGGAAGCGGCGGGGCCGGCTGCAGGACGAGCTGCTGGAGACACTGCTGAGGGCGTGGACCGGGGAGGAGTTCGAGTACCGGGGCCGTACGGTACGGGTCACCCCCCGCCCGCTCACCGACCCCCACCCCCTGCTCCTGGTCGGCGGCTCCTCCAAGGCCGCCGCCCGCCGGGCCGCCCGCCTCGGCCTGCCGTTCTTCCCCAGCGCGCATCTGCCGGAGCTGGAGGCGTACTACAAGGAGCGGCTCACCGAGTACGGCACGGAGGGCTGGACGATGATGCCCACGGCCGAGACGCCGCTGCTGCACATCGCCGAGGACCCGGACCGGGCGTGGGCGGACTACGGCGGACACTTCCTGCACGAGGCCCGGACGTACGCGTCCTGGCAGTCCGGCGACATCCACTCCGCGGTACGGTCCGCGGCGACCACGGTCGCCGAACTGCGCGAGGAGGGCGTCTACCGCATCCTCACCCCGGACGAGTGTGTGGCGGCGGGACTGGACAACCTGGTCCTGCACCCGCTGGCGGGCGGGATGCCGGTGGATGAGGGATGGCGGAGCCTGCGGTTGTTCGCGGAGTCCGTGCTTCCGGCGCTGCCGGCGTAGCGGGGGCGAGGCGTGTCCGCGGGTGGCTGCGGGAGGCTGCGGCACCGCCGGACCGCGCCGTCGCGGCTGATCGCCGTCGCGGCGGAAAGAACTGGTGCGGCGGATTTCAGGACCAGGAGTTCTGCAGCCGATCGAGAAGCCGGGTTCTACGGCGGTGGGGGCGGACCGAGGGACGGCGGAAGCGGTGCGGCCGCAAGCGAACCGCCGCCCCGCCCGGGCAGTGACCGGGCGGGGCGGCGGGGATACGAGGAGAGGGGCAGCGGGGACTTGGCCCTTCTCCCCGAGTCGGGGGGCGGGCTCAGCCCATCTCCTCCAGCGACTTGCCCTTCGTCTCCTTGACGTACTTGAGGACGAACGGGATGGAGAGGGCCGCGAAGACCGTGTAGATCACGTAGGTGCTGGAGAGGTTCCAGTCGGCCAGCGACGGGAAGCTCGCGGTGATGGCCCAGTTGGCGATCCACTGCGCGGAGGCGGCCACGCCCAGGGCGGCGGCGCGGATCCTGTTCGGGAACATCTCACCGAGGAAGACCCAGACGACCACACCCCAGGACAGGGCGAAGAAGAGGACGAAGATATGGGCCGCGATCAGCGCGGTCCAGCCCTGCGCGGACGGCAGCTTCCCGTCGACGAGGTGGTACGAGAACGCCCAGGCCTCCAGCGCCAGACCGACGACCATGCCGACCGAGCCGATGAGTGCCAGCGGCTTGCGGCCGACGCGGTCGACGAAGATCATCGCGATCACGGTGCCGATGATGTTGATGATCGACGTCGTGAAGGAGTAGAAGAACGAGTCCGTCGGGTCGACGCCCACCGACTGCCAGAGGGTCGAGGAGTAGTAGAACGCGACGTTGATGCCGACGAACTGCTGGAAGACCGACAGGCCGATGCCGACCCAGACGATCGGCTTGAAGAAGAAGGAGCCGCCGAGCAGGTCCTTGAACGTGGACTTGTGCTCGCTCTTCATCGCGTGCTCGATCTCGGCGACCCGGGCGTCCAGGTCGACGCTCTTGCCCTCGACCTCTTCGAGGATCGCGCGGGCGCGCTCACGCTTGCCGACGGAGAGCAGGAAGCGCGGGGACTCGGGGATCGCGAAGGAGAGCAGGCCGTACAGGACGGCCGGGATCACCATGACGCCGAGCATGACCTGCCAGGCCTCCAGGCCCATCAGCTTGCCGCGCTGGTCGCCGCCGGCGGCGTTCAGCAGACCCCAGTTGACCAGCTGCGAGATGGCGATGCCGACGACGATCGCGGCCTGCTGGAAGGAGCCGAGGCGGCCGCGGTAGGCGGGCGGGGCGACCTCGGCGATGTAGGCGGGGCCGATGACGGAGGCCATGCCGATGGCGAAGCCGCCGATGATCCGCCAGAAGGCGAGGTCCCAGAGCGCGAAGGGCAGCGCCGAGCCCACGGCGCTGATGGTGAACAGCACAGCCGCGATCTGCATGCAGCGGATACGGCCGATCCGGTCGGCTATGCGGCCCGCGGTCGCGGCGCCGATGGCGCAGCCGATCAGGGCGATGGCGATGACCTGGGCGAGGGCCGCGGACCCGATGTCGTAACGGGTCCGGATGGCTTCGACGGCGCCGTTGATGACGGAACTGTCGTAGCCGAAGAGGAAACCACCCATCGCGGCCGCCGCCGCGATGAAGATGACATGCCCGAGGTGATCGGGGTGAGCCGTCCCGGCTCCTGAACGGGGTGCCTGCGCAGTGCTGGTCACAAGAAACTCCTCGGGCCACCGGCAACGCCGCCGGGGGTGGGGGGGTGAGCCCTCTCAGGTCTGAGTGGCGCGCATCTCCACACCGCTCACACCTGAAGGTAAAAGCAACGTTGCAGAGACTATGCCTTCAAGTTTCGAAGTCAATAGGCGGTGGCATGTGAAGTTGCAGATACCACGCAATGAAGATGCGTTCACTTCTTGAAGAAGAGGGGAAGATGACGCGCCCCAAAGAGGCGCGGGGAACTGCGCGACCAGCCACAACGGCGCCGCACCCGAACGGTCTACCAGGACCCAGCGTCAGCGCAGCCGCTGGCTGATGACCTTCGACACACCGTCGCCCTGCATGGAGACGCCGTACAGCGCGTCGGCGACCTCCATCGTCCGCTTCTGGTGCGTGATCACGATGAGCTGGGACGACTCCTGGAGCTCCTGCATGATGCGGATCAGCCGCTGCAGGTTGGTGTCGTCCAGGGCCGCCTCGACCTCGTCCATGACGTAGAACGGGCTGGGGCGCGCCTTGAAGATCGACACCAGCATCGCGACGGCGGTCAGCGAGCGTTCGCCGCCCGACAGCAGGGAGAGCCGCTTGACCTTCTTGCCCGGCGGGCGGGCCTCGACGTCCACGCCCGTGGTGAGCATGTTGTCGGGGTCGGTGAGGATCAGCCGTCCCTCGCCGCCCGGGAAGAGCCGGCTGAAGACGCCCTCGAACTCCCTCGCCGTGTCCCGGTACGCCTCCGTGAAGACCTGCTCGACTCGCTCGTCGACCTCCTTCACGACCTGGAGCAGGTCGGCGCGGGTCTTCTTCAGGTCCTCCAGCTGCTCGCTGAGGAACTTGTGCCGTTCCTCGAGGGCCGCGAACTCCTCCAGAGCCAGCGGGTTGACCTTGCCGAGCTGCTGGTAGGCCCGCTCGGCCGCCTTGAGCCGGCGCTCCTGCTCGGCCCGGTGGAAGGACTTCGGCCGGTTGCGCGGGTGCTCGGGGTCGTCCGGCAGCACCTCGCCCTCGGCGGGGGGCGAGGGCGGCACGAGCTGGTGCGGACCGTACTCCTCGACGAGCCCCGCCGGTTCGACACCGAGCTCCTCCAGCGCCTTGGTCTCCAGCTGCTCTATCCGCAGCCGCTTCTCGGCGCCGAGTACCTCGCCCCGGTGAACTGAATCCGTGAGTTTGTCGAGCTCCGCCTTGAGGTCGCGGCCGGTGGTGCGGGCGGCGGTCAGCTCCTGCTCGCGGCGGGCCTTCGCGGCCTCGGCCGCGGCACGTTCCTGCTCCGCCCGGCCGACCGAGACCTCGACGTGCGCGAGCAGCTGCCGCGCACCGGCGGCGACGGCCTCGGCGACCGCCGCCTCGTGGCGCAGCCGGGCCCGGCGCTGTTCCGCACGCGCGCGTGCCTCGCGTTCCGCGCGGGCGGCGCGGTCGAGGGAGTCGGCGCGGCCGGCGAGCCCCTTGACTCGCTCCTCGTGGGTACGGACCTGGAGCCGGGCCTCCATCTCGGTCTGGCGGGCGTTGGCGCCGTCGGCGGCGAGGCGGTCCCGTGCCGAGGTGTCGGGCTCCTCCTCGACGGGCATCTCCTCGGCCACGGCGAGCCGCTCGGCGAGGATCTCGACCTCTTCGAGTGCCTTGTCGAGGGAGTCCTGGGCGCGGGCGGCGGCCGCCGTCGAACGTTCCGCCTCGCCCGCCGCGCCGCGCGCCTGTCCGGCGAGGCGGCCGAGCTGCTGGGCGACGGCCGACTTCTCGCGGTCGGCGGCGCGGCGCCGCTCGCCCAGCTCCTCGACGAGGGCCGCGGACTCCTTGCGGAGTGCTTGGGCCGACTCCTGCGCTTCCGACAGCTCCTCGCAGCGGACGGCGAGCTCCTCCAGCTCGGCGGCGGCCTCGTCCACGGAGGCCTGGACTTCCAGCAGGCTGGGGGCGCCGGCGGAACCGCCGTGGGCGAAGTGGGCGCCGAGGAGGTCGCCTTCGGCGGTGACGGCAGTGAGGTGGGGGTGGCGGTAGACGAGGTCCTCGGCGGCTTCGAGGGTGTCTACGACGACGATGCCGGCGAGGAGGCGTCGTACGGCGG
Organism: Streptomyces sp. NPDC013157; assembly: GCF_042899865.1. Classification (NCBI taxonomy): domain Bacteria; kingdom Bacillati; phylum Actinomycetota; class Actinomycetes; order Kitasatosporales; family Streptomycetaceae; genus Streptomyces; species Streptomyces sp. NPDC013157. The sequence continues at coordinate 265,552 of NZ_JBIBAK010000007.1, read as the reverse complement.
GCATGAGGTCGGCGGGGCCGCGGACGAGGTCTGCTGCGAAGTTCCCTGACGGGGGGGCCGTGGTGGGTCGTCGGTCGGCTGCGGGTGCGTCGTGGCTGGTCGCGCCGTTCCCCGCGCCCCTATGGGGCGCTGCCCCGGCTTGGGCGTCTTCGGCTGCGGGTGCGTCGTGGCTGGTCGCGCCGTTCCCCGCGCCCCTTTGGGGCGCCACAGACTGGGGCGCTTCAAGGTGGGCCGTTTCAGAGTGCGGCGGTGGAGAGTGGGGGGGCTCCGGGGCCCCCGCCAGCAGCAGTGCCGCTCTGCCGCCGTCCTGCTTGCGTAGGAGGCGGATCGCGTCGGCCGCCGAAGCCGGGGTGGTCATCGCGATCGCGTCCGCCGCGGTGCCGAATGCGGCTGCCAGGGCGACCTCGTGGCCCGGGGTCACCGTGAGGAGTTCTGCCGCCGGGCCCAGGATGCCGGTGAGGCGGTCCCGGGCGCCGAGCAGTATGCCCGTGCCGTCCTTGCGGCGCAGGCCCAGTGCCAGCGCCTCGTGGCGGGCCTGGGTCGCGGCGCGCTTGCGTTCCGCCGCCGTGACGGCCTCGCGGGCCGCGGTCAGGGCCGCCTCCGCCTCGGCGAGCCGGTGCTTGGCCTGGTCGTGCTGTCCGGCGAGTTCCTCGTCGCCCGCGTCGAGGCCGTCGACCTCCGCCTTGAGCGCCTCGTACTCCTCCTGCGCCGAGACCGCCCGTTCCTGGGCCTCGTCGCGGGCGGCGGCCAGCCGGTCGATCTCGGCCTGGGCGGACGCGGCGCGGGAACGGGCCGCGCCCACCTGGCCGTTCAGCCGGGCCAGGCTCTCGCGGCGGTCGGCGATGGAGCGGGCCACGTCCTTCAGGCGCCGCTCTTCCAGGGCGAGTTCGCGCTCCAGCTCGGCGCGGTGGGCGACGGTGTCGTCCAGGGCGTGCTGGGCCGCCTCCAGGGAGGCCTCCAGCTCGGCCTCCTGCTCACGGATGCGGTGGGCCTCACGCTCCATGTCCTCGGGGTCGCGGCCGCGCCGTTCCTCGGGAGGCGCGGAGGTGGCGCTCTTCACCCGGGCGTCGGCCAGCGAGGTGGTGCCGCGGACCCGCTCGGCGAGCTGGGAGAGCTCGTACCAGGTCTGCTGGGCGCGCTGCAGGCGCGGGGTGAGCCGCCGTACCTCGTCCTCCAGGAGGGCCTCGCGCTGGAGGGCCTTCTTCAGCTCCTGCTCGGCCGCTTCCTTGCGTTCCTTGAGGGCGGCCTCGTCGGCGATCTCGGTCTGGAGTGCGTTGCGGAGTCGTACGAGGTCGTCGGCGAGCAGGCGCAGCCGGGCGTCGCGGAGGTCCGCCTGGATGACGGCGGCCCGGCGGGCGACCGCGGCCTGGCGGCCGAGGGGCTTGAGCTGGCGGCGGAGTTCGTCGGTCAGATCCTGCACGCGCGCGAGGTTGGCCTGCATCGCGTCCAGCTTGCGCAGCGCCTTCTCCTTGCGCTTGCGGTGCTTGAGGACGCCGGCCGCCTCTTCGATGAAGGCGCGGCGGCCCATGGGATCCGCGTGCAGGACGGAGTCGAGCTGGCCCTGGCCGACGATGACGTGCATCTCGCGGCCGATGCCGGAGTCGGAGAGGAGTTCCTGGATGTCCAGGAGGCGGCAGGTGTCGCCGTTGATCTGGTACTCGCTGCCGCCGTTGCGGAACATGATCCGCGTGATGGTTACCTCGGCGTACTCGATGGGCAGCGCACCGTCGGAGTTGTCGATGGTCAGGGACACCTCGGCACGGCCCAGCGGGGGGCGCCCGGTGGTGCCGGCGAAGATGACGTCCTCCATCTTGCCGCCGCGCAGCGACTTGGCGCTGTGCTCGCCCATGACCCAGGTGAGCGCGTCCACGACATTGGACTTGCCCGAGCCGTTCGGACCGACGACACACGTGATCCCCGGCTCGAACCGGAGCGTGGTCGCCGAGGCGAACGACTTGAACCCGCGGAGGGTCAGGGCCTTGAGGTGCACGCCGTGGGACTCTACCCGGCGCCGCTACCGCACTCCACGACCCCTCGCAACCTCGCGGTTTCGCGCATGAACATGCAGGGCACACCAGACGTTAAAGAAGGTGAAAGGATGCGCGGGGCTGGAAGGGCCGGAAGGGCCGGGCTCGGGGCAGGTCGGGGGCAAGAAAGAAGGGACGCCGGGGCGTCCCTTGCAAATCTTGACAACTTAAGCGGTTGAAAGGGCTGCCCAACCGCCGCATGTGCTGTTGTGGAGCGATGCAGCGATCAGGTGAACGCAGGCTCCGCCTGGTTTGCGTCGATGCTCTCCATGATCCTGTCGGGAGAAGCGGCAGCCGTCAGCGCGTCGTTCTCGGCCTGGATCCGTACGAGCTCGGATTCGAGGTCCTGGACACGCTGCTGGAGCCGTCGCATCTCGGCGAGGAGTCGCGGGTCGGAGCCGCCGACGTAACCGAGAAGCGCCTTTGCCATGATGGATGGTCCTCCACACTGAGTGACCGACCGAAGCGGTGTGGGTCGTGAGGGATCGCACCCGCGGTGCTTGACACATCCGAGTGTTGCTCGACTGTTGCGCCATGCCAAACAGCTAAGGTGCGCGGGGCTTTCAGCGTCTCACCAAAAAGTTTGACGGTCAACACGATCACGCCCCGTATTGGCGGGCGAACCCGTGGTCGGGCGGCCCTGGGCGGGCGGCGCTGCGACTCCCGCGGGGCCCTCGGGGCGTGGCGATCATCTGTAAGTGCGGAGCCTGCCACGACCCGTGGTTCTTGGCAACCACCTGGCCGTTTCCGCTCGGGGCACATGCCGGTGGCAGATCACTCCGCTTCCGCCTGCGCCGCTTCACGAAACGGGCTCAGCGGATGGCGAAGCCCTCGTAACCGCCCCGGGGTGTGTCCCAGATCTCGGTGACACCCTCTACACGCCCGGGCGTGTCATCGCCCTGGAGCCAGTCGAGCAGCCCTTCGCAGCCCGCCCGGGAGCCCTCCGCGACCACCTGGACGCGACCGTCGCCCAAATTGAGAGCAAAACCACTCAGGCCCCCGATCTCCAGCGCCTTGGCCCGCGTGAACCAGCGGAAGCCCACACCCTGCACGCGTCCACGGACCCAGGCGACCAGTCGCACATCCTCGCTCATGGGTGCAACCTAACCGGCCAATGTCACTCGGGGCACTCCCTCACTCAGCGGCATGCGGTACCGTCCCCACCCAATGAATCTCATATGAAACTCACTCGATCGGGTGAGTCTGGTCGACCAGAGGGAGTCATTGGCCACACCGGCCCCTGGTCGACCCCGACCGCGAGGACGAGGGAAGAGGGCAAGGACATGGGACGCCACCGACGCCACGCCGCCGGCCGCGCCGCCACGGGCCGCGCCACGGGGGTCACGGATGACGGCGGCTCGTACCCGGGCGGCCACGACCCGCAGGACTCGTACGCGGGCCTCCGCTTCGGCACGGGCACGGCCGCCTACCTGCGCCGGGACGAGTACGCCGACACGAACGCGCGCAGCTCGGCCTATCTGTTCGCGACCGAGGACGACTACGCCCGCTTCATGAACACCGCCGAGTTCCCGGCCGAGGAGTTCACCCCGGCCGGCGGCTCCCCCTCGGGCGGCGGGCACCGGCGGCGGAAGAAGGGCGGGCGCCCCGTGGCCACGGGTCTGCTCGGGGTCTCCGCCGCCGTCGCCATCGGCACCGTCGCAGTGGCCGCCGGTGTGGTGCCGGGCCTGGAGAACTACAGGCTCGGCGGCGGCAGGGGCACGACCGGCGGCGAGCGGGTGCAGGCCGACGGCGCACCCAGTAACACGGCCACCGAGCAGGGCGGCACCTCCGGCAGCGCCGAGAGCCGCGGCACCGGCTCCTCGACCAGCCGTGACACCCAGCGCTCCACCACCCCGACCCCGTCGGCATCCGCCTCGAAGTCCGCCTCCGCCTCGGCTTCCGCCTCCGCCTCCTCGTCGGCCACTCCGACGAAGACGGCGACCGAGAAGCCGACGCCCGCCACCACGCCGTCCAAGAAGGTGACGGCCGCCCCGAGCAGGACGGCCACCAAGGCCCCGGTGAAGACCGCCGCGCCGATCACCTCCTCCGAGGAGGCGGTCGTCGAGGCCGAGGTGCTGAAACTGGTGAACGAGGAGCGGGCCAAGGTCGGCTGCAGCGCACTGTCCGCGAGCTCCTCGCTGACCAAGCTGGCCGAGGCGTTCAGCGACGACATGGCGGCGCGGAACTTCTTCGACCACACCGACCCGGACGGCAAGACGCCGTGGGACCGGGCCGCGGCGGCCGGCATATCCAACCTCGGCGGCGAGAACATAGCCCGCGGCCAGGCCACCGCCCAGGCCGTCATGGACGCCTGGATGAACAGCGAGGGCCACCGCGCCAACATCCTGAACTGCGACTTCAAGACCCTCGGGGTCGGCGTGCACTTCGGCGAGGGCGGCCCGTGGTGGACGCAGGACTTCGGCTACTAGCCAGGCACCTGCACTAACCACCAGATAGCGCACCCTGTCGGTTAGCGCTGCGCTCCCGTAGGCTTGATGCATGACCATCACCCAGGACGGTGTCGTGGAGCCGCAGCCTCCGTACGACGTCTTCGCCCGGGCCTGTCCCTCGCGCACCACCCTTGAGCACGTCATGGGCCGGTGGGGCGGGCTCACCCTGAGCGCGCTGCACGAGGGATCGTTCCGGTTCAACGAGCTGCGCCGGCGCGTGGACGGCGTCAGCGAGAAGATGCTCTCCCAGACGCTCCAGGCCCTGGAGCGCGACGGCCTGGTGCACCGCGAGGCCCAGCCGACCAACCCGCCGCGCGTCGACTACGAACTCACCCCGCTCGGCCGCGCCGTCGCCGAACGCCTCCTCGCCGTCGTCCACTTCGTGGAGGGCCGGATGGACGAGGTGCTGGCCGCCCGCGAGCGTTACGACGAGACGCGCGGCGCCCGCTGACACTGCGGGCAGAAGTAGCTGGACCGGTTCATCCAGGGCCGCCTGCGTATCGGCGTACCGCACCGCCGGCAGGGCAGCCCCTCCCGGCCGTAGGCGTCCAGCGAGCGGTCGAAGTAACCGGACTCGCCGTTGACGTTGACGTACAGGCTGTCGAAGCTGGTGCCGCCGACGGCCAGGGCCGCGTTCATCACGTCCCGTACATGACCGAGGAGTTCGGCGGTACGCGGGCGGGTGAAGCCGGCCGTCGGGCGCTCGTAGTGGACGCGGGCGCGCCAAAGGGCCTCGTCCGCGTAGATGTTGCCGACTCCGCTGATCAACGACTGGTCGAGCAGCGCCCTCTTGATGGTGGACCGCTTCCGGCGCAGTGCCTGGTGGAAGGCCTCGTCGTCGAACAGCGGGTCGAGGGGGTCGCGGGCGATGTGCGCGATGACGTCCGGCAGTCCGTCGAGGGTGTTGTCGTGCAACGACAGTCCGCCGAACGTACGTTGGTCGACGAAGCGGAGCTCCGTGCCCAGGCCGTCGGCGAACCGGACGCGGATGCGCAGGTGTTTCTCCTGCGGCGCCTCGTGCGGCTGGACCAGCAGCTGGCCGCTCATGCCGAGGTGCGCGAGGACCGACTGGTTGGTGTCCTCCAGTGGCAGCCACAGGTACTTGCCGCGCCGGCTCGGGGTGCCGATGCGGTGGCCCTTGAGCCGGTGCGTGAAGTCGTCGGCGCCGGCGAGGTGCCGACGTACGGCACGCGGGTGCAGGACCTCGGCCTCGGCTACGACCCGGTGGGCGACCCACCGCTCCAGGCCGCGCCGGACGACCTCCACCTCGGGCAGTTCAGGCATCGGGGCTCCCGTGCAGGACCGTGGACGGTCCGAGCGCCCGCCTCCGTGGAAAGGGGGCGGGCGCTCGGGCTGCGCTGTTCGTCAGGCGGAGGCGGCGGACGACGGCGGGCCGTCGTCCTCCTCGGCTTCGGCCCGGGCGGCCTGCTCGGCTGCCTTGGCCTTGGCGCGTTCGTCCGCCGCGGCGCGGATGGCGCGCCAGGCGGACTCGGCGGCCTGCTGCTCCGCCTCCTTCTTGCTGCGGCCGGTGCCGGTGCCGTACGAGACGCCTCCGACGCGGGCGGCAGCAGTGAAGGTCTTCTCGTGGTCGGGGCCGGTCTCCGTGACCAGGTACTCGGGCACGCCGAGGCCCTCCGTCGCGGTGAGCTCCTGGAGACTGGTCTTCCAGTCCAGGCCGGCTCCGAGGTTCGAGGACTTCTCGATCAGCGGGTCGAAGAGCCGGTGCACCAGCTCGGACGCCGAGTCGAGGCCCTGGTCGAGATAGACCGCGCCGATCACCGCTTCCAGGGTGTCGGCGAGGATGGACGCCTTGTCCCGGCCGCCCGTGCCCTCTTCACCGCGGCCGAGCCGGATGAAGGAGCCCAGGTCGAGACCGCGGCCCACCTCCGCGAGCGCACGCGAGTTCACCACCGCGGCCCGGAGCTTGGCCAGCTGGCCCTCGGGCAGGTCGGGGTGGGTGTTGTACAGCGTGTCCGTGACGACGAGACCGAGGACGGAGTCACCGAGGAACTCCAGCCGCTCGTTCGTCGGCAGGCCGCCGTTCTCGTACGCGTAGGAACGGTGGGTCAGCGCACGCACCAGAAGGGCGGACTCGAGCTTGTAGCCGAGCCGCCCTTCCAGAAGCGTGTGGGACGAGGCCGTGCTGTCCGCCTTCTTCTTGGCGGTTGGGTCCGCCGTGGGCTCATCGCCCTTCTTGGGACTGGACACAGTGCCTCTCACCTGGCCGCTCAGACTTCGAGGACCTGGCGCTTGTTGTAGGTGCCGCAAGACGGGCACGCGATGTGCTGCTGCTTGGGCTCGTGGCAGCGCTCGCACGCAACCAGGGTGGGGACCGCAGCCTTCCACTGCGACCGGCGGTGGCGCGTGTTGCTGCGCGACATCTTCCGCTTCGGAACAGCCACGGCTACTTCTCCTGCTTCTCGTCGACGCCCGCTTCCGCGTCAGCGCCGCTCATCTCGTCCTTCTCGCCGTCCTTCATGGAACCGGCGAGTCCCTGCAAAGCCGCCCAACGGATGTCGACGGCGTCGTGGTGGTGGTCCGGGTCGTCCGTGAGCCGGGCTCCGCACTCGGAGCACAGGCCCAGGCAGTCGTCCTGGCACACCGGCTGCATGGGCAGTGCGAGCACCACCGCATCGCGCAGCACGGGTTCGAGGTCGAACAGGCCGTCCTCGATGAAGAACCTGTCCTCGTCGTCCTCGGCGTCGTCGCCCGGTTCCGCGATCACGCGGCCCCGGTCGTCGGCGTCAGGGTACGAGAACAGTTCCTGGAAGTCCGCTTCGAGCTCCTGCCCGACCGGCTCCAGACACCTTACGCACTCCCCCTCGGCCTGCGCACGGGCGGTGCCTGTGACGAGCACACCTTCCATGACCGACTCGAGCCGGAGTTCGAGCTCCACCGGGGCGCCCTGCGGCACTCCGATGACCCCCTTGATCCCGAAGTCCTCGGGAGCGTCGATCGTGCGGGTCAGGCGCTGCAGCGCACCGGGACGCCGCCCCAGCTCGTGCGTGTCGAACACGAACGGGTTGCGGTGGTCGAGGCGCGCGTGAGGAGCCATTCCTGCTTTCGATCTTCGATTTCAGAGGGACGCCGTCCGGAGATCCCTCCGGGCAGCGTGGATCGCGGACGTAGACGCGACCGAAGAGCCAGGATACTGGACCTTTCGCTGTCGGCCCAATCCGGCGGTCTTCCGCCCGCCTTCGGCCGGTTTTCTACAGGCCCCGGCCCTGCTCGTAGGCCCGCAGCTGCTCCGGCGTGATCATGCTGGTGTCGAAGAGGCTGGTCTCGTCGAGGGCGTACGACTGGTGCTGCTGATGCTGCTGGTGCTGGGCCGCCTGCTGGGGATCGTAGACGGGCTGCTGGCCGGTGTCGTAGCCCTGGTAGGCGGCGGCGTACGGATCGGCCTGCTGGTAGCCGTAGGGGTCCTGCTGGTAGCCGTACGCGTCCTGCTGGGCGTATACGGGCTGCTGCTGGGGGTAGCCGTACGGATCCTGCGCCACGGGCTGCTGCATGGGCTGCTGGTCGTACTGCGGCTGCTGCTGGGGCTGCGCGGCGGCGGGCTGCTCGGCCGGGGACGGCTGGGCGGCCTGGGCGGCCTGGGCCGCCCGGTCGTCCTGGTCGGCGAGGGCCGCGAGGTCGGCCAGGTAGTCGGCGTCGCTGGAGTGCTGGAACGTCGTGTTGTCGTCGGCCAGGGCACCGAGGGCGTCCGAGGCGATCCGGCCGTGCAGTTTGGCGCGGCCCTTGCCGACCGCCTCCAGGGTCTTGGCGAGGACCGCCTCGAAGGCGCCGAGCTTGACGTCCACGTAGGCGTCGGCGTCCCGGCGCAGGGTCTCGGGGTCGTGGCTGCGCTCGGGGGCGTCCTCGTCCTCGTACCCCTGCTCGTCCAGGCCGGGACCGGTGCCGAGCAGCTTCTCGCGGCCGCGGCCGACCGAGCCGAGGGTCTTGGTGAGGACGACCTCGAAGTTGGCGAGCTTGGAGTCGACGTAGTCGTCGGCGTCGGCGCGGACCTCCTCGGCCTCCTGCCGGGCCTCGGCGAGGATCCGGTCGGCCTCGGCCTGCGAGCGCCTGGCCACCTCGGTGTCGGAGATCAGCGAGCCGCGCTCGGCGTGCGCGGTCTCGATGATCCGCTCGGCCTCCATGCGGGCCTGCTCGACCATCTGGTCCCGGCCGCCGATCAGCTCCTCGGCCTGCGCGAGCGAGCCGGGCAGCGCCTGGCGCAGCTCTTCGAGCATCGCGAGCAGTTCGGCACGGTTGACCACGCACGACGCCGACATGGGCATGGACCGGGCGCCGGAGACCGTGCTCACGATCTCGTCGAGCTTCTTCTGCACGTCCACCTGTGCTCGCCACTCTCTACAGCTGGGTTGGAGACGGACGAGACGACTGTAGCCCCATCAGTCCTTGCCGAGACGCTTGTTGAGGGCCTCCAGAACGGCCGGCGGAACCAGGTGGGCGATGTCGCCGCCCCACTGGGCCACCTCCTTGACCAGCGAGGAGGAGAGGAAACTGTAGGTCGGGTTGGTCGGCACGAACAGCGTCTCGACGCCCGAGAGGCCGTTGTTCATCTGGGCCATCTGCAGTTCGTAGTCGAAGTCGCTGACCGCCCGGAGGCCCTTGACGATGGCCGGGATGTCGCGCTGCTTGCAGAAGTCGACGAGGAGGCCGTGGAACGCCTCGACCCGGACGTTGCCGTAGTCGGCGGTGACCGTGCGGATCAGGTCGATCCGCTCGTCGATCTCGAACAGGCCCTTCTTGGACTTGTTGATCATCACCGCGACGTAGACCTCGTCGTACAGACGGGACGCGCGGGCAATGATGTCGAGGTGTCCGTTGGTGACGGGGTCGAACGACCCGGGACAGACGGCGCGGCGCACTTGTGATCCCTCGCTCTCCGGTCCGGTCATCGTGCGTCTTCGCACGTAGAGGCGGCGCGACCGTACCAAAACGTTCCCTCGCCGTAACGACGGGACCGGAGGCCTTCGAAGCCGGTCGGCCAGTTGAAAACGCCACCTCTGGTGCTGCGCTCCACGGTGACGAGCGCCTCGGGCGCGAGCCAGCCCCCGGAGTGGAGTGTGAGGAGAATCTCCCGAAGATCGTCGTCCGTGACGGCGTACGGAGGGTCGAGGAAGGCGATGTCGTACGGCGGTGTGGGCGCCGGGGACCGGATGATCTGCTCTGCCTTGCCCGCTCTTACCTCGGCGCCGGGGAGCCCCAGATTCTTTACGTTTTCACGTACGACGCGGGCGGCTCTGGGATCGGCCTCCACGAGGAGGGTGTGGCCGGCGCCGCGGGAGAGCGCTTCCAGGCCCACGGCGCCCGAGCCTGCGTAGAGGTCGAGGACGCGTTCGCCGTCCAGGGGGCCGCCGAGGAGGGACTGCCAGGTGGAGAAGAGGCCTTCGCGTGCGCGGTCGGAGGTGGGGCGGGTGCCGTTTCCTGGCGGGACTGCCAGGCGGCGCCCGCCGGCTGCGCCGGCGATCACGCGGGTCATTTTGAATCCTCGGTCCGGGGTGGTTACGGATTCAGTTTGGCAGCAGGTGCGTCGTGGTTGCTCGCGCAGTTCCTCCCGCAGCCTTCGGCCGGGGGTACCCCCAGCGCCCCTTTCGGGGCGCTGCAGCTCAGCCCTTTTCCAAGTACTGCTCCCTCTCCTCGTCCAAGAGGGCGTCCAGGGCCGTTCGCAGGCCCGGGAGGTCGGTCAGTTCGGGGTCGCGGGCCACCAGGGCCGTCGCCTCCTCCCTCGCCTCCGCGATGATCTCCTCGTCCTCGATCACCGCGAGGACGCGGAGACTGGAGCGGGCGCCCGACTGGGCCTGGCCCAGGACGTCGCCCTCTCTGCGCTGTTCGAGGTCGATGCGGGAGAGCTCGAAGCCGTCCAGGGTCGAGGCGACCGCCGTCAGGCGCTGGCGGGCCGCGCTCGCCTCCGGCATCTCCGTGACCAGGAGGCAGAGGCCGGGGGCGGAGCCTCGGCCGACCCGGCCGCGCAGCTGGTGGAGCTGGGAGACGCCGAAGCGGTCGGCGTCCATGATCACCATGGCGGTGGCGTTGGGGACGTTGACGCCGACCTCGATGACCGTGGTGGCCACCAGGACGTCCGTGTCGCCGGCGGCGAAGCGGCGCATCACCGCGTCCTTGTCGTCCGGGTGCATACGGCCGTGCAGGACCTCGACGCGGAGCCCGTTCAACGGGCCCTTGGCGAGGTGGTCGGCCACGTCCAGGACCGCGAGCGGGGGGCGTTTCTCCGCCTCGTCCTCGGCCGTCTTCTTCGCCTTCTTCGGGTCCTCCTCCTCGTCGCCGATGCGGGGGCAGACGACGTAGGCCTGGTGGCCGTTGCCGACTTCCTCTCTGACCCGTTCCCAGGCGCGGGCCAGGAAGTGGGGCTTGTCGGCTGCGGGGACGACGTGGGTGGCGATCGGGGAGCGGCCGGCCGGGAGCTGGTCCAGGACCGAGGTCTCCAGGTCGCCGAAGACCGTCATCGCGACCGTGCGTGGGATGGGGGTGGCGGTCATGACGAGGAGGTGGGGTGGCTGCTTGCCCTTGCCGCGGAGGGCGTCCCGCTGCTCGACGCCGAAGCGGTGCTGTTCGTCCACCACGACCAGGCCCAGGTCGTGGAACTGGACCTTGTCCTCGATGAGGGCGTGGGTGCCGATCACGATGCCTGCCTCGCCCGTGGCCAGGTCCAGCATGGCGTGGCGGCGGGCCGCCGTGCCCATCGAGCCGGTGAGGAGGACGACCTTGGTGCCATGGTCCGCGCCGCCGAGCATGCCGCCCTCGGCCAGTTCGCCCATCATCTCGGTGATCGAGCGGTGGTGCTGCTGGGCCAGGACCTCGGTGGGGGCGAGCATGGCGGCCTGACCGCCCGCGTCGACGACGGCGAGCATGGCGCGGAGGGCGACCAACGTCTTGCCGCTGCCGACCTCCCCCTGGAGGAGGCGGTGCATCGGGTGTTCCGTCGCCAGGTCGTCGAAGATCTCCTTCGAGACCTTCTGCTGGCCGTCCGTGAGGGTGAAGGGGAGGCGGTCGTCGAAGGCCGTGAGGAGGCCGTCGGGGGACGGTCTGCGGGCCACCGCCGGGAGCAGGCCGTCGGTGTGGCGGCGGCGGGCCAGGGCGACCTGGAGGACGAAGGCCTCGTCCCACTTGAGGCGGTCGCGGGCCGCCGCGATGTCCGCCTTGGTGTGCGGGCGGTGGATCTTGAGGAGGGCTTCGGGGAGGGAGACCAGACCGCGGCCGTCGCGGAGGGGCGGGGGGAGGGGGTCCAGGGCCTCCTGGGCGCTGGGGAGGACCGTCTGGACCGCCTTGCCGATCTTCCAGGACTCCAGTTTGCCGGTGGCCGGGTAGAGCGGGATCAGGGCTCCCGCCCAGGTCTCCACGGATTCGTCCGGGTCGTCACCTCGTAGCAACTCGTAGGCAGGGTGTGCCAGTTGGAGGCGGCGGTTGAAGACCGAGACCTTGCCGGCGAACATCGCGCGGGTGCCCGGCAGGAGTTCCTTGTGGGGTTTGTGCACGCCGTTGCCGAAGAAGACCAGTTGGAGCCGGCCGCTGCCGTCGGTGATCGTGACCTCCAGGCGCTGGCCCTTGCCGCGGGGCGCCTTGGCGGAGGCGAAGGTGTGCAGGCGGGCGTCGGCGACCATGGCGACCACCGTGACGTGCTCGTCCATGGGCAGGTCGGCGAGGTGGGTGAGCTGGCCGCGCTCCTCGTATCTGCGCGGGTAGTGGTGCAGGAGGTCGCCGACGGTGTGCAGGCCGAGATGCTCGGCCATCACCTTTGCGGTGGCTGGGCCGAGCACTGACTTCAGCGGTTGTTTCAGTGGTTCTTCCAGTGCGGGCACGAGATCCATTGCACACCACACCACTGACAATGCCGTATATGTCTCGGGAAACCCCTGGTCAGGCGGCCGTTTTGAGTCATAGGATGGCGCGCTCCGGCCATCCTTCCGCGGTCACCGCCCCACCAGGGACCGCCCGACCCCGCGCCGACCACGTCTTCCCCCCTCCGGCGCAGCGACGATGGACTCCCAGACCTCACAGTCATCCCAGGCATCACAGTCACCTCATACGTTCCAGGTCGACCTGCGTGGTTTGGTGGACCTGCTCTCCCATCACCTGTACTCCAGCCCCAAGGTCTACCTGCGCGAGCTGCTGCAGAACGCCGTGGACGCGATCACCGCGAGACGGGCCGAGCAGCCCGACGCCCCGGCGCGGGTGCGGCTGTACGCGGACGGCAGTTCCCTTCGGGTGGAGGACAGCGGCGTCGGGCTCACCGAGTCGGACGTGCACAGCCTGCTCGCCACGATCGGGCGCAGCTCCAAGCGGGGGGACGGGCTGCAGGAGGCACGCTCCGACTTCCTGGGCCAGTTCGGCATCGGGCTGCTGGCCTGTTTCGTGGTCGCCGAGCGGATCCGGGTGGTCAGCCGCAGCGCCCGCACGCCGGACGCGCCGCCCGTGGAGTGGACGGCCCGGGACGACGGGTCGTACACCGTACGGACGTTGGCGCCCGAGGCGCGGCCCGAGCCCGGTACCACCGTGTACCTGGTGGCGCGGGCGGGTGCGGCGGAGTGGCTGGACGAGCGGCGGGTGCTCGCGCTGGCGCGGGACTTCGGTTCGCTGCTGCCGTACGACGTCCGGGTGGGCGACGAGGCGGTCACCGACCTGCCGGCGCCCTGGGACCGGTCGTACCCCTCCCCCAGCACCCGGCGGGTGGCGCTGGCCCGGCACTGTCACGACCTGTTCGGGTTCACGCCGTTGGACTCGATCGCGCTGGACGTGCCGCTGGCCGGGATCCGGGGTGTGGCGTACGTGCTGCCGTCGGCGGTGAGTCCGGCGCAGCGGGCCACGCACCGCGTGCACCTGAAGGGCATGCTGCTCACCGAGCGGGCCGAACAGCTGCTGCCGGACTGGGCGTTCTTCGTGCGCTGCGTCCTGGACACGGACAGTCTGCGGCCAACCGCCTCGCGGGAGTCGCTGTACGAGGACGAGACGCTGGCGGCCGTACGGGAGGCGCTCGGCGAAAGGATTCGGTCCTGGCTGACCGGGCTGGCGGCCGGTGATCCGGAACGGCTCTCCGCGTTCCTGTCCGTGCACCATCTCGGGGTGAAGTCGCTGGCGCGGCACGACCCGGAGATGCTGCGGACGATGCTGCCGTGGCTCCCCTTCGAGACCACCGACGGGCAGCTGTCCCTGGAGGAGTTCGCGCAGCGGCACCCGGTGGTGCACTTCACGCGGACGGTCGAGGAGTACCGGCAGGTCGCGCCGATCGCCTCCGCGCAGGGCGTCGGGGTGATCAACGGCGGTTACACGTACGACAGCGAGCTGGTCGAGGCGCTGCCGTCGGTGCGGCCGGGGACGGTCGTCGCGGAGCTGGACGCGGACACCGTGACCGCGCATCTGGACGCGGTGGATCCGGCGGAGGAGCTGGCGGTGGCGGGGTTCCTGGGGGTGGCGCGGGCGAAGCTGGACCCACTGCAATGTGACATTGTACTGAGGGCCTTCCACCCCCTCTCGGTCCCCGCCCTCCACCTCGACGACCGCGCCGCCCGCCACGAACAGGCCCGCGCGGAGGCCGAGGAGCAGGCCGACGACCTGTGGGCGGGCATCCTGGGCTCGCTGCGCGGCAGCGCGCCCCGGGCCCGGCTGGTGCTCAACCACCTCAACCCCCTGATCCGGCGGATCAGTGCCCTCAAGGACCCGGAGCTGATCGGCACCGCGACCGAATCGCTCTACGGTCAGGCGCTGCTGATGGCCCAGCGTCCGCTGCGGCCGGCCGACTCGGCGCTGCTCAACCGCTCGTTCATCGGCCTCCTGGAGTGGGCCACTCATGGGGAAGACGATCGCTGATGGAGATTGCTGACTTCGACTCGCTGCGCCGGGCGATGGCGGAGAACTCCGAGGAACCGGAGGGGCCCGCCCGCAACGCGCGTGCGGAGCAGCTGCTGGCGGAGGCCGAGAAGCTGAACATCCCGCTCGCCGTGGTCGAGGCGCTCGGGCACCAGCTGAAGGTCTACAACTACAGCTCCGAGAAGGACAAGATGTTCGTCCCGTTCGCGCGGCTGCTGCGGATGTGGGACGAGCGGCCCGAGGACTTCGACGAGTACGAGACGCATTCGCTGCACTGGGTCTTCAAGTGGATGACGGCCGGCATGCTCGACCAGCCACACATCCCGCTCGCCTCGATCGAGAAGTGGCTGGGCGAGATGGAGCACCGCTACCGGCTGGCCGGGCACTCCGAGCGGGCGGTGCGCAGCGCGGAGTTCAGTGTCGCCGGGCACGTCGGTGACCTGCCGCGCGCGGAGCGGGCGTACGCGGCCTGGCTGGCGGCGGACCGGGACCGGATGGCCGACTGCCACGCGTGCGAGCTGCACGGGCAGGGCGGCTGGCAGCTGAAGAACGGCCGGGACGAGGCGGCCCTGGAGCTGTGGGGGCCGGTGCTGGACGGCGAGTACAGCTGCGCCCACGAGCCGCACACGGTCCTGGCGTCCTCCCTCGCCCCGCTGCTGCGCCTTGGCCGCGTCGACGAGGCCCGCGCGCACCACCTGCGCGGTTTCCGTCTGGTGCGCCCCATGGAGAGCATGCGGGGCGCCTACGCGGACCATGTCGAGTTCTGCGCGCTGACCGGCAACGAGGCGCGCGGCCTTGAGCTGCTGGCGGAACGTCCCGCCTACTTCACGGACACCGGGCAGCCGCGCAGCCGGATGGACTTCCTGGCGGTGGTGGCGCTGCTGATGGACCGGCTGACCGGGCTGGGGCTCGGCGGGCAGCGGGTGCCGGGGCCCGCCGGGCGGTCGTGGACCGCCGGGGAACTCGCCGGGCACGCGCGCGCGGGGGCCCTGGAGCTGGCCGCGCGGTTCGACGCCCGCAACGGCACCTCCTACGTCGGCGACCAGCTGCGCGAGCGGATGGCGCAGCGGCCGCTGGTGGACCGGCTGCCGCTGGGCGTGCGGGCAGCGCGGACGGCGCCCGCCGGGCAGCACGCACCGGTCGTCCGGCCGCCCGCGCCGGACCAGGCGGAACAGGCGGAACAGCCGTCGCTGCCCGCGCTCCTGGCCGAGGCACGCCGACTGTCGGACGCGCTCCGGCCGCACGCCCTGGAGGCCTGGGCGGCGGTCGCGCGGGCCGCCGAGGAGACCGAGGTGGACACGTACGTCCGCGCGGAGATCGCCGACCACACGGCGATGGGCCGCGGCCCCGAGGGGGTCGAGCTGTTCGAGCGGGCGGCGGAGCTGTACGCGGAGGCCGGCGACGAGGGCGAGGCGATCGCCGCACGCGCGCGTGCCGCCTACGTACGCGCGCTGTCGGGGGAGCTGGACGAGGCGCTGGCCGCGATCGACGAGCCGTACGACCGGATCCTCGCCCTCTACGCCGACGACGCGACCGGGGTGCGGCAGACGGCGTCCGTGCTGATGAGCCGGGCCCGGATCCTGATGCGTCAGGTGCACGAGCGGTCCACGGGCGCCGGGGACGCCGAGCAGGCCGTACGGGAGCTGCTGGCGCTGGTCGGCGGGCGCGGCGGGTCCGACGTACGGCTGGTGTCCCGGGCGGCCGAGGGGCGGGCGATGCTCGCCGAGCTGGCCGAGCACGCCGGGGACGGGGAGCGGGCGGGCGAGCTGTTCCGGCAGGCGACGGCGCAGTTCGTCGGCGCGGAGCTGCCGTGGTTCGCGGTCGAGTACGAGGTGCGGGTGGCCGCGCTCGCCCATGAGCAGGGCGACCTGGCCGAGGCGGAGCGGGCGCTGCGCGCGGCGCTGGAGCACGGCGGGCCGTACGTGGAGCCGGTCGGGCGGGCCCAGCTGCATCTGCAGCTCGCCGAGGTCGTCGGCGGCCGGGGCGCGGCCGAGGAGGCCGCCGAGCATGCCCTGGAGGCGGCGCACTGGGCCGACGAGGCCGGGCAGAGCGGCACGCTGGGTGCCTGGGCCCGGCACCAGCTGGGCGGCTTCCTGCTGCGGCAGGGGCGGTTCGCGGAGGCCGCCGAGGTGCTGGAGTCGGCGCTGGCCGACCTGAGCGCCGAGACGCACGGCGCCGGTGCGGTCGTCCAGACGCAGTGGTGGCTCGGGGACTGCCTGAGCGAGCTGGGCGAGCACCACGCGGCGGCCGAACGGCGGCTGCAGGCGGCCGAGATCGCCCGGCACTGGCCCGAGCAGCACGACCACGCCACCCTCGCCCACCTGGCCGCGGAGTCGCTGGGCAACGCGGGGCTGCCGGCGGAGGCGGACCAGGCCTACACGCGCGCGGGTGAGTTGTGGCGGGCGATGGGCAACGTGCACTTCCTGGTGCGTTCGCTGCGGGCCCGCGCCTGGCTGGCGCTGCGCACGGAGGCGGGGCCGGAGGGCGCGCGGAAGCTGATGGCGGAGGCGGTGCGGGAGTGCGAGGCGGCGCTGGACGCCGTCGAGGACCCGGCCGCGGCGGAGCGGCTCGCCGGCGAACTGGGTCACACCCACCGGCAGTTCGGCGACCTGCTGGCCCGTTCCGTGCCGGAGGACGCCGACGATCGGGCGATCCGGAAGGCGTTCGAGGCGGCGCTCGCGGAAATGGCTGCCGCGATCTCGGTGTTCGCCGGGCTCGGCGAGGACGGGCTGCACAGCCGTACCGCCGCGGAACTGGCCGCGGGCTGGCTGGAGGCCGACCTCAGCCGGCCGGCCGCGGCGACGGCACGCGCACGTGCGGTGCTGGACGCCTACGAGGGCGCCGACCCGGCCGACGAGACGGTCCGGGCCCGGCGGGCGGAGGCCCGGCAGCTGCTGGAGCCCACGGAGGAGTGAAAGCGGGTGGGGGGCTCACTCGACGCCGATGAGAAGCGGAGCCCCCTGCCGGCCGCCCCGGTAGACCACCGTGTCGACGGCGAGGTACGCCTCGCGCACGCGTGCCTCCAGGCGGTCGGCGACGCCCTCGGGCGCCTCGTCGCCGAGGACGAGGGTGACCAGCTCGCCGCCGGCCTGGAGCATGCGGTCCAGGACGGTCTCGGCGGTGGCCGTCACGTCCGAGCCGATCACCGCCACGTCCCCGTCTATCAGCCCCAGTACGTCCCCGGCCTGGCAGATGCCGGCCATGGTCCAGGACTGCCGTTCCGCGACCACGACCTCGGCGTAGCGGGTGGCGCCGGCCGCGGAGGTCATCTGGACGACGTCCTCGTCGAAGCGGCGGTCCGGCTGGTGCACCGCGAGCGCGGAGATGCCCTGGACCGCCGAGCGGGTCGGGATGAGGGCGACCCGGATGCCCTCCGCGCGGGCCTGCTCGGCCGCCGCGGCCGCCGTGTGCCGCAGGTCGGCGTCGTTGGGCAGGAGCACCACCTCGCGCGCGTTGGCGCGCCGCACGGCGTCCACCAGTTCCCCGCTGGCCGGCGGCTCCCCCGGGCGCGCGAGCACCGTGGTCGCGCCGCCCTCGGTGTACAGCCCGGCCAGCCCCTCCCCGGGCACGACGGCCACCACGGCCCGCTGCACCCGCTCGCGCGGCGGCCGCGCCCTGCCGGTGTGCACGTCCCCGGCGCCGAAGTGCGTGATCCGGATCCGGTAAGGACGTCCGGCCTCCACACCCGCCTCGACGGCGGCTCCGGCGTCGTCGACGTGCACATGGACGTTCCACAGGCCGTCGCCGCCGACCATCACCAGGGAGTCGCCGAGGACGTCGAGCCGGGCCCGCAGCCGGTCCACGGCGGCGTCCTCGGCCTCCAGGAGGTAGATGACCTCGAACGCGGGCCCGCCGGTGCGTTCCGCGCAGTTCTCGGCCCGGGCGCCGGAGACGGCGTCCACGCGCGCGTGGACGACCGGGCCCGCCCCGTGCGCGTGCAGGTCGAAAGCCGTCGGCGCCTCCCCCGTGAACGCCTCCACCAGCGCCCCGAGCACCGCGACCAGACCCCGTCCGCCGGCGTCCACCACCCCGGCCCGCTCCAGCACGGCCAGTTGTCCCGGAGTCGCCGCGAGCGCCTTGCACGCGCCCTCGTAGGCGGCCCGCGCGACCGCCCCGCAGTCGCCCTCGGCCGCGTCGGCGGCGTCCGCCGCGGCCGCCGCGACCGTCAGCACCGTGCCCTCCACCGGGTGGGCGACGGCCCGGCGGGCGGCGTCGGCGGCGTGCCCCAGGGCGAGCCGCAGCCTGTCCGCGTCGATGTGAGTCGCCTCACCCTCGGTGAGGACGTGGGCCATGCCACGCAGCAACTGGGCCAGGATCGTGCCGGAGTTGCCGCGCGCGCCTATGAGGGCGCCGTGCGCCATCGCGCGGACGGCGTCGGCCAGGGTCGGCACCTCCTCGCCCAGCTCGTAGCCCGCGAAGACGGCCTCGACCGCTCCTGCCGCCGACTCCACCGTCATGTACAGGTTCGTTCCGGTGTCGCCGTCGGCCACCGGGTAGACGTTGATCGCGTCGATCTCCTCGCGCGCCCGCCCGAGTGCCCCGAGCGACAGTCCGCACCAGGTGCGTACCGCGAGAGCATCGAAGAATGTCTGCGGCACCTGCGCCACCTGCGCCTCCTTGAGCCGGCCGAACGTGGACGCAGCGTAGACCCCGGAAGGGTGTCCGCCGGAAGAGGGCCGGGGGCGGGCCCCTGAGCTGCCATGCTAGTTTCGTCTAACCGACGCAGTCGTTGTATGCTGCTCCGGTTGCCCGATCCGATCGGGCCATTCCCCTGGCAGGCCACTCAAGATCTCAGATCCCCAGGATCTCGATCCCGGCACGCCGGGATCCAACCGTAAGTGCATCTGAAGTCTTTGGAGTGACCCGTGGCTGCCAACTGCGACGTCTGCGGCAAGGGGCCGGGCTTCGGCAACAACATCTCGCACTCGCACCGCCGTACGTCCCGTCGCTGGAACCCGAACATCCAGCGTGTGCGTACCGTGGTCGGCGGGACGCCGAAGCGCGTGAACGCCTGCACCTCGTGCATCAAGGCCGGCAAGGTCTCGCGCTGACGCACTGTCGCTGAGCGCGCGGCCACCGCTGGTTCGCTGCACAGAGCCGGTCCACCTCCGGGTGGGCCGGCTTTTTGCCGTGCCCGCGTGCAGCCGTGCCGGAAATCCCGGACCCCGGCCAACCGTGCCCTGACAAGCTGATCCCATGCGCTTCGGCATCCTGGGCCCCCTGGACGTACGCACCGACGACGGCACCCCCGTGGACCCCGGCGGCCCCCGCCCCCGCGCCCTGCTCACCCTGCTGCTCCTGGACGCCGGCCGGCCGGTCTCCACGGCTCGCCGTCGAGGCGGCCCAGCACCACCCCGGCGCCTGCTTCGTGGAACTCGCGCCGCTCACCGACGGCTCCCGGATCCCGTACGCCGTCCTGGCCGCCCTCGGCGTCCGCGAGGGCCTGCGCAGCCCCGCCGCCGACACCACGGACCGGCTGCTGGCCGCCCTGGAGGAGCGCGAGCTGCTGATCGTCCTGGACAACTGCGAGCACCTGGTCGAGGAGGCCGCACGGCTCACCGCGCTGCTCCTCGCGGCCTGCCCGGGGGTGCGCGTGCTCGCCACCAGCCGGGAGTCGCTCGGCATCACCGGCGAGGTCCTGGTCCCGGTGCCCCCGCTGCCGCCTGAGCCCGCGGTGCGGCTCTTCCTGGACCGGGCCCGCGCGGTACGCCCCGGATTCGCCGGGCACGCACGCGTGGCCGGCGTCTGCGCCGCCCTGGACGGGCTGCCCCTGGCCATCGAGCTGGCCGCGGCCCGGCTGCGCACCCTCACCCCCGACGAACTCGCCGACCGCCTCCACGACCGCTTCCGCCTCCTGTCCCGCGGCGACCGTTCCAAGGAGCCCCGGCACCGCACCCTGCGCGCGGTCGTGGAGTGGAGCTGGGGGCTGCTGGACGAGGAGGAGCGGGAGCTGGCGCGGCGGCTGACGGTGTTCTCCGGTGGCGCGACGCTGACGGCGGTCGAGGCGGTGTGCGGGCTGCCGTATCCGGAGGACGTGCTGGCCTCGCTGGTGGAGAAGTCGTTCCTGGAGGTGTCCGAGGGCC
Source organism: Streptomyces sp. NPDC013157 (assembly GCF_042899865.1). Lineage (NCBI taxonomy): Bacteria > Bacillati > Actinomycetota > Actinomycetes > Kitasatosporales > Streptomycetaceae > Streptomyces > Streptomyces sp. NPDC013157. The sequence continues at coordinate 245,167 of NZ_JBIBAK010000007.1, read as the reverse complement.
GCTACCGGATGCTGGAGACGATCCGGGCCTTCGCCGCCGAGAGCCTGCCCGGTCTGCAGGACCTGGCGGACGCCCACGCCGGCTACTTCCTGCGGCTGGCCGAGGAGGCCGAGCCGCAGTTGCGCGGCGGCGGGCAGCTGCCCTGGCTGGACCGGCTGGCCGCCGAGCAGGCCAACCTGGACGCGGCCCTGCGCCACCTCGTGCGCCGCGACACCGGCGGAGCCCTGCGCCTGATGGGTCCCCTCTCCTGGTTCTGGCGGCTGCGCGGCGTGCACGGCGAACGCGTGGCGACGGCCCGGGAACTGCTGGCCGCGGCCGGGGACGCGCCACCGCCCGGGCTGGAGGAGGAGTACGTGCTGTGCGCGGTCAACGCGCTCTCCGGCGCGGGCGACGAACCGGAGCTCATCGCGCGCGTGGACGCCGTCCTGGACGCGTACCGGGGGCCGTTGCGGCTGCCGTACATCCTCGTGCTCTGGGCGGTCGCGGTCGGTCCGCGGCCCGCCGCCGACGCGCACGCGCTCGCCCAGCGTCGCCGGACCCGCCCTCGCCCTCAACCTCGCCCGGCTCGGCGCCCGCGTCACCGTGGTCGAGAAGGCGGCCGGACTGCGCGGCGGCGGCTTCGCGGTCGACTTCCGCGGCCATGTCCACCGCACGGTCCTGACCTCGATGGGCATCTGGGACGAGATCCACGCCCGCCAGACCCACATGGGCCGCCAGACGGTCGTCGACGCCGACGGCAGCCCGCGCGTGGACCTGCCCGCCGAGCTCATGAGCGGCGACGTGGAGATCTTCCGCGGCGACCTCGCACAGATCATGTACGAACGCACCAGGGACGACGTCGAGTACGTCTTCGGCGACTCGATCACCTCCGTCGCGGAGGACCCGCAGGGCGTCGACGTCACCTTCGAGAGGAGCGCGCCCCGCCGCTTCGACCTGGTCGTGGGCGCCGACGGGCTGCACTCCCACACCCGTCGGCTGGTCTTCGGCGACGAGTCCCGCTACCTGCGCTTCTTCGACCACTACGTGGCCGGCTTCGACGTCCCCAACCACCTGGGCCTGGACCGCACCGGCCGCGTCTACAGCGAGCCCGGCCGCGCGTTCGTCATCGGCAACTACGACGGCGACCCGGACCGCGCCGGCGCGCTGCTGGTCTTCCGGTCCGAGGAGCTGTCGTACGACCGCCGGGACGTCACGGCGGTCAAGCGAATCGTCATGGACCGCTTCGCCGGGATGGGCTGGGAGGGCCCGGCCCTCCTCAAGGCCCTGGAGGAGGCCGACGACGTGTACTTCGACGCGATCGCCCAGATCCACGTCGACCGGCTCGTCAAGGGGCGGGTGGCGCTGCTCGGGGACGCCGGGTACGGGGCGACGATGGGCGGGATGGGGACGGGCGTCGCGATCGTCGGCGCATACGTCCTCGCCGGTGAACTGGCCCTGGCGGGAGGTGACTTCCGTACGGCCTTCGCCGAGTACGAGTCCCGGATCCGCGACTTCGCCAAGGGCTGCCAGAAGATCTCCGGGAACGCGGGCCCGTTCTTCGCCCCGCCGACCGAGCGGCGCATCCGCAGCCGGGACCGGATGTACCGGGTGCTCGCCTCCCGTCCGCTGGCCCGCTTCTTCAAGAGGATGACCGAGAAGGCGGCCACCGACATCAGGCTGCGGGAGTACCCGGCCCTGTCCCGGGCCTGAGGGCCCAGCCGTGGTCCACGGGCCCGATCCCGGCGCCGAGCGCGAACCCGGCCGCGATCGCCCCGGTGACGTACTCCTTGGCGGCCGTCACCGCCTGCGGCACGGACTGCCCCTTCGCGAGCTGCGACGCGATCGCGGACGCGAGGGTGCAGCCCGTGCCGTGGGTGTGCCGGTTGTCGTACCGGGGGGCGCGCAACAGGAGTTCGTCGGTGCCGTCGGTGAGCAGGTCGACGGCCTCGCCGGGCAGGTGCCCGCCCTTGATCAGCACCCAGGTCGGGCCGTACGACAGCACGGCCGCCGCGGCCCGGCGCAGATCGGCCTCCGACTCGACGTGCACGCCGGTGAGTTGCGCCACCTCGTCGAGGTTCGGGGTGGCCACGGTGGCCAGCGGGAGGAGTTTCGTGCGGACCGAGTCCAGGGCGGAGGCGGCCAGGAGCGGGTCGCCGTGCTTGGAGACGCCGACCGGGTCCACGACCACGGGCGCGCCGGTCCCGGCGAGCAACTCGGCGACCGTCTCGACGAGTTCGGCCGAGGCGAGCATCCCGGTCTTGACCGCGTCCACCCCGATGTCGTCCACCACGCTCCGGTACTGGGCGCGGACGGCCGCCACCGGCAGCTCCCAAGCCCCCTGGACGCCGGTCGAGTTCTGCGCGGTGACCGCGGTGAGCACGCTCATGCCGTGCACGCCCAGCGCGAGCATGGTCTTGAGGTCGGCCTGGATCCCGGCCCCGCCGCCGGAGTCGGAGCCCGCGACCGTCAGCACGCGCGCCGGGCTCATGACTCGATGTCCCCGAAGTGGTCCCAGCCGCCCTTGCTGGTCCAGGGCGCGCCGTCGACGGTCACCTGGGGCAGCGCGGACGGATTGAGGACCTCGCCGATGACCTTCCAGCGGGCGGGCAGCTTCACGTCCGGCGGGAAGGTCGCCACGATCGCGTGGTCCTCGCCGCCGGTGAGCACCCACTGGATGGGGTCGACGCCGACGGCCTGGCCGATGTCGTTCATCTGGGTCGGGATGTCGATCGCGCCGGAGCGGATGTCGATCCGCACCTTGCTGGCCTCGGCGATGTGCCCCAGGTCGGCGATCAGCCCGTCGCTCACGTCGCACATCGCGGTCGCGCCGAGGGCGGCGGCGGCCGGGCCCGCGTGGTACGGCGGCTCGGGACGGCGGTGCGCCTCCACGAACGCCCGGGGCGAGCGGAAGCCGCGGGAGAGCACCGCGTAACCGGCCGCGGACCAGCCCAGCCAACCGGTGACGGCGATCAGGTCGCCGGGCTGGGCGCCGGCCCGGGTGACCGGCTCCTGGTTGCGCAGGTCGCCGAGGGCGGTGATCGACACCATGATCGTGTCGCCGCGGACCACGTCGCCGCCGACCACCGAGGCACCGGCGACCTGGCACTCGTCGCGGATGCCGTCCATCAACTCGCTGGGCCAGGTCACCGGCAGTTCGGCGGGCACGACCAGGCCGAGCAGCAGGGCGGTCGGCACGGCGCCCATGGCGGCGATGTCCGCGAGGTTCTGCGCGGCCGCCTTGCGGCCCACGTCGTAGGCCGTGGACCAGTCGCGGCGGAAGTGCCGGCCCTCCAGCAGGATGTCGGTGCTCGCCACCACCCGGCGGTCGGGCGCGGCGACCACCGCGGCGTCGTCGCCGGGGCCGACCCGGACCGCCGGAGTGGTGGTGAGACGGGAGGTGAGCTCCCTGATGAGCCCGAACTCCCCCAGCTCACCAACAGTGCCCTTCATTGCCCTTTCGCCCCTTCTCTGCCTTGCCGTGCCCGCTCGCGCGTCACCGTCGTCGTGGATACGGTCGAGGTGACCGTCAACTTCTGTCGCGCCTGCACCCCGGCGCGCAAGCCCCTGTCCGCGCAGGTCTCCCCGCGGTGAGCGGCGACGCGATACCGTGGCGTTCCTTTTCCCCACATGATCCTCGTGGCCGCCCTGGAGGTTCCGTGGTACAGGCGTACATCCTGATCCAGACGGAGGTCGGCAAAGCGTCGACCGTCGCAGAGATCATCAGCAAGATCCCTGGAGTCATCCAGGCCGAGGACGTGACAGGACCGTACGACGTCATCGTGCGCGCGCAAGCGGAGACCGTCGACGAACTCGGTCGGCTGGTGGTCGCGAGAGTCCAGCAAGTGGACGGCATCACGCGCACCTTGACCTGCCCGGTCGTCCATCTGTAGCCCCCGTCTACCCTTGGCCGGTGAACTTCTTCCGTCACCGGCCATTCGGTCTGCCCGCGCTCGCTCTGTTGTTGATCGCGGCCGCGGGCTGCTCCTCAGCAGACGACGTCCCGTCGGTGGCGGTTCCCACTCCGGGCGCCGCGGTTGCGAAGCTCTGTGATCGCCTTGACCGGGTGTTGCCGACGAAGGTCGACAAGCTGGACCGGCGCGATCCGGAACCGGCCTCTCCGCTGACAGCCGGGTGGGGTGGCGACCCGGCGATCATACTGCGGTGCGGTCTCGAGCGGCCTGCGAAGATGGCCGATCCGGAGGCCGACGGGGTTGAGGTGAACGGGGTGGGGTGGCTGCTGGAGCAGCGGGCCGACAAATCGTTTCGGTTCACTACGACGTTGCGGAAGGCGTATGTCGAGGTGACGATTCCTGCGGGGCGGACCGGGGATGGCATGGCGCCGTTGGTGAGTCTGGCGCCGGCCGTCAAGAAGGCGGTGCCGGAAGGGATCGCCGACTAGGCGGCGCCCCGTGGGGGGCGCGTCAGCGCAGGCCCGTCGAACGGTTCAGGGCTGCCTGCACCAGGCGGTCGATCAGCTCGGGGTAGCTGACACCCGTCGCCTGCCACATCTGCGGGTACATCGAGATCGGGGTGAAGCCCGGCATCGTGTTGATCTCGTTGATGACGAAGTGGCCGGCCTGCGTGAGGAAGAAGTCGGCGCGGACCAGGCCCTCGCAGGAGGCGGCCTCGAAGGCGTCCACCGCGAGCTTCTGGACCTCGGCGGTCTCCTCGGGGGTGAGGGGGGCCGGGACGATGCCGGGGGTGGAGTCGATGTACTTGGCCTCGAAGTCGTAGTACGCGTGGTCCGAGGGCGGCGGGATCTCCGCCGGGACCGAGGCGCGCGGGCCGTCCTCGAACTCCAGGACGCCGACCTCGATCTCACGGCCGTGGACGGCCGCCTCGATCAGGATCTTCGGGTCGTGGGACTGGGCCTCGGCGATCGCCTCGTCCAGGCCCGAGAGGTCGTCGACCTTGGTGATGCCGATCGACGAACCCGCACGCGCGGGCTTCACGAACAGCGGCCAGCCGTGCTCGCCGGCGAAGTCGACGATCCGCTTGCGGGCGGCGGACTCGTCCTGCTGCCACTCACGGGGGCGGACCACCAGGTACGGGCCGACGGCGAGCCCGAAGGAGGTGAACACCCGCTTCATGTACTCCTTGTCCTGGCCGACGGCCGAGGCGAGCACGCCCGAGCCGACGTACGGGACGCCGGACAGCTCCAGGAGGCCCTGGAGGGTGCCGTCCTCGCCGTAGGGACCGTGCAGCACGGGGAAGACGACGTCGACCTCGCCGAGCGCCTTGGGCACGGAGCCGGGCTCGCTGTAGACGACCTCGCGGTTGGCCGGGTCGACGGGGAGGATCACGCCGCCCTCGGTGGAGTCGGCGACGTCGCCGACCTCGGGGGTACGGCGTTCGGTGATCGCCATGCGTTCGGGCTCGTCGGCCGTGAGCACCCAGCGGCCTTCCCGGGTGATGCCGATCGGCAGGACGTCGTACTTCGTCCGGTCGATGGCGTTCAGCACGGCTCCGGCGGTGACCGTGGAGATCCCGTGCTCGGAGCTGCGGCCGCCGAAGACGACGGCCACGCGCGGCTTGCGAGCGGGCTGCTCAGGGCTCTGGGGGAGGTTCTCGGTGCTCATATCGCGTTGAGAGTACCCGGTGGTAGGGCCCCGAGACAGCGTCCGCGGGGTGGGGTCGCTCAGCGTCGCTCGGGCTTCGCGCTGCGCGACATCAGCTCCTTGAGGGCGACCACCGGCGGCTTGCCCTCGTGCACGATGTCGACGACCGTCTCGGTGATCGGCATCTCCACGCCGTGCCGGCGGGCCAGATCGGCCACGGACTCGCAGGACTTGACGCCCTCGGCGGTCTGCTTGGTGACCGCGATGGTCTCCTCCAGGGTCATGCCCTTGCCGAGGTTGGTGCCGAAGGTGTGGTTGCGGGAGAGGGGCGAGGAGCCGGTGGCCACCAGGTCCCCGAGGCCCGCGAGTCCGGAGAAGGTCAGCGGGTCGGCGCCCAGCGCGATGCCGAGGCGGGTGGTCTCGGCGAGGCCGCGGGTGATGAGCGAGCCCTTGGCGTTGTCGCCGAGCCCCATGCCGTCGGCGATGCCGACGGCGAGGCCGATGACGTTCTTCACGGCACCACCCAGCTCGCACCCGATCACGTCGGTCTCGGTGTAGGGCCGGAAGTACGGGGTGTGGCAGGCCGCCTGGAGGCGCTGGGCCACCGTCTCGTCGGTGCAGGCGACGACGGCGGCGGCCGGCATCCGGGCCGCGATCTCGCGGGCGAGGTTGGGGCCGGTGACGACGGCGACGCGGTCCGCGCCGACCTTGGCGACGTCCTCGATGACCTCGCTCATCCGCATGGCGGTGCCGAGTTCGATCCCCTTCATGAGGGACACGAGGACCGTCCGGGGCGCGAGCAGCGGCGCCCATTCGGCGAGGTTGGCCCGCAGGGTCTGGGACGGCACCGACAGGAACGTGAAGTCGGCGCCGGCGGCCGCCTCGGCGGGGTCGGTGGTGGCCCGCAGGTTCTCGGGGAGTTCCACACCCGGCAGGTAGTCGGGGTTGGTACGGCCGGAGTTGATGGCCTCCGCCACCTCCGCGCGCCGCGCCCACAGGGTGACCTCGCACCCCGCGTCGGCGAGCACCATCCCGAAGGTCGTACCCCATGAACCCGCGCTGAAGACCGCCGCCTTGGCAGGCATGCTCACTTGCCGCTCTCCTCTTCCAGACCGCTCTGCGCACGCGCCCGGCGCCGCTGCTCGATCCGCACCTGGCGTGGATCGTAGGGGCTCTCGGGGGCCTTCTCGCCGCGGATCTCCTCCAGCTGGCGGGTGATGGCCGCCATGATGACCTCGGTCGCCTCCTTGAGGACGTCCTGGGTCATCTCCTTGCCGTAGAAGCGCGTGAGGTCGACCGGCGGGCCCGCGAGGACGTGGTGCGTCTTGCGCGGCAGCAGATGCGGCTTCTTCGCGTACGGCGGGAGGAGTTCGTTGGCGCCCCACTGGGCGACCGGGATCACCGGGCACTTGGTCTGCAGGGCGACCCTGGCGGCACCGGTCTTGCCGGTCATGGGCCACTGGCCGGGGTCGCGGGTGATCGTTCCCTCAGGGTAGAAGGCGACGCACTCGCCGCGCTCCACGGCGTCGATCGCGGCCCGGAAGGCGCTGAGCGCGTCGGTGGACTCGCGGTAGACGGGGATCTGGCCGGTGCCCCGCATGGCGGCGCCGACGAATCCCTTCTTGAAAAGCCCGCTCTTCGCGAGGAATCGCGGAACACGGCCGGTGTTGTACTGATAGTGGGCGTAGGCGAAGGGGTCGATGTGGGAATTGTGGTTCACCGCGGTGATAAAACCGCCCTCGGCCGGAATGTTCTCCATTCCACGCCAGTCCCGCTTGATCAGAACCACCAGCGGAGGTTTGCAGAGCACCGCAGCGAAGCGGTACCAGAAGCCGATTCTCCGGCGGGGCACGCGGACACCTTCCTCTAGGACTTCTTCCCGGCCTGGGATCGGGAAGAAGTGTGGCCCCGGCCCGCCGGCCTGTCGAGAACACCGTACGCCTCGGCGTCGCGAGCACCCCGTGAGCCCGGGTGACAATGAGGCAACAAGGGAGGGACGGTACGACTGTGCAGTGGACCTTGCTCATCCCGCTCAAGCCTCTGGCCCGGGCCAAGAGCAGGCTCGCGGACACCGCGTCGGACGGCGTGCGTCCGTCACTGGCTCTCGCCTTCGCCCAGGACACGGTGGCGGCGGCCCTGGCCTGCCAGTCGGTGAAGGATGTGGCGGTCGTCACGGACGACACGCTGGCCGGGCGCGAGCTGTCGGCGCTGGGTGCGCGCATCGTCGCGGACACGCCGGGCAGCGGCCTGAACGCGGCGCTGCGGCACGGGGCGGCGGCGGTCCGGACGTCGCGTCCGGAAAGCCCCGTGGCCGCCCTGAACGCCGATCTCCCGGCCGTCCGCCCGCTGGAATTGGCCCGCGTCCTCGACGCGGCCGCGGAATTCCCGCGCGCTTTTCTCCCGGACGCCGCGGCAATCGGCACCACCCTGCTGGCCGCGGCCCCCGGTCAGGAATTGGCGCCCGCATTCGGCCTGGATTCCCGCGCCCGGCACGCCGCCTCGGGCGCCGCGGAACTGCGCCTGGTGGGCGTGGATTCGGTACGCCAGGACGTGGACACCGGCGCCGACCTGCGCGCGGCCCTGGCCCTGGGCGTCGGCCCCCGCACGGCCGCGGTGGCGGCCCGCCTGCTGATCCCGGACCAGTAGGCTGCGCTCATGCAGGCGACCGCATACACGTACGACCCCGAGACCCGCAGCGGCCAGGTACTCCTCGACGACGGAACCCCGGTGCCCTTCGACGGCCCGGCCTTCGAGGCGGGCGGCCTGCGGCTGCTCAGGCCGGGGCAGCGGGTACGGATCGAGACCGAGGGAAGCGGAGACGACCTTCGGATCACCCTGGTGACTTTGCAGACACTCTGAGGCGAGTAACTCAGGGGCGCTGGGGGTACCCCCGGCCGAAGGCTGGGGGAGGAACTGCGCGACCAGCCCCCACCGGCGCGCACCCGAAACACGACGCAACTCCGCGTCTCGAACACACCGCGGGCCGGACTCCCCAAGGGAATCCGGCCCCTCGCGTGAGTGTCCCAACCCCGCCCTGAAGCGGGCCCCGCCTCAGCGTGCGGCCGTCGTCTTCTTGGCGGTAGCCTTCCGCGCCGTCGACTTCTTGGCCGGCGCCTTCTTCGCGGTGACCTTCTTGGCCGGCGCCTTCTTGGCGGCCGCCTTCTTCGCCGTGGCGGTGGTCTTCTTCGCGGTCGTCTTCTTCGCGGCGGCCGTCGTCGTCTTCTTCGCGGCGGCGCCCGTGGTCTTCTTCGCCGTCGTCGTCTTCTTGGCGGCGGCCGTGGTCTTCTTCGCCACCCCCGTCGCCTTCTTGGCGGTGGTCTTCTTCGCCGCCGCCTTCTTGACCGTCGCCGAAGCGCCGCCGGTCAGGCTGCCCTTGGGCGCCTTCTTGACCGCGACCTCGCCGCCGCGCGGGAGCTTCTTGGAGCCGCTCACCAGGTCCTTGAAGCCCTGACCGGCGCGGAAGCGCGGCACGGAGGTCTTCTTGACCCGAACCCGCTCGCCCGTCTGGGGGTTGCGGGCGTAGCGGGCGGGGCGGTCCACCTTCTCGAAGGACCCGAAGCCGGTGACCGAGACCCGCTCACCTGCGACGACCGCGCGGACGATGGCGTCCAGGACATGGTCGACAGCCTCGGCGGCCTGCTGGCGGCCGCCCATCTTGTCGGCAATCGCTTCTACGAGCTGCGCCTTGTTCACGTCTTCCCCTTCGGAGACATCGCCAGAACGAATGTGTTCAAGCTTTTTCGCACGTTAGGCAGATATATACCGCAAATCAAACACGAAACGGGCTTATCACCCTTGTGCCGCAACGGACTCGGCCGACTCGTACGGTCTGGTCAGCGGTCCTCTTCGGGGATTCGACCCGCGTCGAGGTCCGCGTTGAACCGTTCGAGCCGCCTTGCCGCGTCGGCGACGTCGTGTTTGGCCGCGGCCGTAATGACCAGCAGCTTCCGGGTCAGCGCCATCCGTACGCCCTCCGGGACTTGCAGTGCGCGCACTTTTGTGTGCGCTTCCTTGAGTTGGCCCGCGACCGCCGCATAGAGCTGGAGTTGGCCGTCGTGTTCCATGCACAGATTGTGCCATCTGGGGCGAGTTGTCGCCTGCGCAGGGTGCAACTGGCGCCTCAAATGGCCTTCCGGGCACTTGCGGAAGCCGCAGACACAGCACTCACGTACCCCGACAACATCCGCCCTAACGTGGGAAGTTGGCAAGACCTGCGACAACGCGAGCGCCCGTTCGGGTGCAGACATGGCTGTACCCCCAATCGTGGCGATCGGGGGTACAGGCGGGGTGTTGCGGTGGCTGAAACCAGCCGTATTCAGATGTGGCGGTGCCCGCCGAAGTGGGCTCCGGGTCAGACCTGGAGCGTCCGCGGCTTGTACGACGGCCGCTTGGCCTCGTAGGCGGCGATGTCGGCCTCGTTCCGGAGGGTGATGGAGATGTCGTCCAGGCCGTTCAGCAGCCGCCAGCGGGAGTTCTCGTCCAGCTCGAAGGAGGCGGTGATGCCCTCGGCGCGTACCTCCCGGTTCTCCAGGTCGACGGTGATCTCGGCCTGCGGGTCGTTCTCGGAGAGCTCCTGCAGCGCCTCCACGATCTTCTGGTCCAGGACCACCGTGAGCAGGCCGTTCTTCAGCGAGTTGCCCCGGAAGATGTCGGCGAAGCGGGAGGAGATCACGGTCTTGAAGCCGTAGTTCTGCAGCGCCCAGACGGCGTGCTCACGGGAGGAGCCGGTGCCGAAGTCGGGGCCGGCGACCAGAACCGTGGCCCCCTGCCGCTCGGGGCGGTTGAGGATGAAGTTCTCGTCCTTGCGCCAGGCCTCGAACAGTCCGTCCTCGAAGCCGTCCCGGGTCACCTTCTTGAGCCAGTGAGCAGGGATGATCTGGTCGGTGTCGACGTTGGAGCGGCGCAGCGGGACGGCCCGGCCGGTGTGCGTGGTGAATGCTTCCATGGCTGATCAGACTCCAGCGGGCGTACGAGCGTCGGACAGGTCGGCCGGGGAGGCCAGGTGGCCCAGTACGGCGGTTGCGGCCGCGACCTGCGGCGACACCAGGTGGGTACGGCCGCCCTTGCCCTGCCGCCCCTCGAAGTTGCGGTTGGAGGTGGACGCGGAGCGCTCACCGGGGGCCAGCTGGTCGGGGTTCATGCCGAGGCACATCGAGCAGCCCGCGTGCCGCCATTCGGCGCCGGCGTCCTTGAAGACCACGTCCAGGCCCTCGGAGACGGCCTGCAGCCCGACCCGCGCGGAGCCGGGGACGACCAGCATCCGTACGCCGTCGGCGACTTTGCGGTCCTTGAGGATCTCGGCGGCGGCGCGCAGGTCCTCGATCCGGCCGTTGGTGCAGGAGCCTACGAAGACGGTGTCCACGTTGATCGAGCGCAGCGGCTGGCCGGCCTCCAACCCCATGTACTCCAGGGCCTTTTCGGCGGCGAGGCGCTCCGAAGCGTCTTCGTACGAAGCCGGGTCGGGGACGTCCGCCGAAAGCGGCGCGCCCTGCCCCGGGTTGGTACCCCAGGTGACGAACGGCGAGAGCGCGGCGGCGTCGATGTGCACCTCGGCGTCGAATTCCGCGTCCGCGTCGGTCTTCAGGGTCTTCCAGTACGCGACCGCCGCGTCCCAGTCCTCGCCCTCGGGGGCGTGGGCACGGCCCTTCAGGTACGCGAAGGTGGTCTCGTCGGGGGCGATCATGCCCGCGCGGGCGCCGGCCTCGATCGACATGTTGCAGATGGTCATGCGGGCCTCCATCGAGAGCTTCTCGATGGCGGAGCCGCGGTACTCCAGGATGTAGCCCTGGCCGCCGCCGGTACCGATCTTGGCGATGATCGCCAGGATCAGGTCCTTGGCGGTGACACCCTCGGGCAGCTCGCCGTCGACCGTGATCGCCATGGTCTTCGGGCGGGCCAGCGGCAGCGTCTGGGTGGCCAGCACGTGCTCCACCTGGGAGGTGCCGATGCCGAACGCCAGCGCGCCGAAGGCGCCGTGCGTGGAGGTGTGCGAGTCGCCGCAGACGACGGTCGTGCCCGGCTGCGTCAGGCCCAGCTGGGGGCCGACGACGTGCACGACACCCTGCTCGACGTCGCCCAGCGGGTGCAGGCGCACCCCGAACTCGGCGCAGTTCTTGCGCAGCGTCTCCAGCTGGGCGCGGGAGACGGGGTCCGCGATGGGCTTGTCGATGTCGAGGGTCGGGGTGTTGTGGTCCTCGGTCGCGATGGTGAGGTCGAGGCGGCGCACCTGGCGGCCGTTCTGGCGCAGCCCGTCGAAGGCCTGCGGGCTGGTCACCTCGTGCAGCAGGTGCAGATCGATGAAGAGGAGGTCGGGCTCGCCCTCGGCGCGCCGGACGACGTGGTCGTCCCAGACCTTCTCCGCGAGTGTCCTACCCATCGCTTTCCCTCCGGCCGGCAGACGTGCACCGGCCCAACTAGAGATCTTGAGGAAGCGGCTGCCCGTGTTCCGGGCCCCTGAAGTCGTGGTTCCGGGCGTCCGCCGCCGGGCCCGTTGGTCCGCGGGCCACTGTGTGATTCCAGGGTGGCGCGTTCCACGGAAAATTGAACTTGCGTTTCACAGAGTGAGACGTGAGTATCGTTGCATGGACAACAGTAGCGGCGTCGGCGTTCTGGACAAGGCGGCCCTTGTCCTGAGCGCCCTGGAGTCCGGTCCGGCCACCCTCGCGGGTCTGGTCGGGGCCACCGGACTGGCACGACCCACGGCCCACCGGCTGGCCGTGGCTCTGGAACACCACCGCATGGTGGCACGCGACATGCAGGGCCGTTTCATTCTCGGTCCGCGACTCGCGGAACTGGCCGCGGCGGCCGGTGAGGACCGCCTGCTCGCGACGGCGGGCCCGGTGCTGACGCACCTCCGCGACATCACCGGAGAGAGTGCACAGCTCTATCGCCGCCAGGGCGACATGCGCATCTGCGTGGCCGCCGCGGAACGGTTGTCCGGCCTTCGGGACACGGTCCCGGTCGGCTCGACGCTCACGATGAAGGCCGGTTCCTCGGCGCAGATCCTGATGGCCTGGGAGGAGCCGGAGCGGCTGCACCGCGGCCTCCAGGGCGCCCGCTTCACGGCGACGGCCCTGTCGGGCGTCCGGCGCCGCGGCTGGGCCCAGTCCATCGGCGAGCGGGAGCCGGGCGTCGCGTCGGTGTCGGCACCGGTGCGAGGCCCTTCCAACCGCGTGGTGGCCGCCGTCTCCGTCTCCGGCCCCATCGAGCGCCTGACCCGCCACCCCGGCCGCATGCACGCCCAGGCCGTGATCGACGCGGCCGCCCGCCTGTCGGAGGCACTGCGCCGTTCCGGCTGAGAGCCGACGCCCCCTGGAGAAAGAGGCCGGCCTCAACGCCGCGGCAGGCCCGTTCTCAGGGGGCGAGACCTTTTCCGCAGGGGACTGTCCCCGCTCAGGGGCGCTGGGGGGTACCCCCGGCCGAAGGCTGGGGGAGGAACTGCGCGGCCGGCCACGCACTGCCCGCACCCGCCCAGGGACCGGAGCCCCCACGGTGCAGCGCCCGCCCCCACCGGCCGTCAGCCGTCTGCGACGCCGTCGTGGCTGGTCGCGCAGTTCCCCGCGCCCCCAGGTGAGTCAGCTCCCGGAGCGATGAGCGAACCGGTCCTTCGCATAGCGTCCCCGGCGCTCCACGGGAACCGTCCCGCTCGCCGCCCCCAGGCCGAACTGCGGCATGTCGAAGTAGATCGACTCGTAGGAGCCTTCGGGGGCGATGTAGGTCTCGTGCCAGAGGCCCACGTGCCCGCGCAGCTTCCCCGCCTTCTCCTTGCGGTTCACGGCGCCCCACACCCTGTGGTGGAGCAGGCCCACCTCGCTCGCGTACGCGTACAGCTTCTCCTTCGACTCCCAGTACTGGACGACGTAGTACGTCCGCGGCGACGCCGTCAGCAGGATGCGGCCGAGCAGCCCCCGGCCGGGGTCCCGCGCCAGCTCCTTCAGCATGCGGAACATCGACAGCATGACCGGGAGCCACTGGTGGACCGCCCAGAAGTGGTTGATGCGCATGCCGATGAGCAGGACCACCGCGTCGCCCTCGCGGGCAGCGGTCGTACGGCCCGGAATCGGTTTGGTGAACATGAGGAACGACACCCCCGGAGGCCCCGTCGGATAGCGGCACTATCCGTCTGCCGGTGCTTGGATAGTGGCACTTACCAAGGAGGCGCGCAAGACATGCGGCTTGCCCGGTTGAGCGAGCGCAGCGGGGTGTCCGCCGCGACGATCAAGTACTACCTGCGCGAGGGGCTGTTGCCGCCCGGCCGCCAGGTCAACGCCACGACCGCCGAGTACGACGAGGAGCACCTGCGGCGGCTGCGGCTGGTGCGGGCCATGATCCAGGTGGGGCGGATCCCCGTGGCGACGGTCCGCGAGGTGCTCGGGCATGTCGACGACGACTCGCTGGGCCGCACGATCCGGGTGGGCGCCGCGCTGTGGGCGCTGCCGCAGCTGCCGGAGCCGGACGAGAACGACGAGTACGTGCGCGCCGCACACCGGGAGGCCGACGCCCTCCTGGACACGCTGGGCTGGGCGAACGCCAGGCAGCTGACGACGATCTCGCCGGCGTACCGGCAGCTGGTGGTCGCGCTGGCCGCGTTCCGCAGGCTCGGCTACGACTGGGACGCCGAACTCCTCGTACCGCGCGCGAAGTTGATGTACCAGGCGGCCGTCGCCGACCTGGACTTCCTGGAGACGCATCCGTCGGAGGAGGAGAAGGCGGAGGCCGCGGTGGCCAGCGCGGTGCTGGTGGAGCCGATGCTCCAGGCACTGCACCGGCTGGCCCAGGAGGAGGAGTCGGCCCGGCGCTACGGCTTCGAGTAGGGCGCCGCACACACAGACAGAAGGCCCCCCGCCGAAGCGGAGGGCCTTCTTCACGTACCCCCGACCGGATTCGAACCGGCGCTACCGCCTTGAGAGGGCGGCGTGCTAGGCCGCTACACAACGGGGGCGTGGACACTGCGTTTCCGCAGGTCCGAGCTGGTCTACCTGGACTCGAACCAAGACTAACTGAACCAGAATCAGTCGTGCTGCCAATTACACCATAGACCAATGATGGTTTAGACCAGTTCGTACCCCCGACCGGATTCGAACCGGCGCTACCGCCTTGAGAGGGCGGCGTGCTAGGCCGCTACACAACGGGGGCCCTAGCGATCATCCGTGGAAGATCTCCGTACCCCCGACCGGATTCGAACCGGCGCTACTGCCTTGAGAGGGCAGCGTGCTAGGCCGCTACACAACGGGGGCTTTGCAGATGAGCTCTGCGAGCTGGCCTACCTGGACTCGAACCAAGACTAACTGAACCAGAATCAGTCGTGCTGCCAATTACACCATAGGCCACTGGAACGCAAACCCCTGAGGGGATCTTGTTCTAGTTTCGCGCCTCCGGTTCCGGCCTTTCGGCCCGCTCCCCGGCGGCGCAGGAAGAACATTACCTGAAGGTGGACGGGGCTCCAAAACGGGTATCGGCGCGGAGGATCGCGGGCAGTTCGGCGAGCGAGGCGATCCGGTGCGGACCGACGGGTGCGTCGGCCCTGGTGACCGGCCCGGTGGACGCTCCGTGACGGTCGATCCACACCGACAGCAGCCCGGCGTCAGCGGCGCCCCGCCCGTCGATCTCCGGGTGGTCGCCGACGTACGCGACCTGGTGCGGGGCGAGTTCCAGGGCTTCACAGGCCGCCAGGAAAGCGCCGGCCGCGGGCTTGGAGACGCCCAGTTCGGCGGCGCACAGGACGGCCTCGAAGCGGTCGTGGACCCCGAGCGTGCGCAGCTTGCGGTCCTGGACGTGCAGGCTGGAGTTGGAGAGCACGGCGTGTCGGTAGCCGGCCGCGAGGGCGTCCAGGGCGGGCAGGACGTCCGGGAAGAGGGCCCAGACGGCCTCGTAGTGCGTCAGATACCGGCGGAACCAGTCGTCGGCCTCGCTGTCGGTCAGCTCCGTCTCCAGGAACACCCGGACCCGGTCGCGGCGCTGGTCCTCGAAGGAGAGCTCGCCCGCCGAGAACCGCGCCCACTGCTGGTCGGTGATCTCCCGCCACCGCACCAGGGCCGCCTCCGCGCTCCCCCATCCGGCGAGCAGCCCCTCCGCCGCCAGATGCGCCCGCATGCCCTCACGGTCGGCACTCGTGTAGTCGAAAAGGGTGTCGTCGACGTCCCAGACCACGGCTTTGACGCTCATAGGCCCGACGGTATCGCGGGCTCGCACACGTGGGTCATGAGCGAGTACCGAGTCCAGTTCACCGTCGAGGCCCGTGCGGCATACGACGGTCTGACCGGCGAGCGTCGAGCGCAGTTGGACAAGGCCGTGCGGGTACTGTCACGCGACCCCTTCCGCAAGGCGGCGACCGCGCAGCTCGGGCCCGACGAACACCTGCGCAAGGCGTACGTGGCTCCCGGCGTGCTGCTGGAGTACATGGTCGCCGGCGCGATCATGGTCGCCGTCGTCCTGGAGATCTTCGACGAGTTCGCCTACCTGATCGACGAGGCCGACGCCGTCTGACACGAGCGCGTGAGGGGCGGCACCCGATCTCCGGGTGCCGCCCCTCACACATGTCCCGGCGTTACGCGCTGAGCTTCGCCAGCGCCGCGTCGATCCTGGCGAGCGTCTTCTCCTGGCCCAGGATCTCCAGGGACTCGAAGAGCGGCAGGCCGACCGTGCGGCCGGTGACGGCGACGCGGACCGGGGCCTGGGCCTTGCCGAGCTTGAGGCCGTGGGCCTCGCCGGCGGCCAGGACGGCCTCCTTCAGGGAGTCGGGGGAGGTCCAGTCGGCGGACTCCAGCTTCTCGCGGGCCGTGGCGAGGAGGGCGTCGCTGCCCTCCTTCATCGCCTTGGCCCAGGACGCCTCGTCCTCGACCGGCTCGGGGAGGAAGAGGAAGTCGACGTTCTCGGTGATCTCCGAGAGGACCTTGAGGCGGGTCTGGGCGTGCGGGGCGATCGCCTGCCACTTCGCCTCGTCGAAGTCCTCCGGCGCCCAGGGCGCGAAGGGGGCCTGCAGCCAGGGGGCGCAACGCTCCGTGAAGTCCTTCACGTCCAGCATCCGGATGTGGTCGGCGTTGATCGCCTCGCACTTCTTCAGGTCGAAGCGGGCCGGGTTGGGGTTCACGTCGGAGATGTCGA
Organism: Streptomyces sp. NPDC013157; assembly: GCF_042899865.1. NCBI lineage: Bacteria > Bacillati > Actinomycetota > Actinomycetes > Kitasatosporales > Streptomycetaceae > Streptomyces > Streptomyces sp. NPDC013157. Next base: position 228,527 of record NZ_JBIBAK010000007.1, on the reverse strand, counting down.
AGGCCGCGACCATCTCCTGGATCGTGAAGATGTCCTGGTCGGCGGAGAGCGACCAGCCCAGCAGGGAGAGGTAGTTGAGCAGCCCCTCGGGCAGGAAGCCGCGCTCCCGGTAGAGGTTGAGGGAGGACTGCGGGTCGCGCTTCGACAGCTTCTTGTTGCCCTCGCCCATGACGTAGGGGAGGTGGCCGAAGGCCGGGGTCTGCTTGGCGATGCCGAGCTCGGTCAGCGCCTTGTAGAGGGCGATCTGGCGCGGGGTGGAGGAGAGCAGGTCCTCGCCGCGCAGGACGTGGGTGATCTCCATCAGGGCATCGTCGACCGGGTTGACCAGGGTGTACAGCGGGGCGCCGTTGGCGCGGACGATGCCGTAGTCGGGGACGTTCTCCGGGGTGAAGGTCAGCTCGCCGCGGACCAGGTCCGTGAAGGTGATCGTCTCGTCGGGCATCCGGAAGCGGACGATGGGCGTACGGCCCTGGGCCTTGTACTCCGCCACCTGCTCCGCGGTGAGGTCGCGGCAGTGGCCGTCGTAGCCGGACGGCTTGCCGGCGGCACGGGCGGCCTCGCGCCGGCTGTCCAGCTCCTCCTGGGAGCAGTAGCAGTGGTAGGCGTGGCCGGCGTCGAGCAGCTTGGCGGCGACGTCCTTGTAGATGTCCATGCGCTGCGACTGGCGGTACGGCGCGTGCGGGCCGCCGACCTCGGGGCCCTCGTCCCAGTCGAAGCCCAGCCAGCGCATCGCGTCGAGCAGCTGCTGGTACGACTCCTCGGAGTCGCGGGCCGCGTCGGTGTCCTCGATGCGGAAGACGAGCGTGCCCTGGTGGTGCCGGGCGAACGCCCAGTTGAACAGGGCGGTGCGGACCAGGCCCACATGGGGGTTACCGGTGGGCGAGGGGCAGAAACGTACGCGGACGGGTGCGCTAGCCACGCTTGACAACCTTGTTGGTGAGAGTGCCGATGCCTTCGATGGTGACGGCGACCTCGTCGCCGACGCTGAGGGGGCCGACCCCTGCCGGGGTGCCGGTGAGGATGACGTCGCCGGGGAGCAGTGTCATGGCCTCGGTGATGTTGACGACCAGGTCCGCGATGGAGTGGATCATCTCGCTCGTACGGCCGAGCTGGCGCTGTTCGCCGTTGACCGTGAGCTGGATCGTCAGGTCGGACGCGGTGGCCAGGTCCAGGTCCGTCTCCACCCAGGGGCCGAGCGGGCAGGAGGTGTCGAAGCCCTTGGCGCGGGCCCACTGCTTCTCGCGCTTCTGCACGTCGCGGGCGGTGACGTCGTTGGCGCAGGTGTAGCCGAGGATGACGTCCGCCACGCGCTCGCGCGGGACCTCGCGGCACATCCGGCCGATGACCACGGCCAGTTCGGCCTCGTGGTGGAGGTCCTGGGAGAAGGACGGGTACTGGATGTCGTCGCCGGGGCCGATCACCGAGGTGGACGGCTTGAAGAAGGCGAAGGGGGCGTCCGGGACCTCGTTGCCCAGCTCCTTCGCGTGCTCCGCGTAGTTGCGGCCGTAGGCGACGACCTTGTTGGGGAGCACCGGCGGGAGCAGGCGGACCTTGCTCAGCGGGACCTTCGTACCGGAGAGCTCGAAGTCCGCGAACGGAATGCCCTTGATGATGTCGAGGACGAGTTCGTCCTGCTTGTCGCCCTCGACGGCGCCGAAGGCGACGTTCCCGTCGATGGAGAACCTGGCGATGCGCACGGGATCCTGGCGCCCCTCACTGAGCCGGCTGGAGTCTGACGCTCCAGGCTAACGCGGTGAGGGGTGGCCGCCGCGGAATAACCCGGTCACCGGGTGGGTGAGTGATCGGCCGCCCGGTCGCGTACTACTCCGCGACCGAGGTCCCGGCCGGGATCTCCATGAGGATCGTGCGCCGGGGGTTGGCGGTCTGGGAGGGGAGATCGAGGGAGTGCTCGGGCAGCTCGGGGGTCTGCAGTTCCTCGGCGTCCTTGAGGTGGGCGAGGGTGGTGCGCCGGGGGTTGGCTATGTTGCGGAACATCATCGTCGTCTTCACGGTTGTACGGGGCCCCGTCGTGTGTGGGTTGGCAGAGACTTCCCTCTTGTAAAGCGCCAGGCTAAACATCGAATTCCCGGCCGAAGCCACGAAGAGGCCTGGATCTACATGTGAGTTTGCTCACGACCTCGGGGGCAAAACGGTCATATGCGACCGACAACTCACCGCAACGAAACGGACATTGACGAACTGAACCTGTCATTCCGCTCCTGATCATGGCGACTGGGACACGGCCCGCGCACCGGCGACTGACAGGGATACGCCCTTTATGTACGCGATCGGCTTCCACATCTCGTAACGTGTCACTCACACGCTGTCACAGAGGTCACAGCTCGGTCCACGGCCCTTGTTGGAGATCCGGCACTGTGCTGGAATTCCACGGACCGCCGCAGGATCGAGCCGGCGCGCAGGGGGCGCAACGCAGCGCCGAGTGGCGGCGAGACAGGGGGAGCCAGCGCCGGTCACACTCACGACCAACAGGGTGCGCATTCAGGGCGCTCTCCGTTAAACGCCGACACCGTGTCCTTCCGTTCCCGGAGGGGCGCCTGGTCCAGAGGTTGCGACGCTAGTGCAGGGACGTTTCAAGAGGGATGGCAGCGCTTCGGCGGAGCCGGAGGCGCACGGCGGGACCGACCGCGGTTCCTCGCCCCAGCACGCCCAGAACCCGGGCCCGGCCCCGGCCGGCGGTGGCGGTGACGGCGGTGAGCGCTCCGGGCGCCCCGCCGTGTCGGCGTCTTCGGGCCCCCAGCCGGCCGCAGCTCCGACTCCGACGGTCAAGCCCGCGCAGGGTCCGTCCAACCCGGGCTCGCGCATAGCCCTGCGCAACTGGCGTATCTCCACGCGCCTGGTGTCGCTGCTCGCGCTCCCCGTGGTGGCGGCGACGACGCTGGGCGCGGTGCGCATCAACGACTCGCTCGACGACATCCAGCAGCTCGACAACATGCAGCTGCTGACGGACATGACCACGCAGGCGACCGAGCTGGCCACCGCGCTGCAGACCGAGCGCGACAAGACCGCCGGTCCGCTCGCGCACGGCGGGTCGCTCACGAGCGTCGCGGTCAAGGGGTACGAGGACCAGACCGACCGCGCCCGCGAGAACTTCCTCAACGCCTCCGAGGAAATCGACACCGCGAGCAAGAACGGTCAGCTGCAGGGCGTCCGCGACAGCCTCGTCGGTCTGGCCGGCCAGCTGGACGACCTGGCGAAGATCCGCAAGGACGCCTATCAGCAGAAGGAGAACTCGACCCAGACGGTCGAGGCCTACCACCGGCTGATCACCCAGCTGATCGACCTCTCCCAGGACATGGCGCAGGCCTCCAGCAACCCGGAGATGATCCAGCGCACCCGCGCCCTGGCGGCGTTCTCCACCGCCAAGGAGTACGCGTCCGTGCAGCGCGCCGTCATCGCCGCGGCCCTGCCCGACAACGGCTCGGGCTCCGGCGACCTCTCCGAGAACGACCGCCTGTACGGCGAGTCCGCCCAGGAGAGCGAGACCTCCGAGCTGACGATCTTCCGGAAGATCTACGCCGGCAACGCGGCCGACCTGCTCAGCCCGATCGACGGCAACAACCCGACGATCGAGGCCGCCGACACCTACGCCAAGCGTGCGCTCGGCGCCCAGAACGGTCTGAACGAGCTCAGCAAGCGCTCGTACCTCGACTGGGTCGACGACAGCTCGACCAAGATCGACCAGATGAAGAAGATCGAGCACACGCTGCTCGAGGACATGGAGCAGAAGGCCCGCGAGCTGCGTGCCTCCTCCGAGCAGTCGGCGATCATCTCCGGTGCGCTGATCCTGCTCGTCCTCGGTGTGTCGCTGGTCGGCGCCTTCATCGTGGCCCGCTCCATGATCCGCTCGCTGCGCCGCCTCCAGGAGACCGCCACCAAGGTCGCCCAGGACCGCCTGCCCGAGCTGGTCAAGCAGCTCTCCGAGTCCGACCCGCAGGACGTCGACACGTCCGTGGAGTCGGTCGGTGTGCACTCCCGGGACGAGATCGGCCAGGTGGCCGCGGCCTTCGACGACGTGCACCGCGAGGCGGTCCGCCTCGCCGCCGAGCAGGCCCTCCTGCGGGGCAACGTCAACGCGATGTTCACCAACCTCTCGCGCCGCTCCCAGGGCCTCATCCAGCGTCAGCTCTCGCTCATCTCCGAACTGGAGTCCCGCGAGGCCGACCCGGACCAGCTGTCCTCCCTCTTCAAGCTCGACCACCTCGCGACGCGTATGCGCCGTAACGGTGAAAACCTTCTGGTTCTCGCCGGTGAAGAGCCCGGCCGCCGCTGGACCCGCCCGGTCCCGCTGGTCGACGTGCTCCGCGCCGCCGCGTCCGAGGTGGAGCAGTACGAGCGCATCGAGCTGGCCGCCGTGCCGACCACCGAAGTGGCCGGCCGCGTGGTCAACGACCTCGTGCACCTGCTCGCCGAGCTGCTCGAGAACGCCACCTCGTTCTCCTCGCCGCAGACCAAGGTCAAGGTCACCGGTCACGCGCTGCCCGACGGCCGCGTCCTGATCGAGATCCACGACACCGGTATCGGCCTCTCCCCCGAGGACCTCGCGGCGATCAACGAGCGGCTCGCCTCGCCGCCCACCGTGGACGTCTCCGTCTCCCGCCGCATGGGCCTCTTCGTGGTCGGTCGTCTGTCGCAGCGGCACGGCATCCGCATCCAGCTGCGCCCGTCCGACTCCGGTGGTACGACCGCGCTGGTCATGCTCCCGGTCGACGTCGCCCAGGGCGGCAAGAAGCCCGCTCCCGGCAAGCCCGGTGCCCCGGCTCCGTCCGGCGGCCCGGCGGCCGCGCAGGCCGCGGCCGGTGCGGCCGCCGCCCGTCGCGGCAACGGCCAGGGCGGTGCCGGTGGTTCGCTCGGCGCGGGTGCTCCCGCCCCGGCGCTCGGCGGCGGTGCCGCCGCGGCCGGCGGACGCGGTGGTGCCCTCGGTTCCGGCGCTCCCTCCGGTGGCGGACTGCTCGGCGCCGGCGCGGGTCCGCGCGGCCAGGTCGGCGCCGGCCAGGGTCCCCGGGCCGCGCTGCCCGGCTCGGGCCCGAACGGCGGCCGTCCCGGTGCGCAGGGCGGCGGACGCGGCTCGCAGGGCCGGCCGAACACGGGTGCCGGTGCCTTCGGCGGCCAGGACGCGTTCGGCAACCCGCAGGACTCCCTCGGCGGTCAGGACGCCTTCGGCAACCGCGCCCCGGTCCCGCCGCAGCGCTCCGCGAACTCCTCCGACCAGGGCCGTCAGCCCCAGCTGCCGCCGCGCGGCGGTCCGCGGGCCGAACTGCCCGGGGCCAACCCGCCCGCGGGCCGGCCCAGCTGGAGCGACGACAACGCCCAGCCGCCGCTCTCCCGTGCCTCGCTGGACACCCCGCGCGGCCACGACGAGCAGGACCCCACCCACACCGCGCCGATGCCCCGCATCGACGACCGGCAGGACCTCGGCGCCACCTCGCAGATGCCGGCGATCCCGCAGGCTCCGTCGACCGGCGAGTTCCCGCGCCCGGAGTTCAATGCGCCGAACGGCTCTCAGAACACGGGGTCCTTCCCGCGGCCGGGCACCACCGGCCCGCAGGACACCGGCTCGTTCCCGCGCCCGAACGTCAACGGTCAGCACGACACCGGCTCGTTCCCGCGCCCGAACGTCAACGGTCAGCAGGACTTCGGCCAGTTCGTGCGCTCCGACGTCTTCGGCACGCCGGCCGCGCCGCAGAACGGCTCCCAGAACACCGGGCAGTTCGCAGCCCCGCAGGCCTTCGACAACGGCTCCACCGGTCAGTTCGCCACGCCGTCCTACGACGGCGGCTCCACCGGGCAGCACTCCCTGCCCGGCCGGCAGAACGGCTACCCGGGCAACGGCCAGAACGGCAACGGCCAGTACGGCACGGGCCAGTTCGAGCGTCCGGGGACCAACGGCCGCGGCCTCGACTACGGTGCGCCGCAGCGCCCGCCCGCGCCGCCGGTCCGCCAGGAGCCGGAGGCGCTGCCGCCAGCCACCGGTCCCGGTGACGGTCGTACCCCGCTGTACGACACGCTGGAGACCAACTGGTTCCACGGCGGCCAGCAGGAACAGCAGCGTCCCCAGAGCAACGGCAACGGCTCGGCACCGGTCCCGCCGGTCCCGCCGGTGCCCGCACAGCCGCCGGCGCCCGCCGCCGCGGCCCCCCAGCGTCCCGCCCAGGCAGCCTGGCGCACCTCCCCGAACGACGACCTCGTCCGGCAGGCGGAGCGTGTACGGCAGCCGGCGGCGGGCGGTGTCACCACCTCCGGTCTGCCGCGCCGGGTCCCCCGGGCGAACCTCGTCCCGGGCACGGCACAGCAGCAACAGCACCAAGCGGGTCCGCAGGTCTCGCGTTCGCCTGATGACGTTCGCGGCCGGCTGACCAATCTCCGTCGGGGTATCGCACAGGGTCGACAGGCCGGCACCGGCCCTCAGACCGGCACCTTCCCGAGCCCCACTCACCAGCAGGAGCGTTAGTTGAGTCCGATGAGCCAGGCGGCACAGAACCTGAACTGGTTGATCACCAACTTCGTGGACAACACCCCAGGTGTGTCCCACACCGTCGTCGTGTCCGCCGACGGCCTCCTTCTGGCGATGTCCGAAGGCTTCCCACGCGACCGGGCCGACCAGCTGGCGGCCGTCGCGTCCGGGCTCACCTCGCTGACGGCCGGGGCCTCCCGGATCTTCGAGGGCGGCAACGTGGCGCAGACGGTCGTCGAGATGGAACGCGGCTTTCTCTTCCTGATGTCCATCTCCGACGGCTCGTCCCTCGCGGTGCTGGCCCACCCGGAGTGCGACATCGGTCTCGTCGGCTACGAGATGGCGCTCCTGGTCGACCGCGCGGGCGCCGTGCTCACGCCCGACCTGCGTGCCGAACTGCAAGGCAGTCTGCTCCACTGACCGCCCGGATCCAACCCGCCTCACCAAATCACCGTCCGGCCGCCACAATCCCCCCACCGGCCACGTCCGACGGCTAGCCCGACCGACTTGCTGTCCCGCCCGGAGGAACGATGACCCCGCCCACCGCCTCTCATGATCCGTACGCGGAGCCGTACGGGGACGAGGGCGACCAGCCGCTGGTACGTCCTTACGCGATGACCGGCGGCCGGACCCGGCCGCGCTACCAGCTCGCCATCGAGGCGCTGATCAGCACGACGGCCGACCCGGCAGCGCTCATGGGGCTGCTCCCGGAGCACCAGCGCATCTGCCACCTGTGCCGCGAGGTGAAGTCGGTGGCCGAGGTCTCGGCGCTGCTCGCCATGCCGCTCGGCGTGGCCCGGATCCTGGTGGCCGACCTCGCCGAGGCCGGCCTGGTCGCCATCCACCAGCCGGGCGGCGACGAGAACAACGGCGGCGCACCTGACGTGACGCTGCTCGAAAGGGTGCTCAGTGGACTTCGCAAGCTCTGACGGAGGTCGGGCCACCACCTCCGCGAAGATCGTGGTGGCGGGCGGCTTCGGCGTCGGCAAGACCACGTTCGTGGGAGCGGTCTCCGAGATCAACCCGCTGCGTACGGAGGCCGTGATGACGTCCGCCTCGGCGGGCATCGACGACCTGACGCACACCGGGGACAAGACCACCACCACGGTGGCCATGGACTTCGGCCGTATCACGCTCGACCAGGACCTGATCCTGTACCTGTTCGGCACACCCGGTCAGGACCGCTTCTGGTTCATGTGGGACGACCTGGTGCGCGGTGCGATCGGCGCGGTGGTGCTCGTGGACACCCGGCGTCTGGCCGACTGCTTTCCGGCCGTGGACTACTTCGAGAACAGCGGTCTGCCGTTCGTCATAGCCCTCAACGGCTTCGACGGACACCAGCCCTACACACCCGAAGAGGTGCGTGAGGCACTGCAGATCGGACCGGACGCGCCGATCATCACGACCGACGCCCGGCACCGCGCCGATGCGAAGAGCGCGCTGATCACGCTGGTGGAGCACGCCCTCATGGCGCGTCTGCGGTAGCCGCGGCGCCGTACCCAAGTCCGACGTCATGTACGGCAGTTGCCGTAAGGAAACCGGAGCCGACTGTGGCCTTTGACACGGTCGGCTCCGCTGTTCATAACGTTTCGGCAGAGGAATCCAGTGGTATCGCCACGCGTCGCGGTCGCGCGGTGCCGCTGCGCTCACAATGGCCCCGCCTTTTGGCGGGGCTCGCTCTTTATGACCGTTTTATCTGGGGCTTACATCCGTGCGCTCTGCCCCGATGGACTGTTTGGAAGTGCACCGGCCCCCGTGCTGGAATGCCTGAACTGCCCATTAGTCAAAGACGTACTGAGTAGTGGTCTGAGACACACCGGGCTCTGAGAGACTGCGGCACGACGACAGGTGCCCGCCGCCGAGAGGTTGTTGGTCGAGTGAGGCGAAGCAAGAACGGTCCCGAGCCGTCGGCACGGGGCAACTTCACCCCGCCGCCGCGCGCTGCGGCGCCCACCCCTGTGCCAGCCGCGGAACCACCGGCCGCATCCGCGAAGAGCGGCGGCCGTTTCTCCCCGCGGAACTGGCGAGTGCCGACCAGGCTGAACGCGATCCTGCTCATACCCGTGGCCGTCGGCCTGGTGATGGGCGGCTTCCAGGTGAAGAGCTCCATCGACACCTGGCAGGACGCCCGCGACGCGGAGAACACCGCGCGCCTGGTCCGTGCGGCCCTGACCTACGGCGACGCCCTCTACAACGAGCGTGACACCAGCGCGGCGCCCCTGCTCCTGAACAAGGACAAGGCCACCGTCACGGCGGCGCGCTCGGCGACCGACAAGGCCGCCGACGCCTTCGACGCGGCTGTACAGAACATGCCGCAGAAGCCGGGCCTGGAACGCCGTCTGAAGCTGTTCCGCGAGGCCGAGCCGCAGCTCACGAACCTGCGCGCGGCCGCGTACACCACCAAGCTCAGCGGCGTGAAGACCGAAGAGGGCTACACCCAGATAGCCCACCCGCTGATGGAGTTCGCCAACGAGCTCGGTCTGGGCACCGGAAACATCACTTCCTACGGCCGTACCGTCTACGCCATCTCGCTCACCAAGGCGGCCCTGTCGCTGGAGCGGTCGATCGGCATGCACCTGCTGGTCAAGCCCGGCCCGGACGCCGGCAACCTGGCCACCCAGCGGGTCGCCCTCTCCTCCTACGCCTACCTCGAAGGCATCGCCGTGGAGGAGTACGTCGGCGGTGGTACCGAGGCCGACGCGCAGAAGCTGACCGACCTCGAGAAGAAGATCAAGACCGACGGCGCGGCGCTGGTCCAGCAGGCCAAGGCCAAGGACCCGAACTACGTGGCCCCGCCGTCCGGCTCCAACACGATGGTCTCGGCGCTGGCGACCCTGCAGAACACCGACGCCTCCACCCGGCAGGCGCTGGCCACCCAGGGCATCACCGCCGACAACTGGTGGACGGTCAACACCCTCAAGTACAACGCCTACCGCACGATCGAGTCGGACATGGCCGACAAGGCGGTGAGCGAGGCCTCCGACATCGCCGACAACGCGAAGACGGACGCCTTCATCACCGGTGCCGCGGTCATGGTCGCGCTGCTCGCCGCGTTCATCCTGGCCGGCATGGTGGCCCGCCAGATGTCCCGCTCGATGCGCCAGCTGCGCAACGCCGCCTTCGGCATCGCCGAGCAGCGCCTGCCGATGCTGGTCGACCAGCTCTCCCGCACCGACCCGGGCCGGGTCGACACCCGGGTGGCACCGATCCCGATCACCTCGACCGACGAGATCGGCGAAGTCGCCCGCGCCTTCGACCAGGTCCACCGCGAGGCCGTGCGGCTCGCCGCCGAGCAGGCCCTGCTGCGGGGCAACATCAACGCGATCTTCACCAACCTCTCGCGCCGCAACCAGTCGCTGATCGAGGGCCAGCTGACCCTGATCACCGACCTGGAGAACAACGAGGCCGACCCGGACCAGCTGGAGAACCTCTTCAAGCTGGACCACCTCGCGACCCGTATGCGCCGCAACGGCGAGAACCTCCTGGTCCTCGCCGGCGAGGAGCCCGGCCGCCGCTGGGACCAGCCGGTCCCGCTGGTCGACGTCCTGCGCGCCGCCTCGTCCGAGGTGGAGCAGTACGAGCGCATCGAGCTCTCCGGCGTCCCGGAGGCCGAGATCCACGGCCGCGCGGTCACCGACCTCGTGCACCTGCTCGCCGAGCTCCTGGAGAACGCCACCACGTTCTCCTCTCCGCAGACCAAGGTCCGTGTCACCGCGACCCGTCTCCCCGACGGCCGCATCATGATCGAGATCCACGACAAGGGCATCGGCCTCACCGCCGAGGACTTCGCGGACATCAACCACAAGCTGGCCAACCCGCCGACCGTGGACGCCGCGATATCCCAGCGCATGGGCCTCTTCGTGGTCGGCCGCCTCTCCGACCGGCACGGCATCCGGGTCCAGCTGCGCCCCTCCGGCGAGCAGGCCGGCACCACCTCGCTGGTCATGCTGCCGGACGCGATCACGCACGGCGGTGGCGGCGAACAGCCTCTGGAGCGGGACGAGTTCACGGTCTCGCAGATCATCCCGGAGCAGCAGTTCCAGGCCGAGAACTTCAACCAGCCGCAGCTCCAGCCGATGCGTACGGCGGCCGAGCTCGGCTTCGACGACAGCCGCTACATCGAGGTCCCCGACGACATCCGCGACCTCGACCCCGTGGGCCGCTCGCTGATGCGCGAGGAGCGCCGTGCGGCCCTGGAGGCCCAGGCGCAGCCCCCGCAGGCCGCACAGGCCCCGCAGGCGCCCCAGGAGACGGCCGAGATCCCGGCGTACACCGACGAGTTCGACAGCGGCCGGCAGGGCTACGACGCGAACGGTACGGGCTTCCAGGAGCCGCCCACGGGCTACGACGGGCAGCCGGCGTACCAGGAGCAGCCACAGGGCACGTACGACGAGCAGTACTACGCGCCGAACGGCGGCCTGCCGCAGAACGACTCGTTCTCCCCCGACGCGTTCTCCGTCAACGGCGGCTACCCGGAACCCGCATATCCGGAGCAGGCCCAGGAGGAGCCCGCGGCCGCGCAGGCCGCCGCCGCGGAGGCCTTCCCGGCCTTCGGCGAGCAGCCCTACCAGGACGACTGGCCGCAGCAGGACGCTTACACGAACGGCTACCCGGCCCAGTACGCTCCGGAAGCGGAATCGGTGCAGGCCGGTGACGTGGACGAGCGGAACCACGTAGGCTTCGACCGTCCGGGAACGGCCCCCTCCAACGGCCACCAGCTGACCGACGCCGGACTGCCCCGCCGGGGCTCCGTCGGCGGCGGCACGGGCGGCCCGAACGGCGTGGGTCCCATGCAGCAGGCTCCGGCACCGGCGGCCTCGGCTCCCGAGCCGGCCGGCGACAACTCCTGGCGTTCGCAGAACGACGAGCGCTGGCAGCAGGCCTCGGCGCTGCGCAAGCCCAAGGCGGGCGGGGTCACCTCCTCCGGCCTGCCGAGGCGGGTACCCAAGGCCAACCTGGTCGAGGGAGCCGCCGCGAGCACCCCCCAGGGAGGCCCACAGGTCTCCCGCGCCCCGGAGGACGTCCGGGGCAGGCTGAGCAACCTGCGTCGAGGCGTCCAGCGCGGACGCAACGCGGGCAGTGAAACGAACGGCCAGGGCTTCGGTCCTGACAGCACCTACAACCAGGAGCGTTAGTGTGAGCCCGATGAGCCAGGCGGCACAGAACCTGAACTGGTTGATCACCAACTTCGTGGACAACACCCCGGGGGTGTCCCACACGGTGGTGGTCTCCGCCGACGGACTCCTTCTGGCAATGTCCGAAGGCTTCCCCCGCGACCGCGCCGACCAGCTCGCGGCCGTCGCCTCCGGTCTGACGTCTCTGACGGCAGGCGCGTCCCGGATCTTCGAGGGCGGCAGCGTGAACCAGACGGTTGTGGAGATGGAGCGGGGATTCCTCTTCATCATGTCCGTTTCCGATGGTTCCTCGCTCGCGGTCCTCGCCCACCCGGAGGCCGACATCGGCCTGATTGGGTACGAGATGGCCCTTTTGGTGGACCGTGCGGGCACGGTTCTTACCCCGGATCTGCGTGCGGAACTCCAGGGAAGCCTTCTCAACTAATAGTCAGACGGTGCGTTTTCGCGTCCCGGGGCCGTAAGGTTTCGGGACGCGGCTCCACAAGGTTGGGTGCCCGGCACGGTCGGAGGAGGAGAGAAAGTGGCAACACCCCCAGGCGGTTCTAATAACGGCAACTGGTCGTACGGGCCTGCGCAGGGCCAGGGCGACGGTGCCGGGAACCGGTACAACTTCCCCTCCACGCCGAGCCACCGGCAGCCGTACGCCCCGCAGGGCCCCGGTCCCTCGCCGTACGACCAGCCGCCGGCGCCGCGTATCCAGCCGGTGCAGCCGCAGCGCCGCCCCGAGCCGGCGCCGGCCTCGGGGTCCAGCAACCCCCTGGTGCGTCCGTACGCCATGACCGGCGGCCGGACCCGCCCGCGGTACCAGCTCGCCATCGAGGCGCTGGTGCACACCACCGCGCAGCCGCACCAGATGCAGGGCCAGCTGCCCGAGCATCAGCGGATCTGCAACCTCTGCCGGGAGATCAAGTCGGTGGCCGAGGTCTCGGCCCTGCTGTCGATCCCTCTCGGCGTGGCCAGGATCCTCGTCGCCGACTTGGCGGAGGCGGGCCTGGTCGCCATCCATCAGCCCGGCGGCGACGAGAACGCCGGTGGCCAGCCAGACGTGACACTGCTCGAAAGGGTGCTCAGTGGACTTCGCAAGCTCTAGCGGCGGTCCTTCCCGCTCCACCACCTCCGCGAAGATCGTGGTGGCGGGCGGCTTCGGCGTGGGCAAGACCACGTTCGTCGGCGCCGTCTCGGAGATCAACCCGCTGCGCACAGAGGCCGTGATGACGTCCGCGTCTGCCGGCATCGACGACCTCACCCACACCGGGGACAAGACGACCACGACGGTCGCCATGGACTTCGGCCGCATCACCCTGGACCAGGACCTGATCCTGTACCTGTTCGGCACCCCGGGTCAGGACCGCTTCTGGTTCATGTGGGACGACCTGGTGCGCGGCGCCATCGGCGCGATCGTCCTGGTCGACACCCGGCGCCTCGCCGACTGCTTCCCCGCGGTCGACTACTTCGAGAACTCGGGCCTGCCGTTCGTCATCGCCCTCAACGGCTTCGACGGCAACCAGCCGTACAACCCGGAAGAGGTCCGCGAGGCGCTGCAGATCGGGCCGGACACGCCGATCATCACGACGGACGCGAGGCACCGTGCCGATGCGAAGTCGGCGCTGATCACTCTCGTGGAGCACGCTCTGATGGCTCGGCTTCGGTAGGTTCGGCCACTGGGCTGCCGCGGCGGGTCGTATGCCGACCGCGGGTGGACCGTGGTTGATCGCGCAGTTCCCCGCGCCCCTTACGGGGCGCTTCGGGGCCCCTTCTCGGAAGGGGCCCTCGGTGTTTTCAGGAGCAGCTCGCCGTCACCATGTCGGCGACCACTCCGCGGCCTCTCGTGGGGCCCGTATTGGTCAGGGTCAGGTCGATGGTGCCGGTGTGGAAGGGGAAGCTGCGGGTGGTGTACCAGCCGCCCGCGTCGTAGGTGTGCTGGTCGACGGTGAAGGCGTACCTGTAGTCGGCCTGCCCCTCGACGGTGCTGTCCACGTCGTAGACCTTGTAGTGGGCCGCGGTGGCCCAGGTCCCCGTCGCCACGTGGATGCGGAAGCTGCACGCGTCGACCTTGGTGCCGGGGGTGAAGACCCAGTCGGCGTTGGCGTTCCAGCCGTCGTCGTGGTCGTCGTAGAGGTTGATGTACCGGGCGGCGCCGCAGCCGTCGAGATAGGCGCCGCCCGTGGTCTCCTTCCACGCTCCGTCCTTGGCGTTGAAGCTGGTCCTCGCCGCGTCGGCGGAGGCGCAGTCGGTGCCCGCGTAGCCGGTCCAGGTGACCTTCGGGGTCTGGCCGGCGCCGCCGGGGGCGCTCGGGGAGGGCGCCGGTGTCCGGGTAGCGGCGGCGCCCTGGCCCGAGGGGGCGGCCCCGGAGGCCGAGCGGCCGGGAGTGGCCGAGTGCCGGACACCGGGAGACGGGGTGCCGGACGGGCTCACGGCGGCCGTCACCGGGGCCGAGACCGAAGCCGTGGGAGCGCCGGTGTCCGGTGGGGTGAGAGTGAGCTTGGAGGTCCCGGAGCGGCCGACGGTCAGGGCCACGGCGACGGCGATGCCCGTGGCGAGGACGAGCGGTACGGCGGTGAGCCGGACGCGGACCACGGTACGGCGGGTGGCAGCCCTGGCGAGGGTGCCGTCGACCTCCTTGCGCCGGGCGGCCAGCCGGGAGGCGGCGGCCGTGGGCAGCCAGGCCAGCTCGTCCGGACGGTCCGCCCCGCACAGCGCGATGATCTCCTCGGGCGTCGGGCGGCGTCCGGGATCCTTGTCCAGGCAGCGCCCGACGAGCTGCCGCAGCCGGTCGTCCCCGCAGTCGAGGGCGGCGGGGTCGGGATCGGCGTGCGCGATGCGGTACAGCACCTCACCGCTGGTGCCGTCGCCGAACGGCGGGACCCCGGTGGCCGCGTAGGCGAGCACACAGCCCAGGGCGAAGACGTCCGAGGCCGCGGTGACCTCCCGCCCGTCGGCCTGCTCGGGCGCCATGAACGGCACCGTGCCCACGCGGACCCCGGGCCGGGTCAGCCGGGCGGCGTCCGCGGCACGGGCCACCCCGAAGTCGACGACCTTGGGGCCGTCGTCGTCCAGGACGACGTTGCCGGGTGTCAGGTCGCGGTGCAGTACGCCTGCGTCGTGGATGGCGGCCAGGGCCTCGGCGATGCCTGCGGCCAGGCCCAGCACGACCGCGGCGGGCAGGGGGCCCGCGGACTCCACGGCCTCCGCCACGGTCGGGCCGGGCAGGTACTCGGTGGCCAGCCAGGGCCGTTCGGCCGCGGTGTCGGCCTCCAGCACGGCAGCGGTGTACGGTCCCGACACCCGGCGGGCCGCCGCCACCTCCGCGGCGAACCGCTCCCGAAAGTGCGGGTCCTCGGCGAGGTCCGCCCGCACCACCTTCACGGCGACCGGCCGCCCGGCCCGGGACACCCCCAGATACACCACCCCCATCGAACCGGCCCCCAGCCGCCCCAGCAGCCGGTACGGACCGGCCTTCACGGGGTCGGAGGGGGAGAGGGGGGCCATGGGCGGATCAGACGCGGGGAGTGGTGCCGAGTCCTCCGGTCGGGCTCCCTCGGGGTCCGCCGTGCCGGTGTCCGTCGTCCCGGCGTCCGTCGCTGCGGTGTCCGTCGTCCCGGCGTCTGTCGCTGCGGTGCCCGTCAGGAGCGCCGGGTCGTGGCGGCGCAGCCGCACATCCAGTTCCCGCCAGCGCTCCTGCCAGCGCCGCACGTCACCGCCGCAGGCGGTCACGAACGCCGCGGTGACCTCCCACGAGGGCAGCCTGCGTCCGGACGCGGCGTCCGACAGGGCGGAGGACGAGTAACGGGCGCGGGCGGCCAGTTCCCGGTAGGTGGGCGAGCCGGGCGCCTGCGCCCGCAGCTCCCGCAGTCCCTCGGCGAAGTCCTTCAGGGGACCGTCCGGAACCGGAGCTTCCCGTCTGCCCATCGCTCCGCCCCTCAGCCCCACGGGTACCACCGCCCGGTCATATTAGTGCTCGACCGGTGTCGTAGCCGTCGTGATCCGGCCATGACGAGCGGTCAGCCGCCGGTACCGGCGGTCGCGGCGACCTGATGCAGGACGGCGCGGTTGGCGTCGGTGATGTCGCTGGTGAACACGAGGATGAGGACGGGGTGTTCGGCCACGGCGGCCCGCAGGTCGGCGGCCAGGTCGTCGCCGGTGTCGCCGGTGGCGCCGCGCATCTCGGCGATGACGGGGGTCCGGCCCCACGGCGCGGACAGGGTGCGGCCCGGGACGACGCCGTTGTCCTGGAGCCAGATGCCCTTGGCCACCGCGTAGTCGACGATCCTGCTCTCGTCGTATCCGTCGGTGCCCCCGATGAACGTCCTGTCCGGCATCAGGGCCAGCGGGGTGCGGTGGAAGACGTTCGTGTAGGTGGCGATGGTGTGCTGGGCGTACCCCCACCACAGTTCGTCGGTGTAGCCGATGGACTGCCACAGCGGGAGCAGGTCCGGGTTCTTCTCGCTGTCCGCCTTGCTCTCCCCGCCGACGCCGATGGAGATGTCCACGGCGGAGACGGCGGCGTTGCCGTCGTAGCGGGCGGCGAAGGCGGCCAGAAACGTGTCCAGGTCGCTCTCGAAGGTCTGGTTCCAGTACTCCGGCATGACCGCGCCGTCCTGCTCGGTCACCGACTTCACGCCCTGGGCGTAGACCCAGGCAGGCGTGCCGTGCGCGGAGTCCGCGGCGGTGTCCCACTTCGCCCAGCCGGCCGCGGAGACCCGCAGGACGACCTTCTTGCCCGCGGCCACCCAGGGCTTCATGTCCTGGTCGATGAGGTTCCAGCAGTACTGGCCCTGCTGCGGCTCCAGTTGGGCCCAGTAGTAGACCAGCGACCGCCCGGCCACGTCCGGGTCGGTGGCGAGGTCGGAGGTGTTGCCGCCGCTGAAGGCGTAGACGCCGCGGAAGGAGGGGGCGGCCGTGGGCGTAACGGACGGGGGGACTGAGGGGGTTGCGGAGGCGGGGGCAGAGGCGGAGGGCGTGGTGGAGGCGGCGTCGGAGGGTGTGGCCGGTTCGATGTCCGGGCTGGTCAGAGGGCTGGCCGAGGGTGTCCCCGCCGTCGGCGCCGACGATGCGCCGCAGGCCGCCGAGACCGTGCCGGAGCCGGAGCCGGAGGCGGAACCGGCGGACGGGCTCGCGGGGCCGGCGGACGGTGTCGGCGAGTCGGCGGACGGGATCGCTGAGGCGGCCGTGTCGGCGATCCGGGCCGCCTGCGGGGCGCCTGCGGGTTCCGGCAGCGCGTAGAGCGCCGCTCCGGTCAGGACCGCCGCCAGGGCTCCGGCGCCGTACGTGACGGCCCTGCGGAAGGCGGGCGGCAGATGCGAGCTCTGCATGAGGGCCTCTCTTCGTCTCGGTTTCCTGCCTCCAGTCCACGCATGAGCTCGCCGCTCAACCAGCTTTGTTTGTTGACCAGTTGACTTTGAACACGGGCTGCCGGGCCGGGTCCCGTTCGCCGCCAATCGGTCAACAAAAACTGCTGGTGCGTCAATTCGGCGAGCCGTCAAGTGGAGTCATCGCCCCCCTTCCCCCCGCCCTCCGGGAGCCTCGCCATGACCACCGCCCGTCTGACCCGCGTCCCCGTCCTCGCCGTCCTGCTGGCCCTCGTCCTCTCCCTGACCGGCGCCTCCACCACCGCGTACGGCACCGCCACGCGGAGCGCACACGGCACGCACGCGCCGACCGCCGCCCATGGCGCCGCCGGACATGGCGCCGCCGGACATGGCGCCGCCGGACATGCACCACGTCCTCCCGCGCAACGGCACTCCCCCACCCGACGCACCGCCCGCACCGTCCTGTTGCGCCCCGGAGACACCCTCTGGGGCGTGGCCCACCGGTACGGCACCACGGTCGCCGCCCTGCAGCGGGCCAACCATCTGGGCACCTCCACCCTGATCCGGGCCGGCGACCGCCTGACGCTCCCCGCGGCGGGAGCCGACAGCAGCCACCGCCCGAAGCCGCACACCAACCCGGCCCCGGCCCCGGCAGGCAGCCTCGCAGTGGCGTTCGCCCGCGGCCGGCTCGGCGTCCCGTACCGCTGGGGCGGCACCGGGGCCGGCGGTTACGACTGCTCGGGGCTGGTCCAGGCCGCCTGGGCGGAGGCCGGTGTCCGGCTGCCGCGCACGGCCGCAGCCCAGGCCCGCACCGGCTCCCGCACGAGCCGGGCCCGGCTCCGGCCCGGAGACCTGGTCTTCACCTCCTCCTTCGGCCACGTCCAGCTGTACGCGGGCGACGGCCGGGTCATCGAGGCCGCGCACACCGGCACCCGGGTCCGGTACGCGCCCCTGCCGGCCGCGGCCACCGTCGACGCGTACGTCCGCGTCCACGCTCCGGCCGGCACGCCGGCCGCCCGCACCACCGCGCGACCGGCCGCCGCCACGGCACCCACGGGCGGCTCCGCCCGCCGCGCCGCGGCCGCCGTCTTCGGCGGCCAGTACGGCTGCGCCGCCGAGATCATCACCCGCGAGTCCGGCTGGCGTACCACCGCCGCCAATCCCACGTCCGGCGCCTACGGCCTCGCGCAGGCCGTGCCCGGTTCGAAGATGGCCCGCTACGGCGGTGACTGGCGCACGGATCCCACCACCCAGCTGCGCTGGATGCGCTCCTACGTCACCGCCCGCTACGGCAGCGCCTGCGCCGCCTGGGCCTTCTGGCAGACCCACCACTGGTACTGACACCCCAAGGAGAAACCGTGTTCGACTTCCTGTCCCGGCGCCCGTCCTTCCTGTCCAGGCGCCCCTCCCTGCGCGTCACCGCCGCCCTTCTCACCGCCACCGCGATCGCCGGCACCGGCTTCGGCCTCAGGGCTTCCGGCGCCCTGCCCGAGCTCGCCGGCCACCGCGCCGCCCAGACGAAGATCAGCTCCGTCGCCGACGCCGTCGTCTGCCAGCCGGGCACCGGCACCGGCACGGTCGTGAACCCCGGCACCGGCACCGTCGGTCTCGGCGGCACCGGGTCGGTCAACTGCCCCGGAGGGTCCGGGACTTCCGGCGGTGCGCAGATCGGCGGCTACACCGCGGAACAGTGCTGGCTGGCGACCACGAGCGAGGAGGCGTTCAAGGAGTTCATGAAGAACTGGATCAGCAACAACGCCCAGCGCTGGGCGACGGAGCTGCAGAACCAGGGCGTGAGCCCCGCGCCCGCCCCCACCGACCAGCGCGTGGACGACGCCTTCAGCAGGATGGAGCAGTCGTTCTACGACTCGACGAGCGCTTTCGCCCAGGCGCTCAGCAGCGCTGCCCAGAGCGACAACGAACGGGTCTCTGACTGCAGCGCCAGTGACGACGGGCTGGAGCCCAACTGGATGGACGAGGCGTTCGGCCAGGCAGTGGACCTGCAGAACGAGACACCGTGGTGGCTGGAGCAGGCGGAACAGGCCCTGGTGCAGGCGGTCGCCCAGACCGCCTGCGACAACGGCGGCGGCAACTGCTGACGCCAGGGACCTGACGGCCGCACACGCCGTCGGCCCCGCCGCCCTTTCGGGCGGCGGGGCCGACGGTCGTCGTACCGACTGCTGGGGCTTCAGTGCCAGCTGTGCGGGGCGCGGAAGCCGTTCTCGCGGTCCAGGCGGCGCCAGCCCGCCTTGGCGCGGCCGCGGTGGGTCTGCTCGGTGTCGGCGGTCGGCCGGGCGGCCGCGCGGGCCAGGAGGACCGCCGTTATGGCGGCGACTTCCTCCGGGTCGGCGTTGCCCTTCTCGACGCGGATGTCAGGCACGTTCATGGGCGTCAGTCTCCGTGAGAGAGGTTTCCGCAGGATTACTGCGGGGGGTTGCCGTGCTTACGGGACGGCAGGTCGGCGTGCTTGGTGTGCAGCATCGCCAGCGACTTGGCGAGCACCTCGCGGGTCTCGGCCGGGTCGATGACGTCGTCGACCAGGCCGCGCTCGGCCGCGTAGTAGGGGTGCATGAGCTCGGCCTTGTACTCCTTGACCATCTTCTGCCGCATGGCCTCGGGGTCCTCGGCGGAGGCGATCTGCCGGCGGAAGATCACGTTGGCCGCACCCTCGGCGCCCATGACCGCGATCTCGTTCGTCGGCCAGGCGTACGTCAGGTCGGCACCGATCGACTGGGAGTCCATGACGATGTAGGCACCTCCGTACGCCTTGCGCAGGATCAGGGAGATCCGGGGCACGGTCGCGTTGCAGTAGGCGTAGAGGAGCTTCGCGCCGTGGCGGATGATCCCGCCGTGCTCCTGGTCCACACCGGGGAGGAAGCCCGGTACGTCCAGGAATGTGACGATCGGAACATTGAAAGCGTCACACATCTGAACAAAGCGCGCAGCTTTTTCACTCGCCTCGATGTCCAGGACGCCCGCGAGGACCTGCGGTTGGTTGGCGATGATGCCGACCACCTGGCCGTCGATCCGGGCCAGCGCGCAGATGATGTTCCGCGCCCAGCGCTCGTGGACCTCCAGGTACTCGCCGTCGTCGACGATCTCCTCGATGACCTTGGCCATGTCGTACGGCCGGTTGCCGTCGGCCGGGACGAGGTCGAGGAGGGCGTCGCTGCGGCGGTCGACGGGGTCCGTGGACTCGACGCGCGGCGGGTTCTCACGGTTGTTCTGCGGGAGGAGCGAGAGGAGGTAGCGGACCTCCGCGATGCAGGTCTCCTCGTCGTCGTACGCGAAGTGGCAGACGCCGGAGGTCTCCGCGTGGACGTCGGCGCCGCCGAGCCCGTTCTGGGTGATCTCCTCGCCGGTGACCGCCTTGACGACGTCCGGGCCGGTGATGAACATCTGCGAGGTCTCGCGGACCATGAAGACGAAGTCGGTGAGGGCGGGCGAGTAGGCCGCGCCGCCCGCGCACGGTCCGAGCATCACGCTGATCTGCGGGATGACGCCGGAGGCCTTGGTGTTGCGCTGGAAGATGCCGCCGTAGCCGGCGAGGGCGGAGACGCCCTCCTGGATACGGGCGCCGGCGCCGTCGTTCAGCGAGACCAGCGGGGCGCCGGCCGCGATGGCCATGTCCATGATCTTGTGGATCTTGGTGGCGTGGGCCTCGCCCAGCGCGCCGCCGAAGATCCGGAAGTCATGGGCGTAGACGAAGACCGTACGGCCCTCGACCGTGCCCCAGCCGGTGATGACACCGTCGGTGTACGGCTTCTTGGCCTCCAGGCCGAAGCCGACCGCGCGGTGCCGGCGCAGCTGCTCGACCTCCTGGAAGGAACCCGGGTCCAGGAGCAGCTCGATGCGCTCCCGGGCCGTCAGCTTGCCCTTGGCGCGCTGCGCCTCGGTCGCCTTCTCGCTGGGGCCCGCCACCGCGGCCGCACGGATCTCGTGCAGCTCGGCGACCCGCCCGCGCGCGTCCGTCGGTTCACCGGTGGGCTCGCCCGTCGTCTCTTCCAAAACGGTCATGTAGCGACCTTACGAAGGACACCAAGGAATGCGAGACGTCGACTCCGTACAGTCTCCGACGCGTTTTCCTGGAACCACTGAACAGAACCAGAACCGCATGCAGCCGTTCCGACTGCTCAGGGGGCTTCGCCGTTGTAGGGGTGCCACAAACGCGGAGCTGAGATGCGCCTCACATTCACCGGCGGTCCATACCACCCGCGGAGTAACACTGACCTCCGGACGGCGGTTCACCCACACAGAGCCTAGCGCCCCCCAGCGGGTCCCGTCGCGACAACGAGCCACGCGACGTTACGGTGAGTAATGACCGCGACACACGGGTCGATGATGTTGAACGTTGAAGGGAATGGGTCTACGGTGTCTTTCGTTGAGTTCGTTGAACGTTAAACATCAAGGTCGCGCCTTCCTCAGACAACCGCTTCGAAGTCGCGACCCGTCCCCTCAAGGAGCACCTCATGGGCATCTTCGGCCGCAAGAACGACGAGACCACCGCCGCCGGCACGAGCGCCGACACGGCCGCGCTGACCGGCGATTACACGATCGACCCGGCGCACAGCACCCTCGGCTTCGTGGCCCGCCACGCGATGGTCACCAACGTCAAGGGCAGCTTCCAGGAGTTCGAGGGCACGCTGCACCTGGACGGCACGGACCCGTCCAAGTCCACGGCCTCCCTCGACATCAAGATGGACAGCATCACCACCGGCAGCCCCGACCGCGACGGTCACCTGAAGTCGGCCGACTTCTTCAAGATCGACGAGTTCCCGACGATGACCTTCCGCTCCACCGAGGCGGAGGCCCTCGGCGGCGAGGACTACCGCATCACCGGCGACCTCACGATCCTCGGCGTCACCCGGCCGGTCACCATCGACCTGGAGTTCAACGGCGCCGCCAAGGACCCGTTCGGCAACGAGCGTGTCGGCTTCGAGGGCAAGGCCGAGATCAAGCGCTCCGACTGGGGCGTCACCTGGAACGCGGCGCTGGAGACCGGCGGCGTCCTCGTCTCCGACAAGATCAAGCTGAACTTCGACATCTCGGCGATCAAGAACGCGTGAGCCCGCGGCGCCGGACCGCCGGCCCCGACCACGCCCGCTGAGCGCCCGCCCTCCACGTCCCCGCGCGGAGGCCGGGCGCTCGGTCATGTCCGTGGCCGGGAGGACAGCCTGGTCAGGGCGGCCGCCAGCCTGGCCGCCCGGCCCTGGGGTGTGCGGGCCGTGAGCAGCCCGAAGATCACCTGGTACCTGTCCGTCCGCCCCAGGGCGTCGAAGGCCGTCCCGGCTTCGGGGTTCCGCTCCAGCGCCGCCGCCAGGTCCTCGGGGACACGGGCTTCGCTCTGCGGCTCGTACGCCGCGTCCCACCGCCCGTCCGCCCGGGCGGCGGCCACCTCCGCGAGACCCGCGGGACGCATGCGGTCGGCGGCGGTCAGCTCCGCCACCCGGCGCACATTGACCATGGACCAGAGGCTGCCCGGCCTGCGCGGGGTGATCTTCTGCAGGAAGTACGTCGCGTCGAGTGCCTTGCGCTGCCCCGTGATCCAGCCGTGGCAGAGGGCGACGTCGTTGACCTCGGTCCAGGTGACGGAGACCAGGCCCGAGCCCTTCTTGGCGACCTTCACCCAGAGGCCGGGGTGCGGGGCGGGGTGGGCGGCGAGCCAGGCGTCCAGGCCGGCGGTGGAGGAGAAGGTCAGGGCGTGGGACGTCTCGGCGGCGTCGCGTGCGGTCATGGCGACACCGTAGGGAGGGAGTAGGTCGGGAACCGTCCTAATAGTCGACGGACGGGTACCAGTCCCCTCGCCCCTGTGGAGTCAGGTCGAGCAGGTGCCAGACGGGCGTCAGCAGGTCGATGCCGCGCTCCCGGATGTCGTCGGCCATGCGCGGATGGGCGGAGTAGGTGAGCCGGACCGTGCCGTCGCCGTCGCGGGTGAAGACGGAGACCGTGGAGTCCTGCGCGCCGTCCTCGTCCTCGCTCCCCAGGTCGTACTTGAACGTGCTGTCACCACAGCTGAGCAGCCGCAACCGGTGCCAGCCGCGGTCACGGGCGTAGCTCCGGAGGACGGCCGGGTCGGCGGCCGCGGCGATGACGAAGTCGGCGTTGCGGGCCACGTGGTGGGCGATGCCGTTGTAGCCGTCGATCCACATCGTGCACATCGGGCAGGGGCCGGTCTGCAGCTTGCCGTACATGAAGTGGTAGACGACCAGCGGCCGTTCGGGCCCGGAGAACAGCTCCTTCAACGCGACCTCGCGCACCGGGGTGTCACCCGCGTCGAGGTCGCCGGGCCCTTCGAGGAAGACGTAGTCGTCGACGGCCGGCCCCGGCGGGAGCGCCCGCCGCAGCGCCGCGACCTCCTCCCGGCGCCGCATCAGCTCGACCTCGGCCACCCGCAGCTCCTCACGGGCACCGAGATACTCCTCGGACTCCCCGTCCAGCCTGGTCTGCCGCACCATGGCGTCCTCCTGGAGTGGGGTCCCCCTCCCAGGCCCCCAAGTCTAGGCCGGTCACCGGGCTCACTCACCTTCGTAGAGCCGCGCCAGGTCGACCAGCACCGCCTCTCCCCGATCGCCCGCGGCCCGGAGGTCATCGGTGAACCCGGCTCCGCTGCAGCAGGCGAGCCGGACGGCGGACATGTCGACTCCGCGTCCGGCCAGCAGCGCGGTGACGTGACGCAGTCGCTCCAGATGCCCCAGCCCCATGACCTGATCCCCATCGGCCTCGCCCAGGGACAGGAGCACTCCGTTGTCCTGGCCGACATCGATCGGCATGCCCCCGAAAGTCCCCGCCCTGTTCGGCCAAGCCCCGGTCCAGCAAGGGGAGTTCGGGCCGGGAGATGGCAAGGTCAAAAGCGATGAGCGGCCCGGCACCACTAGGTCAACGCCGGCCGCGCCGCGCTTGGCTCGCGGCGCTTCGGTACCGGCAGCAGCCACCACGCCGACACCACCGACAGGACCGCGCCCACCGCGATGCCCTCCAGGCGGGTGGGCAGCAGGGACGCGGCGTCCTGGCCGAAGTAGCCGAGGAGGAGGGAGAGGGCACAGGTCATACCGGCCGCCCAGTAGGCGTAGCTGAGGGGGCGCAGCCAGAGAGCGACGGCGAGGGTCGCGAACATGAGGACCACCGCGGTGTGGCCGGTGGCGCCGACGGCCGCCACGCCCGCCGCCAGGAGCGTGCCCGCGCAGGCGCCGGCCAGCCGCTCGATTCCCTTGCGCAGTACATCGGTCCGGCCACGGTTGCCGCTCGCGGCGACGTAGGCCGTCAGCACGACCCAGGGCCAGTGGTCGTCGAAGAGCAGGTGACCGAGGACGAAGGCGGTGGCGATCCCGGCCGCCATCTGGAGTGCCATGCGGGTGCTGGGGCGCGGGTTGAGGCGGGAACGGCGTGAGGGCGGGTCGGGGGTCGGGTCCGGGCGCCAGGGGCCGAAGCGGTCGCCCAGGGACTGCACCAGCCAGACCGAGCCGCACACCATGGCCCCGATCAGCGCCGACCAGCCCCAGGTCACCAGTCCGCTCTGTGCCTCTGGTGGCAGCGCGGGGCCGGGGACCACGAGCAGGGCGACCAGCGGGAGGGCGATCAGTGTGCCGGCCTTGGTGGCGGCCGGGCCGTAGCGGCGGATCCAGATGGCCAGCGCCATCCCGGCCGTGTAGACGGCCGCGCCCGCCGCGTAGTGGGAGGCGAGCAGGCGGCCGACGAAGATCGAGACGGCGGCCGTCGCGGGCAGCAGCACCAGTGAGATCAGCCGTCGGCGGGTGTCGGCGGTGCGCTGGGTCGAGGCGAGGGTCAGGGTGAGGGCGACCGCGAGGACCAGCACGTCGGTGTGCAGCCCCGCCGTTCCCTCCAGTGCCAGCGCGGCTCCCCAGGAGAGCAGCACGGCCGTCATCGTCAGCCCGGCTTCGTACGCGTTGCGTATGAGTTTGACGGTCACGAGCTGAGAATACCGGGCACATCCCGCAGTTAATAGTAAGCGTTAGCGTACGATCTGCTGCCATGGACCACCTCACCGAAGCCGCCCGTATCCGTCGTGCCGTCCTCCGGTTCAACCGTCGGCTGCGGCAGGAGCGCGGGGAGGGGAGCCTCAGTCCCAATCAGCTGTCGGTGCTCGGCCATCTGTACCGGCACGGGCCGTCCACGCCCGGCGAGGTCGCGGCGGCCGAGCGGCAGCGGCCGCAGTCGCTGACCCGGGTCTTCGCGGAGCTGGAGGCGGAGGGGCTGGTCGGGCGGGCGCCGGACCCGTCGGACCGGCGGCAGTCGGTGCTGAGCCTGACCGGGGCGGGGCGGCAGGCGCTGGAGGACGACATGGCGCAGCGGGACGCCTGGCTGGCGGGGGCCCTCGGGTCGCTGAGCGAGACCGAGCGCGGGGTGCTGATGCTCGCCGCCGCCGTGATGGAGCGGCTGGGGCAGGCGGACTAGGTCAGAAACCGCCGCCGAAGTCCCCGCTGTCGCCGCCCCCGCCGCCGAAGTCCCCGCCGCCGCCCCCGAAGTCGCCGAAGTCCCCGGGGTCGAAGTCCGCGCCCGAGACGTCGCCGCCCTGGTAGCCGACGGTGTCGAAGCCGCCGAAGTCGCCGTATCCGGTGCCGTAGTCGGCCGCGTAGGCGGGGGTGGACATCCAGCCGCCCAGGGCGGTGCCGATGAGGAGGCCGGGGAGGATGCCGCCGCCGAAGTAGCCGCCCGCCCAGGGGCCGTAGGCCGGGCCCGCGTCCCAGTAGGGGCGGCGGCCGTAGTCGGTGTCGACCTCGCGGACCGCGGGATCGCGGCCGTCGGCCAGGCGGGTGGCGTCGGCCGCGCAGACCGGGACCTCGCGGGGCGCGCCGCCGGCCGGGGTCCAGGTGGCGTCGGTGACCGAGGGGCCGTGCCGGGGGTCGAAGAAGCAGGGCGGGCGGCGCTCCGGGAGCGGGCGGCCCTCGCGGCGGGCGGCCAGCTGGGCGAGCGAGAAGCGGCCGTCCTCCAGCGCCTGGGTGACCGCCCGGACGTCCTCGGGCCTGCGGGCGTCGGCCATCGCGGACTTCGCCTGGTCGTAGGCGTTCAGCGCGCGCTCGTAGTCGGCGCGCATCGCGTCGTCGGCGCGTGGCTCGGCCGGGTGGAAGTCGAGGCGGTCCAGTTCCTCGCCGAACGCGGTGATGTCCTCGTCCACGACCACCCGGAGCCGGTCCAGGGCGGCCCGCCGCTCCTTCTCGTGGCGCCGGCGGTTGCGGCGGACCAGCGCGTACGCGCCCGCCCCGCCGGCCACGACCACGGCTCCGATCGCGATCAGCGCCGTACCGGAGACGCCCGAGCCGCCCGTGCTGCCGCCGCCCCAGCCGGCGGGGGCCTTGCCGCCCATGTTGGTCAGGGCACGGTCGGTGAAGTCGGTCAGCTGGGTCTTCGCGCTCTCGCCCTGGACGCTGGTGACCAGGTTCTGGACGGCCGTCCGGGGCAGCACCGAGGAGTCGGCGCGGGCGTCGAAGCGGTCGCCGAGGCGGACGGCGTAGAGGCCGGTGATGCCGGTGGCGGTGCGCAGGTCCGTGAAGAGGTTCTTGGTGGGGTAGCCGGCGGGCAGGACGGCGACGAACAGGGGCTTGTCCGCGTCCTTGATCTGCCGGGCCAGCGCGTCGGCGTCGGCCGTGGAGAGCTGGGCGGCGGCGGCCGGGTCGACGTACACCGGGTTCTTGCGCAGGGCGTCGGCGACCGCCGAGACGCCGGTGGCCCCCCCCCCCCCGGGGGCGCGCGCCCCCCCCCCCGCGGGCCCCCCCCCCCCCCCCCCCCCCCCCCCCCCCCCCCGGACGCACCCGGTGGGCCCACCCCCCGCGGTCAAGGATACC
>NZ_JBIBAK010000007.1:172778-201801 GCF_042899865.1 Streptomyces sp. NPDC013157 | reverse complement strand
TTGGTTGTGCGTTGGGGGGGGGGGGGGGGGGGGGGGCCCCCTCCCCGGGGTTTTGGGGCGGGGGGGGGGGCCCCCCGGCCGCGGGGGGGGCCCCCCCCGCCGGGGGGGGGGGCCGCGGCCACCAGGGCGGCCAGCGCCAGCGCAAGCGCCAGGAACAGCAGCCCCGGGAGGCTTCGGGTGGTCCGTCGCACCGCGTTCATGCTTCGAAACTACCCCGAAGCCTCCCCGGGAGCGCTGTCCTCCTACGCTGCCCGGTAGGCCTCCGTCAGCTTCTCCACCGCCGCCGCGTACCTGCCGGTCAGCAGCAGGTGGTCCGCGTCGGCGAAGGGCTTCGAGACGGCAGCCGTGACCGACTGCCCGATCTTCGCCTGGACCAGCAGCCGGGCCTTGGTGACGAGCTTGCGGCCTGCCGGGTCGGAGCCCGTCCGTTCGGCCGCCTTCGCCGCCGCGCCGAGCGCCTTCAGGGTGGCCTCGCCGCCCTTGGGGGCCTTGGTCAGCGTGGTCAGACCCCAGCCGTAGGGGTACTGCGGGTCGTACGACGCGTCGCCCACGTTGATCGGCAGCTGCGCCTCGGACTTCGGCCAGGTGACCGGGAGCTGCCCGGTGAAGGCCTTCTTCCCGTAGAGCACGTCGGCCACGCCGTCGCCCTCCGTGCCCGGCAGCCAGGACGCCACCAGGGCGTCGATCTCGCCGAGTCGGTCACCGATCAGCTGCGGGCGCCCGGAGACCACCAGCACCGCGCACTTCATGGCCGCGCACACCTTGTCCACGGCGGCCTGGTCGGCGGCCGACAACACGAGGTCGTTGCCG
The DNA here is from genome assembly GCF_042899865.1 of Streptomyces sp. NPDC013157. Lineage (NCBI taxonomy): Bacteria > Bacillati > Actinomycetota > Actinomycetes > Kitasatosporales > Streptomycetaceae > Streptomyces > Streptomyces sp. NPDC013157. Next base: position 200,991 of record NZ_JBIBAK010000007.1, on the reverse strand, counting down.
TTGCCGACGTCTCCGACGCCCTCGGCGTACGGGGTCTCGCCGACCACGACCACGCCCACGTCGTAGCCGCTCGTCGGCGCGGAGGCGTCCTTGGAGTAGGTGACGTCTCCCCCGGCGTTCTTCATGCCCTGGAGGATGGTGGTGCCGGTGGTGTGGGTGCCGGACTGGCCCTGCCAGGTGATGGTCCAGCCGCCGGTCTGGTTGCCGAGGTCGTCGGCGTTGGACCCGGCGACGTACACCTTCTCCGACTTCTTCAGGGGCAGGACGCCGCCGGAGTTCTTCAGCAGCACCTGCGACTCGGCGGCCGCCTGCCGGGCGTCGGCCCGGTGCCCGGCGGAACCGATCTTCGAGGCGTTGCCCGTCTCGGCGTACGGGTGCTCGAAGAGGCCCAGCCTGAACTTCTGGGTGAGGATGCGGGACACCGCGTCGTCGATGCGCTGCTCGCTGACGGTGCCCGCCTTCACCTGGGCGATCAGGGTCGACGTGAAGTCCTGGTAGCTGTACGGCACCATCATCATGTCGACGCCCGCGTTGACGGCCGTGCTGACGTGGGACGCGTAGTCGCCGGGAAGCTGGTCGATGGCGTTCCAGTCGCTGATCACGAAGCCCTGGAAGCCCATCCGGCCCTTCAGCACCCCGTTGATCATGTCGGCGCGGGCGTGCATCTTCACCGGGCCCTGGCCGTCGCCGACGATCTCCAGCGAGGAGTACGACGGCATGACCGTGCCGACGCCCCGGTCCACGGCGGTCTGGTACGGCGCCAGGTGGATGGCCTCCAGCTGCTGCCGGGTGACCGTGGTGACGCCCTGGTCGATCGTGTACGACCCGGTCGTGGACGAGCCGTAGGCGGTGCCGCCGTCGCCGACGAAGTGCTTGGCGGTGGCCAGGACCTTGTCGTCGTCCTTCAGGTCCCGTCCGTCCGCGCGCCCCTGGAGGCCCTGGATGACGGTCTCCATGGACTTCACGAGCGCCGGGTCCTCGCCGAAGGACTCGTAGGAGCGGCCCCAGCGTTCGTCACGGCTGACGCAGAGGCAGGGGGCGAAGTCCCAGGAGACACCGGTGGCCCGGACCTCGGAGGCGGTCACCGCGCCGGCCTTCTCGGCGAGCCCGGGGTCGCGGGTCGCGCCGATGCCGATGTTGTGCGGGAAGATCGTGGCGCCGGCCAGGTTGTTGTGGCCGTGCACGGCGTCGGCGCCGTAGATGAGCGGGATCTGGTACCGGGTCGCCTGTGCCCGGAGCTGGAAGTCGTCGATCATCTGCGCCCAGGCCGCGGCCGTGTTGGGCGTGGGGGTCGAGCCGCCGCCGGAGAGCAGCGAGCCGAGGTCGTACGCGGCGACGTCACCGCCGGTGCCCACGGCTCCGCGCTCGGCCTGGGTCATCTGGCCGACCTTCTCCTCCAGGGACATCCGGGAGAGGAGGTCGGCGACCCGCTTCTTCACGGGCAGCTTGCTGTCCAGGTACGGCAGTCCGTGCGCGTCGATGACGACCTGCGGGGTCTCGGCCGGGGCCTTGGCGCCGGTGACCGTGAGCTTCAGCGGGATGGTCTCGGCCGATTCGGCCGAACGGTCCTTCAGCGTCGGCACCTTGATGGTCTGCGTGGCGCCGGAGGCCGTGCCCGCCGGGAAGGTGACGGTGCCGGAGACCGCCTTGTAGTCCTTGCCGGCCTCGGCGGTCCCGCCCGTCGTCGTATACGCGACGGTGACCGGGTCGTCGATCGGGGCGGAGCCGGTGGTGGCGACGGTGACCTTCACGGTCGCCGTGGAGCCCTCCTTGACCGGGTAGACGGCCGCGTCCGTGGTGACCGACGCGCGCAGTGCCTGGTCGGCCTTGCCGTACAACTCCACGTCGTCCATGGCGAACTGCCCCTTGGCCCCGACGGGAAGGGTGACCGCGTAGCCCCACATCTGGGTCAGGCCGAGGACGTGGTCGATGCCGCCGACCGGCTGGTAGTCGGTCCGGTAGACGAAGTCGGAGAACGGGATCTCGATCTGCTTCCAGCCGGTGAAGTCGTCGGTGAAGGACGTCGTCCACAGCTCGGAGGCCTCGCCGTTGGTGCCGCCGTCCTTGATCTCGAAGGCGATCTTCTTGCCGTTGTCCTGGCCGTCCCACCAGAAACGGATGCCCTTGTGCGCGGACCAGTCGTGGGCGGGCTCGGTGGCGGCGAAGTCGTGGGTGAAGCCGCCGTAGCCGCTGATGTCGTAGGTCCCGGCCAGGACCTTGGCGCCCTCGGGGGCGTCGGCGCGGTCGGCGAACTGGAGGGCGGGCGGGTCGTCGCTGTCGCCTCCCCAGGTGAAGATGCCCTCGGCGGGCTGGGAGGCGAAGGGGACCTCGCCCTCGAAATGGTCGACGGGGGTGGGTGCCGGGTCGTCGGCGGCGCTGGCGGCGGACAGGGGGATCAGGGCTGCGAGCAGTGCGGTGGAGACGAGCAGGGCGGCTCTTGGCATGGACCTTCCCTCGACTCTCTGGTTCACTCGGGGCTCTCACAGTTCACTCATGGCTTAGATCACGACGTGAGTTAACTAACGGCTCGCACCCCCGTCAAGACGTCCCGTCAGGAAGGGCGATGTGCCCATGAGAAGAACCCCCCACACACTGCGCCTGTTGCTGGCCGGGCTGCTCACCGCGGCCGGGTTCAGCGCCGTCGTGCCGCCGGCGCACGCGGCCGGTGAGCAGGTCACCGCGTACCTCACCACCACCGACGACTCCGCCGGACGCCATGTCACCCGCGGGCTCCAGGCGCAGACGCCGTTCACCTTCTCCTCCGGGACCGGGGGCGGCGGCACGAACATCACCGTCGACGAGAACACCCGCTACCAGACCTTCACCGGCGGCGGCGCGTCCTTCACGGACACCGCGGCCTGGCTGATGAACAGCAGCGGGGCGCTGTCCCAGGCCACCCGGGATGCGACCATGCAGAAGCTGTTCTCACCGACGAACGGCATCGGTCTTTCGTTCCTGCGCAATCCGATGGGCGCCTCGGACCTGGCACGGTACGGGTACACGTACGACGACGTACCCGCCGGGCAGACCGACCCGAACCTCAACAGCTTCTCGATCTCGCACGACCTCGCGGACGTCGTGCCGCTCACCAGGCAGGCGCTCCAGCTGAACCCCTCTCTGACTGTCATGGCCTCGCCATGGACGGCACCGGCCTGGATGAAGGACAGCGGCTCGCTCAACGGGGGCTGGCTCAAGTCGGAGGACTACGCCGCCTACGCGGCGTACTTCGTGAAGTACCTCCAGGCGTACCAGGCGCAGGGCGTCGAGGTCTCCTACGTGACCCCGCAGAACGAGCCGACCTGCTGTTCCGGCTACCCGTCGATGAGCTGGAACGCCTCCGGGCTGCAGTACTTCCTCAAGAACGACCTGCTGCCGCAGCTCCAGTCGGCCGGCCTGTCCGCCAAGGTCCTCGCGCACGACTGGAACTGGGACGTGTACGACTCCTACGCGTCCGCGCTCGTCAACGACGCGACGATCCGCAACCACCCCAACTTCGGCGGGATCGCCTGGCACGGCTACGGCGGTGACGTCTCCGAGCAGACCACCGTGCACAACCAGTACCCCACGCTGGACGCCTTCGGCACCGAGCACTCCGGCGGCACCTGGGTCGCCGACCAGCAGAAGGAGGACATGTCCAACATCATCGACTACACCCGCAACTGGGCGAAGTCGGTGACCAAGTGGTCGCTGGCCGTGGACCAGAACATGGGCCCGCACAACGGCGGCTGCGGCACCTGCACCGGCCTGGTCACCGTGCACAACGGGGACGGCGCGAGCGGGACGGTCGACTACACCGTCGAGTACTACGACATGGGCCACCTGACCAAGTTCGTCCGGCCCGGCGCGCAGCGGATCGCCTCCACCGCGTCCACCGCCGTGCCGAACGTGGCCTGGCGCAACCCGGACGGGTCGAAGGCGCTGATCGCCTACAACGGCTCGTCGAGCGCGCAGACGGTGACCATCGACTGGGGTTCGCAGCACGCCACCTACGCGCTCCCCGGCAAGACCTCGGCGACCTTCACCTGGTCCGGCACCCAGTCGGGCGGCTCCAGCCAGACCGGTGCGTTCGTGGGGCTCGCGAGCAAGTGCCTGGACGTGGCGGGCGGTTCGACCGCGAACGGGACGGCCGTCCAGCTCTACGACTGCAACGGCACCACCGCCCAGCAGTGGACCGTGCAGTCCGACGGGTCGATCCGGGCGCTCGGCAAGTGCCTCGACGTGACGTCGGCGTCGACGGCGGACGGCGCGAAGGTGCAGTTGTACGACTGCAACGGAACCGGGGCGCAGCAGTGGTCGTACAACTCGTCCACGGGTGACGTGGTGAACACGGCGGCGAACAAGTGCCTGGACGTCACGGACAACTCGTCGGCGAACGGGGCGCGGGCGCAGATCTGGTCCTGCACCGGGGCCTCCAACCAGAAGTGGCACCTCCAGTAAGACCGTTGCCCACCCACCACCCGACTCGGTCGGGAGAGAGGTGAGGGGTGAAAGGTGAGACCCACCCGGCGTCGGCCGAACCGGCGCCGGGCAGCCCGCCCGGCGTCCGGCACGGCACGGGGGCGAGCAGCCCGGCCTCCGGCACGGCGCGGGGGCGGCCAGCCCGGCCTCCGGCACGGCGCGGGGGCGGCCAGCCCGGCCTCCGGCACGGCAGGGGCGGGGCGGGCAGCCCGGCCTCCGGCACAGCGCGGGGGGCGGGCAGCCCGGCCTCCGGCACAGCGCGGGGGGCGGGCAGCCCGGCCTCCGGCACAGCGCGGGGGGCGGGCAGCCCCGGCCTCCGGCTCCCGGCTACTCGGCCGGCTCGACGCCCGCGCGCAGCAGGCCGTACGTGTACGCGTCCTCCAGGGCCTGCCAGGAGGCGGCGATGACGTTCTCCGCGACGCCGACCGTCGACCATTCGGCGCTGCCGTCGGAGGTCGAGATCAGGACGCGGGTGGTGGACTCGGTGCCGTGCTTGCCCTCCAGGATGCGGACCTTGTAGTCGACCAGGTCCAGCTTGGCGAGCTGCGGGTAGATCTTTTCGAGGCCCACGCGCAGGGCGCGGTCGAGGGCGTTGACCGGGCCGTTGCCCTCGGCGGTGGCGACGATGCGCTCGCTCTTGGCCCAGAGCTTGACGGTGGCCTCGTTGGCGTGGGTGCCGTCGGGGCGGTCCTCGACGATGGCCCGCCAGGACTCGACGCGGAAGTAGGAGCGGGGTTTGCCCTCGACCTCGGCGCGCAGCAGGAGTTCGAAGGAGGCGTCGGCGGCCTCGTAGGTGTAGCCCTGCAGCTCGCGTTCCTTGACGCGCTCCACCACCCGGCCGACCAGTTCGCGGTCGTCGCCGAGGTCCACGCCGAGTTCCTTGCCCTTGAGCTCCACCGAGGCGCGGCCGGCCATGTCGGAGACCAGCATGCGCATGGTGTTGCCGACCAGGGCCGGGTCGGTGTGCTGGTAGAGGTCGGGGTCGACCTTGATGGCGGAGGCGTGCAGGCCGGCCTTGTGCGCGAAGGCGGAGACGCCCACGTAGGGCTGGTGGGTGGAGGGGGTGAGGTTGACGACCTCGGCGATGGCGTGCGAGATGCGGGTCATCTCGCGGAGCCGGCCCTCGGGCAGCACCTGCTTGCCGTACTTCAGCTCCAGGGCGGCGACCACCGGGAACAGGTTGGCGTTGCCGACCCGCTCGCCGTAGCCGTTCGCCGTGCACTGGACGTGGGTGGCGCCCGCGTCGACGGCGGCGAGGGTGTTGGCGACCGCGCAGCCGGTGTCGTCCTGGGCGTGGATGCCGAGCCGGGCGCCGGTGTCCGCGAGGACGGTGGAGACGACGGCGTTGACCTGGGCGGGGAGCATGCCGCCGTTGGTGTCGCAGAGGATGACGACGTCGGCGCCGGCCTCGGACGCGGCCCGTACGACAGCCTTCGCGTACTCGGGGTTGGCGCGGTAGCCGTCGAAGAAGTGCTCGCAGTCGACGAAGACCCGGCGGCCCTGGTCCTTCAGGAAGGACACCGTGTCGCGGACCATCTCCAGGTTCTCGTCGAGGGTGGTGCGCAGGGCCAGCTCGACGTGCCGGTCGTGGGACTTGGCGACCAGCGTGATCACCGGGGCGCCGGAGTCCAGCAGCGCTTTGACCTGGGGGTCGTCCGCGGCCTTGGCGTTCGCCCGGCGGGTGGCGCCGAAGGCGACCAGCTGGGCGTGCCGGAAGTCGATCTCCTCCTGGGCGCGGGCGAAGAACTCGGTGTCCCGGGGGTTGGCGCCCGGCCAGCCGCCCTCGATGAAGCCCACGCCGAAGTCGTCCAGGTGCCGGGCGATGGCCAGCTTGTCCGCGACGGTGAGGTTGATGCCCTCGCGCTGAGCTCCGTCGCGCAGCGTGGTGTCGAAGACGTGGAACGAGTCGTCCAGCTCGTTGGTTTCCGTCTCGGTCATGGTCTCAAGGCTCCTGATGTCGAATCTCGGTCGTACCGGAATGACCGGCTCCACCGTCCCTCCATGGTCCCTCGCGCCTGCCTTCCGGCTGAAGGTGGGCCGGAAAACGAAAAAACCCCTCGCGGGTGCGAGAGGTCTGCGCGCGGGTCGAGGACGACGATGGCCACCCGTACCTGGTCGTACGTGGTGGTCACTGCGGACCGGCGCGCCTGCTGCCAATAATCATGGCGAACGAGAGCACGGAGGCAGTCTGGCACAGACCACCCCCGCGCTCACCGTCCGTCTCATGATGCGAACAGTGTGCAGTCCGTCACGCGTCCGCGAGGAGCTCCGCGGCCAGGAAGTCGCGCACATGGCCGAGCACCTGTGCCCGGTCCGTCCCGCGCAGGCCGATCGCCACGTGGATGGAGAAGCCGTCGAGCAGGGCGCGCAGCCGGGCGGCGAACCGGTCGGGGTCGACGGGCCGGAACTCACCGCGCGAGAGGCCCTCGGCGACCAGCGCCACCAGGTCGCGGTGCCAGGCGCCCTCGATGGCGGCCTGCCGGTCGCGGGCCGCCTCGTCGGCGTTCTGCGAGCGGTTCCAGACCTCCAGCCAGAGCGTCCAGTGCGGGTCCCGGTGCCCGTCGGGGACGTACAGGTCGACGTAGGCGTCGAGGCGTTCGCGGGCGGTGCCGCGCCGGGTGAGCAGCCGTCCGCGCTCGGCGCCCAGCCGGCCCTCGCTCCACTCCAGGGTCTGGAGCAGGAGTTCGTCCTTGGAGTGGAAGTAGTAGAGGAGATGGCCGCTGCTCATGCCGACCTCACGGCCGAGCGCGGCCATGGTGAGCTTCTCCAGGCCCCGTCCGGCGATCATCATCATGGCGGCGGCGAGCACGTCCTCGCGGGGCGGGGCCTGTCTGCGCCCACCGGCCATCTTCGGCTCCTCGAACTTCGACCAGAACCAGATCCCCTGGAACTAGATCCTCGGCTGCTGCTGGGTGATGCAATGAATACCGCCACCACCCGCGAAGATCGTACGGGCGTCCACCAGCGTGACGGTCCGCTCGGGGAAGAGACGGCGGAAGATCCCGGCGGCGATCTCGTCGCGCGGGTCGTCGAAGCCGCACAGCACGACCCCGCCGTTGCAGAGGTAGTGGTTGATGTAGGAGTAGTCGGCCCAGTGGCCGTCGGCCTCCAGGACCGTCGGGGCAGGCACCTCGACGACCTCCAGGCTCCGGCCGCGTGCGTCGGTCTGGGACCGCAGCAGGCCGATGACCTCCTTGCTCACCTCGTGGTCGGGGTGCGCGGGGTCCGGCTGGGAGTGCGCGACCACGACTCCCGGACGGGCGAAGGCGGCGACGATGTCGACGTGGCCCAGCGTGCCGAAGCCGTACGGGGGGTAGTCGCCGCTGAGGCCGCGGGGCAGCCATATCGCCTTGCGGGTGCCGAGCATCCCGTGGATCTCGGCCTCGACCTCCGCCTTCGTCCAGCCCGGGTTGCGCTCGGGTCCCAGCTGCACGGTCTCGGTCAGCAGGACGGTCCCCTCGCCGTCGACGTGGATCGCACCGCCCTCGTTGACCAGCTTCGAGGCGTACGTCCGCGCGCCCGCGAGGTCCGAGACGTACGCGGCGATCTTCGCGTCGTGCTCCCAGCGGGCCCAGTGCTGGGCGCCCCAGCCGTTGAACGTCCAGTCCACGGCGGCCAGTTCACGCCCGTTGGTGAGGAAGGTGGGGCCGATGTCCCGCATCCAGGCGTCGTCGAGGTCCCGCTCGACGGTGTCGACGCCGGGGCCGAGCAGCGTCTGCGCCGCCGCCGACTGCCCGCGGCCGCACACGACGGTCACCGGTTCGAAGCGGAGGACGGCACGGGCCACCGACGCCCAGGCCGTCCGGGCGGCGACGAGGTCGTCGGCGTCGTCGAAGGTGGGGTTGGGGCCCGGCCACGCCATCCAGGTGCGCTCGTGCGGGGTCCACTCGGCGGGCATCCGGAAGCCGTCGGAGGCGGCCTTGTCCATGGTGGGGGTCCTTACAGGAAGTACAGGCGGTTGAGGGAGACGGAGTCGGCGGGCTCCGAGCGCAGCGGTTCGCCGTCGAGGGTGACGAGGCCGGTGCGCTGGTCGACGTCGACCGCTCCGGTACGGGAGTTGCGCCGCAGGTCGGCCGGGCCGATGCCGCGGGTGCCGCGGACGGCGACCCGGCGGCGCCGGGTGGGCATGGTGTCGTGGCCCTGGTCGAGGGCGGCCTGGGCCACGAACGCGACGGAGATGTCGGCGGGGGTGGCGCCGTGCGCCCCGAACTGGGGGCCAAGGACGAGGGGTTCGCAGGTGTCGGTGGCCGCGTTCGGGTCGCCGGTGACGCCGAACGCCGGGAAGCCGGCCTTCAGCACCAGCTGCGGCTTGGCTCCGAAGTACTCGGGGCTCCACAGCACGATGTCGGCGAGCTTGCCGACCTCGATCGAGCCGACCTCGTGCGAGAGCCCGTGCGCGATGGCCGGGTTGATGGTCAGCTTGGCCATGTACCGGAGCACGCGCTCGTTGTCGTGACCGTCGTCCGGGGCGCCGAGCTCGGCCTTCATCTTCCCGGCCATGGCGAAGGTACGGCGGACGGTCTCCCCGGCCCGGCCCATGCCCTGCGCGTCGGACGAGGTGATACCGATCGCGCCCAGGTCGTGCAGCACGTCCTCGGCGCCCATGGTCCCGGCGCGGATGCGGTCGCGGGCCATGGCGGCGTCGCCGGGCAGGTCGGTCTTGAGGTCGTGGACCGAGACGATCATCCCGTAGTGCTCGGCGACCGCGTCCCGGCCGAAGGGCAGGGTGGGGTTGGTGGAGGAGCCGATGACGTTGGGGACGCCGGCCATCTTCAGCACGTTGGGCACGTGTCCGCCGCCGCAGCCCTCGATGTGGAAGGCGTGGATGGTGCGGCCCTCCAGGACCCGGAGCGTGTCCTCGACCGACAGGCACTCGTTCAGCCCGTCGCTGTGCAGGGCGACCTGGACGTCGTGCTCCTCGGCGACCCGCAACGCCGTGTCCAGCGCCCGGGTGTGGGCGCCCATGTCCTCGTGCACCTTGAAGCCGCAGGCGCCGCCCTCGGCGAGGGCCTCGACCAGCGGGGCCCGGTGCGAGGACGAACCCCGGCCGAGGAAGCCGATGTTGACCGGCCAGGCGTCGAAGGCGCCGAACGCGTGCTTCAGCGCCCAGGGCGAGTTGACGCCGACGCCCCACACCGGCCCGAACTCCTGCCCGATGATCGTGGTCACGCCGGAGGCCAGCGAGGCCTCCATGATGCGCGGCGACAGCAGGTGGACGTGTGCGTCGACGGCCCCGGCGGTGGCGATGAGCCTCTCGCCGGACACGATCGAGGTGCCGGTGCCGACGACGACGTCCACCCCGTCGAGGGTGTCCGGGTTCCCGGCCCGCCCGATCGAGCGGATCCGCCCCTCGCGGATGCCGATGGACACCTTCCGGATCCCGAGCACGGCGTCGATGACCACGACGTTGCTGATCACGACGTCGCAGGTCTCGCGCACGGCGGCGGCCTTGAGGTGCAGCCCGTCCCTGGCCGTCTTGCCGAAACCGGCCAGGAACTCGTCCCCGTAGCGCTGGGAGTCGTCCTCGACGCGGATCACGAGCCCCGAGTCCCCGAGGCGGACGCGGTCGCCGGCGCGGGGGCCGTGGGTGGCCGCGTACTCGTGCGGGGTGAGGCGGCGGGCTTCTGCGGGGTGTCCTCCGGGACGGCTCATCGATCGGCCTCCTCTGCCTCTCGTACACCCAGGTATCCGCAGGCGGCGGCGCGGCGCAGCGCCTCCTCGCGGGCGCCGGGCGCGTCCAGCGGCCCGTCGACGAGTCCGGCGAAGCCGACGGCGACCCGGCCGCCGCCGATCGGCACGAGACCGACCTCCAGCGCCTCCCCCGGCCCGAACCGCACGGACGACCCGGCCGGCACGGCGAGCCGCAGCCCGTAGGCGGCGGCGCGGTCGAAGTCGAGGCGCGGGTTGGCCTCGAAGAAGTGGAAGTGCGAGGTGACGGAGACGGGGACGGTCGCGGTGTTGGTGACGGTCAGCCGGACGACCGCCTCCGGATCGGCGTGCTCGGGCCCCGGCAACAGCGCGCCCGGACCCTCCTCCCCCAGTCCCCCGCCCCCGATCGGGTCGGTGACGACCGCGAGCCTCGACCCGTCGTCGAAGACGGCCTCGACGTGCACCTCGGTGACGATGTCGGCGACGCCGGGCAGCACGTCGGCCGGGCCGAGGACGGAGCGGGCCGCCTCGATCGCCTCGGCGAGCCGCCGGCCGTCCCGGGCGGCCTCGCAGACGGTGTCCGCGATCAGCGCGGTGGCCTCCGGCACGTTGAGCCTGAGGCCCCGCGCGCGGCGGGCACGGGCCAGCTCGGCGGCTCCGAAGAGCAGCAGCCGGTCACGTTCCGTGGGGGTCAGTCGCACGCCCGGCACCTCCTTCGCTTCCTCTTACCTCGCTCGACTTAGAGCAACACTCTAAACGCGGGATGGCGAGAAGGGAACCGTTGCCACAGACCACCAGGCTACTCACATTGAACGTCGCTCTAACTCGTGGGCGGCCGTCGAAGGAGACCAGCCATGCCGACAGAACAGCGCGGAGTCGACACGGTCCCGGACTGGATGGCCCGGGCCTCCCGCGCCCGCGCCACCTGCACGGTCGCGATCGTCGCCACGGCCTGCGTCTTCGCCAGCCTCCCCCAAACGCTCGGCTTCGCTCGCGCCCGGGGGGACCCCCATCGCCTGGAACGCCCAGTCCGCGATGACGTCCTTCGTCCTCCTGCTCACCGCCATCGGCACCCCGTGGGCGGTCATCACCCTGATCGGCTTCGCCCGCTGCCGGGGCGTGTACGACGCGGACGCCCTCCAGGTCTTCAACCGTCGCTCGCGGGGCGGGATCTACTGGTACCGGTCCGGCTGGAACATCCGGGCCACGGTGTCCTGGGCCCTGGGCGCGGGCATCGGCCTGCCGGCGGTCTCCCTCCCGTCGTACGAGGGCCCACTGCTGTCACTGACGGGCGGGGTGGACTGCAGCTTCCTGCTGTCGGGGCTGGTGGGCGGCACGGTCCATCTGCTGCTGCCCGCACGCCCGGCCGAACCGTCCCGCCCGGCCTCCGAGGACGAGGACCGGACAGCACCACCCCTCAGCCCGTCCGGCGTTCGAGGACGAGGCCGTTCAGGCCGAAGGGGGGTCTGGGGGCGCAGCCCCCAGAAGGACCGTCACCCCGGCTCGAGCCCCGGCAGGAACCGGCTCGCCCCGAACGCCGGCTTGAGGTCCGTGAACCACGTGGCCCCCTCGTCGTACGCGGCGAAGAACGGCCGGTCGACCAGGTCCGGGTCGCGGGCCTGGATGAGGTGGAGGACGAAGACCCGCTCACCGGCGACCTCGGCGACGCCGTCCACGCAGACCTTGCCCGGCATCGCCGACATGACCGGCCCGCGGACCGTACGGGCGAGGCCCGACACGCGGGCGTAGGCGTCGCGGAAGATGGCGTGGCCGCGGGCCAGCGGGACGCCGAAGTAGCCCTGGGGACCGGTGTCCCGCTCCACGAACTGGTAGTACGGCACCGCCCCCAGCGTGGTCGTCTCCTCCCACAGCTCGGCCCAGGCGTCCGCGCTGTCGTTGATCCCGGCCACCAGCGGGCCCTGGCAGCGGATCACGGCCCCGGTGTCACGGACCCGCCGCATCGCCTCCCGTACGACGGGCGGCCGCAGCTCCTGCGGGTGCGTGAAGTGGGCCATCAGCGCCAGGTGCCGGCCGCTCGCCACCACCTCCTCGAAGAGCCGCAGCAGGTCGTCGGCGTCGCGGTCGGTGGTGAAGCGGTACGGCCAGAAGGCGAGGGACTTGGTGCCGACGCGGATCGAGCGGACGGTGTCGATCCGCAGCAACGGCTCGACGTACCGGCGCAGCACCTCCGTGCTCATCACCAGGGGGTCGCCGCCCGTGACCAGGATGCTGGCGACCTCGGGGTGGGCACGCAGGTAGGAGTCGGTGGCCGCGATGTCGTCCGTCGCGATGCGCAGGTCGGCCTCGCCGACGAACTGCGGCCAGCGGAAGCAGTAGGTGCAGTAGGCGTGGCAGGTCTGGCCCTGGCGCGGGAAGACCAGCACCGTCTCCGGGTACTTGTGCTGGAGGCCGGTCAGCCGCTGCCCCTCGTGCACGGGGACGTTGGCGTCCAGCTGGCCGGAGGGGTGCGGGTTGAGCCGCATCCGGATCTCGTGCGCGGCGCGCTGGATCTCGGCGCGCGGCGCGTCCCGGCCCAGCAGGTCGGCCATCCGGCGGACGTCGGGTGCGGGCAGCATCCCGGACTGCGGGAAGGTCAGCCGGAAGACCGGGTCCTCGGGTACGGCCGTCCAGTCGATCAGCTCGTCGACGACGTACGCGTTCGTACGGAAGGGCAGGACCGAGGAGACCGCCCGCAGCGCCAGCCGCTGATCGTCCGTCAGGGAGACCCGCCGGAGCAGACCGTCCAGGTCACGGGGCGTAAAGGCGCGGAAACGGGGGTGGTGCGCTGAGCTCATGTGTGGCGGGGCCCTCTGTTCATTCCGTGACCAGGACCGTGGACGGCCGCAACTCCACGAAGGCGGCCGCCTGCGCATCGTACTTCTCCCCGAAGTGCTGGATGAGCCGTCGGTGCAGCTCGCTCTCGTCGTCCACCACGATGACGTCGTGCGCGCCGGACCCGGTCAGCGTTTCGCTGTAGGCGCTGAGTTGGTCGAGGCGGTGGCGGGCCAGGTAGGTGACGAGGTCGGGGGCGGCGACGTACAGGCGGTCGTCGAGGAAGACGAAGTGGCAGACGAACTCGCGTCGCCCGTCCGTGGCGTCGACCAGGGTGACGGGCAGGCGGGTGAAGCGTTCCATCGGCTTGCCCTGCTGCCACAGTTCGTCGAAGCGCTGTTCGACGAAGGTGCCCAGCGGGGAGCGGACCGCGACCTCCAGCTGGACGCCCTCGCCGGAGAGCCGGCCGACCGTCAGGAAGGAGACCAGGCAGCGCTCGTCCCAGCGGTAGAGGGTGACGCCGGGGGAGGTGGAGCACAGCCGTACCTCCAGGAGCTGCCGGGAGGCGGCGTCGAGGCGGCGGGCGAACCCGTCCAGGGTGCGCAGGTTGCGCATGATGTCGCGGCGGATGTCGGCGCTCTGCTCGCCCAGTTCGCGGCCGCGCAGGATGACGGCGAGGGAGTCGGGGTCGAGGAGCAGGATCTGCACCCGGGCGCCGCTCGCGGTGGCGGACCTGACACCCCGGAACAGGCGCTCGGAGAACTGCGGGCCGAACAGGTTGGAGAAGGTGTCCAGGACCTTCACGTTGGAGGTGGAGCCGTACACCTGGGCGGCGAACCACTCGTAGTCCAGCCGGGTGTGTTCGCGGACCCTGCCCTCCTGGGCCCGGGATATCAGCGGGCCGATGACGAACACGGTGACGACCACGCCGACGATGTCGGTGCCGAGGTTGAGGGCGAGGTTCTGCCCGTAGTTGTCCATCGTCGAGGCGCGCCACAGCAGCACGCCCGCGACGGCGGTGAGCAGGGCGAGCACGGTGAGGCTCTGCGGGCGGCGCGGTGTGCGTAACGTGCGCATCAGCCAGCGCAGCCGAGGCATCGGCGACCGTCCGCTCACGCGCGCTCCCTCCCCCGTGTGGACTCAGGAGATACCCGTACGGGGGAGGTGATACGCGTCGAACGGCCAGCCGAAGATCGATCAGCCGAGCTGGTGCATCCAGCCGTGCTTGTCCTCGGCCTTGCCGCGCTGGATGTCGAGGAGGGCCTCCCGGAGCCGGAGCGTGACCTCGCCGGGCTCGCCGCCCGACTGCTGCCACTCGGCGTTCGCGCGCTTGACCGTGCCGACGGGGGTGATCACGGCGGCGGTGCCGCAGGCGAAGACCTCGGTGAGGGTGCCGTTCTCGGAGTCGCGCTGCCACTGCTCGATGGAGACCCGGGCCTCCTCGGACTCGTAGCCGAGGTCGCGGGCGACGGTGAGGAGGGAGTCGCGGGTGACGCCCTCGAGGATGGAGCCGGTCAGGGTCGGGGTGACGATCTTGTTCCCGTACACGAAGTACAGGTTCATGCCGCCGAGCTCCTCGACCCACTTGTGCTCGACCGCGTCGAGGTAGCAGACCTGGTCGCAGCCCTGCGCGGCGGCCTCGGCCTGGGCGAGCAGGGAGGCCGCGTAGTTGCCGCCGGTCTTGGCGTCGCCCATGCCGCCGGGGACGGCGCGGACGCGGTCCTCGGAGGCCCAGATGGAGACCGGCTTCACGCCGCCGGGGAAGTAGGCACCGGCCGGGGAGGCGATGACCAGGAAGAGGTACTCGTTGGCCGGCTTGACGCCCAGGCCGACCTCGGTGGCGATCATGAAGGGGCGCAGGTAGAGGGACTCCTCGCCGCCGTGCGCCGGGACCCACGCCTTGTCCTGCTGGACCAGCAGGTCACAGGCCTCGATGAAGGTCTCCACCGGCAGCTCGGGCATGGCGAGCCGGCGGGCGGAACGCTGGAAGCGCTTGGCGTTCTGGTCGGGGCGGAAGGTGGCCACCGAGCCGTCGGGGCGGCGGTAGGCCTTCAGGCCCTCGAAGATCTCCTGGGCGTAGTGCAGGACGTTGGTGGCCGGGTCGAGGGGGATCGGCGCGTACGGGACGAGCTGGCCGTCGTGCCAGCCGCGGCCCTCGGTCCACTTGATCGTCACCATGTGGTCGGTGAAGTGGCGGCCGAATCCGGGGCTGGCCAGGATCGCCTCGCGCTCGGCGGCGGCGAGCGGGTGTGCGGACGGCTTGAGCTCGATCGTGGGCGTCGTCATGAGTGGTTAGTCCTTCACCGGTTGTAGTGATGGGCCGCGCTCACACCCGTACGGCCGGTGTCCCGTACAGCAGGGCGAGTGCCCTGTCCTAGGACGTCCGAGCATTCCCTCATGGCGCGGCTCCGCGTTCGATTATCGCGCGGGGGCCGGGGTGGAAGGAATCGGGGTGAATGCGGACCCGGGGTTGATGGTGGCACCCGGCGGCAGGCATGGGGAAGCCGCCGAGCGCTTGTGCGACCCGGCGGCTTCGAAGATCTGCAGAGAAGCTCGGCGGGTCAGCCGGCTACTCGTACGGCGAGCGCGTCGCCGATCTCCGAGGTGGAGCGGGCGGGCTTGCCCTGGCGCTCGGTGAGGTCGGCGGTGACCGCTTCCTCGACGCGGGCGGCCTCGGCGTCGTAGCCGAGGTGGCGCAGGAGCAGGGCGACGGACAGGACCGTGGCGGTGGGGTCGGCCTTGCCCTGGCCGGCGATGTCGGGCGCGGAACCGTGGACCGGCTCGAACATGGACGGGAACTCACCACCGGGGTTGATGTTCCCGCTCGCCGCGACGCCGATGCCGCCGGAGACGGCCGCGGCGAGGTCGGTGATGATGTCACCGAAGAGGTTGTCGGTGACGATGACGTCGAAGCGGCCGGGGTCGGTGACGAGGTAGATCGTCGCCGCGTCGACGTGGATGTAGTCCGTGGTGACCTCGGGGAACTCCGCGGCCACCTTGTTGAAGATGTTCGTCCACAGGTGCCCGGCGAAGGTCAGCACGTTGTTCTTGTGGACCAGCGTGAGCTTCTTGCGGGGGCGGGCCTGGGCGCGGGCGAAGGCGTCCCGGACGACGCGCTCGACGCCGAAGGCCGTGTTGACGGACACCTCGGTGGCGACCTCGTGCTCGGTGCCCTTGCGGATGGTGCCGCCGTTGCCGGTGTACGGGCCCTCGGTCCCCTCGCGGACCACGACGAAGTCGATCTGCGGCTCGCCGGCCAGCGGGGTGGCGACACCCGGGAGCAGCTTCGACGGACGCAGGTTGACGTGGTGGTCGAAGGCGAAGCGGAGCTTCAGCAGGAAGCCGCGCTCCAGGACGCCGGAGGGCACGCTCGGGTCGCCGATGGCGCCCAGCAGGATGGCGTCGTGCTGCTTCAGCGCGTCGAGGTCGGCTTCGGTGAGAGTCTCACCGGTGGCGTGGTAACGCTTGGCGCCGAAGTCGTACTCCTTGGTCTCCAGCTTCACGTCCCCGGGGAGGACGGCGGAGAGGACCTTGAGGCCTTCGGCCACGACTTCCTGCCCGATGCCGTCACCGGGGATCACTGCGAGATCGATGCTGCGAGACATGCCCGGCACCCTACTCCTCGTCCCATGGGATGACATGGAGCGTCCGGCATGCGGACACGGCGGGTCGTTCCGTCGACTGGCGTTCACCCGTACGTGTGGCCGGTGTTGGCCTGTGCTGGGCATGTTTCCGACATGGACCTCCCCGGCACGGACATCCCTGACTTCGGCATCCCGCCGCGGCTCGCCGCCCGGATGAGCATGGCCGAGCAGTACGAGTATCTGCGCGCCCGGCTGGTGAGCCGCCGCACCCTGGTGACGGCGGGCGCGATGGCGGGCGGCGCACTGGTCACGGGCTGCGCGAAGACGTCCGCGAAGTCGGCGAACCCGGCTCCGGCGACCTCCGCGGTCCACGGTGCGGCGGTCGTGCCGTTCGGCCGGCATCTCGCCTTCGGCGCCGACCCGCGGACGCAGATGCGGATCTCCTGGCAGGTCCCGTCCGCGGTGAGGAAGCCGTTCGTGCGGATCGGGACGCGCCCGGACCAGCTGGGCACGCGCGTCGCCGCGGAGATCCGGCACCTGCACACGCCCGGGGTGCAGGGGGTGCGCCCGGTGGTCGAGCAGTACTACGTCCACGCGGCCCTGACCGGCCTCACCCCCGGGACCACGTACTACTACGGCGTCGGACACGACGGCTGGGACCCGGCCGCCCCCGCCCACCGCGCCGCCATCACCCCCTTCCGCACCGCGCCCGCGAGCCCGGAGCGGTTCGTGTTCACGGCCTTCGGCGACCAGGGCGTCAGCCAGGCCGGAAAGGCGAGCGACAACGCGCTGCTCAAGCAGAACCCCGCCTTCCACCTGCACGCGGGCGACATCTGCTACGCGGACGGCAACGGCGCCGGGAGGACCTCGGACGGCTACGACGCCCGGGAGTGGGACCGGTTCCTGCAGCAGAACGACCCGGTGGCGCGGTCGGTGCCGTGGATGGTGACGACCGGCAACCACGACATGGAGGCCTGGTACTCCCCCGACGGCTACGGCGGCCAGTACGCCCGCTTCGCCCTCCCGGACAACGGCTTCGACCCGCACGGCTCACCGGGCGTGTACGCGTTCACCTACGGCAACGTCGGCTTCGTGGCCCTGGACGCGAACGACGTGTCGTACGAGATCCCCGCCAACCTCGGCTACAGCGGCGGCCGGCAGACGAAGTGGCTGGAGCGGAAGCTGAAGGAGCTGCGGGCGGCGCGCGGCGTGGACTTCGTCGTCGTCTTCTTCCACCACTGCGCGTACTCGACGTCCTCGCACGCCTCCGACGGCGGGATCCGGGCGGTCTGGCTGCCGCTCTTCACCAGGTACCAGGTGGACCTGGTGATCAACGGGCACAACCACGTCTACGAGCGCACCGACGCGGTCAAGGGCGGCGGGGCCGGCCGCGCGGTCCCGGTCGGCGGCTCGACCGACCCGACGCGGGACGGGATCGTGTACGTCACGGCGGGCGGCGGCGGGCGGAATCTGTACGCGTTCCCGTCCGGGGTCAAGGACAGCTACGAGGGGCACGTCACCCGGCACGACGCGGTGGACAGCTTCCACTGGGCCAAGGGGCAGCACAACGTCGCGGAGACGGTGGAGTGGTCGCGGGTGCGGTACACCGGCTACTCCTTCCTCAGGGTCGAGGCGGAGGCGGGTACGGCCCCGAGGCTGAAGGTGTCGGCGCTGGCGCAGAGCGGTGCGCGGATCGACCACTTCGAGGTACGCCGGGGCGGCTGATCCCCGGAGTTCCCCGGAGTACGGCGCGGCTGTCCCGGCCGCGCCGCACCCCGTGCGGATGCGGCTCCCGTTGAGGGGTTGTTACACGTGTTACCTACGGTGCGTCAACGGCTCGTCAACGGGTCAGTGGCCGGTCTCGCCGCCGTTGTCGCGGCGGTCGAGGGCGCGCTGCAGAGCGGCGGCGGCGTTCTTGCGGTCCGAGTCGCTCGTGCGGGACACGTGGCGGACTCGGCGGCGGACGGTCGTCTCGGCCATGGGAATCGACTCCTTCGACATACGTGGAGTACGGCAAGGGGGGATACGAGACGCCGGAAGGGGCGGGGAGCGGTGCCGCAGGGGTTGCCTGCACGGGGCCCGGCTCACGACCGCCATTCGCTTGATCGAGCGAGACGTTCGGCTCCTACAAAAGTAAGGGAGCGGCCCGCTTCTGTCTGCACAATTACTCGGACTTCCTACTATCTGAGACGGCGAGGCCGGTCACCCGCCTGTGAGCTGAGGTTTTGACGGTTGGGGCGGTTGGGGCGAACGGGTTACATGACGTCTCCGTCGCGCCAGTCGAAGATCAGCTCGTGGGCGGGGTCGAGGGCACCGGCAAGGGCGGGCCGCACGAACACGTCCCCCTCCTCCGCCGCGAGCCGCACGATCCCCCGGTCCGGGGACAGGGCGCAGATCCGGCCGGGCCAGCGCTGCCAGCCCCGGACCGTGTACAGCCGGGCGCCGTCGTCGCTCGCGCCGAGCGCGCCGAGGTCGTACGCCCGCTCGACGATCCGTTCCAGCGCCCCCATCACCCGCCCGCCGTGCCCTCGGCGCCGGGCGTCGGGCCGTACGCCCACCGCCTCGACGTAGCCGACGCGCAGCCAGCGGTCCCGGTGCCGGGCGCGGCGCATGACGACCGAGCCGTGGGCGGCGAGCCCGGCCTCGTCGTGGACGAGCGCGTGCAGGCCGCCCAGGCCGTGCTCCCAGTCGCTGTCGCCGAAGTCCCCGCCGAACGCCTCGTGGAGAAGGGCGCGGGCGGCGCGCAGGTCGGCCGGGTCGAGGTCGGCGGTGTGGGCGATGCGGAGCGACGGGAGAGACATGGCCCCAGTGTCGTACGGGACTACCAGGCGACGGGGCCGTTGCGGTCGACGAAGCGGCCCGTTCCGGCGTCGGACGGCTCGGTGGCGAGGCGGACGATCGCGTCGGTGCCCTCGGTGACGGTCTGCGGACCGCTGTGGGCGTTGAGGTCGGTCGCCGTGTAGCCCGGGTCGACGGCGTTGACGCGGATGTCCTTGAGGGCCTTCGCGTACTGGGTGGTGAGCATGGTCAGGGCCGACTTGGAGGCGGTGTAGAGGGGCGAGACGACGGAGGACTCGACGCGTGCCGGGTCGTGCGTGACCGCGAACGACCCCATCCCGCTGCTGACGTTGACGACGACCGGGTCCGGCGAGCGGCGCAGGAGCGGGAGGAAGGCGGTGGTCGTGCGGATGACGCCGAAGACGTTGACGTCGAAGACGCCGAGGGCGTCCGCGCCGGTCAGCTCCGCCGGGTCGCCGTGCGGGCCGGAGATGCCGGCGTTGTTGATCAGTACGTCGATCCGGCCCTCGTGGGCGGCGACGTCGGCGGCCGCGGCGGCGACCGAGGCGTCGTCGGTGACGTCGATCCGGACGAACCGCGCGCCGAGCGCCTCGGCGGCCGCCGCGCCCTGCTCGGGGTCGCGGGCGCCGACGAGCACGGTGTGGCCGAGTCCGACGAGGCGGCAGGCGGTCTCGCGGCCGAGGCCCTTGTTGGCCCCGGTGATGAAGGTGATGGTCATGGATCGATGGTCGGCCCGGCGCGGGGCCGCTGCCAGAGACGCTTCGACCGTAGGAACGGCGGTACCAGGATCGCGGACGAGGCAGGATGGAGTGCATGGCGAGGAAAGAGGCGGCCGGTCTGGGCCCGACGATCCGTGCCTGGCGGGAGCGGCTGTCACCGGCGTCCATGGGAGTGCCCGCGACCGGCCGCGCCCGCCGGGCGACCGGGCTGCGCCGCGAGGAACTGGCCGAGCTGGCCGGGGTGTCGGTCGACTACGTCGTACGGCTGGAGCAGGGCCGGGCCACGGCGCCGTCCGGGCAGGTGGTCGCCGCCCTGTGCCGTGCCCTGCGGCTGACGGCCGCCGAGCGCGAACACCTCTACCGGATGGCCGGGCTGGTCCCGCCGGACGGCGGCCCGGTCCCCGATCACCTCCCGCCGGGTGTGCTCCGCGTGCTGGACCGGCTGGGCGGTGTGGCGGTCGGCGTGTTCACCGCGCACTGGCAGCTGCTGTGGTGGAACCCCGGCTGGGCCGCGCTGCTCGGCGATCCGGAGGCCACCCCGCACGAGCTGCGCAACCTCGCCCGCGAGCGGTTCCCGGTCGGCGCCGAGGAGGCCCGCCTCTCGTCCTGGGCGGTACGCGTGGCGGACGCCGACGGCTCCGACCTCGCGATCGTGGCCGACCTACGCCGCGCCACCGGCCGCTTCCCGCACGACGCCCGCCTGGCCGATCTGGTGCGCGAACTGGCCGAGGGCAACGAGCGGTTCGCCCGGCTCTGGGCGAGCGGCACGGTCGCCGCCCACCGCACGGACCGCAAGACGGTCGAGCATCCGGGGGTGGGTCCGGTGGAGGTGGACTGCGACGTCCTGACGGACGGCGACTCGGAGCTGAAGATCGTCATCCTCTCGGCGGCGCCGGACACCGAGGGGGCGGCCCGGCTGCGCACGCTGCTGTAGCCGGACGGGGTATGGGAACGGGCCGGGAAGCCTGCTCGTGGGTCAGGCTTCCCGGCCCGTGCTCGGGGGGCTGGGGGTCAGCCCATGTGCGGGTACGCGTAGTCGGTCGGCGCGACCAGCGTCTCCTTGATCGCACGGGTCAGCGTCCAGCGCAGCAGGTTCTGCGGGGCGCCGGCCTTGTCGTTGGTGCCGGAGGCACGGCCGCCGCCGAAGGGCTGCTGGCCGACGACGGCGCCGGTCGACTTGTCGTTGATGTAGAAGTTGCCGGCCGCGTAGCGCAGCTTCTCCATCGTGTAAGCCGCCGCCGCGCGGTCGTTCGAGATGACCGAGCCGGTGAGCGCGTAGTCCGACACCGACTCCATCTGGGTCAGCATCTCGTCGTACTGGTCGTCCTCGTAGACGTGCACGGCGAGGAACGGACCGAAGTACTCGGTGCGGAAGACCTCGTTCTCCGGGTCGCTGCACACCACGACCGTCGGGCGGACGAACCAGCCGACCGAGTCGTCGTAGGAGCCGCCCGCGACGATCTCGCAGGACGGGTCGGTCTTCGCGCGGTCGATCGCGGCCTTGTTCTTGGCGAACGCGCGGTCGTCGATGACGGCGCCGATGAAGTTCGACAGGTCGGTGACGTCGCCCATGGTCAGGTAGTCGACCTCGGCGGCGAACTCCTCACGGAAACCGTCGTTCCAGATGGACGCGGGGATGTAGGCGCGGGAGGTCGCCGAGCACTTCTGGCCCTGGTACTCGAAGGCACCGCGGGTGAGCGCCGTCTTGAGGACGGCCCGGTCGGCGCTCGGGTGGGCGACGAGGAAGTCCTTGCCGCCGGTCTCGCCGACCAGACGCGGGTACGAGCGGTACTTCTCGATGTTGTTGCCGACCGTCTTCCACAGGTACTGGAAGGTCTTGGTGGAGCCGGTGAAGTGGATTCCGGCCAGGTCGCGGTGCTCGAGGGCGACCTTGGACACCTCGATGCCGTCGCCGGTGACGAGGTTGATGACGCCCTTCGGGAGACCGGCCTCCTCCAGCAGCTGCATCAGCAGCACCGCGGCGTGGGTCTGGGTCGGGGACGGCTTCCACACGACCACGTTGCCCATGAGAGCCGGGGCGGTCGGCAGGTTGCCGGCGATCGCGCTGAAGTTGAACGGCGTGATCGCGTAGACGAAGCCCTCCAGCGGGCGGTGGTCGAGGCGGTTCCAGACGCCCGGCGAGTTGGCCGGGGGCTGCTCGGCCAGGATCTGGCGGGCGTAGTGGACGTTGAACCGCCAGAAGTCGACCAGCTCGCAGGGCGAGTCGATCTCGGCCTGCTGGGCGGTCTTGGACTGGCCGAGCATGGTGGAGGCGGCGATCGTCTCGCGCCAGGGGCCGGCGAGCAGTTCGGCGGCGCGCAGGATGATGGCGGCGCGGTCGTCGAAGGACATCGCGCGCCAGGCGGGCGCGGCGGCGAGGGCCGCGTCGATGGCGTCCCGGGCGTCCTGCTGGGTGGCGTGCCGGCCGGTGCCGATGACGGCCTTGTGGTTGTGCGGCTGCACGACCTGGAAGGGCTCGCCGCCGCCGAGCCGCTTCTCGCCGCCGATGGTCATCGACAGCTCGATCGGGTTCTCGGCCAGCTCCTTGAGCTTGGCCTCCAGGCGGGTGCGCTCGGCGGAGCCGGGGGCATAGCCGTGCACCGGCTCGTTGACGGGGGTGGGGACCTGGGTCACAGCGTCCATGGGATCCGTAACTCCTTGTACGTGAGCGGGTGTTGAGGCTTGTCGGGGCTCAGCCCTTGCTGACCGTCGAGCGGAGGAAGAAGCGCAGGTTCGCCGGCTTCTCCGCGAGCCGGCGCATACTGCGCCTTCCCGGGGGACAACCCCCGGACCCCCGGCCGAAGCCGCGGCACAGGTCTGTCGCGTCAGTCATGAGTGATCATGCTCCGCAGGAAGAAGCGCAGGTTCGCCGGCTTCTCCGCGAGCCTGCGCATGAAGTAGCCGTACCAGTCGGTGCCGTAGGCGGTGTAGACGCGCATCCGGTGGCCCTCGGCGGCCAGCCGCAGGTGCTCGTCGCTCCGGATGCCGTACAGCATCTGGAACTCGTACTCGTCGGGCTTGCGCCCGGCGCGCCGGGCGAGTTCCTGGGCGATGGAGATCAGGCGCGGGTCGTGGGAGCCCACCATCGGGTACCCCTCGCCCTCCATCAGAGTCCGCAGGACCCGCACGTACGCCTTGTCGATCTCGTGCTTCTGCTGGTAGGCGACCTCGGCGGGCTCCTTGTAGGCGCCCTTGACCAGGCGGACACGGCTGCCGGCGGCGGCGAGGCGGCGGGCGTCGGCCTCGGTGCGGAAGAGGTAGGCCTGGATGACGCAGCCGGTCTGCGGGAAGTCCTTCCGCAGCTCGTCGTGGATGGTGAACATCGAGTCGAGGGTGGTGTGGTCCTCGGCGTCGAGGGTGACGGTGGTACCGATGGCCGCGGCGGCCTCGACGACCGGGCGGACGTTGGCGAGGGCCAGCTCGTGGCCGCCGGGGAGGGCCTGGCCGAACATGGACAGCTTGACCGACATCTCGACGCGCTCGCCGAGGCCGAGGTCCTTCAGCCGCTCGACGAGCTCGAGGTAGGCGTCCCGGGCCGCGGTGGCCTGCTCGGGGGTCGTGATGTCCTCGCCGACGACGTCCATCGTCAGCTCCAGGCCGCGGCCCGTGAGCTCCTCGATGATCGGGACGATGTCGGCGACCGACTCACCGGGGATGAAGCGGTCGACGACCTGCTTCGTCACCGGGGCCGCCGAGATCAGACGTCGCATCCGGTCGCTGCGCGAGGCGGCGAGAATCACGGGACCCAGCACGGGGCACCTCCACAACACATGCCAGACAGGCCGCGATCCGACGATTTGGATACGGCACGGGGAACCACCGTGAAAGTTAAGGATCCCTCCGATCGTGAGCCATCGACAGCTGTCACGCATCCGTGCCACGGATCTCAGACAGATGTATGAAGGCGGTCGGGAATTGCGGGAGAATGCCCGGGTGACGTCGGAATTCAAGGGTGACTACCAGGAGCTGGTCGACGAGATCTCGGAGCTGCTGGGCGTCCCGGCGACCCTGGAGAACCGCGACTTCGAGCTGATCGCCTTCGGGGCGTACGACAGTGAGGGCGACCTCGACCCGTCGGCGCTGGACCCGGTGCGCACCCGCTCGATCCTGACCCGGCGTTCGACGGCGGCGGTCCGTACCTGGTTCGAGGGCTTCGGCATCACCCGGGCGACCGGACCGGTCCGGATCCCGCCGACCCCGGAGGCCGGCGTCTACCGGGGGCGGATCTGCCTGCCGGTACGCCATCGGGGTGTCGTCCTCGGCTATGTGTGGCTGCTCGACTCCGATCCGGGTCCGACGGACGCCCAGCTGGCCGCCGCCATGGGGGTGGCCGGGCGGATCGGGGCGCTGCTCGCGGACGAGGCGCAGGCGGGGGCGGGTCTCGGCCGGGAACTGCGGGCGGTGCTGGTCGCGGCGGGCGGCTGGCAGCGGGACATGGCAGTGGCCGAACTCCGCACGGCCCTGGGCACCCGCGCGGATGCCCCGCACACCCTGGTCTGTGTCGCCCCCTGGCCGTCCGCGGACCCGGACGACGCCCCGTCCCCGCGCACGGTCCCGCACGCCACCGCGCTGTGCGCCCTGCCCTGGGGGGCAACGGGCCACAGCCTCGCCGTACTGGTCCGGCTGCGCAGCACGGACACGGCCACGCCCGCCCTGACCGCCGCCGCCCGACTGCTCAAGGACGCGGAGGAGGCCCGGTCGGCGGCGGCACGCGGGGCCGGGGCACGGACGGCGGCGGCCGTCGCCGCGGGACTCGCGGGACCGGTCCCGGCGGCGCAGGGCTGCGCCGCCGGGGTGGGCGGGGCCCGGACCGGGCTGGCCGAGCTGGGCGCGGTCTGGCAGGAGGCGTCGGCCGCGGCCCGGGCCGCGCTGGCCGAGCCGCGGTTCGGGCCGGTCGCGCAGTGGGCGGACATCGGCCCGTACCGCCTGCTGACCGCGCTGCCGCCGCAGGCCCCGCAGGACCCGGCCGCGGCCCCGCTCCTCGCCCCGGCCCACCGCGAACTCGCCCGCACCGCCGAGGTCTACCTCGACCACGCGGGCCAGGCGGGCCGCACGGCCACCGCGCTCGGCATCCACCGGCAGACCCTGTACTACCGCCTCTCCCGCGTCGAACAGCTCACCGGTCTCGACCTGGACGACGGCGAGGACCGCCTGCTGCTGCACATGGTGTTGAAGGGGGCCCGGCTCGCCTGAGGTGCGCCTTTCGGTGCCGTGTGCGGATGCCGGTCGGCGTATGCTCCGCGTGGTCACATGCGTGTTCACATCAAAGATGTCGGCGGGGGCGGACATGGGTGATTCGGGTCCGGACATACGGCAGGGCGAGGCGGCCGAACCGTCGGCGGCGACCGAGGAGAGCGGGGCGCGCAGACAGCTCGGGCCGGGCCGCCGGGCGGCCGCGCTGGGCATCGGGGCGCTCGCCCTCGCAGGGTGCGCCGCGGGGGCCGTCTGGCTGTTCCGGGACGACCTGCCCCACCCGCTCGGCGACGAACGGGCCTGCGCGGGAAGCGAGCAGCGGCTGCCGGACCGGATCCTCGTCCACGGCACGCCGATCCCCTCCGACGCCGCCGACGTCCACTACTTCACCCGGAACGGCAGGGCCGCCCTGTCCTTCCGCAGCGGCCTGCTCCCGGACTACCTGCGCGGCGCGGGCATCGTGCCGTCGGGCGCGGACCTGTTCGACGAACGGCACGGCAGCGTCGGCGTGGCCGGCGAGCCGTACAAGCTCCCGGACGGCCTGTGCGGAGCCGCACTGCGGAGCCCCGTCTGGTACTACCACCCCGAGGACGGCGTCCGGGTCACCGTCGAGCGCTCGCCGCTGTACGGCGACGCGCTCCGGTTCCCGGCCCGTGCCGTGATCACGTACTCGCTCGGCTGACCGGCGCCGCGCGGGGGCCGACTCCTCGGGCGTGTCAACTCCGGTTCGCGGCCTCGACGATCTGGCGCAGCCCCGCGGCGAGCGCGTCGCCGTCGGGGGCGGTCTTCGGGTCGAAGGTCCACTGCGAGATGAGGCCGGACATCAGGGTCATGTAGAAGCGGCCCAGGGTGTCGGCGGTCTCGTCGGAGACCTCCTCCTCCGGTACGCCCATCAGCAGCGAGGTCAGCCCGCGGCCGCCCTCGCGCTGGGCGCGCGCCAACTGGTCGCGCACCTCCGGCATCTGATCGCCCATCGTCACGATCTCCACGCTGAGCCGCCACATGGAGCCGGGCCCGCGCATGCTGTCGACGATGTTCGACCACACCTCCCGGAACCGCTCGAGGGAGCCGGGCGCTCCGGTCAGCCCCCCGTCGCCGCCCTCGAAGGACATCTCCTCCACCAGAGCGATGTAGGCCTGCGCGAGCAGCGCGTCCTTGGAGCCGTAGTGGTAGCCGATCGAGGCGAGGTTGGTCCCCGACTCCCGGACGATGTCGCGCGCCGTCGTCCGCGCGAACCCCTTCTCGAGCAGGCAGCGCTTGGCGCCTTCCAGCAGATCCTCACGGTGTCCCATGCGGACCACCCTACCCGGGATCCATACACACGTCCTAGACACATGAATTATACAAGCGTTCTAGACAAGCGTTTAAGACGCCCGTACATTCCTTGGCATGACGAACCCGACGGGCACGAACGCAACCACTCCACCGAGCACCAACGCCCTGGCGGGGCGCCGCGAATGGACGGCGCTGGGCGTGCTGATGCTTCCGCTGCTCCTGGTCTCGATGGACGTCTCGGTCCTCTACTTCGCCCTCCCGGCGATCGGCGCGGACCTCGCGCCGAGCGGTACCCAGCAGCTGTGGATCCTCGACATCTACGGCTTCGTCCTGGCCGGTCTGCTGATGACCATGGGCGCGCTGGGCGACCGCATCGGCCGCCGGCGCCTGCTGCTGTTCGGCGCCGCGGCCTTCGGCGGCGCCTCGCTGCTCGCCGCGTACGCGGACAGCGCCGGGACCCTCATCGCCGCCCGCGCGGTCCTCGGCATCGGCGGCGCGACCCTGATGCCGTCGACGATGGCGCTGCTGCGCACGATGTTCACCGACCCTGGCCAGCGCGCGAAGGCGATCGGCCTGTGGTCCGGGGTGATGACGGGCGGGATCGCCCTCGGCTCGGTGATGAGCGGGATCCTCGTCGAGCACTTCTGGTGGGGCTCGGTCTTCCTGGTCAACCTCCCGGCGATGGCCCTGCTGCTGCTCATCGGCCCGTTCCTGCTCCCGGAGTCCCGCAACCCCTCCCCCGGCCGCTTCGACTGGCTGAGCGTCCCGCTCTCGATGGCCGCCGTGCTCCCTGTGATCTACGGCGTCAAGGAGATCCCCTCCGAGGGCTGGCACCCGCTCTACGTCGTCTCTGTCACCGTCGGCCTGCTCTTCGCCGCCCTCTTCGTCCACCGCCAGCGCACCACCGGCTCCCCGCTGATCCCGCCGGCCCTGCTGAAGGGCCGGGGCTTCTCCCCGGCACTGGTCCTGAACCTGGTCGCCTCGCTCGCCATGATGGGGTCGGCGATCTTCACCACCCAGTACCTCCAGTCGGTCCTCGGGATGAGCCCGCTCGCGGCGGCGCTGTGGAGCCTGCTGCCCTCGGTGTTCATCGGGGCCGCGGGGCCGCTCACGGCACAGCTGGTGCAGCGGGGCGCCGACCGGGGGTACGTCGTCGCCGGCGGCTTCGCGGCCATGGCGGCCGGGTTCGTGCTGCTCGCCCTCATCGGCACCGACTCGCTGTGGCTGGTGCTGGCCGGCGCCGGCGTCCTGGCCTGCGGGATGGTCGCGATCATGTCCCAGCTGACCGACCTCGCGATGACCGCCGCGCCGGTGGAACGGGCCGGGACGGCGTCCTCGCTCCTTGAGACGGCTTCGGAGTTCGGCGGTGCGCTCGGTATGGCGGTGCTGGGCTCGATCGGCACCGCGGTCTACCGCCACGAGATGCCGGCCACGGCCCCGGCCGGGGCCCGCGAGACGCTGGGCGGCGCACTGGCCACGGCGAGCCGGCTGCCGGGGCCCGCGGGAGAGGCCCTGACCCGGACCGCACGGGAGGCGTTCACCAGCGGGATGCACGGAGCGGCGATCGCGGGGGCGGTGCTGCTGACGCTGGCCGCGGTGGGGGCGGGGGTGACGCTGCGGAAGCTCGGTGAGTAGCAGGACATGCGAACGGCGGGGGGGGGGGGGGTGGGGGGGGCGCGCCCCCCGCGCGGGAACGGGGGGTTTGCAGGGGGTTGCCGCCCCGCCCCGCGGGGGCGCCCCAGGCCGAAGCACCCCGCGCCCCCC
>NZ_JBIBAK010000007.1:0-172768 GCF_042899865.1 Streptomyces sp. NPDC013157 | reverse complement strand
CTCTGCTGGAGCACACCCGTGCGGGCCTCGCGGAAGGTCAGGGCGCCGGTGGTGGGGGCCGGGGCGGGGGGCCCCCCCCCCCCCGCCGTTCGCAGAAGTGGCTGTTACACGAGGTTCACCGAACGAGCCGACGTGGCCCCGATCTCCGATTCCACCTCGGCCAGCACGCCGGAGGCCACCGTGTCGTCGACGGTGAGGACGGCGAGCGCCTCGCCGCCCGCCGCCGCACGGGAGACCTGCATACCGGCGATGTTGATCCCGGCCTCCCCCAGGATGCGGCCGACGGTGCCGACGACGCCCGGCCGGTCCTCGTACCGCAGCACCAGCAGGTGGTCGGCGATCGCGAGGTCGACGTCGTAGTCGCCGACCGCGACGATCTTCTGGAGGTTCTTCGGGCCGGACAGCGTGCCGGAGACCGAGACCTCCTCGCCGTTGCCGAGGGTGCCGCGCACGGTGACGACGTTGCGGTGGTCGGCCGACTCCGAGCTGGTGGTGAGGCGGACCTCGACACCGCGCTCCTGCGCGAACAGCGGCGCGTTGACGTACGACACCGTCTCGTCGACGACGTCCTCGAAGACGCCCTTGAGCGCGGACAGCTCCAGCACCTTCACGTCGTGCTGGGTGATCTCGCCGTAGACCTCGACGTCGAGGCGGACCGCGACCTCACCGGCGAGCGCGGTGAAGATGCGGCCGAGGCGCTCGGCGAGGGGCAGGCCCGGCTTGACGTCCTCGGCGATGACACCGCCCTGGACGTTGACCGCGTCCGGGACCAGCTCACCCGCGAGGGCGAGGCGCACGGACCTGGCGACCGCGATGCCCGCCTTCTCCTGGGCCTCGTCGGTGGAGGCACCGAGGTGCGGGGTGCAGACGACCTGGTCGAGCTCGAAGAGCGGGGAGTCGGTGCACGGCTCCTTGCTGTAGACGTCGAGGCCGGCGCCGGCGACCCGGCCCTCCTTGAGCGCCGCGTACAGCGCCTCCTCGTCGACGATGCCACCGCGCGCGGCGTTGACGATCCGCACGGACGGCTTGACCTTGCGCAGCGCCTCGTCGCCGATCAGGCCGACCGTCTCGGGGGTCTTCGGGAGGTGCACGGTGATGAAGTCGGCGACCTCGAGCAGCTCGTCCAGCGACAGCACCTTCACGCCCATCTGGGCGGCGCGGGCGGGCTGGATGTAGGGGTCGTAGGCGACGACCTTCATGCCGAAGGCGGACATGCGCTGCGCGACCAGGGCGCCGATGCGGCCGAGGCCGACGACACCGAGGGTCTTCTCGGCCAGCTCGACACCGGTGTACTTGCTGCGCTTCCACTCGCCGTTCTTCAGCGCGGAATTGGCCTGCGGGATGTGGCGGGCGCTGGAGATGAGGAGACCGCAGGCCAGCTCGGCGGCGGTCACGATGTTGGAGGTCGGGGCGTTGACGACCATTACGCCGGCCTTGGTGGCGGCGGAGACGTCGACGTTGTCCAGGCCGACGCCGGCTCGTGCGACGACCTTCAGCTTCTTCGCCGCGGCGATGGCCTCGGCGTCGACCTTGGTGGCGGAGCGGATCAGGATCGCGTCCACGTCGGCGATGGCGGGGAGCAGTTCGGCCCGGTCTGCTCCGTTGGTGTGCCGGATCTCGAAGTCCGGGCCCAGCGCGTCGACGGTGGCGGGCGACAGCTCTTCAGCGATGAGTACGACAGGTTTCGAGCTCACGTGAGTCCTCACATGTCCAATGCGGACGGCCGTCCCGACGGCCGCAGGCGGTGGAGGTTGGCTAGCCGCGTGGAGACGCACGACGCTGTGGGCCTGACGCGTATGTAGTACGGCAGTGTAGTGGCGTGACGGAGGTCGTCCTGCGCCGCTGCGGAAGGATCACCCGTCCGAGATTCGACGGGGCGGACAACAGGGCCGGGGCGGCTCGCCCCGGCCCTGTCACCTGGGGCTCACGCGTCTTCGTTCACCCAGGACATCAGCTTGCGCAGCTGCTTGCCGGTGGTCTCCAGCAGGTGCTCGGAGTCCTGCTTCTTGTACTCGTTGTACTTCTTCAGACCGCCGTGGTACTCGTCCATCCAGTTGCGGGCGAAGGTACCGTCCTGGATCTCGGCGAGGACCTGCTTCATCTCGGCCTTGGTGGCGTCGGTGATGATCCGCGGGCCGGTGACGTAGTCGCCCCACTCGGCGGTCTCGGAGACCGACCAGCGCATCTTCTCCAGGCCGCCCTCGTACATCAGGTCGACGATGAGCTTCAGCTCGTGCAGGCACTCGAAGTAGGCGATCTCCGGCTGGTAGCCGGCCTCGACCAGGGTCTCGAAACCGGCCTTGACCAGGGCGGAGGTACCACCGCAGAGGACGGCCTGCTCGCCGAACAGGTCGGTCTCGGTCTCCTCGGTGAAGGTCGTCTTGATGACGCCGGCGCGGGTGCCGCCGATGCCCTTCGCGTACGACAGCGCCAGCGCGAAGCCGTTGCCCGTGGCGTCCTGCTCGACGGCCACGATGCAGGGCACGCCGCGGCCCTCCTCGTACTGACGACGGACGAGGTGGCCCGGGCCCTTGGGGGCGACCATGCAGACGTCGACGCCCGCCGGGGGCTTGATGAAGCCGTAGCGGATGTTCAGGCCGTGGCCGAAGAACAGGGCGTCGCCGTCGTTCAGGTTCGGGGCGATGGACTCCTCGTAGACCTGGGCCTGGATCGGGTCCGGGACGAGGATCATGATGACGTCGGCCTCGGCGGCGGCCTCCGACGGGGTCACCACGCGCAGGCCCTGCTCCTCGGCCTTCGCCTTGGACTTGGAGCCCTCGTGCAGACCGACACGCACGTCGACACCCGAGTCGCGCAGCGACAGCGCGTGGGCGTGACCCTGGCTGCCGTAGCCGATGACCGCGACCTTGCGGCCCTGGATGATGGACAGGTCGGCATCGGCGTCGTAGAACAGCTCGGCCACTTTGGGTTCTCTCCTTGGTGTGCAGGTGTTGCGTCCCACCGTATGACGGCGGGCGGAAGGGAAGTTTCGGGGTCTCGGTATACGGGCGGCCGCCGAGCCGGGAAGGAACGCCGGCCGCCCGTATCAAGCCTTGCTCAAGCCTTACGCAGATCGGTCGAGGGCGCGCAGCGAACGGTCGGTGATCGAACGGGCCCCGCGTCCGATCGCGATGGTGCCGGACTGCACCAGTTCCTTGATGCCGAACGGCTCCAGCATCTTGAGCATGGCCGTCAGCTTCTCGCTGCTGCCGGTGGCCTCGATGGTGACGGCCTCCGGGGAGACGTCGACGGTCTTGGCCCGGAACAGCTGGACGATCTCGACGATCTGGGAGCGCGTCTCGTTGTCGGCGCGCACCTTCACCAGAACGAGTTCGCGCTGAACGGCCGAACCCGGCTCCAGTTCGACGATCTTGAGCACCTCGACGAGCTTGTTGAGCTGCTTGGTGACCTGTTCCAGCGGCAGCGCCTCGACACTCACCACGATCGTGATGCGGGAGATGTCGGCGTGCTCGGTGACCCCGACGGCGAGCGAGTCGATGTTGAAGCCGCGGCGGGAGAACAGGGCCGCGATCCGGGCCAGGATGCCCGGCTTGTTCTCCACCAGGACGGAGAGCGTGTGCTTGGACATTTTTTCTGCGTCTCTCTCGCTCAGTCGTCTTCGTTGTCGCCGAAGTCGGGACGGACGTCCCGGGCGGCCAGGATCTCGTCGTTGGAGGTGCCGGCGGCGACCATCGGCCACACCATGGCGTCCTCGTGGACGATGAAGTCGACGACGACGGGGCGGTCGTTGATGGAGTTCGCCTCTTCGATGACCTTGTCGAGGTCGTCCGGGGACTCGCAGCGGATGGAGTAGCAGCCCATGGCCTCGGACAGCTTGACGAAGTCGGGGACCCGGGTGCCGCGGGCGTCCGGGTTGACGTCGTCGGGCCCGGAGTGCAGCACCGTGTTGGAGTACCGCTGGTTGTAGAACAGGGTCTGCCACTGGCGGACCATCCCGAGGGCGCCGTTGTTGATGATGGCGACCTTGATCGGGATGTTGTTCAGGCCGCAGGTGGTCAGTTCCTGGTTGGTCATCTGGAAGCAGCCGTCGCCGTCGATCGCCCAGACGGTCCTGCCCGGCTGTCCGGCCTTGGCCCCCATGGCGGCCGGGACCGCGTAGCCCATGGTTCCGGCGCCGCCGGAGTTCAGCCAGGTGGCGGGCTTCTCGTACTGCACGTAGTGCGCGGCCCACATCTGGTGCTGGCCGACGCCCGCCGCGAAGATCGTATCCTCCGGGGCGAGCTGCCCGATGCGCTCGATGACCTGCTGCGGCGAGAGCGAACCGTTGTCGGGCAGGTCGTAGCCCAGCGGGTACGTCTCGCGCCAGCGGTTGAGGTCCTTCCACCAGGCGGTGTAGTCCCCCTGGTGGCCCTCGCCGTGCTCCCGCTGCACCGCCTGGATCAGGTCGGCGATGACCTCGCGGGCGTCACCGACGATCGGCACGTCGGCGGCGCGGTTCTTGCCGATCTCCGCGGGGTCGATGTCGGCATGGACGATCTTCGCGTACGGGGCGAAGCTGTCCAGCTTGCCGGTGACGCGGTCGTCGAAACGGGCTCCGAGGGCGACGATCAGGTCGGCCTTCTGCAGCGCGGTGACGGCGGTGACCGCACCGTGCATGCCCGGCATTCCCACGTGCAGCGGGTGGCTGTCGGGGAACGCGCCGAGCGCCATCAGGGTGGTGGTGACGGGCGCTCCGGTGAGCTCGGCGAGGACCTTGAGCTCGGCGGTGGCGTGCGACTTGATGACACCGCCACCGACGTAGAGGACGGGCCGCTTCGCGGAGGTGATCAGCTTGGCGGCCTCGCGGATCTGCTTGGCGTGCGGCTTGGTCACCGGGCGGTAGCCGGGCAGGTCCATGACCGGCGGCCAGGAGAAGGTGGTCTTCGCCTGGAGGGCGTCCTTGGCGATGTCGACCAGGACCGGGCCGGGGCGGCCGGTGGAGGCGATGTGGAACGCCTGGGCGATCACCCGGGGGATGTCCTCGGCCTTGGTGACGAGGAAGTTGTGCTTGGTGATCGGCATGGTGATGCCGACGATGTCCGCCTCCTGGAAGGCGTCTGTGCCGATCGAGGAGGACGCGACCTGTCCGGTGATCGCCACGAGCGGCACCGAGTCCATGTGCGCGTCCGCGATCGGCGTCACCAGGTTCGTCGCGCCCGGGCCGCTCGTCGCCATGCAGACGCCGACCTTGCCGGTGGCCTGCGCGTAGCCGGTGGCCGCGTGGCCTGCGCCCTGCTCGTGCCGGCACAGGACGTGGCGCACCCGGGTGGAGTCCATCAGCGGGTCGTAGGCCGGCAGGATCGCGCCACCGGGGATGCCGAATACCGTGTCAGCGCCGACCTCCTCAAGCGAGCGGATGAGGGACTTCGCACCCGTGACGTGCTCGACGGTCGGGGTCTGCTGTCCTCCGGAACGGGGCCGCGGCTGCGGATGGTGGGCCCCGGTGGCCTGCTCGGTCATCGGCATTCTCTTCTCGATGCTGAGGGTTTTTGCGAGGTTCGTACGGATTTTCGCTGCCGTACGTCTGGTGCTGGTGCAACAAAAAACCCCTCGTGCCAAAAGGCAAGCGAGGGGAGCGCGCCGGTGTGGTCGCTGGGGATTCCGGATCGTCCTCCGGTGGGCCCCAGCTCAGCCGACGCGCTGTCCAAGTACGAGAATTCGGGTGCGCATGGGACTGACCCTCCCTCTGACGCGCACCACGTGTCAAGCGGGTGGGACGGGAGTCTCATTATGTGAGCGTAGGGCACTTCCCCCTCCGAGTACGGCGGGCACACCACCGGTGTACACCCCCGGACCGCCTCCCGCGAAGGCGGGCTCGGCCGGGGCGTGCGGAACCGGGTAGTGGCCGGAACCGAGCGCCCGGCGCAGCCGGTACTCGTCCACCGGGCCGGAGAACGCCATGCCCATACCGTGCGTGCACCCCATCGTGCGGAGCGCGGTGACCTGCTCGGGCAGGTCCACGCCCTCGGCCACGGACTGCAGGCCGAGGTCTCCGGCGATCCGCAGCAGCCCATTGGTGATCTTGTGCAGCCGGGCCGACTCGACGACCCCCTCGACCAGGCTGCGGTCGAGCTTGAGCACGTCGACGGGGAGCTTGCGGAGCGCCGTGATCGCCGCGTAGCCGCTGCCGAAGCCGTCCAGCGCGATCCGGACACCGTGCCGGCTGAGCGCGGTCAGCCGCCGCTCCAGCTCGTCCAGCGGGACCCTGGGGTCGGTGTCGGAGAGCTCCAGGAGCAGCGCCCCCGAAGGCAGCCCGTGCCGGGTGAGCAGGACCTCCACGGAGCCGAGCGGCGAGGACCGGTCGAGCAGCCGCCGGGCGGACGTCCGGACGGCGACCGGCACCACGAGCCCGCTCGCGGCCCGCTCGGCGGCCTGCTCGATCGCCTCCTGGAGGATCCAGCGGTCCAGCTCGGCCGTCTTGTCGCTGTCCTCGGCGACCCGCAGGAACTCGGCCGGCGTGAACAGCACCCCCTGCGAGGAGCGCCAGCGCGCCTGTGCGGAGACCGACTCGATCCGGCCGTCCTCCAGGCACACCACGGGCTGGTGGAGCAGCGTGAACTCGCCGTCGTGCAGGGCGGCCCGCAGCCGGGTGGCCAGTTCCGCCTTGCGTACGACGTCCTGCTGCATCTGCGGCTTGTACAGCTTGACGCGGCCTTTTCCGGCCGACTTGGCGCGGTACATCGCCAGGTCGGCGTTGCGCAGCAGCTCACCGGCGCCGAGACCCGGTTCGGCGAAGGCGACACCGATGGACGCGTTGACACGGACATCGTTGCCGTCAATCGCGTACGGCTGGGAGAGGGTCACCCTGAGGCGGTCGGCGAGCTCCAGGATGTGCCGCTCCCGGGCACTGCGGTCACGGGTGCCGTCGCCGACGATCAGCGCCGCGAACTCGTCGCCGCCCAGCCGGGACGCGGTGTCGCCCTGGCGGACCGCGTCCTGGAGTCTGCGCGCGGCCTGGACGAGCAGTTCGTCCCCGGCCTGGTGCCCGATCGTGTCGTTGACGGCCTTGAACCCGTCCAGGTCGATGAAGAGCACCGCCGTGTTCCTGAGGGCGGGGCCCCGGTCGGAGGAGCGGCGGCCGGACAGGGCCTGCTGCACGCGCCGGGTGAACAGGGCGCGGTTGGGCAGGTCGGTGAGCGGGTCGTGCTCGGCGTTGTGCTGGAGCTGCGCCTGCAGCCGCACTCTTTCGGTCACGTCCCGGCTGTTGAAGATGAGGCCGCCGTGGTGGCGGTTGACGGTGGACTCGACGTTGAGCCAGCCGCCCTCGCCGGAGCGGAACCGGCACTCGATGCGGGTGGTGGGCTCCTCCTGGGAGCTCGCGGCGAGGAAGCGGCGCACCTCGTGCACCACGCAGCCCAGGTCCTCCGGGTGGATGAGGTTGGCCAGTTCCGAGCCCACCAGGTCCTCGGCGGACCGGCCGTAGACCCCGGCGGCGGCCGGGGAGACGTACCGGAGGATGCCGTTGGGCGCGGCGATCATGATGACGTCGCTGGAGCCCTGCACCAGGGAGCGGAAGTGGTTCTCCTGCTGCGCCAGTTCCTGGGTGAGGGTGATGTTGTCGAGCAGCATGATGCCCTGGCGTACGACGAGCGCGAGGACCACGCAGCCGGCGGTGATCAGGACGACGTGGTCCGGACTGCGGCCGTCGAGGACGTTGTAGAGGATGCCCAGGGTGCACACGGCGGCGGCCAGGTACGGGGTGAGCGCGGCCAGGGAGCCGGTGATCGGCCGTCCGGACGGGTACCGGCTGTGGTCGCCGCCCGGGGCCGGTGCCGGCGGCTGCTTGGGCGCCGGGGCACGGCCGCCGGGCACGTGCTCGTGGACCACGCGCGTGTGCCCGTCGGGATCCTGGGCGCCCTGCGACCGGGGGGCGGCCCAGGGGGCGTACGCGAGCAGCAGCGATCCGGCGAACCAGCCCGCGTCCAGCAGCTGGCCGGAGCGGTAACTGCTGTGCAGCAGCGGCGAGGTGAACAGGGCGTCGCACATCACGGTCAGGGCGAGGGCGCCGATCGCGGTGTTCACCGCGGTGCGGTTGCCCGGCGAGCGCCGGAAGTGCAGCGCGAGCACCATGCTGACCAGGGCGATGTCCAGCAGCGGGTACGCCAGCGAGAGCGCGGTGTGCGCGACGCTGGGCCCGTCGAACCGGGCGGCCTGGGCGAGCGCGAGGCTCCACGACAGGGTGAGCAGGGAGCCGCCGATCAGCCAGGCGTCCAGCGCGAGGCAGATCCAGCCGGCCTTGGTCACCGGCCGCTTGGCCAGCACCAGCAGACCCACGATGGCGGGCGGCGCGAAGCACAGGAAGAACAGGTCGGCGTAGCTGGGGCTGGGCACGGGCCGCTGGAGCACGACCTCGTACCACCCCCAGACCGCGTTGCCCAGGGCCGCCATCGCCGAGGAGAGGGCGAACAGCAGCCAGGCGGGTCGAAAGCGGACCCGCGGGGAGCGGGCGTAGAGGAAGCACGACACGGCGGCGGTGCCGGCGGCCGCGGTCAGACCGAAGTCACCCATGAACAGGGCGATCTGGTTCGAGCCCCAGTCGAACGCGGAACCGACGGCGTATCCCGCGCAGATCAGGGCCAGGACGAGTTGGCGGACCACGCCGGTCCCGCCGCCGGTGGCCGGCGGCCGGAGGTGCGGCATCCCCGCCGGAGGCTGTGCCCGCAGCGCTCCGGGGAGGGTGGTCGTCACGGATGTCGGCGCTGTCACGGGACCCTCCAGGTCCGCGTCGCTCCCGTGTCCCTCAGGTCCCGGTGCGCTGGATGTGCGTGCCTCCGGCGTCCGCTGTGCCTGCGGTGGTGGTGATGGCTGGTGTGGTGGCCGCGTCTGCGCGCAGCTGTGCGCCAGGGTCGCCGCCGGCGGCTCCGCCGCGTCGGATCGTTCGTCCATAGGCCGTGCATCGCCCGTCGCCCCCCTCACAAATCTGAAATGTCCATCCCCGGCGCCGTACGGTGCGCGGCGCAGCCCCTTCCGGGACGATACACCAGTCTCGTCACTCAGGGACATAGCTTCTCTACGCTCCGTGACGACCAGGGGCTATGCGCGCACGCACCGCGCCCGGAAGGTTGCGGACCGTACCGGAAGCGGATTACACGCGTATTGCCGTGATGGTCAGTTGTCGGTGGATCCCGTCGTCAAAATCACGTTCCGCAACGGCTCCCGGTTCACGAAACGGTTCAACTGCTCGGTGACGAGGCGCTTGGCGCGCGGCAGGAAGGCCGAGGTGGGGCCGCCGACATGAGGGCTGATCAGGACTCCGGGCGCCTGCCACAAGGGGTGTCCGGCCGGCAGCGGCTCGGGGTCGGTGACGTCCAGGGCGGCGGTGAGGCGGCCGCTCTCCAGCTCGGCGAGGAGGGCCTTGGTGTCCACGACGGCCCCGCGCGCGATGTTCACGAGCAGTGCGCCGTCCTTCATCCGTGCGAGGAACTCCGCGTTGACCAGGCCACGCGTGGTGTCCGTGAGGGGCGTGGAAAGGATGACGACATCGGCTTCCGGAAGCAGATTCGGCAGTTCGGTGAGCGGATGCACGGGACCGCGCGCCGAGGCGCGCCCGGAGCGCGCGACGCGCGCCACCCGCGCAACCTCGAAGGGCACGAGCCGGTCCTCGATGGCCGAACCGATGGCGCCGTAGCCGACGATGAGGACGGACCTGTCGGCGAGAGCGGGGTGGAATCCGCCCTGCCAGTGCTCCTGCTGCTGGGCGCGCACGAATCCCGGGATGCCGCGCAGGGAGGCCAGGGTGAGCGCGAGCGCGAGTTCGGCGGTGCTCGCCTCGTGCACACCGCGCGCGTTGCACAGCGGCACGCCGGGGACGATGCGGTCGCCGGCCGCGATCATGTCGTCCACACCGGCCGTGAGGGTCTGGACGAGCCGCAGGTTCCGCATCCGCACCAGCGGCCGCACCTTCACGTCCTGCCGCTTCATGTAGGGGACGACGTAGACGGCACAGTCGGCGGGGTCACCGGGGAACTCCTGGTCACCGTCCCAGAAGAGGTAATTGAGCCCTTCGGGCAGATCCGTGAACTCGTCGGGCGGGATGGGGAGCCATGCGTCCTGGGTCATGGTCAGGAGGCTATGTCAGGGGTGTGGCGGCGGGCGGGTTAGGTTGGGGGCCGGAGAAGGAGGTTCACGGGCTGGTGGAGCGCAGGACGATCGGCGCGGGGGCGCTCGCGGTGGGGGCCGTCGGACTCGGGTGCATGCCGATGAGCTGGGCGTACAGCGGGTCGCGGCAGCGGGGTGACGAGTCGCTGAGAGCGGTGCACCGGGCGCTGGACCTCGGCGTGACGCTGCTGGACACGGCCGACATGTACGGTCCGTTCACCAACGAGCTGCTGCTGGGGAGGGTGCTCAGGGAGCGGCGTGCGGAGGCCTTCGTCTCGACGAAGGTGGGTCTGCTGGTGGGCGACCAGCACATCGTGGCGAACGGCCGGCCCGGATATGTGAAGCGGGCCTGCGACGCGTCGCTGCGCCGGCTCCAGACCGATGTCATAGACCTCTACCAGCTGCACCGCGCCGACCCGGAGGTTCCGGTCGAGGAGACCTGGGGCGCGATGGCGGAACTGGTGCAGGCGGGAAAGGTGCGGGCGCTGGGGTTGTGCGCCGTGGGGGCGCGCGGGGGGCGCAGGTCCGGCGCGCGGTTGCATGACGCGACCCTGCGGCAGCTTCGGCGGGTGCAGCAGGTGTTTCCGGTGAGCACGGTGCAGGCGGAGCTGTCGGTGTGGTCGCCGGAGGCGCTCGAGTCGCTGCTGCCGTGGTGTGCGGCGCGGGGGGTGGGGTTCCTCGCGGCGATGCCGCTCGGCAACGGCTTCCTGACCGGGACGCTCACGCCGGGTGAGGGGTTCGAGCCGGACGACCTGCGGGCGCGGCACCCTCGCTTCACGGCGGAGATGATGGCGGCGAACCAGCCGATCGTGGCGGGGCTGCGGAGGGTTGCGGGCCGGCAGGACGGCGACGGTGTCACCGCCGCTCAGGTGGCGCTGGCGTGGGTGCTGGCGCAGGGGGCGCACGTGGTGCCGGTGCCGGGGACGAAGCGGGGGCGGTGGGTGGCCGAGAACGCGGGTTCCGTCGAGGTCCGGCTGAGTGCGGAGGATCTGGCGGAGCTGGGCGGGCTGCCTGCTGCGCAGGGCTCCTGGGACTGAGCGGTCGTAGAAGGTGCCGCGTTCTGCCGGTGGTTCGGTGCGGCGCCGTGGGGGCTGGTCGCGCAGTTCCCCGCGCCCCTGAAGGGGCGTGTTGTACTACCGTCGGTCGGAGGGGCCAGGCCGTTCGAAGGGATCGTGGTCGTGCGACGTCGAGGTGTGCCCGCCGTGTTGGTCGTGGTCGGGGTGCTGGTGGTCGCAGGGTGTTCCTCCGGGGGCGGGGGCGGGGACCTGCCCACGCCGTCCTGGGCCGGGGGGCCGTCGGCGAACTCCTCCGGGGCCTCCGCGTCGGCCGGGGCCACCGAGTCCGCCGCGCCTGCCAAGGGGTCGGTGAAAGTGCTGCGTACCGTCGCCGAGGGGCTGAAGTCGCCCTGGGGGCTGGCGCCGTTGCCGGACGGGGCGGGGCTGCTGGTGTCCGACCGGGACGACGGGACGATCAGCAAGGTCGACGAGAAGACCGGGAAGATCACGGAGCTGGGGGTGGTCTCCGGGGTGTCCGCGGCGGGTGAAGGGGGCCTGCTGGGGATCGCGCTCTCCCCCGACTTCGCCTCCGACCACATGATCTACGCGTACTTCACGTCGGCCTCCGACAACCGCATCGTCCGGATGCTCTGGGACGGGAGCAAGCCGGCCAAGGAGCAGCTGGGCGCGCCCGACACGATCTTCAAGGGCATTCCGAAGGGGTTCATCCACAACGGCGGGCGGATCGCCTTCGGCCCGGACGGCATGCTCTACGCGGGGACCGGCGAGAGCGGGCAGCGGGGCCTCGCACAGGACAAGGGCTCGCTCGGCGGGAAGATCCTGCGGCTGACGCCGGAGGGTGACCCGGCTCCCGGCAACCCGTTCCCGGACTCCCCCGTCTACACCTACGGCCACCGCAACGTGCAGGGCCTCGCCTGGGACGACCGGCAGCGGCTGTTCGCCTCGGAGTTCGGGCAGGACACCTGGGACGAGCTGAACGCCGTCAAGCCCGGAGGCGACTACGGCTGGCCGAACGCGGAGGGCAGGTCGTCGGACCCGAAGTACGTCAACCCGATCGCCCAGTGGCACACGGACGACGCCTCGCCCAGCGGCATCGCCTACGTCGACGGCGTCATCTGGATGGCCGGCCTGAAGGGGCAGCGGCTGTGGCGCATCCCGCTGGACGGCACGACCGCGGCCGCGGCTCCGCAGGCCTTCCTCACAGGTGAGTACGGCCGCCTCCGCACGGTCGTCGCGGCCGGCGGCGACAAGGTGTGGCTGGTGACCAGCAACACCGACGGACGGGGCAAGCCGAAGGCGGGCGACGACCGGATCCTGGAGCTGGAGGTGAGGTAGGCGCGGCGGGGTCGGCGCCGCTCACGTCTCGTCGTCCCCCGAGTCCGCTGAAGGCTCCCCTTCGGACTCCGCCGCGGGCTCCTCCTGCGGGAGCCGTATGACGACCTTGCCGGACGCGAGGTCTATCGGCCCGCGTCCTGGGTCCGTGTCCCCCACGTCCTCCCTGGTCAGTTCCAGCCGCTTCTGCTCCTCGTGGGTGTGTTTGCGGCCGGGTGCGAACAGCTCCTCGAACATGTTGAACACGGTGCCTCCTGTGCCGGTCCCCTTACCTGGTCGGGCCGAGGGCCTCGACGGGGAACATCCCCAGTCTGTGTGCCACCGCCGCCGCCTCGCCCCTCCCTGCAACGCCCAGCTTGCCCAGAATGTTCGAGACGTGGACACTCGCGGTCTTCGGGGAGATGAAGAGCTCCTCGGCTATCTGGCGGTTGGTACGGCCGGCCGAGACCAGGCGCAGGACGTCGCGCTCCCGGCTGGTGAGGCCGAGGCTCTCGGCGGGGTCGAGGGCCCGGGGGGCGGCGCGGGTGGTGAGGGTGAGGCGGGCGCGCTGGGCGAGGAGGGCGACGGCCTCGGCGAGCGGGCGGGCGCCCAGGTGGTCGGCGACGGCCCCGGCCAGCCGGAGGAGTTCCGTCGCGCGGTCGCGTTCGTCGTCGCCGGTGGCCTCTTCGAGCAGGGCCTGGGCGAGGCGGCGGCGGACCCGGGCGAGGTCGTAGGGGCGGTCCAGGCACTCGAAACCGGTGACCACGTCCGACCAGACGGCGGCGGTGCCGGTGCCCCGCGCGCGGAGCAGCTCGGCGCGGGTCCAGCGCTCGTACGCCTGCCAGAGGGGTGCGCCGGTGGTGAGCTTGCGAGCGGCCTCGGCGAGCCGGTCGAGTGCGTCGGCGCGGCCCTCGGCCGCCGCGGGCAGGGCGCGGGCGTCGGCCTCGGCGGTCGCGGCGGCCAGCAGCAGGGGCCAGCCGTAGCGATGGGTGCCGGGCGGGAAGCCGGCCGCCAGGGCGCGGTCCAGCTCGGCGCGGGCGTCGAGGATCCTGCCCTCCTCGGCGGCGACGCCGATCGCGATCCGGGCGACCGGCAGCTGGGCCTGGGGCATCGGGTCGTGGGTGCCGTAGTGGGCGCGTGCGACGGCCAGCCGGCGGGCGGCCTCGGCCGAGTCGCCCCGGGCGAGGGCGACATGGGCGAAGTGCAGGGCGCCGGCGCCCCGGGGCTTGGCGCTGGCCGCGGAGCCGAGGGCGCCCGCGGCGGCTTCGGCGGCCTCGTCCCACTGGCCGAGCGCGTACAGCGACTCGGAGAGGTTGCCCCAGATCCATGCCTCGGCGTCCAGCAGGCCGTATCTGCGGGCGAAGGCGATGCCCTCGCGCTGGATCGGCACCGCCTCCCGGGAGCGGCCCACCGACTCCAGCTCGGAGGGGAGGTTCGTGTAGGCGCGGCCCGCGACATGGGCGACGCCCTCCTGGAGCGCGGCGTCCTTGACGCGCTCCAGCTCCGCCAGGCCGTTGTCGACGTCACCCGCGTCGACCATGAGGCAGCCCAGAGTGACGCGCGCGTTGAGCTCGATCTCGCGGGCGCCCACCATCCGCGCGTACTCGACGGCCCGTTCGGCGGCGGCGAAGGCCTCGGGGCCCGGCTCGTGCAGCATGGACCAGGCGGCGGCGTTGGCCAGCACGTCGGCGTGCACCTCGGACGGCGGCAGGCCGCGCACGAGGTCCTGGGCGGTGCCGAGTTCCTGCCAGCCGTCGCCGCGGGCGAGGCCCTGGACCAGCCGGGAGCGCTGCACCCAGAACCAGGCGGCGCGCTGCGGGTCGTGCTCGTCCTGGAGGATCCGCAGCGCCTTCTTGGTGATCTTCAGAGCGCGTTCGCGCTCCCCGCAGAAGCGGCCGGCGACGGCCGCCTCCGCCATCAGGTCGAGATAGCGCAGCGGGGTGGTCGCGGGATCGCA
Source organism: Streptomyces sp. NPDC013157 (assembly GCF_042899865.1). Taxonomy (NCBI): domain Bacteria; kingdom Bacillati; phylum Actinomycetota; class Actinomycetes; order Kitasatosporales; family Streptomycetaceae; genus Streptomyces; species Streptomyces sp. NPDC013157. The sequence continues at coordinate 158,386 of NZ_JBIBAK010000007.1, read as the reverse complement.
GCCGCAGGGCGGGTAGACGTCGGTGTAGTCGACGGGGCGCAGGGCCGCACGGATCTCCTCGGGGGCGGTGTCCCACAGCTCCATCGCCCGCTCCAGAAGCCGCAGTTGCTCGCTGTAGGCGTGCCGGCGGCGGGCCACGACGGAGGCGTCGAGGGCGGCGGGCAGGGCCTTGGCCGGGTCGTGGGCCTGGTACCAGTAGCTGGCCAGCCGGGTCACGCGCGCGTCGGCCGGGACCAGCTGGGGGTCGGCCTCCAGGGCCTCGGCGTAGCGGCGGTTGAGCCGGGAGCGGTCGCCGGGCAGCAGGTCGTCGGCGACGGCCTCGCGGACCAGGGAGTGCCGGAAGCGGTAGCCGTCGCCGGTGGGGGTGGCGGTGAGGAGGTTGGCGCCGACGGCGGCCCGCAGCGCCTCGATGAGGTCGTCCTCGGCGAGCTGGGCGACGGCGGCGAGCAGCCGGTACTCGACGGTGGAGCCGCCCTCGGCGACGATCCGGGCCACCCGCTGGGCGCTCTCGGGCAGTGCCTCGACCCGGACCAGGAGCAGGTCGCGCAGTGAGTCGGTGAGTCCGGTGCAGCAGCCCTCGGCACCGGCCACGGCGAGTTCCTCGACGAAGAAGGCGTTGCCGTCGGAGCGTTCGAAGATGTCGTCGACCTGGGCGGGGTCGGGTTCGGCGGCGAGGATGCCGGCGATCTGGCGGCCGACCTCCTCGCGGGTGAACCGGGCGAGTTCGAGGCGGCGGACGGTGCGCAGCCGGTCGAGTTCGGCGAGCAGGGGGCGCAGCGGGTGGCGGCGGTGGATGTCGTCGGAGCGGTAGGTGGCGAGGACGACGAGCCGGCCGGTGCGCAGGGTGCGCAGCAGGTAGGCGAGGAGGTGGCGGGTGGAGGCGTCCGCCCAGTGCAGGTCCTCCAGGGCGACGACCACCGTGCGCTCGGCGGCGACCCGCTCCAGGAGGCGTGCGGTGAGTTCGAAGAGGCGGGCCATGCCCTGTTCGTCGTGGCGGCCGGAGGTGGCCTCGCCGAGTTCGGGCAGCAGCCGGGCCAGCTCGTCCTCCTGGCCGGCGGCGGCCTCGGCCAGTTCGTCGGGCAGGGCGGCCCGCAGCGCGCGCAGGGCAGTGGAGAAGGGGGCGAACGGCAGCCCGTCGGCGCCGATCTCCACGCAGCCGCCCAGGGCGACGACCGCGCCCCTGCGGCAGGCGGCGGTGGCGAACTCCTCCACCAGCCGGGTCTTGCCGACGCCGGCCTCGCCGCCGAGCAGCAGCGCCTGCGGCTCGGCGGCCCCGGCGCGGTCGAGCGCGTCGTTCAGTGTGTCCAACTCGTCGTTGCGGCCTACGAACACGGGACTCACGGACCTGGTTTCCACAGGCCAGAGCATGGCATGGAGCCCGGAGCCCACGGCAGCGGTTTTCCACAGCACCGGTGCGCCGGTCGTACCGGTGGACGGCAACGGGGGAAGCCGGTGGCCGACCCCCGTGCGGCCACCGGCTTCCCCGTTCCCGGTCGCCGGGCGGTCTGCCCCGCCCGGCCGTCCCCTGTTCACGCGGCGCGCGGGAGCCGGCGCCGGCCACGGCGGTCGGTATGGGCCTCCTGCGCCGCCGGGACGTCGCCCGCCGTCCCGGCTGCCCGTGCCTCCCGGCGGGCGGCGCGGCGGGAGCGGACGGCCTCGCGGACGAGACGGGCGTCGTCGGCCTGCCGACGCAGTTCGGCGGAGCGGATCCGGTGGAGTTCGTACTCGAACATGGTGGGTTCCCTTGTGAGAGTGGGTGGTTGGGCTTCGCTTCTTGCGATGCCTCCACCTTCGTCTCCCAGGGGGGTGCGCCACATCGGGAGAGTTCCGCATCTTCGCGGGGCCGCCCGGCCCCGGACACGCATAAGGGGCCTCAGACCGTCCGTAGGGTGCTTACGGACGCCCTAAGGCCCCTTCTGACCTGCGCCGTCGCGGTCGGCTCAGCTGGTCGACGGCAGTCCGAGGAGTGCGTCGGAGTACTTGAGGACGGCCAGCAGCAGGCCGATGACGCCGAGCGCGACACCCGCCCAGGCGACCGACTTGATCCACGGCGCCTGCGGCCTGCCGGGGGCGCCGAAGGCGGGCCGGGCCAGCACCACGACGCCGGTGAGCAGCGCGGCCAGCGCGAACAGGCCGGCCCACAGCGCGGTGGTCGCCCACGCGTCGCCGTACACCTCCTTGACCTGCTTGGCGACGCTCGCGGTCGACGAGGTCTGGAGCTGGCCGACGAGGGTCTCGCGGGCGGCGGCCACCGTACCGATCCAGCCACCCGTGAGGGAGACCAGGCCGAGCGCGACGGAGACGACGGCGGCGGCGCCCTGGCCGACCCCGGACGGGCCCTCGGCCTCGGCCGGGTCCCCGGCGAGGTCGGCGTCGTCCACCAGGTCCTCGGCGTCCTGCGCGCCCTCCGCGTCGAGGTCGGCGTCCGTGCCGTCGGCGGCCTCGGTAGCGGACTCCGCCACGTCGTCGGCGCTCTTGGTGACGCTCACCTTCTCCTCGTCGGTCGTGGCTTCGGCGCCCGTCTCGGCACCGGTCTCGTCAGCTGTCTTGGTTCCCATGTCCGGCACCGTACGGATCCTGTCTGAGAGGCGTCTTAATGATCGTTCTCTGCGGCACGCGCGCGTGCTTCACGCCATTCCGGGGCGAGGATCGACCACACCTCCAGGTCGTGCCGTAGGCCACCATAGGGGTGCGCCTGGCGGCGTACGCCATCGCGGGTCATCCCCAGCCGCCGGGCCACGTTCAGGCTGGGCTCGTTGCCCGAGGCGGCGACCCACTCGATCCGGTGGATGCCGCGCTGCTCGACCGCGAAGTCGAGCAGTACCCGCATCGCGCGCGTGACGAGTCCGCGCCCGGTGCCGGCCGGCTCCAGCCAGCAGCCGACCTCGGCGTTCCCGCGTTCGGCGTCGAAGTTCAGGAAGAGCACCCCGCCGACGAGCGTGCCCTCCAGCCACAGGCCGTGCAGGGAGCCGGTGTCGGCGGCCCGCAGGTCGGCGTACCGCTGGAGCATGGCCCGTGCGGCGGGCACGTCCGTCTCCTTGGAGCCGAAGGAGATGAACTGTCCGATGAACTCCCGCCCGCGCTCCAGGTGGGCCAGGAACTCCTCGGCGTGCCAGGGCTCCAGTGGGCGCAGTTCGGCGCCGTCGTCACCCAGCGATATCGCGTACATCGTGCTTCTCCAGTTCCACCACGTCCTCGGCCGACCCGTCGAGCCTCTCATGCGCGTCGGGGCACCCGGGCGGCCCGACGCCGGTCCGGGGGGCGGGTGCGTCAGTCGAACTGGTCGCCGAGCGCCATCACCATGGTGCCCAGGATCATCAGCCAGAGGGCCCAGCGGGTCCGGCCGCGGGCCCCGAGCCATCCGGCGAGCACGCACACGGCGGATCCGGAGCCGTAGGCGGCCGGCACCAGGGCGGGCACGCTCCCGCCCACTCTCATCGACGCGGCGGTGAGCCCCATCAGGGCCAGCAGCGCCCCGGTCACGGTGGCGGTCCAGCGGGCCCGACGGGCGTCCTCGTAGAGGTCCTCGCCCTCGTCGTCCGCGGCCTCCACCCCGGGTATCTCGGGTTCGGCGTCGGATTCGGCGTGTGCGGTCATGGCGGGCGAGCGTAGTACCCGCAGCTGAGGAAACCGGCTGCGAACCAGGTGGACACCTGCTAGCTTCCGCTGGTCAGCACTGACCGGCTCCTCGCCGACGACCGAAGCGGGTGCATTGTTTGACGGTTCGAACGAGCTCCTACGCATCGCCTTCCACTACGAAGATCACAAGGAGCCCGTTCAGTCATGTCCGACGCCGTCTCTCCCGCACCGTCGAAGGACGCCTCACTCACTGACCGTCTGACCCTGCCCCGGTACCCGCTCAGCAGTACCTACGACGCCCGCTGGGCCGTCGAGAACCAGATGGGCCCGCACGCCCTGTGGCTGCTGGAGTGGCTGGCCCCCGCCCTCGGCCTGGATACCCTGCGCCCCTGCGCGCGCGTGCTCGACCTGGGCTGCGGCCGGGCGATGACCTCGATCTTCCTGGCCAGGGAGTTCCACGCACAGGTCACCGCCGCGGATTTGTGGATCAGTCCCGACGACAACGCCGGGCGGATCGCCGAGGCGGGGTTCGCCGACCGCGTGCAGCCGGTGCACGTGGAAGCGCACGACCTGCCCTTCGCCGAAGGCAGCTTCGACGCGATCGTCTCGGTCGACGCGTACCAGTACTTCGGCACCGCCGACCTCTATCTGCCCACGCTCACCCGGCTGCTGAAGCCCGGCGGCCGGATCGGGATCGTCGTACCCGCGGTGCGCGAGGAACCGGCCGGCGCCGAGCCGCCCGAGCACCTGAGGGCGCACTGGGACCCCGGCTTCTGGGCGTTCCACTCCCCCGGCTGGTGGCACCGGCACTGGACCCGCAGCGGGGCCGTGCAGGTCGAGGCCGCCGACTGGCTGGAGGACGGCTGGCGCGACTGGCTGCTGTGGAGCGAGGTGTGCGCCGCGGAGAGCCCGGACCCGGAGATGGCGCGGATGGCCCGGGAGTCGGTGGAGCTGGTGAAGGCGGACCGGGGGCAGCTGCTCGGCTTCGCCCGGATCGTGGGCCGCCGCCTGTGACACGGTACGGCCCCGGAGACAGCGCCTCCGGGGCCGTACCAGGTGCGTGCTGCCGCTCAGCCCTCGCTGACGCCCAGCTTCTCCAGGATCAGCTCCTTGACGCGGGCCGCGTCGGCCTGGCCGCGGGTCGCCTTCATGACCGCGCCGACCAGGGCACCGGCCGCGGCCACCTTGCCGCCGCGGATCTTGTCGGCGACGCCCGGGTTGCCGGCGATGGCCTCCTCGACGGCGGCGGTGAGCGCGCCCTCGTCGGAGACGACCTTCAGACCGCGCTTGTCGACGACCTCGTCCGGGGTGCCCTCGCCCGCGAGGACGCCCTCGATGACCTGCCGGGCCAGCTTGTCGTTCAGGTCACCCTTCGAGACCAGCTCGGTGACCCGGGCGACCTGCGCCGGGGTGATCGCCAGCTCGTCGAGCGAGGTGCCCGACTCGTTGGCGCTGCGGGCCAGTTCGCCCATCCACCACTTGCGGGCGGAGGCCGCGTCGGCCCCGGCGTCGATGGTGGCGACGATCAGGTCCAGCGCGGCGGCGTTGATGATCGCCTGCATCTCCACCGCGGAGATGCCCCACTCGGCGAGCAGCCGGTTGCGGCGGGCCAGCGGCATCTCCGGCAGCGCGGCGCGGATCTCCTCGACCCACTCGTGCGAGGGCGCCACGGGGACCAGGTCGGGCTCCGGGAAGTACCGGTAGTCCTCGGCCTCCTCCTTCACGCGGCCCGAGGTCGTCGACCCGGTGTCCTCGTGGAAGTGCCGGGTCTCCTGGACGATCGTCCCGCCGGAGGACAGCACGGCCGCGTGCCGCATGATCTCGAAGCGGGCCGCACGCTCCACGGACCGCAGCGAGTTCACGTTCTTGGTCTCGGAGCGCGTGCCGAACTTGTCGGTGCCGTTGGGGCGCAGCGACAGGTTCACGTCGCAGCGCATCTGCCCCATCTCCATGCGGGCCTCGGACACGCCGAGCGCCCGGATGACCTCGCGCAGCTCACGGACGTACGCCCGCGCGACCTCCGGAGCCCGCTCGCCCGCGCCCTCGATCGGCTTGGTGACGATCTCGATGAGCGGGATGCCGGCGCGGTTGTAGTCGAGCAGGGAGTGGGACGCGCCGTGGATACGGCCGGTGGCGCCGCCGACGTGGGTCGACTTGCCGGTGTCCTCCTCCATGTGGGCGCGCTCGATCTCCACGCGGAAGGACTCCCCGTCCTCCAGCTGCACGTCGAGGTAGCCGTTGAAGGCGATCGGCTCGTCGTACTGGGAGGTCTGGAAGTTCTTCGGCATGTCCGGATAGAAGTAGTTCTTCCGGGCGAAGCGGCACCATTCGGCGATCTCGCAGTTCAGCGCGAGGCCGATCTTGATGGCGGACTCGACGCCGGTCGCGTTGACGACCGGGAGCGCGCCGGGCAGGCCGAGGCAGGTCGGGCAGGTCTGCGAGTTGGGCTCGGCGCCCAGCTCGGTCGAACAGCCGCAGAACATCTTCGTCTTGGTGCCGAGTTCGACATGGACCTCGAGGCCCATGACGGGGTCGTAGGACGCCAGCGCGTCCTCGTACGACACCAGGTCGGTCGTGGTGGTCACGGTGAAACTTCCCTCTCAGCCCAGCAGGACGTCGTCGTCGCCCAGCCGCTTCAGCTCGCGGTAGAGGATGGCGAGGCCGGTGACGATCGCGACGGCGGACACGGTGGCGTCGATGAGCCGGAGCGTGTCGTGCTCGGCGCGGGCCTTCTTGATCTGCTTGGCGACACCGACCGCGCCGAACGCGGTGGTGGCCATGGACAGGTACGTACCGGACTTCGACTTCTTGAAGCCCTTGGCCTTCGACAGTGCGTTGCTCACAGCGACGGTGCCTCCTCAAGGAGCGGGTGGCCCCACTTTTCCACGAAGGCGGCCTCGACGGCGGCGCCGACCTTGTAAAGCCGGTCGTCCTTGAGCGCCGGGGCGATGATCTGCAGGCCCACCGGGAGGTTGTCCTCCGGGGCGAGACCGCAGGGCAGCGACATCGCCGCGTTGCCCGCGAGGTTCGTCGGGATGGTGCACAGGTCGGCCAGGTACATCGCCATCGGGTCGTCGGCACGTTCGCCGATCGGGAAGGCGGTGGTCGGCGTGGTGGGCGACACGATGACGTCCACCTGCTCGAAGGCCTTCTCGAAGTCGCGCGTGATGAGCGTGCGGACCTTCTGGGCGGAGCCGTAGTACGCGTCGTAGTAGCCGGAGCTCAGCGCGTAGGTGCCGAGCATGATGCGGCGCTTGACCTCGGGGCCGAAGCCCGCCTCACGGGTGAGCGAGGTGACCTCTTCGGCCGAGTGGCCGCCGTCGTCGCCGGTCCGCAGGCCGTAGCGCAGGCCGTCGAAGCGGGCGAGGTTGCTGGAACACTCGCTGGGTGCGATGAGGTAGTACGCCGACAACGCGAGGTCGAAGGACGGACAGTCCAGCTCGACGATCTCGGCGCCCAGATCCTTCAGCAGGGCGACGGACTCGTCGAAGCGCTGGATGACACCGGCCTGGTAGCCCTCGCCGCGGAACTGCTTGACGACACCGACGCGCATACCGGCCACGCTGCCGTTGCGGGCGGCCTCGACCACGGGCGGCACGGGCGCGTCGATGGAGGTGGAGTCCATCGGGTCGTGTCCGGCGATGACCTCGTGCAGGAGGGCCGCGTCCAGGACCGTACGGGCGCACGGGCCGCCCTGGTCCAGGGAGCTGGAGAAGGCGACCATGCCGTACCGCGACACCGCGCCGTACGTCGGCTTCACGCCGACCGTGCCGGTGACGGCGGCCGGCTGGCGGATGGAGCCGCCGGTGTCGGTACCGATGGCGAGCGGCGCCTGGAAGGAGGCGAGGGCGGCGGACGAGCCGCCACCGGAACCACCGGGGATCTTGGTGAGGTCCCACGGGTTGCCGGTCGGCCCGTAGGCACTGTTCTCGGTGCTGGACCCCATGGCGAACTCGTCCATGTTGGTCTTGCCGAGGATGACCACGTCGGCGGCCTTCAGCCGCTTGGTGAGCGTGGCGTCGTACGGCGGGATCCAGCCTTCGAGGATCTTCGAGCCGACCGTGGTCGGCACGCCCTCGGTGGTGAAGATGTCCTTGAGCGCGAGCGGTACGCCGGCGAGCGGGCCGAGCTTCTCGCCCCTGGCCTTCTTCTCGTCGACGGCACGGGCCTGCGCCAGGGCGCCCTCGCGGTCGACGTGCAGGAAGGCGTGCACCTTCTCGTCGACGGCCTCGATCCGGGCCAGGTGGGCCTCGGTGACCTCGACTGCCGTGAGCTCGCCGGCGGCGATCTTCGCGGCGATCTCGGCGGCGCCGAGCTTGATGATGTCCGTCATGGCTGTCTAGTCCTCCCCCAGGATCTGCGGCACCTTGAAACGCTGCTGCTCCTGGGCCGGGGCGCCGGAGAGCGCCTGCACGGGGGTGAGCGAGGGACGGACCTCGTCCGCGCGCATGACGTTCGTCAGGGGCAGCGGGTGCGAGGTCGGCGGTACGTCTTGGTCGGCGACCTCGCTGACGCGGGCGACCGCGCCGATGATGTCGTCCAGCTGGCCGGCGAAGTGTTCGAGTTCTTCGGGCTTCAGCTCCAGACGCGCCAGCCGGGCGAGGTGGGCGACCTCCTCGCGCGTGATGCCAGGCATGCAGCGTTCCTCTGGGGTGAGTGTGTGTGGTTTGGAGCCAATCCTATGGGGCGGGGCCCGGTGGCTGTTAAACGGTTTGCCCGGGCCCCGTATCCATCGGGTCTCAGCGGCGTTTCTCCCAGGCCGTGCTGCGCAGGAAGTGGTTGTCGTAGCGCTCCTGGACCTCCAGGAGGCTCTCCGGGGTGGCCTCGCCGAGGCGCAGCCGCTGGAGGTGGCGGAAGTACTCGAAGCGCTCCACGCCCGGGGTGATGACGATCAGGAGGTCCGCGGTGCTGCCGGGGACGGCGGCGAAGGCGTGCGGCCTGCCGGGCGGGACGACGACCAGGTCGCCGCGTTCGGCGGTGACCACGTCGTCCCCGGAGAGCAGCTCGGCGGCGCCGTCGAGCAGGTAGAAGAGCTCGGCGGAGTTGCGGTGCAGATGCGGTACGGCGCCGTCGGCGCCCTCGCCGAGCGTGACGCGCACGGTGGAGAGCGCGCCGCCGGTGGCACTGCTGTCGGCGAGCAACCTGACACCGAGCGGGTCACCGCCGACGACCTCGGCTTCGGCCTCCCGCACGATCACGGACTCGTCGAACTTCGGCACGAACAACGACATTGCAGAACCCCCTGTTGATGACGGCGTGTCGCGAGCGGTCAGACGAGGAACAGCAGGACGGCGCTGATCAGTACAACGATCGCGGTGGCGAAGTGGATCCCGTAGGCGACCGCCTTGGCCCCGCCGTTCCGGAGCACGGTCACCGTGTCCCCGAACGGTATGAGTGCCACGCACAGCATGAACCAGGCCTCGGCGTGCGCACCGGCGAAGGCCAGCAGCGCGAGCCCCATGACGCCGAGCGTGCCGTCCCTGAGGCCCTTGACCGTGAGGTAGGCGGCGGCGTCGCCCTTCGGGTCGGCGGGGACGCCGTAGCCGGCGGCGGCGGGCCCCGGCTGGAACAGGAACCGGTAGCCGAGGAACAGGCAGAACAGGTCGAGCAGGACGGCGAGCGTGTAGGCGGTGACGGTCATGAGGGCCCCCTGTGGGTCGTTTTCTAGCAGCGCTAGGACTGACAGCGAAGCTAGCAGAGCATCGACAGATTGGCTAGCGCCGCTAGAATCCAGAGCATGTCGATTCAGAACCGCCGGGAACGCGAACGGGCAGAGCGCGAGCTGATCGTCACGGCCGCCCGTGAACTCGCCGAGACGGAGGGCTGGGACGCGGTGACGACCCGTCGCCTGGCCGCCGAGATCGAGTACAGCCAGCCGGTCCTCTACAGCCACTTCAAGGGCAAGGACGCGATCATGGCGGCGGTGGCCGTCCGGGGCCGCGCGGACCTGGCGGTGGAGCTGCGGGCGGCCCGCGCTTCGGCGAAGGGCACCCGGGAAGCACTGGCCGCGGTGGCGGCCACGTACACCTCGTTCACCCGCCGCCGCCCGGCCCTCTACGACGCGATGTTCACCCACCTGGTGGATCTGCCTTCGCGACCCCCGAGGCCCCGGAGGCCCTGCAGGCGGCGTTCGGCGAGATTCTCGGGGTGGTCCAGCCGATCACCGGCGACGAGGAGGACGCCGGCATCCTGACGGAGACCTTCTGGGCGGCCCTGCACGGCCTGGTGACCCTGATGCGCAGCGGCCGCCTCCCCGAGGAGGCCCACGAGACGAGGCTGGCGCTGCTGGTCGACCGCTTCAGCGCCAAGTAGCTGTCAGCGCCCCGTCTTTTGTCTTTTGTCTTTCAGGGGCGCGAGGAACTGCGCGAGCAACCACAACGCACCCGCAGCCGCCACCGACACCGCACCCCCACGGCAGACGCTCACCTCTTGAGAAACGGTGAACGGGCGGGCGGGTGGGCGACTACTCGGCCGCCGGCAACGCCGCCCGCGGCCGCTGCCACCCCCGCGACCCCCGCGCGAGCAACCACGCCGTGGTCTCCTCCGGCGGCATCGCGGCCGCGACCAGCCACCCCTGCACGGCGTCACACCCCAGGTCCCGCAGCCGCTCCCACGTCTCGTCGTCCTCCACCCCCTCCGCGACCACCAGCAGCCCGAGCGAATGCGCGAGGTCGACCGTGCAGCGCACGATCTCCGCGTCCTCGTTGTCGACCGCCAGCCGGGCCACGAAAGACCGGTCGATCTTCAGCTCGCTCACCGGCAGCCGCCGCAGATGCACGAGCGACGAGTACCCGGTGCCGAAGTCGTCGAGGGACATCTTCACACCGTGCCCGTTCAGCCCCGCGAGGGTGTCGGCGGCCCGCTGCGGGTCCTCAAGGAGCACATGCTCGGTTATCTCCAGCTGCAGCGCCCCGGCCGGAACGCCGTGCCGCGCCAGCCGCGCCGCCACCAGGCCCGCGAACCCCGGTGTGTGGACGTCGCGCGGCGAGACGTTGACCGCCACCGGCACCCGCAGCCCCTGCGCCCGCCACTCGGCGACCTGCCCGAGCGCGGTCTCCAGCACGTACTCCGTCAGATGGGGCATCAGCCCGGACGACTCGGCGATCGCTATGAACTCGTCCGGCGGCACCTTCCCCCGCTCCGGGTGCACCCACCGCACCAGCGCCTCGAGCCCCGCCACCTGCCCGTCGAAGCGGACCTTCGGCTGGTAGTGCAGCTGCACCTCGTGGGCGTCCAGGGCGCGCCGCAGGTCGCCCAGCAGGCCGAGCCGGTCGGGGGTGTTGGAGTCCCGCTTGGACTCGTACACCTCGACGCCCGTACGGTCCCGCTTCGCCTGGTACATCGCCACGTCCGCCCTCCGCAGCAGCCCCTCCGCGTCGAGCGCGTGGTCGGGGAAGACGGCGACACCCGCGCTGGCCTCCAGGACGAGGGTGAGGCCGTCGAGGTCGAGCGGGGAGGAGAGGGCCGTGACCAGGCCTCGGGCCACCCGGGTGGCCGAGGTCGTGGAGTCGGCGACCGGGAGTAAGACCGCGAACTCGTCGCCGCCGAGCCGGGCCGCCTCCGCACCGCGTGGCAGCGCCGCCCGCAGCCGGTCGGCTATCTGGAGGAGCAGCCGGTCACCGGCGAGATGACCGAGCGTGTCATTGACCGAACGGAACCGGTCGAGGTCGATCAGCATGAGGGCGGAGCGGGCGCCGATGCGTTCGGCGTCGTCGAGGGCGGTCCAGATCCGCTCCAGGAGCCACTGCCGGTTGGGCAGTCCGGTCAGCGGGTCGCGCAACTGTTCCTCGGCGCGGGCCCGGGCTATCCACAGGGTGGAGTCGAGGGCGACCAGCGGGATGGAGAACAGCGGGAGCAGCAGCGGCTGGGCGACGGCGACCACGCAGATCAGCGGGGCTATGCCGAGCAGGGCGACGGCGACCAGGCCCTGGCGCATCAGGGCGGTACGGGCGACGGTGGGCAGGCCGCCGCCGCGCGGTGCGTGCAGGTACCAGAGCAGGGCGCGGGTGACGGCGAGGTAGGCGACCGCGACGAGCACGACCTCGGGAGCGGTGGCGACGCTCCAGCTGCCGGGGTTCCAGGGCCACTCGACGGTCGGGACACGTCCGCAGACGAGGAGCACCAGCGCGCCGGCGCCGATGCCGAGGATGTCCACCGCGCCGTGCAGGACACCCTGCCGCCAGCGGTGGCGCCTGGCTATGCCGACCAGGACGACGACGGTGAGGCTGACCATGCCGGCCGGCACCCAGCCGTACAGCAGGAGGACGGCGAGGGTGAGGGCGGCGCCGGAGCCGGTGCCGCCCCACCAGCGGGCGCGGCCGAGCAGGACGAGGTGGCCGACGATGATGCCGGTCAGCACGGCCAGCGACCAGCCGACCGTGCCGGACGGGAAGAGGGCGTGGTCGTCGGAGAACGCCCGGTAGAAACCGGCGCCGAGGACGAACGCGGCGGCCGCGACAACACCGGCGGGCAGCGCGGGCCAGGACAGGTGGCGTTCGTTTTCGGTGCCGACCAGGCCGGGCGGCGGTTCGACGGCGGCCAGCGGCAGCGGGTCGCGCGCGTCCGCCGCGGCGCCCACCGCCGGCCTGCTCGGCAGGCCGGGGCGCCGGTCGCCCCGCACCGCCCACAGGCTCCCCCGCCACGCGCACGCCCGGCGGCGCAGCGTCAGCCGCGCGCCCGTGGCGGCGCTCTCGGTCGGTTCCATTCCCGTCCCTCTCACAGCCGGCGGTGCCCACGCCATGCGGTCCGTGCCCTGCCGGAGCACGGGAATGCCCCGACCGCAGCTGGGCACGGCAGGCGCACGTCTCAACAGTAGGCCGCAGAAGGCTTCCACGGGCAGCGGTCGTAGACGGTTGCCCGATTGCGACCCGGCCACCCGTATGCATCTGATATGCGCCGAACGGGTGGCCTTCAACCGCTACTCCTCGGTCGGAAGGGCCACTTCGGCCGCCGCGTCCGGCCCCTGCTCCAAAAGAACGACAAATCCGTCCTCGTTCAGAACAGGAACCTTCAGCTGCATCGCCTTGTCGTACTTCGATCCGGGGTTGTCACCCACGACCACGAACGCGGTCTTCTTCGACACCGAGCCGGTCACCTTGGCCCCGCGGGTCTGCAGTGCGTCCTTGGCGCCGTCCCGGGTGTAGTGCTCAAGGGTTCCGGTCACGACGACGGTGAGGCCCTCCAGGGGACGCGGTCCCTCGTCCTCTCCGGTGGACTCGTCCTCCAGCGGGACGCCGGCGGCCTTCCACTTTCGGATGATCTCGCGGTGCCACTCCTCGGCGAACCACTCCTTGAGCGCGGTCGCGATGATGCCGCCGACGCCGTCGATGTTCGACAGCTCCTCCTCGGTGGCCTGCTCGATGCGGTCGATGGAGCGGAACTCTCGGGCCAGCGCCTGGGCGGCGACCGGTCCGACGTGCCGGATGGACAGGCCGTTGAGGAAGCGGGCGAGCGGGCGGGTCTTCGCCTCCTCGATCTTCTGGAGCAGCGCGAGGGTGTTCTTCTTGGGCTCGCCCTTCTGGTTCGCGAAGACCGTGACGACCTTCTCCTCGCCGGTCCTGGGGTCGCGCTTGGGCAGCCCGCTGTCGGGGTCGAGGACGTACGCCTTGATGGGCAGCAGCTTCTCGACGGTGAGGTCGAACAGGTCGCCCTCGTCGACCAGCGGCGGGTCGGCAGGCTCCAGCGGCCGGGTGAGCGCGGCCGCCGCGACCCCGCCGAAGTGCTCGATGTCCAGGCACTCACGGCCCGCCAGGTAGGACACCCGCTCTCTCAACTGGGCGGGGCAGGTACGGGCGTTGGGGCACCGCAGATCGATGTCGCCCTCCTTCATGGCCCGCAGCGGCGTCCCGCACTCCGGGCACTCGGCCGGCATCACGAACTCCCGCTCGCTGCCGTCGCGCAGGTCGACGACCGGGCCGAGGATCTCCGGGATGACGTCACCGGCCTTGCGCAGCACCACGGTGTCGCCGATCAGCACGCCCTTGGCCTTGACGACCTCCTGGTTGTGCAGGGTGGCGAACTCCACCTCACTGCCCGCCACGGTGACCGGCTCGACCTGGGCGTACGGCGTGACGCGCCCGGTGCGGCCGACGCCCACCTTGATGTCGATCAGCTTGGTGTTGACCTCTTCCGGCGCGTACTTGTACGCGATCGCCCACCGGGGTGCCCGGGCCGTCGAGCCGAGGCGCCCCTGGAGCCGGATCTCGTCCAGCTTGACCACGACACCGTCGATCTCGTGCTCCACGGAGTGCCGGTTCTCGCCGTAGTAGGCGATGAACTCCCGTACGCCGTCGAGGTCGTCGACCACCCTGTTGTGCGAGGAGGTCGGCAGTCCCCAGGTCTTCAGCAGGTCGTAGCCCTCGGAGAGCCGGTTCAGGCCTTCGAAGCCCGCCAGGGCGCCGATGCCGTGGACGACCATGTGCAGCGGGCGGGAGGCGGTGACCCGCGGGTCCTTCTGGCGCAGGGAACCGGCCGCCGCGTTGCGCGGGTTGGCGAACGGCTTGTCGCCGGCCGCGACCAGGCGTTCGTTGAGCTCGGCGAACTTCTCCATCGGGAAGTAGACCTCGCCGCGGATCTCGACCAGGTCGGGGACCCGCTCACCGTCCAGCCGGTCCGGGATCTCCGCGATCGTACGGACGTTGGGCGTGATGTCCTCGCCGGTGCGGCCGTCGCCGCGGGTCGCCGCGCGGGTGAGGCGGCCGTGCTCGTAGGTGAGGTTGACGGCGAGACCGTCGACCTTCAGCTCGCACAGGAAGTGGTACTCCTGGTCGCCCAGTTCCTTGTGGATCCGCTCGGCCCAGGCCGCGAGGTCGTCGTCGTTGAACGTGTTGTCCAGCGACAGCATCCGCTCGCGGTGCTCGACCGCCGTGAACTCCGTCTCGTACGCCCCCGCGACCTTCTGGGTCGGCGAGTCGGGCGTGCGCAGCCCGGGGTGCTCGTCCTCCAGCGCCTCCAGGCTCTTGAGGAGCTTGTCGAACTCCGCGTCGCTGATGACGGGGGCGTCCTTCACGTAGTACCGGAAGCGGTGCTCCTCGATCTGCTCGGCGAGCCGCGCGTGCTTCTCCCGTGCCTCGGCGGGCACCGCCGTCTCCGCCTGCTGCTTGTCGCCGGCCACCGTGTTCCTCCCGTTACTCTGGGTTGTCCGCGAGTGATCTCGCCGCCCGGACGCAGTGAGCGAGTGCCTCCCGGGCGTACGCGGGGGAAGCGCCCGCCAGCCCGCACGCCGGGGTGACCGTGACGGACTCCGCGAGAAGCCCCGGTCGCAGCCCCAGCCTGCGCCACAGCGTCCTGACACCCATGACGCTACCGGCAGGGTCTGACAATGCCGTGTCCGTGCCCGGCACGACACCGGCGAAGAGCCGGGTGCCCGCCTCCACCGCCTCGCCGATCACGTCGTCGTCACGTTCGGTGAGGAGCGAGAAGTCGAAGGAGACGGCGGCCGCTCCAGCGCGGCGGAGCAAGGCGAAGGGGACGTCCGGGGCGCAGGAGTGGACGACGACCGGGCCGTCGGCGTGCACGCCGAACACGTCGCGCAGGGTGGACTCGACGACCTGGCGGTCGACCGCGCGGTGGGTACGGTAGCCGGAGGCGGTCTTCACCTGGCCGCGCAGTACGGCGGTGAGGGACGGCTCGTCGAGCTGGAGCACCGGGCGGGCGCCGGGGATGCGCCGCCGGACCTCGGCCAGGTGCAGCCGCAGGCCCTCGGCGAGGGAGGCGGCCAGGTCGCGGCAGGCGCCGGGGTCGGAGAGGGCCGACTCGCCGTTGCGCAGCTCCAGGGCGGCGGCGAGGGTCCAGGGCCCGACCGCCTGGACCTTCAGCGGGCCCGCGTACTCCTGGGTGAACTCCTCCAGCGCGTCCAGGTCCTCGCCCAGCCAGGACCGGGCCCGCCGGGTGTCCCGGCCCGGCCGGTCGCCGAGCCGCCAGCCGCTGGGCTCCACGCGCGCGTACAGCTCGACGAGCAGGCCCGCGGTGCGGCCGATCATGTCGGCGCCGGGGCCGCGGGCGGGCAGCTCGGGCAGGAAGGGGAAGTCCTCGAAGCTGCCGGTCGCGGTCTTGGCGGCCTCGCGCGCGTCGGTGCCGGGAAGCGAGCCGACGCCTGTGGCGGGACCGAAGTCGGAGATTGCGTTCACGTGAGGAGCCTATGCGGGGTGGGCGGTGCGGTGGGTTCCCGTGTGGGTACGGATCTTGGTGCGCAGGGCCTGGGCCTCCGGCAGGCCCAGTTCGTCGAAGAGGTCCAGGGCCCGGCGCCAGGCGTCGAGCGCGGGGCCGGGCGCGCCCGCCGCCTCGTGGGTGTCGCCGAGATAGGTGAGGCCGATGGCCTCGCTGCGCAGGTCGCCCGTCTTGCGGAAGAGGGCGAGGGCCCGGTCGTAGCACTCCACCGCGGTGGTCCAGCGGGCCAGGTGCCGGTGGATGTAGCCGAGGCTGTCCCAGGTGTGCGCCTGGCCGCTCAGGTCGCCCGTCGCCTGGACGAGCGGCAGGGCCTGCCGGCAGTACTCGAGTGCCTCGCGCAGCTCGCCGAGTTCGGCGAGGTACCAGCCGATGTCGTTGAGGGCGACCGCCTGGCCGCCGCGGTCGTGCGCGAGCCGGAAGTGTTCGAGTGAGCGGCGCGCGTACTGGAGGGCCTCCCGGGGCGCGCCGTGCGCCCAGGTCATCTTGGCCAGGTTCTGGCAGGTGCGCGCCTGGCCGGGGTGGTTGTCCAGGCGCCGGAAGAGGCCGAGGGAACGGGTGAGGTGGTGCCGCGCGCCGAGCGCGTCCCGCAGCTGGAAGCGGGCCAGGCCCAGGCCTCGGTGGGCGGCGGCCTGGCCGGCCAGGTCCTCGTGGTGCTCGGCCGTGCGCAGGGCGGCGGTGTGGACGTCGGTGAGGGCCTGCCAGTTGCCCTGGCGTTCGAGGAACGTGGTCAGGGTCGCCGCCAGCTGCCAGGTGTGGGCGTCCAGGCCCGGGGCCGGGCGCTCCACCGCCGACAGCAGCACGGACTGTTCGGCCATCAGCCAGGCCAGCGCCTCGTCGCAGTCCGCCAACGGGCGCGGCAGCGCGCCGGGTTCGGCCGGGGCGAGGGTCATCGGGTGGCGGCGCCGGGTCAGCAGGGCGTCCGCCGCGTAGGCCGTGTGCAGGTAGTGGTCCCGGACGCGGCGGCTCGCGGCCCGTACCGCGCGTGCGTCGTCGTGCTCGGCGGCCAGTTCGACGGCGTGGGCCCGCAGCAGGTCGTGGCAGGTGTAGCGGCCGGGGGTGGCCTCGGTCAGCAGGTGGGCCGCGGTCAGTTCGGCCACCGGCGCCCGCACCCGCACCACGCACGTGCCGGCCAGCGCGGCGAGGGAGGTCGGGTCGGCGTCGGGGCCGGGATGCAGGCCGAGGAACCGGAAGAGCCGGGCCGCCGCCGGGCTGAGGGTGCGGTACGACCAGTCGAAGACCGTCCGTACCGCGGTGGCGGGGTCGCCGGTGTCGAGGGGGTCCAGGATCCGCTCGGCCGTGCGCAGTTCCTCGGCGGAACCGGCCAGCGGCACGCCGGGGCGGGCGGCGGCACGGGCGGCGACGACCGCGAGGGCGAGCGGCAGCCCGGCACACCGTACGACGATCTCGTCGACCGCCGCGGCCTCGGCGGCCACCCGGGCGGCGCCCAGCCGGGCGGCGAGCAGTTCGCGGCTCTCCTCGGCGCCGAGCGGGCCGAGGGCGAGCAGCCGGGCGCCCTCCGCGGCGGCGAGCCCGGTCAGCGGGGCGCGGCTGGTCACCAGGGCCAGACAGCCCGGCGCGCCGGGCAGCAGCGGCCGGGCCTGGTCGGCGTCCCGGGCGTTGTCGAGGACCACCAGGACCCGGCGGCCGGACAGCAGGCTGCGGTACAGGCCGACCTGGGCGTCGGGCGACTCCGGCACCCGGGCGGCCGGCACCCCGAGCGCCTCCAGGAATCCGCGCAGGGCACGGTCCGGGGGGAGGGGCGTGCCGCTCGGGTCGTAGCCGCGCAGGTTCACGTACAACTGCCCGTCGGGGAAGGCCGGGCGCGCCTGCCGGGCCCAGTGCACGGCGAGTGCGGTCTTGCCGACGCCGCCCATGCCCGACAGGGCGGACACCCCGACCGCCGCGGGATGCCGTCCGAGGTCCGCCAGCAGCGCGTCCAGCCGGGCGAGTTCGTCGACACGTCCGGTGAAACCAGCGGCGCCCGGCGGGAGTTGGGCGGGCGCGGTGTACGGGGTGCCGTCACCGGCGGGGGTGGTCCGAGGTCCGGCGGGGGCGGGCCGTGGTTCTTCAGCGGGGGGTCCGGCCGGGTCCCGGTCGGCGGGAGTGACGGGAATGGGAGTGGCGGGAGTGGCCGGGGTGGCGGGGGTTGGCCCTACGGCCGCGGGGGCCGCCGGGTGTTCGCCGGCCGGGAGCGGCTCGTGTGCGCGGGCGGGGGCCCGGGTCGTGGGGTGGTCCCGGAGGATCCGCCGGTGCAGTTCCCACAGGCGGCGGCCGGGTTCCGTGCCGAGCTCCTCCACCAGGCGTTGTCGGGTCTGTGCGTAGCAGCGCAACGCCTCGCCGCTGTCGCCGGCCGCGTGCAGGGCGCGCATGAGGGCCTCCGCCAGGGGCTCCGTGAGCGGGTACTCGCCGAGCAGGTCCGTCAACTGGCCGACGACGGCGGCCGGGTCACCGCTGTGGATCTCGATGTCCGCCAGCCGTACGGCGGCGTCCACGCGCTGTCGCCGCCAGGTCTCGCGCATCCGGGCCGGCCAGGTCCCGGGCAGTCCCGCGAAGGGCTCACCGCGCCACAGGGCGAGCGCCTCGCGCAGCTGCGCGGCACGGGTGCGGCCGGACAGCGCGTCGTCGCGGGCGGTCTCGGCCAGGCGCTGGAAGCGGTGCAGGTCCACGCAGTCGGGGTCGAGGTCGAGCTGGTAGCCGCCGGCGCGGCGCAGCACCGGTAATCGTCCCTCGCCGCTGTCGTCGAGGCGCTCCGCCAGCCGCCGGATGCGGGCGATGTGCGCGTACAGGGCGCGGCGGGCGCCCTCCGGAGGATCGGCGCCCCAGACCCGGTCGACGAGCGCCTCCACCGGCACGGGCCGGCCGACGTCCACGGCCAACGCGGCGAGCACCGCCCGGCGTTGGGGCGGACCGAGATCGACCGGCGCCTCGCGCACGAGCACTTCCACCGGTCCCGACAGACACAACCGCAGCATTGGGCCCACCCCCGTCCGCCCCGGTTTCACAGTCTCCTCACATCCCTGGGCTGGGCGACAACCTTTCGGCAAAGAATCAGCCCATGCGCGCAACCCACCCTGGTCCGGGCGGTGCCGCGCCGGTTCGTCGGCGTGTCGCACCCGCCACCGCACCCCGGTCCGGCACCGGACGGGGCTCACACGTGACCACGGGGGTAGACACGTGCACCGATCGGAGAGGGCGACCGCGACCGCCCCGGCACCGCCACGGACCAGGCCACCGGGGACGGTGTCCCCGGCCGGACCCGACGGGCCCTTGTCCGGTGCGGCCGGGCGCGGGGTTCTGGAAGGAGCCTTCGCGTTGCTGCACGCCGTGCAGCAGGAGCAGGACGCCGGGGTGACCGCGCTGGCCGAGGTGTGCGGTCTGCCCAAGACGACCGCGTACCGGCTGCTCGACCAGCTGGCGGAGCTGGGTGCCGTAGAGCGCAGTGCGGGCCGTTACCGCATCGGACCGGGCATGTTCCGGCTGGGCCAGGGCTGGCAGCCGCACCCGGGGCTGCGGCCGGCCGCCCGGCGGCCGCTGCGGCGGCTGACGGCCGTGACCGGGGCGACGGCGGCCCTCGCCGTGCTGCACCGGGGTCAGACGCTGCTCCTGGACTCGACGGCGCCCGCGGACGCGCCGTACCCGCTGCCCGAGGACCGGCCGGTCTGGCCCTGGTACACGGCGGCCGGCAAGGTCCTGGCCGCCTGGGCCCGCCCCGGCGCGGCGTCCGGCCCGCTGCCCCGGGCCTGGCCGCAGGAGGCCGCGCGGATCCGCGAGACCGGGGCCGCCTACGACCGCGAGGAGGTGCTGGAGGGGGTGTGCTGCGCCGCCGTCCCGGTGGCCGCGCCGGGCGGTGTCCCGGTGGCGGCGCTGTGCCTGCTGACCGGCCCCGGACACCACCTGGAGCGCCTCGCCGACACGGCCCGCCGCGCGGCGTCGGCCGTCACGGCCGGGCTCGGCCGCCGCTGACCCGGGCTCTCCGCCCCGCTCGTTCCGCTCAACGGCACAGCGGGCGACAGGGCGCGGCCCGCTCCGCAGTCTGGGTCGGGCATCGCGGACCGGCTCCGTGGCCCCGCCACCGCTCAGGGAGGACACTCATGACGTCGTCGCAACGTCCCGCGCCCGGTGACGAACTGGCGCTGCTGAAGGCGGAGTTCGCGACCGCGTTCGAGGGCGGGTCGGACGTGTGGCGCTCGGCGCTGGGCGGCGCCGTGTGCGTGGCCGGTCCCGAGGCGGCCCGCGCGGTGATGGGAAACCGGCACGGCGTCGTCGCGGACACCTCCGACTTCTACCACCACCGGCACGGCGTCTTCGGACCGCGCCCGGCACAGATCACGATCGGCCGCGCCGCCCGGAGCCTGATGCAGCGTCATCTCCAGGCCCGGCGCGCCGACCTGCCGGGGCTGGTCGCCGGGCGGCTGGCGCCGCGCAGCGAGTGGCCGGACGCCGGCAACCTGCTCGTCCTGGAGCACCTGCGCGACGTGCTGCTGCACCCGGACGCCCCGCCCCGCCTGCACCGGACGGTGGAGGCGATCGTCGCCCGTTCGGTGCTGGCAGGCGCCAGGCAGCGCCGCTCCGCCCCGTCCCGGCTGCTGTTCCGGCGCCGTGCGCTGCACGCCCTGCACACCGAAGTACGGGCGAGGCAGCGCGCGGCCCGGCCGCTCGACCACCCGGCGGGCCCGCGCGACCTCCTCGACGTCGTCGTCGGCGGGAGCGGCCCGGCCGGGCATCCGGACGAACTCGTCGAGGTCTACCTCTCCTTCCTGTTCGCCGTGGCCGGCTCGATCGGGTTCGCGCTCGGCTGGTCGGTCCTGCTGCTGGGCACGCACCCGGACCGGGCCGCCGCGGACCCGGGCCGGACCGTCCGCGAGGCCCTGCGGCTGTGGCCGGTGGCGTGGCTGTTCGCCCGTACCCCGAGCCGCGCGCAGGAGCTGGGCGGCACGCCGGTCACGCCCCGGGACCCGCTGATGGTCTGCAGCTACCTGGTGCACCGGCACCCCGGGCACTGGGAGCGGCCCGACGAGTTCGTCCCGGAGCGCTGGGCCGCGGGCACGCCCGACGGGGCGTACCTGCCGTTCGGCCTCGGTCCGCACACCTGTGCCGGCGCGACCGTCACCGTACGGCTGCTGGAGGACCTGGTCGGCCTCCTCACCCGTGACTGGCGGGTGTCGGTCACCTCTGACGGCGGCGGGCCCCAGGTGGGTCCGGCGCTGGCTCCGCCGCGGTTCACCGCGGTGCTGAGCCGTCCCGACGGCTGTCCCGAGAGGAGGTGAACCAGCATGCGCGCGCTGTACCTCAAGACGAAGTCGGTCCTCAACGTCCGACGCACGTACGGGCAGTTCTGGTACCTGTACCACCACATCTGACCGGCCCGCGCGGGGAGGCGACAGCCGGTCGGCTCCCCGCGCTCCCACGAGGGGAACGCTCACGATGACCACCCCGCAGCACCCCGAGGACTTCCTGAGTTCCATGCGGCTGCGCAGCGCCCAGGAGGACGGGATCTTCTGGGTCGACGACCAGCGGCTCGGGGTCTTCGAGCCGGAGGCGGCCCGCAGGGTCAGCGCCGTCAACTGGCAGCGGTACGTGATGCACGACCGGCTGGTCGACATGGTGCGCCGGCGGCGCAGCCCCGAGATGCGGTGGAGCCGGATCCGCTCCGCCTGGATGACCCGGCTGCACGCGCTCGCGACGGCGGAGCAGCACGGCCTGCTGATCGAGCGCATGGAGCGGGTGCTGGACGCGCGGACCGGGCAGGACACCGACCTGACCATGCTGATGCAGGACGTGGCGCTGCGGTCGCTGCTGCCCGTCGCGCTCGGCGGGCTCACCGACGGCGAGGCGGACCTGGTCCGCCGGGACCTGGAGATGAAGCTGGCGCGACTGGTGTCGCCCGCGCCGGGCGGCGTCCTGCACCACCTGCGGCACGTCGCCGTCCAGGTGCGGGCCGGGCTGGTGGTGCGCCGGGTGCTGCGGCAGCGGGCCCGGGGCCGGCGCGGGCGCGAGCCCGACCTCGCCGACCCGTTCGTGGACCTGCTGCCGGAGCTCGGCATGGACCGCGCCCTGGACGTGGTGACCACCGTCCTCACCGCCATCGGCGGGCCGCCCGGCACCGCCGCCGCGAGCGTCCTGTACGAGTTCGTACGGCAGCCGGAGTGGCGGCGCCGGCTCGAGGCCGAGCTGGGCGCGGTGGACCCGGTGGAGTTCCGTACGGCACCCACCAGGGCGGCCCCGGTCACCCACCGGTTCGTGAAGGAGGTGCTGCGGATGTGGAGCCCGCCGCTACTGCTGGTGCGCCGCTCCACGTTCGCGTTCGACCTGGGGACGACCCGGCTGGAGCCGGGGCAGTGGTACCTGCTGAGCCCGCACCTGATCCACCGTGACGAACGGGTGTGGAAGCAGCCCGACGTCTTCGACCCGGACCGCTTCTTGCCGGGCGCGCCGCACGGCCCTGCCGACCGGAGCTGTTACGTGCCGTTCGGCTGGGCGCCGAAGAAGTGCATCGGCGCGAACATCGCCGTGGTCCAGCTGATGGCCCTGTGCCACCTGCTGTGCACCCGCTACCGGCTGACCGTGGACCGCCCGGAGGCGATCACCATGGCTCTCCGGTTCGCGCCGGTACCGGAGAACTTCCGGGGGCGACTGGTCCTGCGGTGAGCATGTCGTCCGCGGCGCCGTCGTGGCTGGTCGCGCCCACGCGGCGGCAGCCGCACATCGAATACAGCCGCGCGCCCCTTTGGGGCGCTGCGAAAAGGCTCAGCCGGGAAGCGGGCCAGGGCGCACGGTGAGGTCGTTGATCTCCGCGTCCCTCGGCAGGTCCAGGGCGGCCAGGATCGTGGTCGCCACCGACTCCGGGTCGATCCAGCGCGCCGGGTCGTACTCCTTGCCCTCCTGCTGGTGGACCTTGGCCTGCATCGGGCTCGCCGTGCGGCCCGGGTAGACCGAGGTGACGCGGACGCCGTTGCCGTGTTCCTCGGCGCGGACGGAGTCGGCCAGGGCCTTCAGGCCGTGCTTGGAGGCCGCGTACGCCGACCAGCCCGCGTGCGCGTTGAGTCCCGCGCCGGAGTTCACGAACAGCACGTGGCCGCGGGCGGCGCGGAGCTGGGGCAGGAAGTGCCGGGTCAGCTCGGCCGGTGCGATCAGGTTGACGTTGAGCTGGTGGCGCCAGGACTTCGGGGTCAGCTCGCCGACCTCGCCCAGGTCGACGACGCCGGCGATGTGCAGCAGCGAGTCCACCCGGTCCGGGAGGGTCTGGTGGGAGAAGGCCCAGGAGAGCTTGTCCGGGTCCGCCAGGTCGCCGACCAGGGTGCGGGCGCCGGGGAACCCGGCGGCCAGTTCCTTCGCGCGGCCCGCGTCGCGCGCGTGCAGTACGACGTCGTCCCCGCGCGCGTGCAGGCGGCGGGCCACCGCGGCGCCGATGCCGGAACCGGCGCCGGTGATCACATGAGTTGCCATGGGGCCATGCTCGCATCAGCCGGTGCTGCGGCCCGTCTCCAGGTACGCGAGCGCCTCGGCGGGTTCCTCGGCGAAGAACATCAGCTCCGCCAGGGGGCGGGGCA
Source organism: Streptomyces sp. NPDC013157 (assembly GCF_042899865.1). NCBI lineage: Bacteria > Bacillati > Actinomycetota > Actinomycetes > Kitasatosporales > Streptomycetaceae > Streptomyces > Streptomyces sp. NPDC013157. Next base: position 135,089 of record NZ_JBIBAK010000007.1, on the reverse strand, counting down.
GGAAGCCCTCCGCCTCCATGCGGTGGAACTGTTCCTTCAGGCCGTCGTAGAAGCCGGCGGTGTTCAGCAGGACGACGGGCTTGTCGGTGCGGCCGTGCTTCTTCAGCTCCAGGATCTCGGTGGCCTCGTCGAGGGTGCCGGTGCCGCCGACCATGATGACCACGGCGTCGGCCTTCTCCAGGAGCAGTCGCTTGCGCTCGGCGAGGTCGGCGGCGACGACCATCTCGTCGGCGCCGGGTCGGGCCTTGTTGGCAAGGAAGCCGACGGAGACGCCGATCAGCTTGCCGCCGGCTTCCTGGACGCCGTCGGCGACGACCTTCATGAGGCCGACGTTGGAGCCTCCCCAGACCAGGGAGTGGCCGGCCTTGCCGATGAGTTTCGCGAAGTCGCGGGCGGGGCGGGTGTAGCGGTCGTCCAGGTCGGCGGCGGAGAGGAAGACGCAGATTCGCATGCGGTCAGGGTAGGACCCGTGGTGCGGCGGGTGCGGGTGCGTGGGGGCTGGTCGCGCCCACGCGGCGGCAGCCGCTCATCGAATACAGCCCCGCGCCCCTTAGAAGCAGGGCGCTTGCGCACCGGGCGGGAACAAGTGAGCCTCCGTCGGCGTCACCCTTACATGGCCTCTGGACACACGATCACCATCGAGCAGTCCCAGCAGCACGTCCGTGTCACGCACGGGGACCTCGTCCTCGCCGAGAGCGATCGGCCTCTCGTGCTGCGTGAGACCGGGTCGCCCGTGCGTTACTACATCCCCGCCGAGGACGTCCGTCTGGACCTCCTCACGCCCTCCGAGACGCACACCGTCTGCCCCTTCAAGGGGACCGCGTCCTACTGGTCCCTGCCGGACGCGCCGGACCTGGTCTGGGCGTATCCCGAGCCGAAGGCGGATGTCGCCCAGATCAAGGACCACCTCTGCTTCTACGAGGTCGACGTCACCGGCTGACGCCGGACCGTCGAGGCGATCGTCGCCGAGCCGACGACGCGGGTGTCGTCGTACAGGACGATCGCCTGGCCGGGGGCGACGCCGCGGACCGGTTCGGTGAACGTGACGTGCAGTTCGCCGGCGACCAGCTCGGCGCTCACCTCGGTCTCGCCGCCGTGGGCGCGGAGCTGGGCGGTGTAGACGCCGGGGGCGGTGGGGGCGGTGCCGCACCAGCGGGGCTTGATCGCGGTGAGGCCGGTGACGTCGAGGGCGGCGGCCGGGCCGACCGTCACCGTGTTGTCCACCGGCGAGATGTCGAGGACGTAGCGGGGCTTGCCGTCGGCGGCGGGGTGGCCGATGCGCAGGCCCTTGCGCTGGCCGATGGTGAAGCCGTAGGCGCCCTCGTGGGTGCCGACCTTGGTGCCGGACTCGTCGACGATGTCGCCCTCGGCCTTGCCGAGGCGCTTCGCGAGGAAGCCCTGGGTGTCGCCGTCGGCGATGAAGCAGATGTCGTGCGAGTCGGGCTTCTTGGCGACCGCGAGGCCCCGGCGCTCGGCCTCGGCGCGGATCTCGTCCTTGGTGGTGAGGGTGTCGCCGAGCGGGAAGAGGGCGTGGGCGAGCTGCCGCTCGTCCAGGACGCCGAGCACGTACGACTGGTCCTTCGCCATGTCGGAGGCGCGGTGCAGCTCGCGGGAGCCGTCGGGGAGCGTCACGATCTTCGCGTAGTGGCCGGTGCAGACGGCGTCGAAGCCGAGCGCGAGGGCCTTGTCCAGCAGGGCCGCGAACTTGATCTTCTCGTTGCAGCGCAGGCACGGGTTGGGGGTGCGGCCGGCCTCGTACTCGGCGACGAAGTCCTCGACGACGTCCTCGCGGAACCGGTCGGCGAGGTCCCAGACGTAGAACGGGATGCCGATGACGTCGGCGGCGCGACGGGCGTCGCGGGAGTCCTCGATGGTGCAACAGCCCCGGGCGCCCGTGCGGAAGGATTGCGGGTTCGCGGAGAGCGCGAGGTGGACGCCGGTGACGTCGTGGCCGGCCTCGGCCGCGCGGGCGGCGGCGACGGCGGAGTCCACGCCGCCCGACATGGCGGCGAGGACGCGGAGGGGGCGGGTGCGCTGCGGGGTGTCAGTCATAGCCCCTCCAGGGTACGGGGGCGCGGGAACCGGGGCGCGCGAGTATCCGTTGGGGATCGCATGGGGGCGAATCAGGCAGTGGCGGGTGACGGTGACCGCAGGCTCGGGCGGCGGGCGCTGCTGGTCGGCGGGGCGGCCGCGGCCGCGGGCACGGTGGCGCTGACCAGGGACGAGCTGGCGCGGCTGTACTGGCGGCTGCCGGGGGTGCGCAAGGCGCGGGTGGCGGGCGCGGTGGACTTCAAGGGGGCGCGCTGGGTGGCGGCGTCCCCGGCGAACTACCGGACGGCGGACCGGCCGTCCGACTACCCGGTCGACCGGGTGGTCGTCCACGTCACCCAGGGCGGCTACGCGAGCGCGGTGCAGGCCTTCCAGGATCCGGCGCACCAGGCGGCGGCGCACTACATCGTGCGCAAGGACGGGCGGATCACCCAGCTGGTCCGCGAGCTGGACGTGGCGTTCCACGCGGGGAACAGGTCGTACAACGAGCGCAGCGTCGGGATCGAGCACGAGGGGTTCGTGGACCGCCCGGAGGACTTCACGGACGCGATGTACGCGGCCTCGGCGCGGCTGACGGCCGCGATATGCCGGCGGTACGGCATGGCCGTGGACCGCGAGCACGTGATCGGGCACGTGGAGGTGCCGGGGACGGATCACACCGACCCGGGAAAGCACTGGGACTGGGATCGCTACATGGGGCTTGTTCGGCGCGTCGGACAGGCCTGACCCCCGGTTCCACCTGTGACTCAATCGTTATCCTGTGTCTGTGCTGCACGCGGTCTGTGTCCGTTGCGTCCCGCACCCGGGGCGCCAGCTGCGGCTGCTCAACTCGGCCCTTTTTCAAGGAAGTTAAGCATTACCAGCGTTCACGGCCGCCTCACAGTCCGGCGGGTTCGCTCCTAACTTCGCCTCAGATTTCACACAGTCCCCAGGTCAAACATCCGGGGCCATGACCCACACCACAGATCCCGCCTCCGGGGCGGACAGGAACGAAGAGCAGGTCACCGGCGGCAGGCGCCGGCGCGCCAAGGGCACGCAGCCCGCCAAGGCGGAGCACTCGAAGGCGGAGCGCGTCACGGACGCCGAGCACTCCAGGGAGGGGACGGCCAAGCGCGGCAAGGGAGTTCACCGGCGGAAGTTCCTCGGCGGCATGGCCGGCGTCGGTCTGGGCGCCGTCGCCGCGGCCGGTTCCACCTTCGCCCTCCTGACCGACGCGAACGGCAACAAGGCGGGCGCGGCGACCAACACCGCCACCCTGAGCATCCCCGACCTCCTGGAGGGCACCACCTCCGACAGCACCACCACCTTCACCCTGGAGGCGAAGACCGGCAGCGCCGAGGTGCTCAGCGGCGTCACCAGCACCACCGCCGGCTACAACCAGTCGTTCCTCGGCCCCACCATGAAGTGGACCAAGGGCAACGTCAACGTCCTCAACATCACCAACAGCCTGGGCGAGGACACCACGGTCCACTTCCACGGCGCGCACGTCCCGGCCAAGATGGACGGCGGTCCCCAGGTCGCGTTCTCCGACGGGGACACCTGGTCGCCGACCTTCACGGTCAAGGACGAGCCGATGACGCTCTGGTACCACCCGCACGCGCTGGGCACCACGGCGAAGCAGGCGGTGCACGGCCTGGCCGGCATGATCATCGTCGACGACAGCGACAACACCACCAGCGCCGCGCTGCCCACCACCTACGGCACGGACGACATCCCGCTGATCTTCCAGTCCCTGGCCGTGGACGACGCCGGCGACATCAAGTACGACGTCACCGGCTATCTGGCCGCCACGCAGTTCCCGCTGCTGGTCAACGGCACCAACGTCGACGACACCACCCTCACCTTCACCGCGACCAAGACCCGGACCCGGTTCCGGCTGCTCAACGCCTCACCGTCGGACATCATCGTCATCCAGCGCAGCGACGGCGGCACGATGACGCAGATCGCCAGCGACCAGGGCTACCTGGCCGAGGCGGCGGACGTGACCACGATCCGGCTGGTGGCCGGCGCCCGCGCCGAGATGGTCATGGATATGTCGGACGACGTCACCCTCCAGGCGGTCATCACCACCGGCTGGATCCGCGGCGGCAGCGGCACGTACGACTTCCTGGCCGTCACCGCGAGCGGCACCGACTCGCCGGACGACCTGCCCACCTCGCTGCGGACCATCGACCGGTACGACACCAGTGACTTCACCGCCCGCACGATCACCCTCGGCAACAACGGCGGCACCATGCTGATCAACGGCTCCGCGGGGACGAGCATGTCCTCGATGGCCATGATCAGCACCACGCTGGGGTCCAAGGAGATCTGGACGATCAAGAACAGCACACAGCTGGAGCACTCGTTCCATCTGCACGACGTGCCCTACCAGTTGATCTCCATCAACGGAGCGGATCCGACCGGCGTCCAGCTCGGCTGGTACGACACCTACGAGGTGGTCGGCGGCGGCTCCATCGAGATCGCCATGGAGTTCACGGACTTCTCCGACGACACGTACATGTACATGCTCCACTGCCATCTGCTGCAGCACGAAGACGAGGGCATGATGGCGTCCCTCATGGTCACGGACAGCTAGCCGCCGCCCGGGCCTCCTGAGCAGGCTGCCGCCGGCAGTGGAAGTGCCGGCGGCAGCCGTTCGCGTCGGTGAAGGTGTACTGGACCTCGACACCCTCCTTGTCCTCGCGGACGTCCTCGCGCACCAGCGCACCCGTGAGCGAGTAGGGGCCCTCGGTGACCTCGGCGATGAGGCTGCAGACGCCGGAGGAGGCGTCGCCGGTGGCGGTGGTGGAGGCGTCGGAGCCGGTCTCCGAGGTGGTCGTGTCGGCGGAGGCGAGGCCCGCGGCCATCAGCCCGCCGGCCGCGGCCATGGTGGCGCCGCCGATCAGCACGCGCCGCCGTTTCATGGTGTTGTCCATCCGGTGGCGGCCGCCTGCCTCGGTGGCGGAGTCGTCGGAGGAAAGGGGCTCGGGGGTCTGCCCGGAGCCAGAGGCATTGTCCGTCATGTCAGCAGAACCTACGGACCGAGCTGAGGTCAGCCATGGCCGCGCACCGTGGGGTCGCTGCGGAAGAACCCGTCAAGTTGCGCATGATGGACCGCAGTTGGGACCAACTCCGCGTGTCGGGGAGGGCTGCGGGGAGCCGTCCGCTACGACAGTCCGGCGGCCCGCGCCCGCTCCACCGCCGGTCCGATCGCCTTCGCGACCGCCTCGACGTCGGCCTGGGTGGAGGTGTGGCCGAGCGAGAAGCGCAGGGTGCCGCGGGCCAGGTCCGGGTCGGTGCCGGTGGCCAGCAGGACATGGCTCGGCTGGGCGACCCCGGCGGTGCACGCGGAGCCCGTCGAGCACTCGATGCCCTGGGCGTCCAGCAGCAGGAGCAGCGAGTCGCCCTCGCAGCCGGGGAAGGTGAAGTGCGCGTTGGCGGGCAGGCGGTCCACCGGGTCGCCGCCCAGGATCGCGTTCGGTACGGCCGTACGGACGGCGTCGATCAGCGCGTCGCGCAGGGCGCCGATCTCCCGGGCGAACCACTCGCGGCGCTCGGCGGCGAGCCGCCCCGCCACCGCGAACGAGGCGATCGCCGGGACGTCGAGGGTGCCGGAGCGGACGTGCCGCTCCTGGCCGCCGCCGTGCAGGACCGGCACGGGGGTGTGCTCACGGCCGAGGAGCAGGGCACCGATGCCGTACGGGCCACCGACCTTGTGGCCGGAGACGGTCATCGCGGCGAGGCCGGAGGAGCCGAAGTCCACCGGCACCTGGCCGAAGGCCTGGACCGCGTCGGCGTGCAGCGGGATGCCGAACCCGTTGGTCACGGCGGCTAGTTCGCGGACCGGCAGGACCGTGCCGATCTCGTTGTTGGCCCACATGACGGTGGCGAGGGCCACGTCGTCCGGGTTGCGCTCGATCGCCTCGCGCAGCGCCTCGGGGTGGACCCGGCCGTAGGTGTCGACGGGGAGGTACTCCACCGTCGCGCCCTCGTGTTCGCCGAGCCAGTGGACGGCGTCCAGGACCGCGTGATGTTCGACGGGGCTGGCGAGCACCCGGGTGCGGGCCGGGTCGGCGTCGCGGCGGGACCAGTAGAGGCCCTTGACCGCGAGGTTGTCGGCCTCGGTGCCGCCGGAGGTGAAGACGACCTCGCTGGGGCGGGCGCCGAGCGCTTCCGCGAGGGTCTCCCTGGATTCCTCGACCGTGCGGCGGGCCTTGCGGCCGGAGGCGTGCAGGGAGGACGCGTTGCCGGTGACGCGGAGGGCGGCGGTGAGTGCTTCCACCGCTTCCGGGAGCATCGGGGTCGTGGCTGCGTGGTCGAGGTAGGCCATGGTGGGTCGATTCTACGGGGGGCGGGGTAAGGGTCGCCTAGCCGCCGTAGGTGGCCTGTGCCGGTGTGCGGGTGCCGGTGGTTCCTGGCCGGTCGCGCAGTTCCCCGCGCCCCTGAAGGGGCGCCCCCGCGAACGGCGCTTCAGAGATCACGTCTACAGGCTCCAGGAGATCGTGTTCGACGCCTCCACCGCGATCGCCAGGACCGCGAGGTCGGCGACACCCAGGGCCAGGCCCAGGTACGCGCGGCCCTTGCGGGCGGTGCGGCGCCACAGGGAGACCAGGGCCAGGATGATCGCGATCGGGCCCAGGAACAGGTTCAGGACCAGGAGGCCGAGGAGACCGAGGATGAAGGAGGCGACGGCCATGCCGTCGGCGTCGCGGGTGCCGGTGCGGGTCTCGGGGCGGGGGTTGGCCGGGGCGGTGAGTTGCATCATGCTCAGCTCCTCAAGCGAGCGGGGACGGAAGGTCAGTTGGTCGGGGTGTGGCGGCGGCGGGCGAGGCGCTCGCGGGCTGCGAAGCCGGCCAGCCAGACGACGATCACGGCGGCGAGTCCTGCGGTGACGTCGAGCGGCGCGTGGGCCACGGTGCCCAGCACCACGCCGAGCAGCATGAGTGCGGCGACGAGGAACAGCATGGGGTCGATCCCCCTCCGTTACATTTGGGTGAACGGTTGTAGTAACAGTTGTTCACTGACTTCGAGTCTAGCAACTCGCACGGCTTTTCAATTCCGGAGAACAGTTGTTAACTGGATGACATGAGTCACACCCTCGGCATCCGACAGGCCCAGAAGCAGAAGACCCGCCAGGCCTTCCTGGACGCGGCGCTCGCCCTGCTGGAGGAGCAGAGCCTGAGCAGCCTGGGACTGCGCGAGGTCACCCGGGCCGTGGGCGTCGCCCCGACCGCCTTCTACCGGCACTTCCGCTCCACCGCCGACCTCGGCGTCGCCCTCGTCGACGAGGCGCTGGGCAGCCTGCATCCGATGGTCCGCACCACGGTCGCGACGGCCGGCGCGGAGCGCATCACCCGGGCCGTGCAGCTGATCGCCGACCACGTGGCCGCGCACCCGGCGCACGTCCGGTTCATCGCCCGGGAGCGGCACGGCGGGGTACAGCCGGTGCGGGAGGCGATACGGGCCCAGCTCGCCCGGTTCGCCGAGGAGGTCAAGACCGAGCTGGCCAAGGACCCCGAGGCCGAGGGGTGGAACGACGACGACCTGCTGATGCTCGCCCACCTCTACGTGGACCAGATGCTCATCACCGCCTCCCTCTTCCTGGAGACCTTGGAGTCCGCGGAGTCGCCGGAGTCCGCGGAGTCGCCGGAGTGCCCGGAGCCCTCGGAGGCGCAGCGGCAGCGCGTCGTCCAGGTCGCCACCCGGCAGCTGCGGCTGATCAGCCTCGGCCGGCAGCACTGGCTGGACCAGGAGCCGTGACGCACAGGGGCGGCGCGTCCGTCCGCCGGACGCGCCGCCCCTGTCGTACGACCCCTGCGGTCAGCTCTTCGTCGCCTGCGCGGTCGGCGCGCCGCTGGGAGCCGCGCCGCCGGCACCGGGGCCGCCCTGACCACCGCCGCAGCCGCCCATGCCGCCGCCGGGGCCGCCCTGGCCGCCGCCCGGCGCACCGCTCGGCATGCCGGTGGGGGTACCGGTCGGCTTGGCGGTGGAGTTGCCGGTCGGGGCGCCGCTGGGCCTGCCCGAGGCGTTGCCGGTGGGCATGCCGGACGGAGCCTGACAGGACTGCGACTGACCGGAGTTGCCGCTGCCGGAGGACGACGAGTCGCCCGAACCGCCGCACGCGGTCAGCAGCAGCGGGGACAGCGCGAGCAGAGCCACGGCGGGGACGAGACGTACACGCTTCATGAGAGACAACTCCATTGAGGATGAGGGAGTCCTGAGGAGTGGCACTCAATCAACGGCGCTTAAGGCCTTCTTGGGCCCGCACTGTTCGCCGCCTGTCAACGAGGTAAAGCGCTTCCCAAGAGGCAGCGCTGACCTGGCAGTTCACGCTGAGGCCGCACCTACTCGCTGGTACACGCCCGTGACAGAACGAGGTACCCGCTGTCGAAACGGTGACACGCCGGTCCGGGGCCGGGCTCAGCCGAGCCGGACCCGGGCCAGCTGGCGGGACTGGGCCACCAGGCGGTCCTCGGTGTCCCAGACCTCCGCGTCCTCCTCGAGGAAGCCGCCGGCCAGGTTGCGGGTGGTGATGGAGACGCGCAGCGGGCCCGGGGCGGGGCGGTGGCGGACGTGGACGGTGAGTTCGACCGTGGGGACCCAGCCCTTGAGGCCGATCTCGAACGCGGTGGGCGGCAGCGCGTCCACCGCCAGGAGGAGGGAGAGCGGGTCCGCGTCACGGCCGTCCGCGAGGCCGAACCAGGAGCGCATCTCGCCCTTGCCGGAGGGCGCGCCGAGAGCCCAGCCGAGGGTGGCCGGGTCCAGCTTGAGCATCAGGCGCTCGGTGATGGCGGAGCTGCCGTCGACCGGCGCCGGACCGTCCTCCGGGCCGAAGCAGTGCTCCATGGGCGGAAAGGCGGGCGGGGTCGCCGTCGTACGGACGTCGTCGGGGAGGGTGGCGAGGTCGCCGTAGGCGGCGAGGACGCGGATGCGTTCGACCTCGTTGCCCTCGTCGTCGTACTGGAAGAGCGAGGCCTGGCCGGTGGAGAGGGTGCGGCCGGTGCGGACGGTGTCCGTGCGGATCACGGCCGGGCCCGGCTGGGACGCGGTCAGGTAGTGCGCCGAGACGGTGAACGGGTCCGGGTGCGGGAGCGTGTCCGCGAGCGCCCGGCCGAGCACGGCAAGGAGATAGCCGCCGTTCACGGCACTGATGATGGTCCAGCCGGCCGAGAGGTCGATGTCGTAGACGCCGGGAGCTCGCCGGATGACCGCGGTGTCGCGGTCGAACTCGCTGTCACCGATCACGGCCCGCGTTGATGCTGCTTCTGGCATGCCTGAACAGTACAAGAAGTGATTACTAAGCGGTAGCTTTTGTGATCCACGCACCAGCGTGCCGTCCGGTAAGGGATCCCTCCACCGAGTGAGGTTCCGGCAATTTCTAGGTAAGTGTCCGGACACGTCCGTAACCCGGGGCCCGTGATTCCCCTCTATGGGGACATGAGCCTCACCGGGACTCCGTTCCTCTACACGTCCATCGTCCTGTCGGTGGTCGCCCTCATACTGCCGCTCTTCCTGTGGTCGCGGATGCGGGGCCCCAAGGTCGTGCGTACCACGGCCCGGGTCCTGATGCTGCTGTTCGCCCAGGCCACGGCGGTGACGCTGATCTTCGTGCTGGTCAACAACGAGAACAACCTGTACGACAACTGGGCCGACCTCCTCGGTACCGGCAACCACGTCCAGCAGGCCGCGAACCTCGGCCAGGACGGTACCGGCGGCATAGCGCTGAAAACGCTGCCCAAGGTGAAGCAGTCCTTCACCGCGGCCAGCGGACCGGGCATGCGCGGAGTGCGGGTCACCCAGCTCAAGGGCCGGATCTCCGGGGTGAACGCCGAGGTCTACGTGTGGCTGCCACCCCAGTACAACGAGCCGAAGTACCGGAACCACAAGTTCCCGGTCGTGGAGCTGCTGCCGGGCTACCCCGGCTCGGCCAAGGCCTGGTTCGGCTCGATGAAGGTGACCGCCCAGCTGGAACCGCTGATGAGGAGCGGCAGGGTCGCGCCCTTCATCCTGGTCGCGCCGCGCACCAATCTGCTGGCCGGCGTGGACACCGGCTGCGCCAACATCCCGGGCACGGTCAACGCCGACAGCTGGCTGAGCATCGACGTCCCGAAGATGGTGACCGACAACTTCCGGGCCGCCGCCGCCCCGGCGAACTGGGCCACCGCCGGCTACTCGGCCGGCGCGCACTGCGCGGTCAAGCTGGCCGTCGCCCACCCGGACCGCTACCGGGCCGCGGTCAGCCTGTCCGGCTACAACGACCCGATCGGCGAGCGCAACTCGCTCGCCGCGCAGAGCGTGACCCTGCGCGAGCAGAACAACCCCTACCTGCTGCTGCGGAAGGCGGTCAGCCCGCCCCGGATCGCCCTCTACCTCTCCGGCGAGTCCGGCGACGGCTACCAGGCCGGGGTGGCGCTCGAACAGATCGCCAAGGCGCCGACCACCGTGCACGTGGTGTACCTGCCGCGCAGCGACGGCGGCCACAACATGGCGCTGTGGCGGCCCCAGGTGACGACCGTGTTCGAGTGGCTCACGGTGAACATGGGCCAGAGCCACGTCGGGGGCCGCTCCACTACTCCTCTCGAACCGTCGAGCGCCGGTTCCACGCACGCGGCGCTCGCCAGTGGTACCGCATCGCGAGCAGGCGCAGTACGAAAGCGGTGACGACGGCGAGCCCGCTGGTGAACGGGTTCAGCGCGTCGTAGCGGATGCACAGCACCACCGTCGTCGCCCCGACGATCGCCGGGACCGCGTACAGGTCGCGGTCCCAGCGCAGCAGCGAGGGAACCTCGTTGGCGAGCACGTCCCGGAGCACGCCACCGCCGACCGCGGTGGCGAGCCCCAGGGCGGCGGAGGCGGTGAGGTTGAGGCCGTAGGAGTACGCCTTCGTCGTGCCGCTGACGGCGAACAGGCCGAGGCCGGCCGCGTCGAAGACCAGGACCGCCGACTGGATCCGCTCGACGTGCGGGTGCAGGAAGAACACCACCAGGGCGGCGATGAGCGGGGTCATGAAGTACCCGAGGTCCGTGAAGGCGGCAGGGGGCACGGCCCCGATGATCACGTCCCGGAAGATCCCCCCGCCCAGCGCGGTGACCTCGGCCATCACTCCGATGCCGAAGACGTCGAAGTTCTTGCGGACGGCCAGCAGCGCGCCGGAGATGGCGAACACGAAGATGCCGATGACGTCGAGCGTGTGCTGGACGGAGGGAGAGAAGAGTTGCTGGAGCTGCACCCTGACATTGTGACCTGTCAGGGTGCATGAACCTTACAAACCCAGGTCTACAGGGCGGGTTTCCCTGTGGTGAACAGCCAGGTCTGGAACAGGTCGTCCAGCTGCTGCCCGCTGACCTTCTCCGCGAGGCGGACGAAGTCGGCGGTGTCGGCGTTGCCGTAGCGGTGCAGCTTCGTCCAGGCCGGGAGCAGCTTGAAGAACGCCGTGTCGCCGATGCGTTCGCGCAGCATCTGGAGGGTCATCGCGCCGCGCTGGTAGACGGCCGAGGCGAACATGGTGTCGCGCTGCGGGTCGGCGACGACGGTCTGCCAGAAGGGGTTGTCGGCGGCCCGGGAGTTGTAGGCGGCGAGGAACGAGTCGTGGGCGGACCTGGTGCCCTGGTGCTCCGCCCACAGCCACTGGGCGTACGTGGCGAAGCCCTCGTTGAGCCAGACGTCCTTCCACTGCGCCACGCTCACCGAGTTCCCGAACCACTGGTGGGCCAGCTCGTGCACGATCGTCGTCTCGCTGCGCACCGCCGAGTAGGCCGGCTTGCTCTGCACCTCCAGCGAGAACCCGGCCTCGGGCATGTCGTCGACGATGGCCCCGGTCTCCTCGAAGGGATACGGCCCGAAGAGCTGCGACCAGTAGTCGGTGGCGGCCGCGGTGACGGCGTACACGTCGACGCTGTTGCTGTTCGCGAGGACCGGGTCGATGGCGACGTAGATGGGGATCCCGGAGGGGGTCTTCCCCGTCCGCACGTCGAACTTCCCGATGGTCGCGGTGGCGAGGTAGGTCGCCATCGGCCTGCCTTCGTGCCAGTGGGTGTACGTCGAGCCGCCCTTGTCGTACGTCGAGACCAGCCGGCCGTTGGAGACCCCGGTCAGGCCCGCGGGGGCCTTGATGCGGATGTCGTAGGTGGCCTTGTCCGAGGGGTGGTCGCTGGACGGGAACCAGGTGGAGGCCGCGTTGGGCTCACAGGCGACGAAGACGCCGTCGGGGGTCTTCATCCAGCCGTAGTCGGAGCCGAAGACGATGGGCCCGTTGAGGGGTTCGGGGACCCCGCCGTAGGTGACGGAGACCGTGAAGTCACGGCCCTTGCGGAGCGCGTCCCGCGGGGTGACGGTGATCTCGTCGCCGGTGCGCGTGAACCCGGCGCGTCTGCCGTTCACTTCGACCTTCGTGACCTCCAGCTTCTGGAGGTCGAGATCGAAGGCGGAGAGGTTCTGGGTGGCGCGGGCGGTGAGGGTGGTACGGCCGTCCAGGCGGCCGGTGTCCGGGGCGTAGGCCACGTCGAGGTCGTAGTGGCGGGCGTCGAAGCCGCCGTTGCCGAGCTGGGGGAAGTAGGGGTCGCCGATGCCGTCGGCGCCCGGGGTGGGGGCAGGGGCGGCGGCTATGACGAAGGAGGCGGCCGCCGCGGTTAAAAGGGCGCTTCCGCGCGTAGCGCGTCGCTTGAGGGTGGTGGCGGGCGACGGGTGGGCGGCCGCCAGACGTGCCGAACGGGAGAGGCGCATGAGTCGTCCCTTTCGAGCGTGCCGGTCAGTTGGACGGACACGGTCGACTCTGCGCTCTCCCGTTAAGGCATGTACATGACTTTGCCCAGTTGTGTCATGCGCTACTTGTCGGTTGACTCCTGTGACGTCTGTGCATCGGCTGTGGCCTCACCGGCCGCGGACTTCTCCGCGTCCTCGGGGGCAGCCTCGTCGGCCACCGGCTCGTCGGCCACCGGCTCCTCGGCTGCTTCGGCTTCGGCTTCGGCTTCGGCTTCGGCTTCGGGAGCGTCCGTGGTCGCGGCCGGCTCGGTGGTCGCGGCCTCCGTGGTCGCGGCCTCCGTGGTCGCGGCCGGCTCCGCCGACTCCTCCAGGACCGCCTCGCCCACCAGCTCCGAGGCCTCCTTCGCCGCCGTCAGCAGAACGGTGTCCTGCGGGGCCTGGTCGGCGAAGTTCTCGGGGTGGTGGCACGCCACCCGCTGGCCCGGACGGAGTTCGAGGAGCGGCGGCTCCGTCGTCTTGCAGATCTCCGTCGCCTTCCAGCACCGGGTGTGGAAGCGGCACCCGGACGGCGGGGCGATCGGCGACGGCACGTCACCGCGGAGCAGGATGCGCTCGCTCTTCTGCCCGCGCCGCTTCGGGTCCGGGACCGGCACCGCCGACATCAGCGCCTTGGTGTACGGGTGCATCGGCGACTCGTACAGCTTGGTGCTGTCGGCGAGTTCGACGATCTTGCCGAGGTACATCACCGCGACCCGGTCCGAGACGTGCCGGACCACGGAGAGGTCGTGGGCGATGATCACATAGGTCAGGCCCAGCTCCTCCTGGAGGTCGTCCATGAGGTTGACGACCTGCGCCTGGATGGACACGTCCAGGGCGGAGACGGGCTCGTCGGCCACCACCAGCTTCGGCTTCAGGGCGAGCGCGCGGGCGATGCCGATGCGCTGGCGCTGGCCGCCGGAGAACTCGTGCGGGTAGCGGTTGTAGTGCTCGGGGCTCAGGCCCACCAGCTCCAGGAGGCGCTGGACCTCCTTCTTGACCCCGCCCTCCGGCTCGACGCCCTGCAGCCGGAACGGCGCGGAGACGATCGAGCCGATGGTGTGCCGGGGGTTCAGGGAGCCGTACGGGTCCTGGAAGATCATCTGGATGTCGCGGCGCAGCGGGCGCATCTTCGCGGTGGACAGGTGCGTGATGTCCTGGCCCTCGAAGGTGACCTTGCCGCCGGTCGGGTCCTGGAGCCGGGTGATGACCCGGCCCATGGTCGACTTGCCGCAGCCCGACTCGCCGACCACGCCCAGGGTCTCGCCCTTGCGCACCTCGAAGTCGATGCCGTCGACGGCCTTCACCGCGCCGACCTGACGCTGCAGGATGCCCTTCTTGATCGGGAAGTGCTTCTGCAGGCCCTCGACCTTCAGCAGCACCTCCCGGTCTCCGGAGGCCTTCTCGGGAGCCGACGCCTGCTGCGGGATGACGGCGTCATCGGTCTTCTTCGTGTCGCTCACAGCTTCGGCGCAATCTCTTCGGTCCAGATCCGCGTGCGGTCCTCGGCCGAGAGGTGGCAGGCGGACCAGTGGCCGCCGTCGACCAGCTCCAGCTCGGGGCGGACCGTGCGGGTGACGTTCCCCTTGGGGAGGTCCGCGTACGGGCAGCGCGGGTGGAAGGCGCAGCCCGAGGGGACGTTGATGAGGCTCGGCGGCTGGCCCTTGACCGGGATGAGCCGGTCGGAGGTCTCCCGGTCGATGCGCGGCATCGAGCCCAGCAGGCCCCAGGTGTAGGGGTGCTGCGGCTTCTCGAAGATCTCGTCGACCGGGCCGCGCTCCACGCACCGGCCGCCGTACATCACCAGGACGTCGTCGGCGATCTCGGCCACCACACCCAGGTCGTGGGTGATGAGGATGACCGCGGAGCCGAACTCCTTCTGGAGGTCGCGGATCAGGTCGAGGATCTGCGCCTGGACGGTGACGTCGAGCGCGGTGGTCGGCTCGTCCGCGATGAGCAGCTCGGGGTTGTTGACCAGGGCCATGGCGATCATGGCGCGCTGGCGCATACCGCCGGAGAACTCGTGCGGGTAGCCGTCGACGCGCTTGGCGGGCTCGGGGATGCCGACCCGGTCGAGCATCTCGATGGCGCGGGTACGGGCGACCTTCTTGCTGACGTTGTGGTGCACCCGGTACGCCTCGACGATCTGGTCGCCGACCTTGTAGTACGGGTGCATCGCGGACAGCGGGTCCTGGAAGATCATCGACATCTCGCGGCCGCGGAGCCGGCGCACCTCGTCCGGGGACGCGTTCACCAGCTCCTTGCCGCCGAGCCAGATCTCGCCGGACATCCGGACGTTCTTGCCGCGGGCGCCGAGCCGGTGCAGGCCCATGATGGCGAGCGAGGTGACGGACTTGCCGGAGCCGGACTCGCCGACGATGGAGAGGGTCTTGCCCTTCTCCAGCGAGAAGCTGAGGCCGTCGACCGACTTGACGATGCCGTCGTCGGTCGGGAAGTGCACCTTGAGGTCGCGGACTTCGAGGAAGGCGTCGGACGGGGCGGCCGGCGTGGGCTCGCCCACGGCGGCGCCGGTCTTGGAGAGTTCGGTCACGAGAGCCTCACCCGCGGGTCGGCGGCCGCGTAGAGCAGATCCACCAGGAGATTTGCGATCACGACGAAGAAGGCGGCGAGCAGGGTCACGCCGAGGATCGGGGGCAGGTCGTTGTCGTCGATGGCCTGCACCGCGTACTGGCCGATGCCGTGCAGCGAGAACACGGTCTCGGTGATCACCGCGCCGCCGAGCAGCAGACCGAGGTCCATGCCGAAGACGGTGATGATCGGGGTGAGCGCGGCGCGCAGTCCGTGCCGGACGACGACCTTGCGCTCGCGCAGGCCCTTGGCGCGGGCCGTGCGGATGTAGTCCTCGTTCATCGTCTCCAGCATGCCCGAGCGGGTGAGCCGCGCGTAGATGGCCGAGTACAGGAGAGCGAGCGAGCACCAGGCGGGGATCAGGGTGTTGGCCCATTGCGCCGGGTTCTCGGTGAGCGGGACGTACGTTCGGCCGAAGATCGGCCACTGGTAGGTGAAGAGCAGGATCGCCAGGTTGCCCGTGAAGAACATCGGCAGGGAGACGCCGGCGAGGGCCACACCCATGAAGGTGCGGTCGAAGAAGGAGCGGGGCTTCAGCGCGGAGATCACACCGATCGCCACGCCGGAGACCAGCCAGAGCACGGCCGCGCCGAGGGCCAGCGACAGGGTCACCGGCATCCGGGAGGTCAGCTGCGGCCAGACCGCCTGGTGGGTCTTGAAGGAGTAGCCGAAGCACGGTGCGTCGCAGTGCACCGTGGAGGGGCCCAGATCATAGGTGGCGCCGGAGACGATCCCCTTGATGAAGTGCCAGTACTGGACGTAGACGGGCTGGTCCAGACCGAGGTTGTGCTTGACCGCGGCGATGTCCGCCTTCGACGGGCTCTTGCCGATGTACTGCTGTGCCAACTGGTCGGCGGTCTGCCCGGCCAGCCGTGGCAGCACGAAGAAGATGGCGAAGGTGACCGCGGAGACGACCAGCAGCAGGATCACCGCTGCGAGCGTCCGACGGAGGATGTACGAGATCACGGGGATCGGCGCTGGCGCCCGCGGGCCGTGAGACCCGCGGGCACCAATGCCTTCACCTGCCTTCCGGGGCTGCTACTTCGACGCGACGCCGATGTTGAGGTAGTCGTACTGGCCGCTGAAGGCCGCCGTGGAGACCAGGTTGGTGAAGGTGGTCGGGCGGGCCAGCAGGACCTTGAAGTAGGTCAGCGGCACCAGGGCGGCGTCGTCCATGGTCTGCTTGTCGATCTGCGTGTAGATGCTGTTGCGCTCGGCGTCGTCCTGCGTGCCGATCGCCTTCTCCAGCAGACCGTTGACCGTCTTGTTGTCGTACTGCGACAGGTTGGTGTTACCGGACTGGCTGATCGCCTGGCCGTTCAGGATCTGCTGCAGGAAGCCGTAGCCGGACGGCCAGTCGGCACCCCACTGCATCATCATCAGGCCGACGTTCTGCTTGTTGTCGAAGTTCGGGACACCGGCGTAGTCGGTGAAGTACTTGCCCGAGGGGTACTGCTTGAGGGTGGCGTTGATGCCGACCTTCTTCAGCGAGTTGATGATCGCCGTGGCGGCGTCGATCTCCTGCGGGCGGTCCGAACGGGCCGTGATGTTGGTGTTGATCGACGTCTTGCCGCAGGCCTTCAGCTGCTCCTTGGCCTTGGCCACGTCGCCCTTGTTGCCGGTGGTGGCGTAGACGTCCGCCTTCGAGTAGCCCGGGATGTCCGGCGGCAGCACCGTGGTGGCGACGTCACCGCGGATCGGGCCGCCCTCGGCGGTCTGCACCGAGACCTTGTCGATCGCGTACTCGACGGCCTTGCGGCAGGCGACGTTGTCGAACGGCTTCAGCTTGGTGTTGATCGCCATGTAGACCAGACGGCCACCGTAGGTGTTGTCCGTGTTGGCCTTCTTGCTGGCGTCGGTGAGCACCTGGGCCTGCGTGGCGGCCTGGACACCCGTGCCGCCGAGGTCGATCGCGTCGCCGGCCTGGACGTCCTTGTCGATCGTCTCGGCGTTGACCTTCAGGTTGACGACGATCTTGTCCGGCAGCTGCTTGCGCAGCGGGTCGGTCTTCGGGTCCCAGTTCTTGTTGCGGACCAGCACGGCCTGCTTGCCGTCCTGGTAGCTCTGGAACTGGTACGAGCCGGAGGACACGATGTTCTTGACGTAGTCGACGCCGTTGTCCTTGGCCTGCGGGACCGGGGCCGTCTGCGGGGCCGAGACCAGGTAGTCGAACTCCTGGAAGGCCTGCTTCAGGTGGAAGACGATCGTGGTGTCGTCCGGGGTCTCGATGGACGCGAGGCCCTTGGCGCTCTTGTCCTTGTAGGGACCCTTGTACTTGTCGCCGCCGACCAGGAACTGCTGGAAGTAGTTCGGGCCGAGGGAGAGCACGTCACGCGCGAAGTTGGAGCGCTCGACGGCGTACTTGACATCCTTGGACGTGATCGCCGTGCCGTCCTGGTACTTCAGACCCGAACGCAGCTTGTACGTCCAGGTCTTGCCGCCGTCGCTCGGAACGCCCTTGCTCGCGGCGAGGTCCGGGACCAGGGTGTTGCCCTTGGAACCGGGGCCGGGCTCGAACGTCATCAGCGGGCGGGCGTACAGCCGGCTGAAGTTGTACATGTAGGCGTAGTACGTGTTACCGGGGTCGAACGAGTCCGGGACGTCGGACAGCTCGTAGGTGACCGTCCCGCCCTTCTTGTCGGACGCGTTGACGACACCCTTGGTAGCGGCGTTGGCCGCGGCGGAGCTACCGCCGCCGTTGCCGTCCTTGTTGTCATCGGCCTTGCTGCACCCTGCAACCAGCAGGGTGGCGGAGCCGATGGCCGCGATCGCGGCCAGCGCTGACCTTCGCATGATGGGCGGGTTCCCCTCCATTGTCGGAAACTTTTCGGGCTCTCGGTGACAGCAGGCGTCAGCGGCTGCGCGGGTCGAGAGCGTCGCGGAGACCGTCACCGAGCAGGTTGAACGCCAGCACGGTCACGAAGATGGCAAGGCCGGGCACGATCATGTACTCGGGATCGACCTGGTAGTACGTCACCGCTTCGCGGAGCATGCCGCCCCAGGACGCCTGCGGGGGCTGGATGCCGACGCCGAGGAAGCTGAGGGACGCCTCGAAGAGGATGTTGGTCGGGATCAGCAGGGTCGAGTAGACGATGATCGGGCCGACCAGGTTGGGCATCAGCTCGCGGAACAGGATGTACGGGCCCTTGGCGCCCATGCCGCGGGAGGCGTCGACGAACTCGCGCTCCCGCAGGGCCAGGGTCTGGCCGCGCACGATCCGGCCCAGGTAGGGCCAGTTGAAGAAGCCGATGACGAAGATGAGCACGCTCAGGTGCAGCGGCAGTCCGTTCAGGCCGAACGCGCCGCCCTGGAGGGTGGCGGAGATGGCGATGGCGAACAGCAGGAGGGGGAAGGCCAGGAAGGTGTCCATCAGGCGGCTGATGACCGAGTCGACCCGGCCGCCGTAGTAGCCCGCGACGACGCCCATGATCGCGCCGATCACGTTGGACAGGATCGTCGAACCGAAGGCGACCACCAGCGACACCCAGGAGCCCTCCAGGATGCGGGTGGCGATGTCACGGCCGAACTTCGGGTCCACGCCCAGCGGGTGATCAAGGCTCATACCGCCCCAGCCGCCGTTGGGCAGCGAGGTGTTGGCGTCGATCAGCTCCTGGTGGAAGGCGTTGGGGTCGAGACCGAAGAGGGCCTGGATGGGGCGGGCGAGGATCGCGACGAGAATCAGCAGAACGACAACGATGCCGCCGGCCACGGCGACCCTGTCCTTCTTGAACCGGGTCCAGGCGATCTGCCCGAGGGAACGACCCTCGATCTGCCCCTTACCGGCACCCTCCAGCACAGCCTCCGGCTGTGCCTCGGCTGCCGCCCCGGTGGTCTCGATCGGTGCGGTCACGGTGAGCGACCCCTCTCGCCGGCGGTGACCGGCCTACGCCAGCCGCGGATTGCGGCTTTGTCGACTTGCTCGATCATGAGGTTTAAACCGACCTCATGTCTGACTGGCGAGTCTTCAGCGTCGTCGCGATCACCCGCCAGATCTGGCGAAGAAAGTATGCGCAACCGTGATGCAGTCCGAGGGATTCCGTTATCCGAACAGTGGGTAACGCCCCTCGGACGCAGGCCAGTTGGGACATAACGCCGAATTCGGTCGGAACGGAACGTTCCGGCGTCATCTACGCGCGGAGAAATGTGTTCGTTACGTAAATCTTGTGAACCCCCTCGGCCGACCCGAGGGGAGAGCGCCCCGTCGCGTCAGTAACCGCCCTGGGCCGGTGGATACCCGTACCCCGTCGCCGGCGCCGGCGGCAGCGCCGCGTGGGCTTCGCGGTCGTAGAACGGCCGTGCCGTCGCCCGCATCCACATCACGACCGGGTCGTACTCGTCGGTCATCGCGACCGTCGACACCGGCAGCCCGTCCGGCACCGCCCCGATCGACTGCTGCATCATCCCCCGCACCGAGTCCACGGCCGGCGGCGAGGTGTCGTACACGTCCAGGCCGATCGCGAGGTACGGCGCCCCGAGGGCCGGCTGCACCCAGGCGCGGCGCAGGGAGCGCACCGCGGGGGTGCGGTGGGCGTTCTGCGTGAGCAGGGCGTAGAACTGCGGGATCTCGATGGCCGGTTCGGTGAGCCGGAGCGGGCCGGCCGGCTGGCGGTCCAGGCCGGTGGCGATGCGGCGCAGGTCCAGCCAGGGGATGCCGACGCCGCCGCCCGGGGCGTGCGGGTTGAGCCAGAGGCCGAAGTGGTCGGGGTAGAGCGTGCGGGCCACGTCGATGCCGTCGACCACCTCGTACGAGCGGTTCCAGCCGCTCGCGGAGAGTTCCTGGGCCGAGGTCACACAGGGGGCGTAGCCGTGACCCTCGACCTCCATGTTCCCGTACTGGGCGTCGGGGGAGCCGGCCTGGCCGTGCCAGAGGAGCATCCAGATCTGGCCGGAGGAGGGCGTGGCGAGGGCGCGGAGGAGTGCCTCGTAGGCGTCGTAGCGCCCGGGGGTTACCTGGCGCAGCATGTGCTCGACCTGTCCGGTCGCCGCGGTGCCGCTGGCGCTCACGTGTTACCGCCCCTTCATCTGGTGCCCCGCGTTTGGAGACAGCTTATGCGCCCAGGGGGCGGGGGCCGATTGTCCGTGCGCGGGTGCGGCTTCGTGGTGGCTGGTCGCGCAGTTCCCCGCGCCCCTTGGTTGGCTGCCCTGAGGGCGTTTCTAGTGGCCGTATCGATAGAAGGGACGCACGTTCTCCCGCATCCAGTGGCCGACCGGGTCGTCCGCCACGTCGAGCAGGACCAGGTTCACCGGCCACCTCACCGGCACCCGGCCCAGGGCCTTGCCCAGGGCCTCCAGGGGCAGGGCGCGCACGTCGCCCTCCCACTGGGAGAGTTCGACGCCCACGAACATCACCGGGTCCGCCGTCTCGACCGCGGCGAGGCAGCGGCGGGCCGAGGCGACGACGCCGATCGCCGCGAACTCCGCCGACGCCGCGGCCAGGAAGTCCATCGGGTCGTCCTGCCAGTCCGGTTCGAAGAGGCGGACCCGGCCGCCGGAGGCGGGGCCGTCCAGTTCGGTACGGCCGGTCCGGCAGAGCTGGGCGACCGCCTCCGGCGGCAGCGGGACCCCGACGACTCCCCCGGGGTTCACGGCGATGCCGACCTGCGGGGGCAGCCCGCGGGCGAACTCGACCGCCGGGGCGATCGTGTACGACAGATGGGAGCCGGCCACCAGGCGGAACTGCTCCTCGGAGCTGAAGACCGGCACGTACACCTGGCCCGCGATCTCCGTTGTGGGCAGGTCCAGCGGGCCGCTGTGCGGGCCGCCGCCCTCGGGCAGCGGGATCCACAGGAAACTCCGGCCCAGTACCTCGATGAGCCGGCCCGCCGCCGCGGGCACGCCGAGGGAGGCCGACAGGACCTCCTCCAGTTCGTTGCCGGGCCACCCGCCGTGCGGGTGGGGGTGCGCCTGTGCCGGGAAGTCCGCGGGAATGTCCGCCGGGAAGTCCATCTGCCTACCGCCTGCTGGAAACCACTGCTGAGGCTGGAAAGGCTAGCGGGTGACACCGACAAAGCCACCCCACCAGCCGATTCAGGCCGCGAAGGCGATCCGGCGCAGTACGTCCGCCGCGTCCCGGTCGAGGAGGACCGCCGAACCGACGCCCTCGGGCAGCCTCCCCTTCTCCGCCGCGCGCAGCAGCCGCCCGGCCGCCCGGCGGTGGCGCAGGAAGGCGTACCGGGAGACGCCCCGGCCGCGTTCGCGCTGGCCGTCCAGTGCCGTGCCCGGCGTGACGTCGAGGAGCAGCAGGTGCAGGGTGCCGCCGCGGCGGCGGGCCTCCCGGGCCAGCCAGTCGCGCACCCAGGCCTGGGTCCCGCAGTCGTGCACGACCACGCCCTCGCCGGTGCCGAGGGCCCGACGCAGCCCGGCGTAGTGGGCGATGCGGACCAGCGGGCGGTAGACGGCGTACGGCAGGAGGCGGGCCAGGCGGGCGTCCCAGCGGTCGCGGGTGTCCTGGGAGTCGATGCGGATGCCCTGGACGGTGCGGTGCATCAGGGTGGACTTGCCGCTGCCGGGCAGCCCCGTGACCACGACCAGGTCACGGGGGCCGAAGAGCAGGCCGTGCGGGCTGTGCCCGGCGCGGTCGCGCAGGTCGCGGACGACCGGTGCGGGGAGCTCGCCGCACCGCTCGCGGGCCGGGGCCGCCGGCTGCCGGGGCACGGCGATGCCCGTCGTCGTCGCGTATGCCGTGGTCCTTGTCACCGTGATCGTCCTCCCTGGGGGTTCAGGAAAGGTTCTCCCCACTTAACGTAAAGAGAAGGTAATGCACGGCGTCTCGCGGTTCCGTTCGCGTACTGCCACAGGCCCGTCACAGAACGGAGGGCCAGGTCCGGCCTGCCACGGCCCCGGGCGGCGTGCAATGATGTCCGCGCCAACTGCATACCGGCCGCTTGAATCCGCGCGGGAGAGTCCCCAGCCGTCTTCGCTGGGGCGCCGAAGGAGCAAGTCCCTCCCTTGAATCTCTCAGGCCCCGTTACCGCGCGGGCGAGGCACATCTGAAAAGCGGGCCGCTGTGTCAGTGGCTCCACCCAAGGTGCAAGCCGTGGTCACATCCGTGGTCAGGGCGAACCTCTCAGGTTCCGATGACAGATGGGGAGGACAGCCCTCGCCTGTCATGCCCTTGGGACCTCCGGGAGACGACCGACCGATGAGCAGTACCGATTCCGCCGCACCCCGCCGTACCGCGCTCGATGCCCTGCACCGCTCGCTCGGCGCGACCATGACCGACTTCGCCGGCTGGGACATGCCCCTGCGCTACGGCTCCGAGCGCGACGAGCACGTCGCCGTACGGACCAGGGCCGGGCTCTTCGACCTCTCCCACATGGGCGAGATCACCGTGACCGGCCCCCAGGCCGCCGCCCTGCTGAACCACGCCCTGGTCGGCAACATCGCCTCCGTCGGCGTGGGCCGGGCCCGCTACACCATGATCTGCCGGGCCGACGGCGGCATCCTGGACGACCTGATCGTCTACCGGCTGGCCGAGGCCGAGTACATGGTCGTCGCCAACGCCTCCAACGCCCAGGTCGTCCTCGACGCGCTCGTGGAACGCTCCGCCGGCTTCGAGGCCGAGGTCCGCGACGACCGGGACGCGTACGCGCTGATCGCCGTCCAGGGCCCGGAGTCCCCGGGCATCCTCGCCTCCCTCACCGACGCCGACCTGGACGGGCTGAAGTACTACGCCGGGCTGCCCGGCACCGTCGCCGGCGTCCCGGCGCTGATCGCACGCACCGGCTACACCGGCGAGGACGGCTTCGAGCTGTTCGTGAAGCCGGAGCACGCGGTGGAGCTGTGGCAGGCGCTGACCAAGGCGGGTTCCGCGGTGGGCCTGGTGCCGTGCGGTCTCTCCTGCCGGGACACGCTGCGGCTGGAGGCGGGCATGCCGCTGTACGGGCATGAGCTCACCACCTCGCTCACCCCTTTCGACGCCGGGCTCGGCCGGGTGGTGAAGTTCGAGAAGGAGGGCGACTTCGTGGGGCGCGCGGCGCTCGCCGAGGCCGCCGCCCGAGCGGAGCAGAACCCGCCGCGGGTGCTCGTCGGCCTGGTCGCCGAAGGCCGCCGGGTGCCCCGCGCCGGATACCCGGTGGTCGCCGGCGGCGAGGTGATCGGCGAGGTCACCTCGGGCGCCCCCTCCCCCACCCTGGGCAAGCCGATCGCCATGGCGTACGTCGACGCCGCGCACTCGGCGCCGGGCACGGCAGGCGTCGGCGTGGACATCCGGGGCAGTCACGAGCCGTACGAAGTCGTGCCGCTGCCGTTCTACAAGCGCCGGAAGTGATCACCCCAACCGGCGTCGGCAACAGCCACCGGGCGTGACCTGGCGCACATCGCCGCTGGTCACGCGCGTTCCCAGCAGTCCCCCATTCACCAGCACTCCCCCGCGTACAGGAGAATTCAGGCCATGAGCAACCCCCAGCAGCTGCGTTACAGCAAGGAGCACGAGTGGCTGACGGCCGCCGAGGACGGCGTGGCGACGGTCGGCATCACGGAGCACGCGGCCAACGCGCTCGGTGACGTCGTCTTCGTCCAGCTCCCGGCGGTCGGCGACACGGTGACCGCGGGCGAGTCCTGCGGCGAGCTGGAGTCGACCAAGTCGGTGTCCGACCTGTACGCGCCGGTCACCGGTGAGATCACCGCGGTCAACGAGGACGTCGTCGACGACCCGTCCCTGGTGAACTCGGCCCCCTTCGAGGGCGGCTGGCTGTTCAAGGTGAGCGTCACGGACGAGCCGGACGACCTGCTCTCCGCCGACGAGTACACCGCCTTCACCGCCGGCTGAGAGCCGCCGCAGACCCCGGCCTAGGAGTCGTAGAAACAGATGTCCGTTCTGAACACGCCCCTGCACGAGCTCGACCCCGAGGTAGCCGCCGCGGTCGACGCCGAGCTGGCGCGCCAGCAGTCCACCCTGGAGATGATCGCCTCGGAGAACTTCGCTCCGCTGGCGGTCATGGAGGCGCAGGGCTCGGTCCTCACCAACAAGTACGCCGAGGGCTACCCGGGCCGCCGCTACTACGGCGGCTGCGAGCACGTCGACGTCACCGAGCAGATCGCCATCGACCGGGTGAAGGAGCTGTTCGGCGCCGAGTACGCCAACGTGCAGCCGCACTCCGGTGCCTCCGCCAACCAGGCGGCCCTGTTCGCGCTGGCCCAGCCCGGCGACACCATCCTGGGCCTGGACCTCGCCCACGGCGGCCACCTGACCCACGGCATGCGGCTGAACTTCTCCGGCAAGCAGTTCGACGTGGTCGCCTACCACGTCGACGACTCCGGTCTGGTCGACATGGCCGAGGTGGAGCGGCTCGCCAAGGAGCACCGCCCGAAGGTGATCATCGCGGGCTGGTCGGCGTACCCGCGGCAGCTGGACTTCGCGGAGTTCCGCCGGATCGCCGACGAGGTCGAGGCCTACCTGTGGGTCGACATGGCGCACTTCGCCGGCCTGGTCGCGGCGGGGCTGCACCCGAACCCGGTCCCCTACGCGGACGTGGTCACCTCCACCACCCACAAGACGCTCGGCGGACCGCGCGGCGGGATCATCCTCGCCAAGCAGGCCTTCGCGAAGAAGCTGAACTCGTCCGTCTTCCCGGGCTTCCAGGGCGGTCCCCTGGAGCACGTGATCGCGGCGAAGGCGGTCTCCTTCAAGGTCGCCGCCTCGGAGGACTTCAAGGAGCGCCAGCGTCGTACGGTGGAGGGTGCGCGGATCCTGGCGGAACGGCTCACCGCCGCCGACGCCCGCGAGGCCGGCGTGAACGTCCTGTCCGGCGGCACGGACGTCCACCTGATCCTCGTCGACCTGCGTGCGTCGGAGCTGGACGGACAGCAGGCCGAGGACCGGCTCCACGAGGTCGGCATCACGGTCAACCGCAACGCCGTCCCGAACGACCCGCGGCCGCCGATGGTCACCTCGGGTCTGCGGATCGGCACCCCGGCGCTGGCCACCCGCGGCTTCACGACCGAGGACTTCGCCGAGGTCGCGGACGTGATCGCCGAGACGCTGAAGCCGTCCTACGACGCGGCGGCCATGAAGGCCCGGGTCGAGGCGCTGACGGCGAAGCACCCGCTTTACCCCGGTCTGAACAAGTAGTTCCCTGGTGGGGGCACCCGACGGCGTGTGCCCCCGCCCTCTCTGGAGGAGTTCCCGTGGCCATCTCGGTCTTCGACCTGTTCTCGATCGGCATCGGCCCGTCGAGCTCCCACACCGTCGGCCCGATGCGCGCGGCCCGGATGTTCGCCCGCCGCCTGCGCAACGAGGACCTGCTGGAGTCCGTCGCCTCGATACGTTCCGAGCTGTACGGCTCCCTCGGCGCGACCGGCCACGGCCACGGCACCCCCAAGGCCGTGCTGCTCGGTCTGGAGGGCGCCTCGCCGCGCACGGTGGACGTGGAGACCGCGGACGACCGCATCGAGGCGATCAAGGCCACGCGCCGCCTGTCCCTCCTCGGCGAGCACGAGATCCCGTTCTCCTTCGACGACGACCTGAAGCTCCACCGCCGCAAGGCGCTCCCCTACCACGCGAACGGCATGACCCTCTGGGCCTACGACGCGTCCGGGGCCGAGCTCCTCTCCAAGACGTACTACTCGGTCGGCGGCGGCTTCGTCGTCGACGAGGAAGCGGTCGGCGCGGACCGCATCAAACTCGACGACACGGTCCTGAAGTACCCCTTCCGCACGGGCGACGAGCTGCTGCGCCTGACGAAGGAGACGGGCCTGTCGATCTCCGCGCTGATGCTGGAGAACGAGCGGGCCTGGCGCACCGAGGAGGAGATCCGCGCGGGCCTGCTGGACATCTGGCGGGTGATGCAGGCGTGCGTCTCCCGCGGCATGTCCCGGGAGGGCATCCTGCCGGGCGGGCTCCGGGTGAAGCGCCGGGCCGCCGTGACCGCGCGCCAACTGCGCGCCGAGGGCGACCCGCTGGCGCACGCGATGGAGTGGATCACGCTCTACGCGATGGCCGTGAACGAGGAGAACGCGGCGGGCGGCCGGGTGGTCACCGCCCCCACGAACGGCGCGGCGGGCATCATCCCGGCGGTCCTGCACTACTACATCAACTTCGTCCCGGGCGCCGACGAGGACGGCGTGGTCCGCTTCCTCCTCGCGGCCGGCGCGATCGGCATGCTCTTCAAGGAGAACGCGTCCATCTCCGGCGCCGAGGTCGGCTGCCAGGGCGAGGTCGGCTCGGCCTGCTCGATGGCGGCGGGCGCGCTCGCCGAGGTCCTCGGCGGCTCGCCCGAACAGGTCGAGAACGCGGCCGAGATCGGCATGGAGCACAACCTCGGCCTCACCTGCGACCCGGTCGGCGGCCTGGTCCAGATCCCCTGCATCGAACGCAACGGCATGGCCGCGGTCAAGGCGGTCACCGCGGCCCGCATGGCCATGCGCGGCGACGGCTCCCACAAGGTGTCCCTGGACAAGGTCATCAAGACCATGAAGGACACGGGCGCCGACATGAGCGTGAAGTACAAGGAGACGGCGCGCGGGGGGCTCGCGGTGAACATCATCGAGTGCTAGGGGAATGGGCCCTGACCAGCGCGTTCGTGTCTTTCGGCGCTGTCGGGGCCTTCCCTGCTTACGCGGCGGAAAGTCCCCGGGACGTCCCTGGGACAGGCTTGAAAGTCCCCGGAAAGCCCCCGGAAAGTCCCCATGAAAGTAGCTCTTGACCTGCAGTTTCGCGGCACGTGATCAATACCGGATGCGCCGCCCACTCACCACTGGACGCATCAAATCGACCCCCTGAGTCCGCCTGAGGGGTCTCATTCGATACATCGACACATCGACGCTGCGGAAAACTCACGTCTGGAACAGCGGCTGGCCGGCCTCTCCCCCACATTCACGACGGCGCAGGCGCGTCAGGCCCTGCTCTCCCCCCGCGATCTGGCGCACTTGGTCACAGAAGCGCGGATAGACGAACTGTCCCGTGGGGTGTACCGCCGGGCAGACGCCCCGGAGACGGCGCACGCGGATCTGCCGGCCGCGTGCGCACGGGCCCCTCGCGCCGTCGTATGCGGTGAATCCGTCCTGGCTCTGCATGAGCTGATCGACGACATCCCCGCAGCAGTACACATCGCCGTGCCGCGCGGTACACGCCGCCCGACGATTTCCTACCCGCCGACCGTGGCGACGCAGTACGCCGCGAAGACCTTCGACCTCGGTATCGAACGGTTCGAAGCAGCCCCGGGAGAGACCATCCCCATGTACAACGCAGCCCGCAGCGTCGTCGACGCGATGCGCCACCGCAGCCGTCTCGGCGGACCCTCGCCCTGTCCGCGCTCGGCCGCTACCTGCGCCGGAGCAGACCCGGCGGCGTCGACGAACTCCAGCACATCGCAGGCGAGTTGGACGTTCTCTCCGTCGTCCGCCCCGCCGTAGAGACGGTGCTCGCCTGATGGCCAACCGCACCCGCGGCACCACAGCAGGCCGCGTCTACAACGATCTGCGCAACCTGGCCCGCCGCAACAGCCGGTCCACGGACGAGGTCATGGTCGAGTACGTCCTCGAACGGTTCCTCTACCGCCCGGCCTCATCGCCCCTGGGCCGGGAGCACTTCGTCCTCAGGGCGGCCTGCTGCTCGCCCAGTTCGGCGCACGTCGAATGACCCGCGACATCGACATCCTCGGCCGCTCGTTCCCAGACACGGAAACCGAGATCATCCGCAGCGTCGCGGCCATCGCAGATCGACGACGGCGTCGCATTCGATCCCACGACACTCAAGACGGTCCCCATCCGCGAGGAGGACGAGGCCGACCAGGTTCCACGACCGACATGACGGACCCCGCCGGCACACGCCATACGATATCGCTTCTGATGCAAATCTGATATCATTTGGTGGTTCTGATCACGCGAGGAGGCCAGTATGGCGAGGACAGTAATCGACCTCGACGAGACCATGGTCGCCGAGGCCATGCGCATCTTCGGCACCAAGACAAAAGCCCAGGCCGTACGCCTCGCCATGGAGGACGCCGTCAAACGGCACCTACGACAGGAGGGCTTCGACGCCATGGACGCCGGCGACTTCGACTTCAGCGAGATCATCGAGAGCACCGGCCCTCGGAACGCCGACGGAACCCTTAAGCGCGAAGGTGGCCGAGCCGCCTGATGCAGGACCGCTACCTGATCGACAAGTCCGCTCTGGCGCGCTGGACAAAACCCGGCGTCAGAGAGGTACTCAAGCCCCTCCACGAGCGCTACTTGCTCTCAGTCTGCCAACCCACCGAATACGAGATGATCCACTCGGCCCGGGACACCGCCGAGGCAACGCGAATCAGTACCTGGCTGCGCGCCTTCGACTACCTGCACAGTGACGACCACACTTTCACTCGCGCCCTGGAGGTCCAGCGCCACGCTCTCAACGCAGGCTTCCACCGGGCACTGTCACTCCCCGACCTTCTCATCGCCGCCACAGCGGAGCTGAACCGGCTGACCGTACTCCACTACGACGGCGACTTCGACATGATCGCCTCCCTCACCGGCCAACCCACCGAGTGGGTCGTGCCACCAGGCATCGCCGACCGCTGAACGGTACTGAGAACGCAATGGAGACCACTGACTCCTACAGGGAGCGTGCCGGCCTCGACATTCCGGGCCGGGCCGCGCCCGTAAGCGGCGGGGAACAATCGGCTGCCATCCTCGGCGGCGGGGGTCGGCGGGCCGCGCGGTGACGAACTTCACGCCCGGGCCCTCGCCGGAAAGTCCCCGGAGAGTCTCCGGGACAGACTTGAAAGTCCCCGGAAAGTCCCCAGCGTGCCCCGGACCGACGATGCTTCCAGGGTGTGTGAGCAGGGCCTTCTCTGGGTCGCCTCCTGTCTCCTCGTGGTGCCTGCTGGTTCCCGGACAGCGAAGTCGGTCGCCGGCGTCGCGCTGCCCTGTGCCGACCGGGACTGGTGAGCAAAAGATCTTGCCGAACCTGCTCGCGATCTGGCTGAGGGTTCAGCCTTGGCGCTGGAAATGGACAGTCGAGCCGGCTCCTGTACCGCGCTGTCCGCTCTCGTACCCGCGGTGCCGAGTCGGCAGCGCGCGTGAGGGACAGACGTGCCGCACGGTTACAACGACGGTAATGCGAAGCGCTGCGCCACTGCACCGGGCTCACGCACGCCCAGGCACAACAGGTCCTGAAGGACCGGGCAGGCAGAATCGGGTGCCCCCGAGGGAGGCGGCGAGCTTCTCGACCCGGCGCGTGCTGACACCGAACAGGTAGGCGGTGGCCCACCGAGGTCCAAGGGGGCGGGATATCGGCAGGCTCTCGGCCCAGGCGCAGGGGATGGCCGTCGTCGCGTCGATGACGTCATCGGTGGTGAGGCGGCAGATGCAGGCCGCAGGCGGTTCGACGTGGCGAGTTGGACGATTGCCGCCGAGTCCAGGTGAATCATCAGCGCCATGGCGATGTCGACGCCGTCCGGTTCGCCCGGCGGCATGCTGAGGACTGCGCACCGCATCGCGGAAGCGCGCTCCTTGCGCCGGGCCCTGTACCGAAGGCCGGGGTGGGTCGCCCCTGTTCGGGAGCGTCCCACCCCGGCTATCGGCCGTTCTCTACTTTCTCTTGAGGGTGAAGTTCTCGGTGACGGTGGACTTCTTCTTGATCTTCACCGTCGCGACGGTCGGCTGGAAGCCGTCCTTGGCGACGATGACGGTGAGCGGGTTGTTGCGGACGTCGAGCCACAGGGCGTACCCGCCGTGGGTGTCCGTCGTCAGCGTGTAGCTCGTGGCCCAGGTGTCGATCTGGACGGTGGCCCCGGCGATCGGCGCAGTGCCGCCGTCCGCGGTGACCCCCAGCACGGTGCCGGTGATCTTGCCCCAGGTTTTGGGCGGGGCGACGTCCATCTCCACAGGGAGACTGGGCACGGAGTACGGGGTGTCGGAGCTGACGGACAACCGGGCGGTGAAGTCTCCCGGCTGGGTCACCTCGGCCACGGAGGCGTCCAGGGTGATCGTCACCTTCGAGCTCTTGCCGGGCTGAAGGGTGAGCTGCTGTTCGCTCTCGCTCAGCCAGCTGACGTCGGCCGTTTCTCCCTGGTCGTAGCCCGGCAGCACCTCCACCGTCGTTGCGGGGGTTGCGAGCGCGACGCCGCCACCGACCTTGAAGAAGCCGAGCGCACCTCCGCCGCGGTAGGTGGCGGTGTCGGCGTTGGGCAGGGTGGTCCAGGTGCCGGCCTTCGGGTCGAAGGCGAAGGCCTGGTTGGTGATGCTGTTCTGGGTGACGCCACTGGCGGTGACGAGCAGGCCGTTGGCGGAGGTGTAGGCGGAGCCCCAGAGGGTGATCGGCAGGTCGGCGACCTGTGACCACGCGTTGGTGGCGGGGTCGTAGACGTAGGAGTGCTTGTCCTCGCTGTTGCCGTTCAGACCGCCGGCGCAGTAGAGCTTGCCGCCGATGCCGGCGCAGGAACTCCAGGAGATCGACTCCGGGTAGTCGGCCACCGTGGACCAGGTGTCGGCGGCCGGGTCGTAGGCGGTGACGTCCGTGCTGCCGCAGGATTCTGCCCCGCAGCCGCCGACCACGTAGAGCTTGCCGTCGAGCACGGCGTTGCCGGAGCCGGCGTAGGGCTTGGGCGAGGCGGCGCCGGTGGTCCAGGTGTCGCTTCCGGGGTCGTAGATCTCCAGCTTGGAGTCGGGGTCGCCGCCGGGTCCCCAGCCGCCGACGGCATAGAACTTGCCGTCGATGAAGCCGTGGGCGGGATCCTCCCGGGTGTCCGCCGCGCCGGCCAGCTTGGTCCAGGTACCGGCGACCGGATCGAGGACGTACATGTCCTTGGTGTCGGCGCTGCCGTTGAAGCCGAAGGCGGAGTAGACCTTCCCGTCGTTGGTGGCGACAGCGTTGTCCATCAGCTTGACCGGCAGGTCGGGGGCCGCCTGCCAGGCGTCACCGGCGGCTCCCGGAGCCACCTTGGCGGTGGTGCCCGCGGCGGTCGCGGCGGCCTTGCTCGACAGCGGGGAGTAGGTGCCCTTGACCAGTTTCAGCGGGGCGCCGCCCGCGGACTCGATGCTGAACCCGCCGGGCTGTTCCCCCAGTTTGACGGTGGCGGCCGCCGTGCCGGTGTTCTTGATGGTCAGGCTCTCGGTGGTCTGCTCGCCCCAGCCGACCGACGCGGTGACCGAGGTCTTGTCCAGGGTCAGCTGCCCGGCGCCGAGTGCGAAGTCCGCGCCGACAGCGCTGTCGGCCGCCACCTTCACCGTCTTGTCGAGGCCCGTGTAGTGCGGCTTCGCCGCGGTGAAGCCGTGGCTGCCGAGGGAGGAGAACAGGGCGTAGACGCCGTCGCCCAGGGCGGGGTCGTCGGGAGTGGCGAGGGTGACGGCGCTCTGCTTGTCGTCGTCCTTGTTCGTCACGGTGGCGCCGACCAGCCCCGTGGAGGTGTTGGCATCCGTCACGGTGCCGGTAAGCAGACCGCCGGGCAGGGCCGTGACGTGGCGGTCGCCGACGAAAACGTTGTCAACCTTCCACCACCAGCCGAACGAGCTGGTGAAGTGGAAGCGTAGCTGGACCGATGCCTTGCCGGCGTAGTCGGTCAGCGGGAGTTCGACCTTCTGCGCGCCGAAGGTGGTCTCCGTGGCGGACCAGAGACTGGTCCAGGTGGCACCACCGTCGGTGGTCACGTCGACGCCCGCGCTCTGGCCCCCGATGGCCCAGTAGTCGTTGGCGAAGGAGATCTCGGGTGCGGAGTCGCCGGTGAAGTCGTACACGGGGCTGAGCAGTTGCGAGTCCTGGTGCGCGCCGTTGCCGTAGTGGTCGCTGTCGACGACGGCGAACCCGCCGTCGCCGCCGGTGGTGTTGCCGCGTGAGCCCGGGTCGTCGAAGGCCCAGCCGCCGGTCGTCCCGTCGGCGTTGACCACGCTCCAGTCCTTCGGGGCGGAGTCGGTCGAGTCGAACGTCTCGGTGGTGCCTTCGTCATGCACCGAGTAACCGGTGGGCGCGGTGGCCCCCCACGGGTCGACCGGGACCGCGACGTTCAGACTCTGGTCGGAGTCCCCGACGGTGATCTTCTTGGTGGGCGACGTGTAGCCGGGATAGGCGCTGTCCACGTGCAGGGTGTAGTCGTGGCCCTGAGGCAGCTTCAGGTCGAAGGAGCCGGTGAGGGGGTCGGTCCACACCGGGCCGCCGGGGACGCCGTCCGCGGTGATCCTGGCGTAGAGCGGCCAGCCGTGGCCGGAGCCGTCGGTGACCTTGCCGGAGACCGTCCGGCTGGGGACCGGGGCCAGGGCGAAGTTCTTGGTGAGGGTGTCGCCGTCGGCGAGGGACACGCCGGAGGCGGTGCTGGTGGCGTAGCCGTAGGCTTCGACGGTGATGTCGTAGCTGCCCACCGGCAGGACGAGCGAGTAGGTCCCGTCGGCGGCGGTGTGCGCGGTGCCGCCGCCCTGGGTGGTGACGGTGGCTCCGGCGACCGGCTTGCCGGTGCTGTCGTCGGTGACGGTGCCGGAGAGCTTCCCGTGCGGGCCGCTGCGGAACGCGGCCAGCCCGTCGGGCGTGCCCAGGCCGGTCGGGCCGTCGTACCCGGCACCGGCGGTGCACAGGTAGGCGGGGGTGCAGGTGCCGTTGTCGCCGCTGGTCACGTCATTGAGACCGGCCCCGGAGGCGTACGGATAGGAGTTGGGGTACGTGCCCGCGACAGGGGTCCCGGCGTCCGCGTACACACTGGCGATGATCGGAGAGGCGGCGCTGGTGCCGCCGTACACCTGCCAGCCGCCACCCCCGTAGGTCTGGTAGACCGCGACGCCGGTGGCCGGGTCGGCCACCGCGGAGACGTCCGCGACGGTGCGCTTGTCGCATCCGGTGTCCGTCTGGAAGGCCGGCTTGGGCTCGTAGAGGGAGCAGCCGGATCCCGGGCCGAGGCCGTCGCGGTTCCAGACCGACTCGGACCAGCCGCGTGCGGTGCCGGAGTCCCGGACCAGTGAGGTGCCGCCGACGGACGTCACGTAGGGCGAGACGGCCGGGTAGGCCACCCCGTAGTCGCTGTCGCCCGAGGAGGCGACCACTGCGACACCGGGGTGGTTGTAGTGGGCGTCGTACGTCGTCTCGTCCGGGCTCTCGCCGCTGCCCGGGGTGCTGCTGTAGTTGGTGCCGTAGGAGTTGGAGACGTACTTGGCGCCGAGCGCGACCGCCTGGTCGACGGAGGCTCCGAGGTCCTCGAAGCTCGGCTGGTCCGCCTCGACGAGCAGGATGTGCGCGTTCGGCGCGGCCGCGGAGACCATGTCCAGGTCGAGTGAGATCTCGCCGGCCCAGCCGGAGTCGGGCGCGGGGTAGTCGGTGCCGCCGCGCTGGTCGACCTTGGTGAAGCAGCCGTTCGCGGCGGTGCAGGCGGGCAGCCCGTACTGTTCGCGGTAGACGGCGAGGTCGGCCTCGGCGTTGGGATCGTCATAGGCGTCGACGATGGCGATCGTCTGGCCCGCACCGCCGTCGGCGGGAAGGCTGTAGGCACTCTGCAGGTCGGCGGCGCCGTAGCCGCTGGGGCTGACGGAGGCGGCCAGCAGGCCCTTGACGGCCTTGGTGTCGGTGCGGCGCAGGGCGAAACAGGCGGCCTCGCCCTTCTTGGGCGTGGAGCAGGAGGGTTCGAGGGCGGTCTTCTTCTTGGCCGAGGATGCCGAGGCAACGGACGGGGGCGCCGCGTGGGCCGGGATCTGCATGCCCAGGACCGTCATTGCGGCGGCACTCAGGACCGTCAGGCAGGCGGCGGCTCTTCGGCGTAAAGCTGAACCGGTTCTCGGTGAGACGCGCAAAACGTTACTCCTCAGTTTGCATTGCAAGGGTCGACTCGTATGCGGTTCCCGGTCGACGGCGGATACGGATAGTCGCATTCGCCACCATCAATTGGCGTACCCTGAAGGGCAATTGACAATAAACGCCGTGTTACATGTGCATGTCATTCGATCGAATCCGCAAAAGAGGACTGCGATCCGGGTCGGAAATAAATTTCCATGCCAACGGGACCCCGCCGCTAGATCACAAAAGCGTGGGCCTATTTCTGCACGGTGATTGTTTTCAGTCGGCTGCGGAGCGGCCGGGGACCGGGGCGGACATTCTGCGGCGGCCACGGGAGTTGTCGGTCCGGACATGTGGTCAGAACGGAGATCACCGCACCGGTGACCTGTGATCATCCTGATCTCGGCAGCCTCGCCTGACAAGATCCGCCGCCTGTGGGCCCGCGCAGTTGCACACTTGCGTAGCATCGGCGTGAACCTCGTTCCGATCTTCCGAGGAGTCGCTGGTGGACGTGTCCTCCCTAGATGCGTTGTGGCCAGGCACCGGCCTGGGCGCCGTCGCCCGGCAGGCACTGGAATACCTGGTCGGCCATCCGGACGCGGACGAGGACGCGGTCGCGGCAGGGATCGGCGTGCCGGCCCCGGCGGCCCGGACCGCCCTGCGGTCCCTGGAGGCCGAACTCCTGGCCGTACGCGTCAGGGAACGGCCCACGCGCTGGAGTGCCAGCCCGCCCCGCTCCTCGCTGGGGGCCCTTCTCGCCCGTAGACGACAGGAGTTGGCCAGGGCAGAGCTGTACGCGGAACAGCTCCACGAGGTCTATCGCACGGCCCCGGGCCGGCAGATCGCCTCGGACCTCTTCGAGGTGGTCGAGAGCGATGAACAGGTCGGCGCCCGCTATGCACACCTTCTGAGGAGCAGTCGGCAGGAGGTCCTGCATTTCGCGAAGCCGCCGTATGTGACCTCGCGGATCGCCCCTACCGACGCCTCAACCTCGGCGGGCGCCACGGTCCGTCCCGGCGTCCGGCTCCGGTCCGTGTACGACAGCGACGGAATCGCGGACGACGGATGCCTGGAAACGGCCCTCCGGGGCGAGGCTACGGAAGGGGAGCTGCGGCTCATGCCCGGACTGCCCATGAAACTCGTCATCTTCGACGGTGTCGCGGCGATCATGCCGCTGCGGCGGGACGATCCCGCCGCGGGGTCACTTGTCGTGCACTCCTCGACACTGCTGGACGTACTGACCGCCCTCTTCGAGAGCGTATGGGAGCGTGCGGTGCCCCTCTCGCTGGAAAGCCGGCCCGCTTCGCCCACCGCGAGCCCCGAGAGACAGGATGGCGCTCTCCACAGTCGGACGCGGGACATTCTTCGCCTGATGTCCGCCGGGATGAAGGACGATGCCATCGCGCGCGCCTTGCGGCTCAGTCGCCGGACCGTTCAGACCCACATCAGCGATCTGGGGAGACAACTGGGCGCACGGACCCGCTTCCAGATAGCCCTGCTGGCCCAGGAACGCGGCTGGTTCGGGGATCCGGAGGATTGACGTGCCCCCGGCCCCGAAGGCCTTTGCCGGCGGATGCGGTGACTGCTGTCAGGCCGGATCACAGCCCGCGAGTCGGCCCAGCCCGGCGGGGACGGGTGACCGATGGCACGGCAGGCACGGTCTT
Source organism: Streptomyces sp. NPDC013157 (assembly GCF_042899865.1). Lineage (NCBI taxonomy): Bacteria > Bacillati > Actinomycetota > Actinomycetes > Kitasatosporales > Streptomycetaceae > Streptomyces > Streptomyces sp. NPDC013157. Next base: position 99,398 of record NZ_JBIBAK010000007.1, on the reverse strand, counting down.
CCGTTGTGGTGATCAGCGAACTCGACACTCCTTGATCACCGGAAGCGGTGCCTGCATGCGCATCCGCCGCCCGTCACGAACCGCCCACCACCGCAGACTTGGGGTGTCGGACCCAACCGACGCCTTCGGGCCGACCGCGAGAACGACGGAGCCCCGACCGCCACCGGCCGAAAATCCCCCGAGAAAACCCACTGATCGATTCGATCAAGAAAATCCCGGCAAACCCGCATGCCAATGGGCTTGTCGCGGCCGCCGCCGCCTGCTCCGTCAAGTACAAGGAGACGGCGCGGGGTGGGCTGGCTGTGAACATCATCGAGTGCTAGGGATACGGGCCTGCACGAAGGAACGACCAGCACCGACCGCCCGCCGCCGTCGTCCAGCGCCCGCAGCAGTGCCGGACGGCCTTTCCGGCGCGCCTCAGGGTGCGTGCATCATCCACGCGAACCGGTCCGTATAGCCGGTCTATAGGGGACTCGCCCAGCCTGACACCGATCGAATGCTGTCGCGTATACGCCCCGCAACACCGCGGCGCGGCCAGCGCTCCGTCTCCACGGCTCCGGCGGGAAGGCAGACAACCCATGGCCGAGACAGGCACGCTCCCCCTCCTGCGGTGCACGCGCGAGAGCGGCCGGCTGCGGCAGCCGTACGGAAACTGAGCCGTCGTCGGGACGGGTGACCGTCCCGGACCACGCGTCCCGACCGACCCCGTATCCGCCGTGGTTCACCACTCGGACCGAACGACGGGAGCACGACATGCCCCGCCCGTCCCGCACCTCCGTGCCGCATGCCACGTCCGGCGGCCGGCCGGCCGAGCCGCCCCCGATTTCGGCGGACGTGGATCTGCGGCCGTTCATGGCCACCTTTCCGACCGGAGTGGCCGTCGTCACCTCGTTCGACGCGGACCACCGGCCCCGGGGTATGACATGCACCTCGCTGTGCAGCATCTCCGTGGCGCCGCCCTGCCTCCTGGTGAGTCTGCGCAGTGCCAGTCCGACCCTCAGCGCGATCCGGGATCAGGGAGGCTTCGCGCTCAACCTCCTGCACGACGGGGCCCAGGCCACGTCCAACCGCTTCAGCTCAGGCGACCCCGAGCGCTTCGAGAGCACGGAATGGGAACTCCCCGTGCAGGCCAGAGGCCCTCACCTGTGGGCCGATGCCCACGCCACGGCCGACTGCGCCCTGCTGAGCACCACCGTGATCGGAGATCACACCGCGGTCTTCGCGGAGGTCGAGCGCGTCATCACGCGCGACCTCACGCCCGCACCGCTGCTGTACGGACTGCGTCGGTACGCCCGCTGGCCCCTGCCGGCCGATACGCCGGCCACCGGAGTTCCCGACGTGAACCGCTGAACGTCGTCGTCCCTGAACATCCCTTATGCGCTCTGGAGGACTGACCGCCGTGGGTGACAACCGCATCAAGGACGTACTCGTACTCGGAGGTGGCACGGCGGGCTGGATGACCGCCTCCTACCTGGGCAGGGCGCTCGGACCGACCGTGCGCATCACGGTGCTGGAGGCGCCCGCGATTCCGCGGATCGGGGTGGGTGAGGCCACGATCCCCAACCTGCAGAAGGTGTTCTTCGACTTTCTCGGCCTGTCCGAGGAGGAGTGGATGCCCGAGTGCAACGCCAGCTTCAAGATGGGCATCAGATTCGTGAACTGGCGCACCCCCGGGACCGGTGAGGCCGAGGCGCGGCCGCACGGAACCGGGCAGGATCACTTCGACCACCTCTTCGGTCTGCTGCCGAGCCACGACAACCTGCCGCTGTCGCACTACTGGACGTACAAGAGACTGGCCGGTGCCACCGACAAGCCGTTCGACTATGCGTGCTACGTCCAGCCTGCGGTCTTCGACAAGAAACTGTCCCCGCGCTTCTTGGACGGTACGCGGTGGGCGAGCTATGCCTGGCACTTCGACGCCAGTCTGGTAGCCGACTTCCTGCGCCGGTTCGCCGTCGAGAAGCAGGGAGCGGTGCACATCGAGGACAAGTTCACCGAAGCGGAGGTCGACCAGCGCGGGCACGTCACCGCCATCACCACCGAATCCGGGCGGAGGCTGGAGGCCGACCTGTTCGTCGACTGCTCCGGCTTCCGGGGGCTGCTCATCAACCAGGTGATGAAGGAGCCGTTCCTGGACATGAGCGACCATCTCCTCAACGACCGGGCGGTCGCCACCCAGGTGCCGCACGACGACGAGACCCACGGCGTCGAACCCTTCACCTCGGCGATCGCGATGTCGTCGGGCTGGACGTGGAAGATCCCCATGCTGGGGCGGTTCGGCACTGGTTACGTGTACTCCAGTCGCTTCGCGTCCCAGGACGAGGCGACCGCGGAGTTCTGCCGAATGTGGGGCCTTGATCCGGAGAAGCAGCCGCTCAACCACGTCAAGTTCCGGGTCGGGCGCAACCGGCGTGCCTGGGTGAAGAACGTAGTGGGCATCGGCCTGGCGTCCTGCTTCCTGGAGCCGCTCGAGTCCACCGGCATCTACTTCGTCTACGCGGCGCTCTACCACCTGGTCAAGCACTTCCCGGACAAGCGTTTCGACCCGGTTCCGGTCGACCGGTTCAACCGCGAGATCGAGACGATGTTCGACGACACGCGGGACTTCGTCCAGGCTCACTTCAGCTTCGCCCCGCGCAACGACACGGCGTTCTGGCGCGCCTGCAAGGAGCTGGAACTCACGGACGACTTCAAGGAGAAGGTGGCGCTGTACAAGGCGGGTCTGGGCGTGAACCTGCCGGTCACCGACGAGGCGAACTACTACGGCAACTTCGAGGCCGAGTTCCGCAATTTCTGGAGCAACGCCAACTACTACTGCGTGTTCACCGGGCTCGACGTACTACCGGATCACTCCCTGTCGTTGCTGAGCCACCGCCCGTCGTCCGTCGAGTCGGCCGAGGCGGCCTTTGCGGAGGTCGGACACCGGCGGGACGAACTGCTGAAGTCCCTGCCTTCCACCTACGACTACCTGCGCCGCCTGCACAACAAGTGACGTCGGTGTGCCGCCCGGGCGGCACACCGGCAACCGGCCTGTGCCGCCGCAGGTCGACGCTCAGGAGCCGGCTCGGGGCGCCCGACGCTCATCGCACCCGCGTGGCGGGGCGCGCGGCGCGCGCCCCGCCGAGGAGCTTCACGTCCGCCCCGGCCACCGCTCCCCACGACCGTGCCTGCCGGACGACCCCGGTAGAAACGTACGGCCGCCCTCGCGTCGGGCCGGCGAACGCCACCGTCCGTCGCGGAAGCCCTCCACCGGTCTCACACGTGTCGGCTCTCGGCCGGCCCCGGCCGCGCTGTGGCACCGTCGGCTCCGGTGACACCGCTCGCCCACACCTCGTCGTAGATGGTGTCGAGGTAGTTGCCGCCGAGGTCCGGTGAGATGGCGACCGCGGTCATGTCGTCGCGCCCGTGTGCCGTCAGCCAGTCGCGGGCGCCACTGACGACCGTTCCCGTGGACCCTCCGAAGAGATAGCCGTGGCCCACGAGGCGGCGGCACATCCGGATCGTCTCAGCCTCCTCGACGTACACGACGTCGTCCGCATACGACGCGTCGAAGATCGGTGGGCGTACGCTCGTGCCGAGGCCGGGAATCATCCGCCGGCCGGGCGGCCTGCCGAAGGTGACCGAACCGGCCGCGTCGACGGCCACGATCGTGACCCCGGGATGGTTCTCCCTGAAGTAGCGCGCGCAGCCCATCAGAGTGCCGGTCGTTCCCGCGCCGATGAAAAGCACGTCCAGCTCGGGGAAAGCCTTGGCCACTTCGGGGCCCGTGGTGCGGTAATGGCCGCGCCAGTTCGCCGAGTTGGCGTACTGGTTGAGCCAGACATACCCGGCATTCTCCTCGCACAGCTTCCTGACGTGCGCGATCCGGGCCCCGAGATAACCGCCCTCGGCATCCGGTTCGCCGATCACGTGCACCTCCCCGCCCAGCGCCTCCATCGTGAGCCGGGCCGCGCGTGTGCACCGTACGTCGGTCACGCACACGAATCGGTACCCCTTGCTCGCGGCGACGATGCTCAGGGCCACACCCATGTTCCCCGACGAGGACTCGACGAGCGTTCCGCCCGGGCGGAGCCGGCCTTCTCTTTCCTTCGCCGCCACCATCTCCACAGCGGCTTTGATCTTGATCGATCCGGCGAAGTTGAAGCCCTCGCACTTGAGGTAGAGCCGACATCCGACGCTCTGCCAGAGGTCTACATAGAGGTCTTCGACATTGAAATCCAGGGGATTCGTGATAATGACGGCCACGCGAACATGCTCACGACTGACCCCATATTTGACCTATACAAGCAGAACCGGCCAGGCGGGCCGAAAGCAGGATGACATTTCCTTCTGGCACATGTCAGCGAGAGTTAGCCGGAGCCATCAATTCACGACACCCTCAGGCCAACAACGAAGCGGAATGCCACACTCCCCGCTTACACAGAAACCTCAATCCGAGGCAAGCGGATTTCCGCTACCGAGCCAATTCTCAGATACCAATCCTTGACTCCCACCGATGGCAAGGTTAGAGTCACAACGTCTACGCCGATCAAGCACATGATCGCCGGACTTGGGACGACAACGGGGGCAACACCAGTGAAAGAATTATGCCGTGCGTCGCGGCGCGACTTTTTAATCCGCCAGCCTGACCGCACATAATCCAGGAAGCCCGGCCATTTCGCCGCGTGCTCCATTCACATCATTCCTTGAGGCGGAAAATCCCCTCTTCCGACATTTTCCGAATTCCCTTCACCATTCTGCGTTCGACTCCGCACGACAAACAGGAGGTACCAACGCAATGCTGGAATTCCGCATTCTCGGCCCGGTCGGATTATGGTCAGACAACTCCGAGTTACCATTGAACGGCAAGAAGCAGCGCACCATGTTCGCGGCCCTTCTCCTCGCCGACGAACAGGTACTCCCCGACTACCGACTGGGCGAGATGCTCTGGGGCAGGACTCCGCCTGAAACGTATCAAGCCCAGATCTACACATATGCCTCGCGGCTGCGCCAGCACCTCGACCGGCAGGCCGAGATCGTCCGAAAGGGAACCGGGTACCTGCTCCGGACCGCCTCGGGGCGGTTCGACTACCGCGAGTTCCAGCGGCTGTGCCACGCCGGCCGCACCGCGTTGCGGAAGCGCAACTACTCCTACGCCACCGAGGCGCTCCAGGAAGCACTCGCCCTCTGGCGCGGCCCGACACTCACCGATGTCACCGACCGGCTGCTGGAAACCGCGGGACCCGGCATAGACGAAGCCCGCATGGAGGCCCTGGAGAACCGGATCTCGGCGGATCTCGCGCTGCGCCGGCACGAGGAACTCACCCCTGAGCTCGTCGCCCTGGTCGGCGCGCACCCACTGCGCGAACGGCTACGGGCCCAGCTGATGGTCGCCCTGTACATGTCCGACCGGCAGGCCGACGCGTTCGCCGTCTACCACGGCGGCCGGCAGTACCTGGAGGAGGAGCTTGGGGTCGACCCGGGACCGGCCCTGCGCCACGCCTACCAGGCCATCCTCACCGGTGAGGTCGACGGGATCTGGCGGGAGCCCGCGGCCGTACCGACGGGATGTCACGGAGCCGACGTCATCGCGTCCGTGCCGGACCGGCTGACGATCCCCAGCAGTCTCATGGGCCGCGCCCCCCGGCCCGAGCTGCGGCACAGGCCGGGGATGCACACGGTGAAGGGCGGCCGAAGACGCTAGCCGTAACGCCTCAGCTCGCTGAAGAAGTCAGGGACCGTGTGCAACACGCCCTCCCTGGCTACTTCTTCGTGTACGAAGCGTGCCAGCGCGAGGTCGAGCACACCGAGCCCGAACGGTGAGAAGACCGTCGGGCGGTCGGCCGGGCAGGTGATCCTGCCGGTCAGTACGTCGAAGAGCGTCCCGGCCGTGAAATCCCGGTTGCCGACGCGCTGTTCGGTCAGGTGCAGTGAGGTATTGGCCTTCATGCAGTGCTCGACGTCGTCGGTCACGTTGTGGGAGGCCAGGACGACGTCGGTCGACAGGTCCCGAAGCGAGATGTGCAGGACGAGCGGGTTGTGGCCGAACCAGGACGGGTCGGTCACATGCGGCCGGCCGGCTACGGTGGCGAAGACGATCAGGTCGCTGGAGCGGACCAGGTCCTCCGCTCTGTCGTGAACGGTGATCTCACCGGTCTCGGTGCGCCGCAGATAGCCCCGGAACGCCTCCGCGTGCGCGGCCGACAGGTCGTGGATCCCCAGCGCGTCGAAGGCGAAGCCGCTCGCCGCCAGATAACGGTGGATGTAGCGCGCGATGAGGCCGGTCCCGAAGAAGCCGACACGGGTGGGGCGTTCGCCGTTCCTCGCCCTGCTGAGCTGCGCGGCGGCGAGCGCCGCGGAGGCGGCGGTACGCGCCGCGCTGATGACGGAGCTCTCCAGGCAGGCGAACGGGTAGCCGGTGCGCGTGTCGTTGAGGATCAGGACCGCGGACGCGCGCGGGAGGCCCTCGGCCACGTTCTCCGGGAAGCTCGATATCCACTTGATGCCGTGCACGTCCACGTCTCCCCGCACGGAGGCCGGCAGCGCGATGATGCGCGCGGACGGCCGGTCGGGGAACGTGAGGAAGTGCGAGTCGGGATTCACCGTGGCGCCTTCGCCGTGCAGCCGGTACGCCGCCTCCACGACCCGGATCACCTCCTCCTCCCGTCCGTCGATCACCTCCTGCACCTGGCTGCCGGGGATCACACTGAAGGACGGGGGCGCGAACTCACTCACTGCAGCTGCCTTCCGGTCGATCTCACGTCCTGTCACCCTCACTGGGTCCCGGCGCTAGTCGGACATCGCGACGAGCACCCGGCGCGGACCGGTGAAGGGGCGCCGGCCGTGGCCGACCAGCATGTTGTCGATGAGCATCAGGTCTCCGGTGTGCCAGTCCACGTCGACGGACGACTCCAGGCCGCGGTCGCGGATCTGGGTGACGTAGTGGTCCGGGATGGGCGAGCCGTCGGCGAACGTGACCGACTGCGGCAGATCCTCCGCCGGCATGATCTGGTACAGGGCCGCAGCCGTCTCGCTCCCGAGGCCGGCCGCATGCCACTGGTCTGCCTGGTTGAACCAGACCTCGGTGCCGGTCATCGGGTGCCGGGCTGTCGCCGGACGCAGCTGCGTGACGCGCAGGCCGCCGTCCCGACGCCACTCCCACTCCGCCTCGGCGTCCTTGAGGAAGGTCTCGACCTCGCTGCGCGACTCGGTCTCGAAGGTCTCCTGCCAGCTCTTGCCGAGGCCCCGGCCGCTGTGCAGGTTCTGGGAGTAGCGCACTCCCTGCGCGAAACCGTCCCGGACCTCGGGGTCCAGCGCGTCGAGCCAGCGCACGCCGTCCACCACGGGTGTCGCGCCGCCCGTCGCCGGCTCCCGGTCGCAGAAGAACAGCAGCCGGGCGGGCCACTGGTGGGCGTACGACATCTCGTTGTGCATGGAGATGGTGTACTCCTGCGGGTACTCGGTGGAGGTGTAGACGTTCTCGCCGACCTTGGTCCGCGGTGAGTTCCCGTGAACGTAGGCGAGTCGGTTGGGCAGCAGGAGGTCCATCACCTCCTCCAACCCGGCACGGGTGACGCCGAAGCCGCGGAAGACCAGGGCCTTGTGGCGGGTCAGCAGCGGCGCCGGATCGCCCAGGCCGCGGAGATGGCCGATCAGTCCCTGCGGCGTGGCCGCCGCGTCGGCGTCGACCGGTGTGACTTCCTTCGGTACCCAGTGACCGTCCATCGGACTGCTCCTCTCGGTGGGGCGTCGCCCGATGATGGCCGCCGTATCTATAGTTCTTCCGTATCCCGGCTCCAACTGCCCCTGTATAGGCGGCATATAGCCGTGATCTCCATGGTGGCCGTGCCGGTACTCGGAATGAGCCATGGAGTCGGGAATGATCGACACGGACGTCATTCGTCTGCCGTTGTCCGCCGGTCAGCAGGGCGTCTGGTTCGCACACCAGCTGGACTCCTCAGGCCAGCGGTACAACTGCGCGGAGTACATCACCGTCGACGGCGCCCTCGACATCCGGCTGCTGAACTCCGCCTGGACGTTGCTGCGGGCCGAGGCCGACGTGCTGCGCATCAGGTCGGTGGTGCAGGACGACGGGCTCTGGCAGGTGCTCGACCCGGCGCACGCCGTCGAGCCGGACCTGGTCGACCTCTCGTCGGAGGCCGATCCGGAGGCTCGGGCTCAGCACTGGATGCGGCAGGAGGTGTCCCGTCCCGTCGATCTGGACGAGGGACCGATCTCTTCGTTCACGCCGCTGAAGCTGGCGGACGACCGGTTCTTCCTCTTTCTGCGCATTCACCATGTCGTCATCGACGGCTACGGCGTCCATCTCCTGGTACAGCGGCTCGCGGAAATCTACTCGGCGCTGTCCGAGGGGCGGTCCGAGGTGCCCGCCGTGTTCGCGCCGCTCGCATCGGTGCTCGACGGGGACCTGGCCTACCGTGCCTCGTCCGCGTTCGGCGAGGACCGGGACTACTGGCTGAAGCGGTTCGAGAACGCCCCTCCCCCCCTCCGTCTCCCGGGCAGCGCGTGTCCCGGAAAGCCGCTGCCCTCCGGGATGGTGCGACTGCGCCGCTCGGCGCCGCTGCCCGCCGCCGACCTGGATCTGCTGCAGAAGGCCGCCGCGCAGGTCGGCACCACCTGGAACCTCCTGCTGATGACCGCCGTCACCGCCTACCTGCACCGGGTCACGGGGCGCCGTGACGTGATCGTCGGGGTCCCCGTGACGGGCCGCCGCACGGCGGCGGCCCGTCGTACTCCCGCGATGATGACCAACACGGTCGGGGTGCGCCTGGACGTCCCGCCGGGCGCCACCCTGGAGAGGCTCTCGCGGGACATGGCGAGGGAGGTCGCCGCCTCGCTGCGGCACGAGCGGTTCCGCCTCGAGGACCTGCACCGGGCCGGCTCCGTGCAGGACGGTGTGGGTGCCGTGTTCGGGCCCATCGTGAACTTCATGCCGTTCGGCGGGGCGCTGCGCTTCGGGAAAGCCGAGGCCACCTCGCACAACCTTGCGTCCGGACCGTGCCCGGACCTGTTCCTCAGCATCCGTTCGCACGACGACGGCACTGCGGTGACGTTTGTCTTCGAAGGCAATCCCGATCTGCACGACCTCGCTTCCCTGACGGGTCATCAGAAGCGGCTGACGGCGTTCGTCCGGGCCGTCGCGGCCCGGCCCGACCGGCCCGTCGACACGATCGACGTCCTCACCCCCGACGAGCGCGACGAGTTGGTCGTACGACGTAACACCACCGCGGTCGAGCCGCCCGCGTGGACCGTGCCGCAGGCCGTGGCCGTCCGGGCCACGCGGTCGCCGCGAGACATCGCGATCGAACACGAGGGGGCCCTCTGGACGTACGCACAGCTCGACGCGCGCGCCGAGCTGATCTCCCGGTACCTCGCCGAACGCGGCGTCGGCGCGGAGGATTTCGTCGTGCTGGCCCTGCCGCGCTCGCCCGTGCTCGTGGCCGCGATGCTCGCCGTGTTCAAGGTGGGCGCGGCCATCGTGCCGGTCGACCCGGGTTACCCGCCGCAGCGGATCGCCCACATGCTCCACGACACGTCCCCGGCCGCTGTGATCACCGATGCGACGATCGGGCCGACGCTTCCCGCGGGACCGCCGCACCTGCTCCTGGACCCCGCCGGGACGCCGGCCGGTGCGGAGCCCGGTGCCGGGCCCGCGGCCAGTGCTCCCGCCCCCGAGCAGAGCGCGTACATGATCTACACCTCCGGGTCCACCGGCACCCCCAAGGGGGTGGTCGTGCCTCACCGGGGGCTGCGCAACCTCGTCGCGGACCGGATCGCCCGCTATGGGATCGGCGCCGGGAGCCGGGTCCTTCAGCTCGTCTCGCCGAGTTTCGACGTCGCAATGGGCGACATCTGGCCCGTGCTGTGCGCGGGCGGCACGCTGGTCCTGGCTCCGGACGGGAACACCCTGTCCGCCGAGGACCTGGCCGGGCTGCTCCGCTCCCGGCGCGTCACCCACATGGGGGCGCCGCCCGTGTACCTGGCGCAGCTGCCCGCGGAGGGTCTGCCAGACCTGGGGGTGCTGATGACGGGCGGCGAGGTGCTGCCCGCCGAGACGCTCGCCCGGTGGCTGCCGGGCCGCGAGGTGTTCAACGAGTACGGCGTGACGGAGGCTTCGGTCACCTCCCTGGTGAGCGCACCGCTCGACGGCTCCGTACCCGCCCCGATCGGGCTGCCCATCGCCAACACCCAGGTCTTCGTCCTGGGCCCTTCCATGACACCCGTACTCCCCGGTGTCGAGGGCGAGTTGTATATCGGAGGCGCCGGTCTCGCCCGCGGCTACCTGCGCCGTCCGGGGTTGACAGCCGAGCGGTTCCTGCCCTGCCCGTTCGGTCCGCCCGGGTCCCTGATGTACCGCACGGGCGATCTCGTACGGTGGCGTGCGGACGGCGCCCTCGAATACGTGGGCCGCGCCGACGACCAGGTCAAGCTGCGCGGTTTCCGCATCGAACTCGGGGAGATCGAAGCGGTACTCGCCCGCCATGAACAGGTCGACGCGGCGGTCGCCACCGTGGTGGAGGCCCGGCCCGGGCAGCGGCAACTCGCCGCCTACGTCGTCGCCGCGCCCGGCGGCCGGACGCCGGACCCCGCCGAACTGCGGGCGTTCGCGGCGCGTTTCCTGCCCGCCTACATGGTGCCGGCGGCCGTGGTCGCGCTCGACGCCCTGCCGGTCACACCGAACGGCAAGGTGGATCGGCGGGCCCTGCCGGTGCCCGACTTCGGGTCCGCGGCCGGCCGGGCGCCCCGCACGGCGCGCGAGGAGACCCTGTGCGCGCTGTTCGCGGACGTGCTGGGCGCGGACCGGGTCTCGGCCGACGACTCCTTCTTCGACCTGGGGGGCGACAGCGTCTCGGCGCTCCAGCTCGTCTCGCGGGCGCACCGGGCGGGTCTCGGCCTGGCGATCGCCGATGTGTTCGCGCACGCCACCGTCGCCGGGCTGGCGGCCGTGGCCCGAGCGGCGACGCCCGACGACCCGGCTGGGCCGACCCCCTCCGACCTGCCGCTCGTGCGGCTGTCGCGGGAGGAGGCCGATGCCCTCGCTCGGCACTACCCCCGCCTGTCCGACGTACTGCCGCTCGCCCCGCTGCAGGCAGGACTGCTCTTCCACAGCCTGGTGTCGGCGGAGACGGCCGACGCCTACGTGGCACAGCTCGGCTTCGACCTGGCAGGCCCCCTGGACCCGGTGGCGCTGCGGGCGGCCGCCACCGCGCTGGTCGGCCGGCACACCGCGCTGCGCGCGGCGTTCCGGCACGACAGCGCGGACCAGCCGGTGCAGATCGTCTGCGAGGACCTCGAAGTGCCGTGGTCCGAAAAGGACCTGTCGACGCTGCCGGAGGCGGAACGTGAGCAGAGGGCACGGCTGTCCGCGCGCGAGGAGCGGCTGCGCCGGTTCGATCTGGCGGCGCCGCCCCTCATGAGGTTCCTGCTGCTGAAGCGGGACGAGGAGAGTCACCGACTGCTCCTGACGGCACATCACATCCTCTGGGACGGTTGGTCGACCGCGACCCTGGTGCGCGAGCTGTTCGCGCTCTACGCACCGGACGGCCACCGTCCGGTCCTGCCCCCCGCGGTTCCCTTCCGTGGCTACCTCGAGTGGCTGGCCGACCAGGACCTCGACGAGTCCCGTGCCGCGTGGGCGGCCGCGCTGGAGGGCCTGAACGGGCCCACCAAGGTCGCGGCCGACGGCGCGAGGGCCACGGACGGCGAGCAGCAGGGGCGTGTGACCCGCGTCGTGGACGAGACCCTGACCGGGGAGCTGACGACGCGCGCCCGCAGCCACGGGTTCACCGTGAGCACCGCGGTGCAGGCAGCCTGGGGACTGCTCCTGTCGGAGCTGACCGGCCGAGAGGACGTGGTCTTCGGTTCCTCCGTGTACGGCCGTCCTCCGCAACTGCCGGGCGTCGAGGACATGGTGGGCATGCTCACGAACACCGTCCCGGTCCGCCTCCGGCTGCGCGCAGACGAACCGCTGACCGACATGGTCGTACGGCTCCAGCGAGAGCAGTCCGCCCTCGTGCCCCATCACCACCTGGGTCTGGACGAGATCGGGCGGCAGGCCGCGTACGGCGGGCCGGCCGCGGCGCCGCGCGGCGGTGAGCTCTTCGACACCGCGGTCTCCTTCTTCACCGCCTCCTACGACGCGACGGACGTGACGGCGGCCGGCGGGCTGCGGGTCGCCGGGTTCGACATCGCGGACGGCACCCACTACCCCCTGCGCCTGGTCACCGAGCCGGGCCGCACTCTGACGCTGGGACTCGGCTACCTTCCGGCGCTGTTTTCACCGCGGGACGCCCAGGGGCTGCTCACGCGGCTGGTCCGGATCCTCGAGGACATCGCGGGCCGGCCCTGACCGAGCGTCATCCCGCGGAGCGCGCACCCGCGCGGCCCGTGACCGCACCGACACCGAGGAGGCGAGGCGGCCTTGCGCACGCCCGGGACGTACATCAAGGGACTCGGGGTCTACCTGCCCCGCACGATCGGTATCGAGGAGGCCGTCGCCCAGGGTCTCTATCCGGCGGAGGACGTCGAGCTGCACGAGCTGGCGGGTGCGGCGGTGGCCGGGCGGACACCTGCCCCGGAAATGGCACTGTGGGCGGCCCAGGACGCGTACAAGCGCTGCGACCACCGCCCGCAGGACACGGATCTGCTGCTCTACGCCGACTCCTGGCACCAGGGTCCCGACGGATGGCAGCCCCCGTACTACCTCCAGCGGCACCTCGTCGGCGGCGACGTGCTCTCGGTCGAGGTACGCCAGGGCTGCAACGGCATGTTCGGGGCACTGGAACTGGGCGCCGCATATCTGGCGGGCCGGCCCGGATCGCGCGCCGGTGCCCGCCCGTCCACCGCGCTGCTCGTCGCGTCCGACAACTTCGGCACCCCGATGATGGACCGCTGGCGGATGGGGCCCGGCTATGTGGCCGGGGACGCCGCGAGTGCCGTCCTGCTCACGGGCGAGCCGGGTTTCGCGGAACTGCTCGCGGTGGGTTCGCTGACGGTGACGGACGCCGAGGAGATGCACCGCGGCGCCGAGCCTCTGTTCCCGCCCGGTCCGACCGTGGGACGGCCGCTCGACTTCACCGCGCGCAACGCCGAGTTCAAGAAACGCTCGGCCGCGACCGGTACGGGCACGGCAGCGCTGGTCCAGGTCCACGTCCGGACGCTGGAAGTGGTCGAGCGCACGCTCGCCGAGGCCGGCGTGACGATCGGTGACGTCACCCGCGTGGCGTACATGAACTACTCCCGGGAGATCGTCGAGCAGCGCTGTACGACCGCGCTCGGACTGCCCTTGGAGAAGTCCACCTGGGAGTTCGGCCGGACCGTCGGCCATCTCGGCGCGAGCGACCAGATCGTGTCCCTCGACCACCTGCTGACGGCGGGCGAGCTGGGCCCGGGTGACCACCTGCTGATGCTCGGCGTCGGCCCCGGGGTGACCCTCTCCGCCGCGGTCGTGCGCATTCTGCAGCCCGCACCGTGGTGCGGCTAACCAAGGCAAGGAGACGACGTGATCGTGCCCACACGATCTGGCCCGAACACCGATGAGAGCGGTCCGAACGGCGAGAACCGCACTCCGGCCCCTCTCGAACCCGTCGCCGTGATCGGTGCGGGCTGCCGTTTCGCGGGACAGGGCGACTCCCCCGCCGCGTTCTGGGATCTGCTGCTCTCCGGCCGGGACGGAATCGGCCCCATGCCCCAGGACCGCTGGGAGGGCTACCGCCGCCTGGGCCCCGAGCACGCGTCGGCGGTACGGCGTGCCGACCTGCCCGCCGGGTTCCTGTCCGACATCAAGGGCTTCGACGCCGCGTTCTTCGGACTGACCCCCCGCGAGGCCGAACTGATGGATCCGCAGCAGCGGATCCTGCTCGAACTGGTCTGGGAGGCCCTGGAGCACGCCGGTGTCCCGCCCGTCGGCCTCGCCGGCAGCGACACCGGGGTCTTCGTCGGTGTCGGCTCGGACGACTACGGCCGCCGGCTCCTGGAGGACCTGCCCAACATCGAGGCCTGGACCGGCATCGGCAGCGCCATGTGCGCGGTCGCCAACCGCATCTCGTACGCGCTGGACCTGCACGGGCCCAGCCTCGCGGTGGACACCGCCTGCTCGGCCTCGCTCGTCGCCACCCACCTCGCCTGCCAGAGCCTGCGTGCGGGTGAGAGCTCGGTGGCGCTCGTCGGGGGCGTCAACCTCATCGTCTCGCCCGGTCTTTCGGTGACCCTGAAGGCCGCGGGCGCCACCTCCCCCGACGGACGCAGCAAGTCCTTCGACGCCTCGGCCGACGGTTACGGACGGGGCGAGGGCGGGGCCGTCCTGGTCCTCAAGCTCCTGTCCGACGCTCAGCGCGACGGGGACCGGGTCCTCGCCGTCATCCGCGGCAGCGGGGTCCAGCAGGACGGCCGTACGAACGGGATCATGGCGCCCAGCGGCAGCGCGCAGCGGCAGCTGCTCGAAGAGACCTGCCGGCGCACGGGAGTCGCCCCGTCCACGGTCGACTACATCGAGGCGCACGGCACCGGGACCGCGGTGGGCGATCCCCTGGAGGCGGGCGCGCTCAGCGCTGTGTACGGGCAGGGCAGGCCGGCCGACGACCCATGTCTGATCGGCTCCGTGAAGCCCAACATCGGCCATCTGGAGGCGGGGGCGGGCGTCGCCGGTCTGCTCAAGGCCACTCTCGCCCTGCATCACGGCGAGATTCCGCCGAGCCTGAACTTCAGCGACGGCAACCCGGCGATCGACTGGGCCGGCAACGGGCTGCGGGTCGTCACCGAGCCCACCCCCTGGCCCGCACGTGAACGCCCGCGCCGGGCCGGTGTCTCCGGCTTCGGATACGGCGGCACCATCGCGCACATCCTGCTGGAGCAGGCTCCCGCACCCGCCGAGCCGAGCCGCGCGGGCGAGGCCACGGACGCCGATCGGGCTCCCGGGGACGGCGCCTCGCCGCGGCTGTTCCCGCTGTCCGCCCGGTCCAGGGCCGCACTGCGCGAGTACGCGGCCGACCTCGCCGACTGGCTGACGGGCGCCGGCCGTGACGTGCCCCTGGCGTCGGTGGGCCACACCCTCGCGTTGCGCCGTTCGCATCTGGACGTGCGGGCCGGTGTCGTGGCCGGCGACCGGGAGGACCTCGTCGCCAAGCTGCGGGGCATCGCCGCCGAGGAGGAGTCGCGCGAGACGCCGACCGGAACGGCGCCCGGGGCGTCGAGTGCGGCGGGTTCGGAGACCGTCTGGGTGTTCTCCGGGCACGGGTCCCAATGGGTCGGAATGGGCCGGGAGCTGCTGGAGACGGAACCGGCGTTCGCGGCCGCGGTCGACGAGCTCGAGCCGGTGTTCCTGGAGGAGATCGGCTTCTCGCCCCGGCAGGTGCTCGACGACGGGGACTTCGAGTCCGTCGACCGCATCCAGACCATGATCTTCGCGATGCAGATCGGTCTGGCCGCCGTATGGCGTTCCTACGGCGCCGTGCCGACCGCCGTCATCGGGCATTCCGTCGGTGAGATCGCGGCGGCCGTCACCGCGGGCGCGCTCACCGCGCAGGACGGCGCCCGGTTGATCTGCCGCCGCTCGCGGCTGCTGCGGCGGGCGGCGGGGCAGGGTGCGATGTTCATGGCGGCCCTGTCCTGGGAGGAGACCTCGCAGCGCCTCGCGGGCCGCGGCGATGTCGTCGCCGCTATCCAGGCCTCCCCGGAGTCCACCGTCGTGTCGGGCGACCGCGAGGCGGTGGCGGCCCTGTTCGACGCGTGGCAGAACGAGGGAGTGGACGTGCGCAAGGTCGCCTCCGACGTGGCCTTCCACAGCCCGCACATGGACCCGCTGCTGGCCGAACTCGCCGCGGCCGCCGACGATCTGCCGCGGCGGACCCCGGACATCCCGATGTACTCCACCGCCCTGGCCGACCCCCGGACGACACCGGCTGCGGACGGCGCCTACTGGGCGGCCAACCTGCGCAACCCGGTGCGCCTCGCGGCGGCGGTGAACGCCGCCGCGGAGGACGGGCACCGGTCGTTCCTCGAGGTCTCCGCGCACCCCGTGGTGGCCCACTCGATCGGTGAGACCCTCGGTGGCCTCGAGCTCGATGACGCCTTCGTCGGGTCGACACTGCGCCGCAACCGGCCCGAGCCGCTCAGCCTGCTCGTCGCGCTCGGCGACGCGCACTGCCACGGCATCGACGTCGACTGGACGAGGCTGCAGCCGACGGGCGAGCTCGTGGCACTGCCGCACGTGGCCTGGCAGCGCGCCGCGCACTGGCGCGAGTCAACCCTCCAGGGGTCCGGCCATGGGTGCCAGCACGACGTGGACGCCCATGAGTTGCGTGGTGCGCCCGTCCCCGTGGCCGGGCGTGCGATGCGGTTGTGGCGCACCGAGCTGGACGACGCCAACCGCCCCTACCCGGGCTCGCACACCATCAACGGAACGGAGATCGTGCCCGCCGCCGTCCTCCTCAACACCTTCCTGGGCGCGCTCGACGGCCACGGCGAAGGCCCCCGGGCGCTGGACGAGGTGGCGCTGCGGCTGCCGCTGACCGTGGACCGGCGACGTGAGCTCCAGGTCGTCCATGACGGTTCCACGCTGTACCTCGCCTCCCGGGCGGCGGACAGCGACGAGGCATGGCTCACCCACACCTCCGCCTCCGTCTCCGCCGGGGACGACGCCTTCACGCTGCCCGAGCGGCTGCCGCGGCCCGCGCCGGACGCCGCGCCCGCCGACCCGGGCGAGATCCTGCGCCATCTGGCCTCGGTCGGCGTCCCCTCCATGGGGTTCGACTGGACCGTCGACGACCTCCTGCGCGGCGCGGGATCGCTGCGCGCCCGGGTACGCGCTCCGCAGCCGGAGCACTCCGCCGCCACCTGGGCGCCGGTCTTCGACGCCGCCCTCTCCGTCGCACCCTCCGCCTACCCCGGGCCCGCGGCCCTGCGGATGGTGGCGCACGTGGGACGGGTGCGGACGGTCGGCGCGGTCCCCGACGCCGTGGACATCCACGTCGCCCACGATCCGGCGCAGGACACGGTGGACGTGTTCGTCGCGGACGAGGCGGGACGGGTGGTCGCCGCGCTCACCGGGGTGCGCTACAGCTCGCTCGGCCAGGACACCGTGCTGACGGCCCCGCCCCAGGAACTTGTGCACGAGCTGACCTGGCGTCCGCTCGGACTGTCCGCGGTGGAGGGCGCGCTTCCCGCCCACCGGGACGTGGTCGTCGTCGGCAACGGCGACGGGGCTTTCGCGTCGGCGCTCGCCGAGCGCCTCGCCGAACGCGGGGCGCGGGTGCGTACTGTGCCCGATCCCGGCGAGCTGGCGGGGCTGGACGGCCTCGACAAGTCCGTGGACGTGCTGGTGGCGCCCGGTACCGCGGCGGGTGCGCCGCCGGAGGCCGCCGCCGGCCATGCCTGGCTGCTGCTGCGCGCGGCCCAGTGCCTGGCCGGCCTGGGTACCGCGCACCTCCCCCGGCTGTGGTGCGTGACCCGCGGCGTCCGGGAGAGCCACGACGAGGCCCGGCTCGCACACGCCCCGCTGTGGGGTCTGTCCCGGGTGCTCGCGGGTGAGCACGGTGAACTGTGGGGCGGCGTCGTCGACTTGGGCGAGGCGGACGCCGCGGAGGCCGGCACGCTCCTGGAGGTGCTGCGAGCCGCTCCGGCCGAGGACGTCATCACGGTGCGCGGCGGTACCGCCGAGGCGGCGCGACTCGTCCGGACCCGGCGGGAGGCCGCACACGCCCCGGTGACCTGCCGGCCCGACGGGACGTATCTGATCACCGGAGGGCTCGGTGTGCTCGGCCTCGAAGTCGCCCACTGGCTCGCCGAGCGGGGGGCGCGACGCCTGGTCCTGGCCGGGCGCACTGCGCTGCCGCCGCGGTCCGACTGGGACTCCGTCGACGACGAGGCCGTGCGCCACCGGATCGAAGGGGTACGTGCCCTGGAGGCTCAGGGGGTCACCGTCCGCACGGTGGCGCTCGACGTCGCCGACGCCGACGCGGTCGCGCGGCAGCTCACCCCGGACGCGCTTGGTCTGCCGGCCGTCCGCGGGATCGTGCACGCGGCGGGCGTGCTCGACAACCGGATGGCCGACGACGTCGACGAGGCGTCCCTGCGGCGGGTGATGCGTCCCAAGGCGGACGGCGCGTGGGCGCTGCACCAGCAGTTCCCGCCCGGCAGCGTGGACTTCTTCGTGCTCTTCTCGTCCTGCGGCCAGTTGCTCGGGCTTCCCGGCCAGGCCGGTTACGGCTCCGCCAACAGCTTCCTCGACTCCCTCGCGGCGTACCGCAACAGCCTCGCCGGCCCGCACGGCGCCGCGGACACGATCAGTTTCGCCTGGACGTCGTGGCGCGGGCAGGGCATGGCGGTCAACGAGGTCGTCGATCTGGAGCTGCGCGAGCGGGGCGTCACCGACATCTCGGTGTCCGAGGCCTTCAGTGCCTGGGAGTTCGCCGCGCGCCGCGGGGCCGGCTGCTATCCGGTGCTGCGTACCGTGCCGGTGGAGCCGGGTACGGAACGGCTGCCCGTCCTGCGTGAGATCTCCGTCGAGGAGCCGGCCGGCGCCCCGGGTCCGCGGCAGGACGCCGTGTCCTTCGCGGATCTGCCCCTCGAGCAGCTCCGGGAGCGGCTCCGGGAGGAGGTCGCGGCGCAGGTCGCCGGCGAGATGCAGCTGCCGTTGGCTTCGCTGGACGTCCGCAGGTCGCTGGTGGAGCAGGGGCTCGACTCGGTGATGACCATCGTCGTGCGCCGCCGTCTGGAGAAGCGGTTCGGCCTGAAGCTGCCGGCGACGCTGCTGTGGCACCAGCCCACCGTGACCGCCATCGCGGGCCACGTGGCCCAGCTGCTGACCCCCGTGGCGGACGAGGACGCGACCGTGGAGGAGGGGCTCGCGCCCATGCCCTGACCGATGCCCGCCGTGACACAGCGATCCGCCCCGCGCTCGGAGCACGGGGCGGATCGCTGTGTCACAGGCTGCCGCGTCGGGTCAGAAGGCGGGCGCCGAGGTCGGGGCCCGCAGGGTGCCCAGGTACGGGTGCCACAGGTGGTCGGGGTTGTTCTCCACCTCCGCGACCACCTCGCGCATGGCCCGCAGGGCCTTGGGCTCCTCGCCGTCGTACACGTCGCCCTGGAGCATCTTCAGCACGTCGATGCGGTAGCGCGGGTCCTGTACGAAGGCGGTGAACAGCACGTTCAGGCGGTAGTAGATGGAGATGAACTCGTACCAGTACTTCACCGCGCGGCGCAGCTTGGTCTCGTACGTCTCGAAGCGCTGCCTGCCGAAGTCGCCCGCCTCATGGGCCGCGATGATGTCCTGGGCGGCGATACGGGCGCTGTTCAGGGCGACACTGACACCGCTGGAGAAGATCGGGTCGACGAACCGTGCCGCGTCGCCGATCAGGATGAAGCGGTCGCCGCAGATCTGCCGCATCGCATAGCTGTAGTCGCCCTCCGGCTTGAAGGGGCGGACCCGGCGGGCGTTCTTGAGGGCGTCGTACAGGTCGGGGCGGCTGGAGACGAAGTCCCAGAAGAACTTCTCGCGGTCGGCGTTGGCCTCGGCGAACCGCTTCTTCTGCGTGACGACGCCCACGCTGGTGACGGTGTCGGTGATCGGGATCTGCCACAGCCAGGTGTCCTTGATGGGCAGGAAGTGCACGAAGATGTGGTCGACCTGGGTGGCATCGCCCGCCAGCGCGTCCCGGTCGAGACCCTCGAACCAGGTGTGGATGGCGTACTGGTCGAAGACCGGGTCGGACACCTTCACCTTGAGCTGGCGGCCGAGGAGCGTCTGGCGGCCCGAGGCGTCGACGACCATGCGCGCGGTGAAGTCGAGGTCCTTGGCGGCCAGTCGGCAGGTCAGCCGCACCAGGTCGGGATCGGTGAAGTCCACCTTGGAGACCCGGACCCCGTTGAAGACGGTGGCGCCCTGTTCGTCGGCGTGCCGCAGCAGGATGGCGTCGAACTTCCCGCGGTCCACGTGGAAGGTGTAGTCGCGGTCGACGCCCGGCTGATTGCGTTCGACGAACTGGATGTCTGCGGTCCAGCCGTGGCTGAGCCCGCTGTACCCCAGGTTCGGGATGTCGCGCGACTCGGCGGAGGTCCACGAGGCGCCGAACTTCTTGGGGAAGCCCGCCTCGTCGATCTTGTCCAGCGCGTCGATCTCGTGCAGGACCGGCGTGGTCGCGGGCACCAGGGACTCGCCGACGTGCGGGCGCGGGAAGGTCTCGCTCTCGAAGACGGCGACGGACAGCCCGGCCCTGGCGAGGTAGGAGGCGATGGTCGAGCCCGCGGGCCCGCCGCCGATCACGGCGACGTCGAAATCGGCGCTCATGCCACGTTCCCTTCGCCGGCGGTGTCCACGGCCAGTTCGGCGAGCATGCCCGCGATGGTCCTGACGTCCTGGAAGTGCTTGGTGTCCATCTTGGCCGGGGAGACGTAGAGGCCCAGTTCGTCGCGTATGTAGGACAGCAGGAGCGCGACTCTCAACGAGTCGAGGATGCCTGTCTCCATGAGCGGGGTGGTGGCGTCCAGTCCGGCCCGCTCGTCCTCCTGGAGGAACTCCTCTCCGATGAATGTGAGGAGTGCGGACGCGTAGGCGTCCTCACTGCGCTCGCTGTGCACGGTCTTCGCTTCGGCCATCGTCATCCACCTTCTGCGCTGAGCGGGACGCGCCCGCATTACCGTTCCGTCGTGCGCTGCACGTCCGGCGCCAGCGCCTGCGTCGTGAGTTCTTCCTCCGACAGCAGGTCGATCTCGGCCCGGACTGCCGCTTCCACCACCTCGGCGAGCCCGGCGACCGTGCCGGACTCGAAGACGGCACGGGTGGGGAAGTCGATGTCGAACGCCGTCTGGATCTGCGCGATCAGACGGATCGCGAGAATCGAGTTGCCACCGCTGTGGAAGAAGTGGCTGTCCGCTCCGGCCGGGGTGCCCAGCAGGTCGGTGAAGATCTCGGCGATCCGCTCCTCGACGACGCCGCGCGGGGCGACGAGTTCGCCCTGCGCCGCCTCGGCCGGCCTCGGCAGCGCCGCCCGGTCCAGCTTCCCGTTGGCGGTCAGCGGAAGGGCGTCGAGCGGGGTGAACGAGCTTGGGATCATGTACGCGGGCAGCCGCTTCGCGCAGTGCTCCGTCAGCTCCCGCTGCACGTCGGGCTGCGGGTCCGCCTGCGCCGCGGGAACCCAGTAGGCGATCACGGCCGTGCCCCCCTGCGGAGCCTCCTCGGTGACGGCCACCGCGTCGCGTACGGCCGGATGCTCGCGCAGGACGGCCGCGATCTCGCCCAGCTCCACGCGGTATCCGCGGATCTTGACCTGCCCGTCCCGCCGTCCGACGAAGTCGACGGAGCCGCCGGGCAGCAGTCGCACCAGGTCGCCGGTGCGATAGAGGCGGGCGCCCGGCGGGCCGTACGGGTCCGGCAGGAACCGTTCCGCGGTGAGCCCCGCCTGTCCGGCGTAGCCGCGTGCGACACCGGTCCCGCCGACGTACAGCTCCCCCACGGCCCCCACGGGCAGCGGGCTCAGCAGCGCGTCCAGGACGTACGCGCTCATGCCGGGCAACGGGCGCCCGATGGGCACGGAATCGCCCTCCAGGGGGGCCGTCACCGGGTGGACGCAGGTGCCGACGGATGCCTCGGTGGGCCCGTACTCGTTGATGAGCCGTCCCTCGCCCAGGGCGCGCGCCCAGTGCTCCGCCGTGGCCACGGGTAGCGCCTCGCCTGCGGCCACGATCTTCCCGGCCAGACCGGTCATCCGCTCCGGCGCGATCTGCTGCGCGAGGATCTCCAGATGCCCGGGGGTGAGCTTGAGGAAGCTCAGCGGCGCGGCGGCCTGGAGCAGAGCGCCCAGTTCGGCGAGGTCCAGGTCCTGGGGCAGCAGGTGCAGTGGCTGTCCGGCGACCAGGGGCGCCCAGAGATTCGGCACGACGAGGTCGAAGGCGACGGAGGAGAACAGCGCGCCGCCTCCGGTGCCGGCCGCGGCCAGCTCGTCGACCGCCCAGCGGATGTGGTTGGCCAGGCCGCGGTGGGTGATCTGCACGCCCTTGGGGCGGCCGGTGGAGCCGGAGGTGTAGATCAGGTACGCCAGCTGGTCCATGTCCGGGGTGCGGTCGGGGCGCCGGCCGGACTCGTCCGCGATCGCGGCGGCGTGTCCGTCCACGAGGACGTGCCGCGTGTCGTGGTCCGCCCCGAGCCGGGCGCGGTGCGCGGACGAGGTCACGAGGACCCGTGCCGCGGCGGCCTCGAGGGTCTGGTGGACACGGTCCGCGGGGAAGCCCGGGTCGAGGGGCAGATAGGCGCCCCCCGCCTTCCACACGGCGAGCAGGGCGGTGGGCAGTTCGGCACCGCGGTCGAGCAGGACGCCCACCACGGACTCGGGGCCCACGCCCAGTCCCCGCAGATGGTGGGCGAGGCGGTTGGCCCGCGCGTCCAGTTCCGCGTACGACACGGTGGTGCCGTCGGTGACCAGGGCGGTCGCGTCGGGGGTCGCGGCGGCGCGTTCCTCGAAAAGCTCGGTGACGGTGGCGGTGACCGGGGCGGCGGGCGTGCCGCTCCAGTCGGTCAGGTGCAGCCGTTCGTCCGCGGTCAGGAGGTCGAGCGCGTCCAGGCGCCGGCCCGGCCCGGCCGCGCAGGAGCGGAGCAGTTCCTGGAAGTGGCCGGCGAGACGCTCGACGGTGGACCGGTCGAACAGGGCGGTCGCGTACTCCAGGGCGCCGATCACCGTGCCGTCCTGCTGGCGGCGCATGTACAGGGTCAGGTCCGTCTTCGCGACCGTCGACACGTCGACGACCAGGTCCATGTCGTCGGCCTCGGCCGGGGATCCGGTGAGCTCCTCGTCGTGGAAGTCGAAGGCCACCTGGTAGAGAGGGGTCCGCGACAGCTCCCGCTCCGGGGCGAGTTCGGCGACCAGCCGGTCGAAGGGCAGGTCCTGGTGGGCGAAGGCGTCCCTGCACGTGTCCCGCACCCGGTCCAGGGCCTGCTCGAAGGTGAGCGCTCCGGCCAGCGGCGTGCGCAGCACGAGGCTGTTCAGGAAGAAGCCGACCACCCCTTCGAACTCGGGGCGTTCACGGCCCGCCACCGGGGTGCCGATCGTGCCGTCCCACTGGCCGGTGTGGCGCGCGAGCAGGGTCGAGAAGACGGTGAGCAGGGTCATGAACGGCGAGGCACCGCGGCGCTGGCCCAGTTCGGTGAGCGGGCGGGCCACGGCCGCGGGCACGGTGAAGGTCACCACGGAGCCGCGTGCGTCCCTGGCCGGGGGCCGGGCCCGGTCCGGTCGCGGGGCAAACGGTTCGGCGCCGCTCAACACGCCTTTCCAGTGCTTGAGTTCGCGCTCGACGACGTCGTCCGTGAGGTGCTCGCGCTGCCAGGCCGCGTAGTCGGCGTACTGGACGGGCAGCGGGTCGAGCCGGGCGGGGCGTTCCGCCAGGAGAGCGTCGAGGATCTCGTAGAACTCACGGCGCAGGATCGTCGCCGACCAGGCGTCGCCGGCGATGTGGTGGGTCAGCAGGGCGAGGACGCCACTCCTGTCAGCGGAGTCGGCGGCGGCAGCAGCGACGTCGTCGGTGCCGCCGGTCCCGTCGGGGGCGACGACGAGTACGGCGCGGACCATCGGGCCGCGCTCCAGGTCGAATCCGTGCTCCGCGTCCTCCTCCACGACGGCACCCGCCCGCGCGCGGGGGGCGCGCACCGTACGCAGTTCCACCGGGCCCGGCTCGTCGACGACCTGCACCGGCTCGCCGTCCTCGGTGACGATCCGGGTGCGCAGACTCTCGTGCCGCGCGGCGAGCGCGTCCAGGGCCCGCCGTACGGTGGTTTCACCGACGCCCGCGGGAACGCTCAGAAAGAGGCCGGTCACCCACTCTCTGCTGCCCGGTTCGATCCGGTCCAGGACCCAGAGCCTGCGCTGTCCCGGTGAGAGCGGCAGGGTGCCGGTTCGGGGGACCGCGCGGACCGGAGGGGTCACGTCCCGGTCCGCGTCGAGCAGCCGGGCCTGGGCCGCCACCGTGGTCGCGGTCAGCAGCTGGGACAGCTCGATCGGCCGGCCCGACTCGGCGCGCAGCCGGTTGGCGAGCCGGATCAGCTGGAGCGAGGAGCCGCCGAGCTCGAAGAATCCGTCGTGGACACCGAACCCGTCCGCCTTGAGCAGGTCCCGCCACACCTTGGCCACCAGGTGCTCGGCCTGGCCGGCGGGCGCGGCGCCCTGGTGCGGCTCGGGGCGCGGCGCGGGCAGTGCCAGACGGTCGAGCTTGCCGCTGGAGGTGGTGGGGAATCGTTCCACCTCGACGTACACGGCGGGCAGATGGCTTTCGGGCAGGTGTCCGCGCAGGAAACCGGTCAGTTCCCGGTGGCGTTCCTGACGTGGGCGCCGGCGGGTCCGCGCGCTGTCGAGCCGTACGTACGCGGCCAGGCGCAGGGTGCCCGCGGGGGTGGTGAAGGGTGCGACGACCGCCTCCCGCACCGCGCCGTGCGCCACCAGAGCGGCCTCCACCTCACCGGGCTCGATCCGGACTCCGTTGATCTTGACCTGGTGGTCGGCGCGGCCGAGGTACTCGAGATTGCCGTCGGCCCGCCGGCGCGCGATGTCCCCGGTCCGGTACAGGCGCGCTCCCGGCGGACCCTCGGGGTCGGGCAGGAAACGGTCGGCCGTCAGACCGGGCCTGCCGAGGTAGCCGCGGGCGACGCCGACGCCCGCCGCGCACAACTCACCCCGTTCACCCGGCGGCACGGGCCTGCCGTCAGGGCCGAGAAGCAGTACGCGCATGCCGTCGATGGGCGTGCCGATGGGCACGGGGCCGGTGCGTTGCAGTGGGTTGACGTCGTACGCGGTCACGTCGATGGAGCACTCGGTGGGGCCGTAGGTGTTGCAGACCACCAGGTTCTCGGCGCAGTTGCCGACACGGCGGCGGAACTCCTGCACCAGTTCGGCATGGAGCGGCTCCCCCGCGCAGAACAGCAGCCGCAGTGTCGTGCACTCGTCCCAGCCCGGCTCCTCCACCAGCATCCGCAGTACGGAGGGGACGACCTGGAGCACGGTGATCCGGTGATCGATCACCGCCCGCAGCATGGCCGCCGGGTCGCGCTCCGCGCCGACCGGTGCAAGGACCACGGTGCCGCCGCTGACCAGCGGGGCGAAGATCTCCCAGCACGCGGCGTCGAAGGTGATCGGCGTCTTGTGCAGCACGCGGTCGCCGGCGCCCAGCCGATGGGCGTCGACCACCCAGGCGATACGGTTGCCGATGCCGGCGTGGCTGATCACGACACCCTTGGGGCGGCCCGTGGAACCCGAGGTGTAGAGGACGTACGCGCAGTCCCCGGCCTCGACGTCCACCTCGGGGAGGCCGACCGGACGTCCGTCCAGCGCGCTCAGCTCCTCGTCGAGCAGTACGCGCCGGACCCCGTCCACGGCGACGCTGTCCTGGAACGCCTCGTCCGTGACAGCGACCACTGCGGCCGTCTCCGCGAGGAGCGCCGCGGTGCGCCGCACGGGGTGCCCGGGGTCGAGCGGTACGTATCCGGCCCCGGCCTTCCACACCGCGAGGAGGGCGACGACCTGGCGCGTACCGCGCGGCAGGCAGACGCCGACCGGCGCTTCGGGTCCGGCGCCCGCCTCCCGCAGCAGGTGGGCCAGTTGGTTGGCGCGTTCGTCCAGCTCCCGGAGGGTGACGTGACGGTCGCCCTCCACGACGGCGACGGCGTCCGGCGTCGACCGCGCCCGTCGGCTGACGAGTTCGTGCGTCATCGGTATGCCGGAGGACTGCGCGGCACCCTGCATGTGGATTCATCCCCTGTCGAAGGTCACCGGAAGCCGTTTGAGGAGCCGGAAGTTGATGCTGTCGAGCCATTCGGGCCGGGTGTCGACGAGCCGCATGCCACGTGTGCGTTCCAGGAGTCTGCGCAGCGCCACGTCGATCTCCGCGACCGCGAGCGAGGCGCCGAGGCAGTAGTGGATCCCGTGGCCGAAGGACAGGTGGTCCGCGGCCGGCCGGGTGATGTCGAGCCGGTCGGGGTCCCGGTAGTGCCTCGGGTCGCGGTTGCCCGATCCGAGGACCAGCGTGACGGAGTCGTCCTTCGGGATGCGCCGGCCGAGGACCTCGAGGTCGGTGAGCGCGACGCGGGTGGTGAACTGCACGGAGCTGTCGTAGCGCATGAGTTCGTGGGCGGCCTTGACGCCGAGGTCCGGCCGCTCCCGCAGCAGTTCCGTCTGGTCGGGGGCGCCGATGAGCGCGAGCACCGCGTTGCCGATGAGGTGGGTGGTCGTGGCCTGTCCCGCGTCGATGAGGAGCAGGAAGTTGGCGAAGACCTCGTCGTCGGTGAAGTCACCGTGCTGGAGCTGCTCGGCGATGATCCGGGTGAACAGGTCCGTCCCGGTGCCGTCCCTGCGCTGCTGGCCGCCCTCGTCGAAGGCGTCCCTGAGCTCGGTGATGCGGGAGATCTCGGCACGTGACTGGGTGAAGAACTCGTGCAGCAGTCCGGGCCAGTTCTCCAGCAGGTGGGCCGCCCGGTCGGGGACTCCGGCGAGCCGGGTGATGACACCGCGGGTCAGCGGTTCGGAGAAGTCGTGGATCACGTCCATGTGGCCCTGGTCGACGACACGGTCGAGGAGTTCGTCGGCGAGCTTCTCGATGGTCGGACGCATCTCGCGGATGAAGCGGGGGGTGAGACCCGGTTTGATCAGCCGGCGCAGCCGGGTGTGCCGGGGCGGCTCGTTGAACAGCATCATGTCCGAGAGCGCGCTCGCGAGGGGCTTGATGTCCGCCCGCACGTCGGCGGGCAGTTGTTCGTGAAAGGCGTCGATGCGTGCCCCGGACAGGCGGCCGTCCTTGGACAGCCGGCTGATCTCGTCGTACCCGAGGATCACCCAGGTGCGCATCCACTCGTCGTAGTAGACCGGGGATTTCTCCCGGATCTCCCGGTAGAAGTCGTAGGTGCCGTACGGGGTCGAGGACCACGGCGGGGTGAAGAGGTTGAGCAGGCTCGGGGTCTGCGAGTCGGACATGCTACGACCGGTTCCCTGTCGGTGCGGAGGATGTCGGCGCGGCCGGTGCCGGCGCGGCCGGTGCCGGCGCGTCGGCGGCGGTCAGCTTCCCGGCGAGGAGTGCGGCGAGCCGCGGGAGGCCGTCCTCGAAGTAGAAGTGACCGCCGGGAAGGACATGGGTGTCGGCGCCGGCGATGGTGTAGTTCTTCCACAGCTCCATGTCCTGGGGGGTGGCGGCCGGGTCCCGGTCACCCGCCACGGCCGTGATCGGGCAGGTCAGCGGGGCCCCGGGCAGGTACCGGTACGCCTCCGTCCAGCCGAGGTCGTTACGGATCACCGGGCCGGCCAGCTGCCAGACGGCCTCGTCGTCCAGGGCCTTGGCGCCGGATCCGCCGAGCGACTGGATGTAGGCGCGCATCTCGTCCTCCTCGAAGCGCAGGCCTGCGTGGTGACGGTCGGCCGGTGTGCGGCAGGCCGAGACCACGAGCAGGGCGAGCGGGGAGGGGAAGCGGGGCCGGAGCCGGCGGGCGACCTCGTAGGCCACGACGCCGCCCATGCTGTGCCCGAAGAAGGCGGTGGGCACGTCGAAGCGGGGGCCGAGGGCGCGGACGATCTCCTCGGCGAGCTCGGGGATTCCCGTGGGGCTCGGATCGCCGAACCGGTCCTGACGCCCCGGGTACTGGACCGCCACCAGTTCGACCGAGTCCGGAAGTTCCTCGGCCCAGCCGCGGAAGGCGCTCGCGGCTCCGCCCCCGTACGGGAAACAGAACAGCCTCACCCGCGCCGCGGGGCGCGGTACGTACGACCGGAACCAGCTTCCGTGCGGATGGGTCATCGGCGTGTCCGTGGCCGCCGGTGCCGGTGGGACCGCGCCGGGACGTGAGGGATCTCCATGGCTTCACCTTCCGGGCGGCTTCTATATTTCTTCGCTATCCGGGCTATGAGCTGCGGCCTTCTCGGGTTTCTCCGGCGGGGGCGTCATCACGGGCGTGGCGGGGGCGCTGCGTATCGCCGGGCTGAGCAGCGAGATGATCAGCGTCACGAGCATCACGACGCCCACACCGAGCACCGTGGCGGTCGTACTGACGGCACCCAGCAGGAAGCCGCCGATCAGCGGCCCCAGCGAGTTCGCCCCCGAGGAGAGCAGCATCGCGACGCTGCTGACCCGGCCCTGGAGCTCGTCCGGGGTGAGCTGGACCTGGTACACGCCCGCCGCCACGTTCATCAGTGCGCCGCCGAAGGTCATCCCGGCGAACACCCCGCCCAGGGCGAAGGGGTTGGCGGTCAGCGCCACCATCGGCATCAGGACGGTCCAGACGGCGAAGACACCCATCACGATCGTGGACACGGAGAACCGCCTCCCGAACCACGATCCGGACAGCGCGCCGCACACGCCGCCGATCCCGGAGACCATGCCGATGACGCCGATGACGGCCGGTGAGTCGCCGGCGTCCTTGATGATCACGACCAGGGAGAGCGAGAGGATCTGGAAGAGGATGTTGGTGCCGGCCACCAGCCCCACGGCGGCCCGCAGAAAGCGCTGCCGTCGCAGCCAGGCGAAACCCTCCGCGAGCTCGACGTGCAGTTTTCGGGGCGGGGCGGTGCGCTCGGTCTGGAGGTCCTGCCTGATCAGCAGCAGCGTCGACAGGGCGACCAGGTGCCCGACGGCCGTGAAGAGGAAGGGGAAGCCGCGGAAGAGCGCGAACAGCGAGCTGCCCAGGGGCTGTCCCACGAGTCCGGCCGCTCTGCCTCTGGCCTCGTTCTGGGAGAGAGCCGCCGGCAGATGGTCTTCGTGGACCACGTTGCGGACCGCGGCCCGTTCGGAGAGCCGGTAGAAGATCGACGCCGCGCCCTCGACGAAGGCCGCCGCCATCAGATGGGGCAGGCTGACGCGCCCGAACAGGAGGGCCACCCCGACGCTGCCCATCACCACGATCCCCACCAGATCGCAGACGATCATGGTGCGGCGCCGGTCCCAGCGGTCGACCATGACACCCGCGGGCAGTTGGACGAGCAGCACGGGAAGGAGCGCGGCGAAGCTCACCAGACCCGCGTCGACCGACGATCCGTTCTGCCAGACCATCAACAGCGGATACGCCACGGTGCCGACCCGCACGCCGAGTATGGATATGCCGGCACCGGTCCACAGCTTCAGGAAGTCACGGTTCTTGCGCAGGGGCGCCGTCGGTGGCGTCGGCTCCTTCAGCGGCGTGTCCCGCGCGGAACTCATGCGGTGAGCTCCGCGCCGCGGCACCATTCGAGCACCGCCATGGCACTGTGCATCTTGTTCTCCGCCTGGTCCAGGGCGATGCTCGCCGGCCCGTCGAGCACCTCGGCCGTGACCTCGTCGCCGCGGTGGGCGGGCAGGTCGTGCATGAAGACGGCTTTCGGGCTGTGCTCCCACAGCTGCCGCGTGACCTGGAACGGGGCGAAGACGTCCCGCCAGTGGGCATCGGGCTTGCTCGTGCCCGTGGTCTGCCAGCGTGTGGTGTACCAGACGTCGGTGTCGTGCGGCAGTGCGTCCATGTCGTGGCGCTCGACGACGGACGCCCCGCTGCGGCGGGCGTGCTCCTCCGCGCGCTCCCGGATGTCCTTGGTGAGTCCGTAGCCGGGTGGCGTCCGCAGTTCGAACCGGACCCCGGGGAACCGCGTCAGGGTCAGGGCCAGGGCGGCCGCCGTGTTGTTGCCCTCCCCGACGTAGACCACGCGCAGGCCCTCGATCTCGCCGAAGCGGGCCTTGAGCGTGGTCAGGTCGGTGAGCGCCTGGGTGGGGTGTTCCTCCGCGGTCATGGCGTTCACCACGCAGAGCCGCTCGGGGTCGGCCCACGCGGCCAGTTCCTGCTGCGGAAGTCCGGTCCTGGCGACGATCACGTCCAGCATCCGGGCGAAGACCCTGCCGGTGTCCTCGCTCGACTCCCCGGTGTTGATCTGGAGGTCGTCGGGACCGTACGCGATGATCTGCGCGCCGAGCCGCAGGGCACCGGAGGAGAACGCGGTCCGGGTGCGGGTGGAGGTCATGCGGAAGTAGACACCGACGATGTCACCGGCCAGGGCCCGGGTGCCGTCCGGCCGGCCCGCCGCGTGCTCGGTACCCCGGTTCACCACGGCGCGCAGGTCGGTGTCCGTCAGGTCGTCGGTCGACAGAAGGCTTCGGTGCTGCTCAGGGGTTCCCATGACTCGCTTCCTCGATTCGGTGCGGGTGGGCACTTGCTCGGTCGGGGCTCACCGGGCGCGGTCGCCGGATTCCTCGTCGGGTGCGGGGGCGGAGACAACGGCCCGGACGACCCGCTCCCCCGCCGAACCGTTGGTCAGGACGACCCATCCGGTGCCGGACCGCAGCGCGCAGGTGAGGAGCGCGTGGTAGCCAACTGGTTCACCGCCGTGCCCGAAGTGAAGGTCGTCTCCCGTCCGGTCGACGACCGTGCCGAGGCCGTAGGAGCTGTCGGGGTACGGCGTGAGCAGTTCCGTGGCGCGTTCCCCCGTGAGCAGAGCCAGGGGCCGGCCGAGCGCGGAGCGCCGTACTTCGAGCGCGGCCCTGGCGATGTCGGCGGCCGTTGTCCACAGTCCGGCCGCCGCCATGTCCGGCCTGATCAGCCACCCGTCGTCGACCGGGTTCCCACCGGGGACGTGTCCGATCGCCACGGGGAGGCCGGAGTGCTCGGGGAAGGACTGGTCGAAGCTGCTGTGCTCCATGCCGAGCGGCTTCAGAAGTGCGTCGCGCAGCACATCGGCGAAGGCGTCGCCGGTGACGTCGGCGATCACCTGCTGGACCACCCAGTAGTGCACGTTGGCCTTGCGGAAGGCCTCTCCGGGAGTCCCCTCGACGGCCACCGGGCCATTGACCGCCGGAGGCCGGCCGTGCAGGAGGTCGGTGAGCGTGGGGACGGTGCCGGGCCGGTATCCCTTGCCGGGCGCGGGGGCCAGTGCGGCACGCATGGACAACAGGTGGCGCAGGGTGGTGGGGGTGGCGTCGTCGCCGGGGACCCGCCATCCGGTGAGGTACCGGTTGACGTCCTCGTCGAGGTCGAGGACCCCCTGGTCCACCAGCCGCAGCACGCCGAGTGCCGTGATGTGCTTGCTCATGGAGCCCACCTGGAACAGGGTGTCGGGCGTCACCGGCGGGGCGCCCTCCGCGAGCGAGCCGAAGCCCTGGACGGCGACCAGTTCACCGCCTTCGAGCCGGGCCACGCTCGCCCCGGGCACGCCGGTCTCCGCCATGGCCGGCAGCGGTGACGGCAGCGCGGGGACCGCCGCGACCGCCGGTGTCTGCTCCTGCTGTGCCGTCGCGTCCACCGCGGCCGCCAGTTCCCCCAGGGTGAGGTGCTGGTAGACCATGAACAGGGTGAGCGGGAGCCCCGCCCGGCGGGCCTCGGAGACCTGCTGGATCACCAGGATCGAGTGACCGCCGAGCGCGAAGAAGCTGTCCTCTACGCCGACCGGCCCGGTGCCGAGCAGGGCGGACCAGATGTCGGCGAGGGCAAGCTCCGTGGCGGTCCGCGGCGGCGTGTGGACGGCCGGGGCAAGGCCCGCGTCGGGCGCGGGCAGGGCACGTTCGTCCAGCTTGCCGTTGGCGTTGAGCGGCATCCGCGCAAGGGTCACGAACGCCGACGGAACCAGGGGGGCCGGCAGTGTCAGGGCGAGCTCCGCACGCAACTCCTTCGGATCCGGAAGGGCTTCGCCGTCGGCCGAGGGCACCAGGTAGGCGACGAGGCGTACGTCTCCCGGGGTGTCCTCACGGCTCACCACCCTGGCCTCGGCAACGGGGGCGAGCCGGGTGAGGGCGGCCTCGATCTCGCCGGGCTCGACGCGGTATCCGCGTACCTTCAGCTGGCGGTCGATCCGCCCGAGGAAGGCCACGTTGCCGTCCGGCAGCATCCGGACCAGATCCCCGGTGCGGTACAGGCGGGCGCCGGGCGCGCCGTGGGGGTCGGGCAGGAACCGCTCGGCGGTCATGGCGGGCTGCCCGGAGTAGCCGCGGGTCACACCCGTGCCACCGACGTACAGTTCGCCGGCCACTCCGGTGGGCACCGGCTCCAGACGGGCGTCGAGCACGTACATCGTCATGTTCGGCAGCGGCCGGCCGATCGGCAACACGTCCGTGGCCGACGGCCGGGTGACCGGGAAGGTGCAGGTGCCCACGGAGGCCTCGGTCGGGCCGTACTCGTTGACGACCGGGGTCGTCGGGGCCAGTTCCCGCCAGGCCTCCAGGGTCCGCCGGGTGAACGCCTCACCGGCCACGACGAGTACCTCCGTGAGGCCGTCGGCCTGCTCGGCGGTCAACTGGTGGAGCAGTATCTCCAGATGGGCGGGGGTGAGCTTGACGAAGCTGTACGGCCCGGACTCGACGAGCAGTTCACCGAGCCGGTCCAGGTCCCGGGGCAGCACGTGCACCGTCTGCCCGGCGAGCAGCGGCGCCCACAGGTTGGGCACGACCAGGTCGAACGCCACGGACGAGAAGACCGGCGCGCCGCCCTGGCCGCGCTGCGCCAACTCCCCGACCGCCCAGCGCAGGTGGTTCGCGAGACCGCGGTGCGGCACGAGGACGCCCTTGGGCCGGCCCGTGGAGCCGGATGTGTAGATCACGTAGGCGAGCGCGTCCAGGTCGCGCACGACGCCCATGGATTCGGCGGACTCCGACGCGACCGCTCGCGCCTCCCGGTCCAGCAGGACGAGCCGCCCGCCGAAGACGTCCCTGAAGCGGTCCTCGTACGACGAGTGACTCACGGCGAGTTCGGCGCCCGCGTCGGCCAGCAGGTAACCGACGCGGTCGTCGGGATGGGCCGGGTCGAGCGGCAGATAGGCGGCGCCCGTCTTCCAGATGCCGAGCAGCGTCACGATCAGGTCGGCACCCGGTTCGAGGAGCACGCCGACCACCGACTCCGGGCCGGCGCCCAGTGCCCGCAGGTGACGGGCGAACCGGTTGGCCCTGGCATCCAGTTCCCCGTACGTGAGCTGTGTGCCGTCGGCTGCCACGGCGACGGCGTCGGGTGTCCGTGCCGCCTGCTCCTCGAACTCCGCGACCGCGTCGCGCTCCACGGGTTCGGCCGGATTCGTCGCCCAGGTACCGAGCAGCAGCTCCCGCTCCGAGTCCGGCAGCAGGGCCGTCCGGGCGTCGCCGTCCGGGTCGGCGGCCATCGCCTCCAGCACCGCCCGGAACATGGCCGCCATCCGCTCGGCGTTGGCGTGGCTGACCGCATGGGTGTTGGTGCGCAGGTTGAGCCAGGTGGACCCGGAGGCGACGGAGAACGGGAACTCGTTGAGAGCGAACCCGGTACCGGCGTCGGCGTCCGCCAGTTCGGCGTCCGCCTCGTCGAAGTCCTGGTAGCTGAAGTAGACGTCGATGAGCCGGTCCGAGTAGCCCCACTCCTGCTGGACGGCCGGCATCGGGAAGTGGCGGTGCGCCCAGGCCGATGCCTCGCGGTCGAAGACCTGCCGGACCAGTTCCCGCCAGGTGGCCGCGGTGTCGTCGGCCGGGAACGGCAGCGTGTTGAGGTGCATGCCCAGCACCCGGTCGGCACCGCGTGCCTCGGGGCGCACATGGCTGGTGAGGCCCGTGAAGAAGGCCCGCTCCTCGGTGAGGGTGCCCATCACCTTGAGGAACGCGGCGATCAGCACGCTCTTCACCGACGCCCCGGCGTCGGTCGCGAGGCCCTGCAACCGCGCCTTGAGGTCGTCGAAGGGGACCTTGAGGGTGTAGGACCGCAGCGGGCTCTCCGGGTCGTCCCCCCAGTCCGCGGGGAGGACGAACTTCTCGTGCCGCTGGACGAGGCCGCGCCAGAAGTCACGGCTCTCCGGCGAGGCGAGGGCTCGCGTCTCCGCGGCCACGGCGTCGGCGAAGCGCACATCGGGTATGTCGTACGGCTCCGGTTCCCCGCCGTCGCGGAAGCGGTGGTACGCGTCCAGGAGCTGGCCGAGTAGCACGTCCAGGCTCCAGCCGTCCAGGATCACATGGGCCTGGGTGATCGTGAACTGCCATATGTGGTCGGCGCACCGGTGTACGCGGATCCGCAGCAAGGGTGCTCGGTCGCAGGAGAAGACGGCCTCGCTCTGGCTGTCCACGTACTCCCGCACGGTCCGGTCCTGGGCCGCACTGTCCAGGCCTCGGATGTCGACGACCGACACGGGCAGGGCGACGTCCGTGTGGACGAGTTGGAGCGGCGTGGAGTACGTCTCGACGTCGACGGAGGTGCGGAGCACCTCGTGCCGGTCGACCAGCAGGTCCACCGCGCGTTGCAGCGCGTCGGGGTCGAAGTCGTGACCGTCGCGGAAGCGGACGGAGTTGACCAGGTGGTACTTGCGCGGACCGGTGCTGGCGAGCATTTCCACGAGCATGCCCGTCTGACTCTGCGTCAGCGGGTAGGCGTCGGCGAGGCCGTCCGGCAGCTTCTCCCGGTCCTCGTCGGTGAGCTGCGCGAACGGGGCGATCGTGAGGTCCCGCGCGGTCAGTTGTCCGCGTTCGTCGAGACGCGTCGACAGCTCGGCGAGCGTCCGCTGCTCGAAGACGTCCCGCATGGCCGCGTCCAGCCCCGCCGAGCGCAGGGCACCGATCAGCGCGACCGCGCGGATGGAGTCGCCGCCGAGGTCGAAGAAGCTGTCGTGCACTCCGACCCGGTCGACCTCCAGCACCCCGGCCCACACCGCGGCGACCCGCTCCTCGGTAGGAGTACGGGGAGCGACGTAGACACTCTGCAGGAAGGCGCCGACGCCCGGTACGGGCAGGGCCCGACGGTCGAGTTTGCCGTTGGCGGTGAGCGGCAGGGCGTCCAGGGCCACGAACGCCGCGGGCACCATGTAGTCGGGCAGATCACGGCCGAGCAGCTCGCGCAGCTCACGCGTTTCGGGAACCGTCGCGCCGCGCGCGGGAACCAGATAGGCGGCCAGACGCCGGTCCCCGGGACTGTCCTCACGCACGACGACGACAGCCTCACGCACATGCGGGTGCGCGGCCAGCGCGGCCTCGATCTCCCCCAGCTCCACACGATAGCCACGGATCTTGACCTGATGGTCGATACGGCCCACGTAGTCCAGACCACCGTCCGGCCGACGCCGGGCAAGGTCACCACTGCGATACAGACGCGAACCCGCCGGCCCGAACGGATCCGGCACGAACCGCTCCGCGGTCAGACCCGGCCGCCCCAGATAGCCACGCGCCACGCCAGGACCACCGACATGAATCTCACCGGGCACCCCCACCGGCACCAACTCACCCCTGCCGTCCAGCAGATGCACCGACAAGTCACTCAAGGGCGCACCGACCGGGTTGCCGGACGCCGCCCGCACATCCTCCTCCGTGACCCGGTAGAACGTGGTGTGCACGGTCGTCTCGGTGATGCCGTACATGTTGACCAGAACAGGGCTGTCCAGACCCAGCCGGTCCGTCCACGGCTTCAGTTCACGAAACTCCAGCCGCTCCCCCGCGAAGATCACATGCCGCAGAGCCAGCCGATCGACACGCGGATCACCCTCACCCGCGGCAGCCACCAACGCACGGAACGCCGACGGCGTCTGACTCAGCACCGTCACCCGCCGCTCGACCAGGAGATCCAGGAAATCCTCCGGAGAACGGGCCACATCCCGCGGGACAACAACCAGGGTGCCGCCGTGCAGCAACGCACCCCACATCTCGAACACCGACACGTCGAAAGCGAACGAGTGGAACAGACTCCACACATCCGACGCACCGAACGAGTAGTGCTCCTGCGCGGCACGCATCAACCGGACCACATTGGCGTGCGTGAGGGTCACACCCTTGGGACGCCCCGTCGAACCCGACGTGTAGATCACATAGATCGCGTTGTCCGGCCCCGACACCACCTCCGGATCGGTCTCCGGGCAGCCCGCGAGCACCGCACCATCCCGGTCCAACGCCACCACCCGACCGTCAAAGCCCCCCTCCTCCAACAGCCCTTCGAGGGCCGAGGTGGTGACCGCCACCTCCGCACCCGCATCCGCGAGTACGTAGCCGAGCCGTTCCACCGGGTGCGCCGGGTCCAAGGGCAGATAGGCGGCACCGGACTTGAGGACACCGAGCAGAGCCGGCAGCAGCTCCACCCCACGCTCCAGGCAGAGCCCGACCACAGACTCGGCACCCACACCCAACGACCGCAGATGATGCGCCAGCCGGTTCGCCCTCCGGTTCACCTCCGCATACGACAACTCCTCACCGTCCGCGACCACCGCAACCGCGTCGGGCGCCACCGCAACCCGCTCCTCGAACACCTCCTGCACACACCGCGACACCTCCTTGACCGACCCCGCAGGCCCACCCCACCCGAGCAACAACTCCCGCTCGCCCTCGGGCAGATACACCGCTCGCGCGTCCCCGTCGGGGTCCGTGGCCATCGCCTGGAGCACCGCGCCGAACATCCCGGCCAGCCGCTCGGCGGCAGCGCGGTTCATCACCGCGGTGCTGGTGCGCAGGTTGAGGAAGCCGTCCCCGTGCGCGTTCACGGACAGGCCCAGCTCGGTGGGGGCGCTGCTGATCACGGTCTCCAGCGCCTCGGCACGCGTGTCCTGGCCCTTGCCGAAGTCGACGTAGTTGAACATCACGTCGATCAGGCGGCCGCCGGCGCGGGACTCGCGCTGGATCTCCGGCATCGGGAAGTAGCGGTGCTCCCACAGCTCGATCTCGCGGTCGGCGACCTGACGTACCAGATCGCGCCAGGTGCGCGCGGAACGGTCGGCGGGGAAGGGCAGGGTGTTGGTGTAGAGGCCGTAGACCCGGTCGGCGCCCTCCACCTCGGGACGGACATGGCTCACGAGCCCGGTGTGGTAGGCGGGTTCATCGGTGAGCTGGCCCATCACCTTCAGATGCGCGGCGAGCAGCACGCTCTTGACGGAGGCGCCTTCCGACTCGGCGAGCGCGTGCAGCGCGGCGCGCTGGTCTTCGAGGGGCACCTTGACGCCGAACGCCTCGTGGGCCGTGCCGTCGCCGTCCGCCCATGCGGCGGGCAGGGGCAATTTGGCGTGCCCGTCGACGACGTCCGTCCAGTAGGCGCGATCCGCCTCGGAGGCGAGGGCCGTCAGCTCGGCCGCGACGGAGTCGGCGAACCGAACGCCGGGCGTTTCGTACGGCTCCGGCTCCAGGCCGTCCCGGAACCGGCGGTAGCAGTCCACCAGTTCCCTGACGAGCAGTTGGTGGCTCCAGCCCTCCAGGATGACGTGGCTCTGGGTGAGCGTCAGGAACCACGCGTCCGCCGAGCTGACGTGCGCGAAGACCCGGATCAGCGGCGCGGTGGAGCCGAGGTCGAACGGACGGGCGTGCTCGGCGGCGACGAAGTCGGTGACCTCACGCCGCTGCTCCTGCTCGTCGAAGCCGCTGAGGTCCTGCCAGGCGCACGGGACCTCGGCGTCCCTCCACACCAGTTGCATCGGTACGGAGTAGGAGGTCAGGTCGACGGACGTGCGCAGCACATCGTGGCGCGCCACTACGGTGCGCACGGCCCGGCGCAGGGCCTCGCCGTCGAAGGGCCGGTCGTCGGGGACGAGGACGGTGGCGACGTTGTGGTAGTTGTTCTCGCCGCCGCCGGACAGCGCCTCCACCAGCATGCCGGTCTGGTTGCGCAGCAGCGGGTAGGCGTCGTCCAGCCCGGCGGGCAGAGCGTCTCCGTCCTCCGCCGGGACGAGCGCGAACGGGGCGACGGAGGCGGCCGCTTCACCGCCGGGCGCCTCGCCCTCGGCCCCGGCCGAGTCTCCGAGCGCTTCGCACAGTGCGGCGACGGTGCGGTGCTGGAAGAGGTCACGGACGGATATCTCGAAGCCGGCGGTGCGCAGCGCACCGACCAGGGCGACGCCGCGGATGGAGTCACCGCCCATGGCGAAGAAGCCGTCGTGGACGCCGACCCGTTCGACTCCGAGGACCTCGGCCCAGACCGCGGCGACCCGCTCCTCCACCGCGGTGCGCGGTGCGGCGAAGTCACCGCGGGCCACGGCTTCCTCGGCGGGGACGGGCAGGGCGCGCCGGTCCAGTTTGCCGTTGACGGTCAGCGGCATGGCGTCGAGTGCGACGAAGGCCGAGGGGACCATGTACTCAGGCAGGTCGGTGCCGCAGTGCTCGGCGAGTGCGGCACCGTCGGGCAGTCCGGCGGCGGACGGCTCGGCGACGCAGTACGCCACCAGCCGCCGCTCGCCGGGCCTGTCCTCCCGGACGACGACGACCGCGTCGCGGACCTGCGGGTGCCCGGTGAGGACCGCCTCGATCTCGCCGGGCTCCACGCGGTAGCCGCGCACCTTGACCTGGTCGTCGGCCCGGCCCGAGAACTCCAGCCGTCCGTCGGGACGGCGCACGGCGAGGTCGCCGGTCCGGTACAGACGGGTGCCGGGCGGGCCGTACGGGTCGGGCACGAACCGCTCGGCGGTCAGGGCGGCCCGGCCCAGGTAGCCACGGGCCACGGACGGACCGCCGATGTACATCTCGCCGGGGACGCCCAGGGGCACGAGGTTTCCGTGCCGGTCGAGCAGGTGGACGGACACGTCGTCCAGTGGGAGGCCGACGGGGATCCGGCTGCCCGCCTCGCCGTCACCGGCCTCGACGGCGTGGAAGGTGTCGATGACGGTCGTCTCGGTGATGCCGTGCGCGTTGACGAGGACCGGCCGCTCCAGGCCGAGCCGGTCGATCCAGGGCCTCAGGTCGGACAGCTCCAGGGGCTCGCCGCCGTTCATGACCATGCGCAGCGACAGCCGGTCGATGCGCGGGTCGCCCTGTGCGGCGAGGTCCACCAGCGGGCGGAAGGCGGAGGGTGTTTCGGCGAGCATGGTCACCTTGTGCTCGGCCAGCAGGCCGAGGAAGTCCTCCGGGGAGCGGGCCACGTCCTGCGGGACGACGACCAGGGTGCCGCCGTGCAGCAGTGCGCCCCACATCTCGAACACGGAGACGTCGAAGGCGTACGAGTGGAAGAGCGCCCACACGTCGGACGCGTCGAAGGAGATCCGCCGCCGCATGGCCGGGAAGAGTCGGAGCGCGTTGGCGTGGGTCAGGCAGACGCCCTTGGGCCGTCCCGTGGTGCCCGAGGTGTAGATCACGTACAGGGTGTTTCCCGGCACGCTGAGGTTCGGCGGGTTCGTCTCGGGGCGTGCGGCCAGCGCCTCCTGGTCACGGTCGAGGACCAGCAGTGCGCCCTGGACGGCGCCCTCGACGAGAGGCGCCCGGCCCGCGTCCGTGATCACGACGCGGACCCCGGCGTCGGAGATCACGTGGTGCAGCCGGTCCGCCGGGTTGACCGGGTCCAACGGCACGTATCCGGCACCGGACTTGACGACGCCGAGCAGCGACGGCATGAGGTCGGCGCCACGCTCCAGGCAGACGCCCACCAGCGACTCGGGCCCCGCGCCCATGGCGCGCAGCTGGTGCGCGATCCGGTTGGCCTGCCTGTTCACCTCGGCGTACGTCAGCTTCTGGCCGTCGGCGATCACGGCGACGGCGTCCGGCGTGGCGGCCGCCCGGCGCTCGAACACCTCGTGCACGCACGTCTGATCGGCCTCGAACGGCTGGAAGGTGCCGGCGTGGCGCAGCGACTGCTCCTCGCCCGGCGGCAGGTACACCGCGCGGGCGTCCCCGTCGGCGTCCGCCGCCATCGACTCGAGCACCGCGCGGAACATCCCGGCGACCCGTTCGGCGTCGGCCCGGCTCATGGTGCGGGTATTGGCCTTGAGGTTGAGCCCCATGCCGATGTTGGCGGTCACGGCCAGCGCGAACTCGGTCGCGCCCTCGCCGAGGCCGGTGCGCGCGTCGACGTCCCGGTCCTCGGTCTCCGGGAAGTCCAGATAGCTGAACAGGGTGTCGACCAGCCGGCCTTCGCCGCCCGCCTCGCGCTGGATCTCCGGCATCGGGAAGTGACGGTGCGGCCACAGCTCGGCCTCGCGGTCGAAGACCTGCCGTACCAGCTCCCGCCAGGTGCGGGCGGTGCGGTCGACGGGGAAGGGCAGGGTGTTGACGTACGTCCCGTAGACCCGGTCGGAGCCGAGGACCTCGGGACGGACATGGCACACCAGGCCGGTGTGGAACTCGGCGTCTCCGGTGAGCTGGCTCATCACCTTCACGTACGCGGCCAGCAGCACGCTCTTCGGCGCGGCCTGCGCGTGGGCGGCGAGCGCCCTGAGCCGGGCCTCCAGACCGCCCACCGGGACGGGCACGGTGAAGTCCTCGCCGGTGGCGTCCGGGTCGGCCCAGGCGGAGGGCACGGACAGCGGGGCGTGGTCCTCCACCACGGCGCGCCAGTACGCGCGGTCCTCGGCGGAGTCCAGGGCCTTGAGTTCGGCGGCGACGGAATCGGCGAACCGCACCCGGGGCGCGTCGTACGGCTCGGGCTCCAGGCCGTCCCGGATCCGGCGGTAGTCGGCGAGCAGCTCGGTCATGAACTGGTACAGGCTCCAGCCCTCGATCACGGCGTGCGACGAGGTGAAGGAGAGCCGCCATCCGGTGTCCTCGACATGGACGGTCATGCGCACCAGCGGAGCCGCCGCGATGTCGAAGACCTGGGAGCGCTCCCCGGCCACGTACGCCGTCAGCGCCTCGCGCTTGGCGCTCTCCGCGAGGCCGCGGAGGTCGTGCACGGCGAGCGGGATGGCCGCCCGCTCGTGCACCAGCTGCATGGGTACGGAGTAGGAAGCGAGGTCCACGGAGGTGCGCAGGACGTCCTGGCGGGCGACGATGCCGTCGGCCGCACGGCGCAGCGCGGACTCCGTGAACGGTGCTTCGTCCTGGATGAAGTACGAGGTGGAGGCGTGGTAGCGGTTGTGCTCGTTGTCGGCGAGGGTCTCCACGAGCATGCCGGTCTGGATGCGGGAGAGCGGATACGCGTCGTCCAGCCCCTCGGGCAGCCGCTCCCGGTCCACCTCCGGCACCAGCGCGAACGGCTCGACGAACACCCCGTCCTCACCCGACAGGGCCGACCGCCCCGCCAGCGACTCCGCAAGACCCGCCACCGTCCGGCGCTCGAACACGTCCCGCACCGACACGTCCAGACCCTCGGCACGCAACGCACCGATCAACGCCACCGCACGGATCGAGTCCCCGCCCAGATCGAAGAAACCGTCCGTCACACCGACCCGTTCGAGCCTCAGCACCTGCGCCCAGGCGGCCGCGACCCGCTCCTCCAGCGGCGTCCTCGGCGCCACGAACTCCGCCCGGGCGAAGGCCCCCTCGTCCGGCACCGGAAGCGCGGCACGGTCCAGCTTTCCGTTGGGGGTGATCGGCAGCGACTCCAGCACCACGAACGCCGACGGCACCATGTAGGCGGGCAGACTCGTGCCGCAGTGGGCGGCCAGTTCCCTGCCCGGGGGCGGTCCGGCGGCCGGCCCGTGGGCCGCGTTCACCGCGGGCACGTAGTACGCCACCAACTGCTTCTCACCCGGGACGTCCTCGCGTACGACGACGACCGCCTCGCGGATCCCCGGGTGCGCGGCGAGCACCGCCTGGATCTCCCCCAGCTCGATCCGGTAGCCGCGGATCTTGACCTGGCTGTCGATCCGGCTCAGATACTCGAGGTCCCCGTCGGGCCGGCGCCGTGCCAGGTCACCACTGCGGTACAGCCGTGAGCCGGGCGGGCCGAAGGGGTCGGGGACGAACCGCTCGGCCGTCAGGGCCGGCCGGCTGAGGTATCCGCGGGCCACTCCCTCCCCGCCGACGCACACCTCGCCGGCCACTCCGTCCGGAACGAGATGGCCGTTCTGGTCGAGCAGGCGGAGCGAGACCCCCTGGAACGCGCGGCCGACGGGAAGGGAGGAGCCCTCCTCGCCGTCGCCGGCCTTGATGACGTACCGCGTGTCGATGACGGTCGTCTCGGTGATGCCGTAGGAGTTGACGAGCGTCGGCCGCTCCAGACCGAGCCGGTCCGTCCAGGGCCGCAGATCTGACATCTCCAGCGTTTCCCCGCCGAAGATCACGTACCGCAGCGAGAGCTCCTCGACGCGCGCGCCGCCGTCGGCTGCCGCGGTCGCCAGGGACCGGAACGCGGAGGGTGTCTGGCAGAGCACGGTGACGCGCTGCTCCACGAGGAGGCCGAGGAGGTCCTCGGGGGACCGTGCCACGTCCTGGTCGACCACCACCAGCCGCCCGCCGTGCAGCAGGGCTCCCCACATCTCCAGGACGGAGAAGTCGAAGGCGTAGGAGTGGAACAGGGTCCAGACGTCGTCCCCGGTGATGCCGAAGCTGTCGCGGGCGGCGTCCATGAGCCGCAGCACGTTGGCGTGGGTGAGGGCGACGCCCTTGGGACGGCCGGTCGAGCCCGAGGTGTAGATGACGTAGACGGTGTTGTCGGGGCCGGTCAGCGGGGCCGGGTCGGTGTCCGGGGAGGCCGCCAGCTCAGCACGGTCCCGGTCGAGGACCACCAGGTCCCCGGTGAACACCTCGGCCATCAGCGGTACGCCGGCCGATTCGGTCACCACCACCCGCAGCCCGGCGTCGGTCGCCACGTGGCCCAGCCGGTCGGCGGGGTTCACCGGGTCCAACGGCACATATCCGGCGCCCGACTTCAGCACGCCCAGCAGCGTCGGGATCAGGTCGGGTCCACGCTCCAGGCAGACGCCCACCAACGACTCGGCGCCGACCCCCAGCGACCTCAGGCGATGCGCCAGCCGGTTGGCCCGTGCGTTCACCTCCGCGTAGCTCAGCTCCTGTCCGCCCGCGACGACCGCGATCGCGTCCGGCGCGGCGGCCGCCCGCTCCTCGAACACCGCGTGCACACACCGCGACTCGGGCTGCGGAAAGGCCTCGGCCTCGCCCGTGCTCAACAGCAGTTCACGCTCGCCGTCCGGCAGGTACACGGCCCGGGCGTCACCGTCGGCGTCGGCGGCCATCGCCTCCAGGACCGCGCGGAACATCCCGGCGATCCGGTCGGCGTTGTCCTGGCTCAGGGTGTGCGAGGTGGTGCGCAGGCTGAGGATCCCGGACAGCGAGGTGACGGCGAGGGCGAACTCGTTCGGGGCGTCGTTGAAGCCCCAGCCGTCCTCGGCCACGTCGGAGTCCATGGCGTGGAAGTCCAGGTAGCCGAAGAAGACGTCGATCAGACGCCCTCCGCCGGGGTGCCGGATCTCCGGCATCGGGAAGTGGCGGTGCGGCCAGGCCTCGATCTCCCGGTCGGACACCTGGCGCACCAGCTCCCGCCAGGTCGCGGCGGTGCGGTCGGCCGGGAACGGCAGTGTGTTGAGGAACGTGCCGTAGAGCCGCTCGGCGCCTGCGGCCTCGGGACGGCAGTGGGTGACGAGGCCGGTGTGGAACGCGGGCTCGTCGGTGAGCTGGCTCATGACCTTGAGGTGGGCGGCGGTCAGCACGCTCTTGAGCGAGACGCCGGCCGTCCTGGCCAGGGCGGACAGGCCCTGCTCCAGGTCCGCGAAGCGCACCCCGGCCCGGATCGTCTCGGCGGGCCGGTCC
This sequence comes from Streptomyces sp. NPDC013157, assembly GCF_042899865.1. Lineage (NCBI taxonomy): Bacteria > Bacillati > Actinomycetota > Actinomycetes > Kitasatosporales > Streptomycetaceae > Streptomyces > Streptomyces sp. NPDC013157. Next base: position 56,108 of record NZ_JBIBAK010000007.1, on the reverse strand, counting down.
CGGTCGCCGTGCCAGTGCGCGGGAAGCGTGAACGTGGCGTGGTCCGCGACGATGCCCTGCCAGTAGGCGCGGTCCTCGGCGGAGTCCAGGGCCTTGAGTTCGGCGGCGACGGAATCGGCGAACCGCACCCGGGGCGCGTCGTACGGCTCGGGCTCCAGGCCGTCCCGGATGCGTCCGTAGCAGGCCACCAGGTCGACGAGGAACAGCTGGTTGCTCCAGCCGTCCATGATCGCGTGGCTCTGCGTGAAGGTGCACAGCCATGACTCGCCGCCGAGCTGGTGCGCGAACACCCGCAGCGGCGGGCGGGCCGCGGACAGGTCGAAGACGTCGGCGCGTTCGGCGGCCACGAACGCGGTCATGGCGCGCCGCTGTGCCTCCTCGTCCAGGTGGCTGAGGTCTCGCAGGTCCGTCGGTATGTCGACCTGTGCGTGCACGAGCTGGAGCGGCACCGAGAATCCGCTCAGGTGCACGGAGGAACGCAGCACCTCGTGCCGGGCCACGACTTCCGCGACCGCCGCGCGGAGGGCGGGCAGATCCACGGGCCGGTCGTCGTGCACGCGGTAGACGTTGACGTTGTGGTAGTTGTTCCACGTGTCGTCGGCGAGGGTCTCCACGAGCATGCCGGTCTGGATGCGGGAGAGCGGATACGCGTCGTCCAGCCCCTCGGGCAGCCGCTCCCGGTCCACCTCCGGCACCAGCGCGAACGGCTCGACGAACACCCCGTCCTCACCCGACAGGGCCGACCGCCCCGCCAGCGACTCCGCAAGACCCGCCACCGTCCGGCGCTCGAACACGTCCCGCACCGACACGTCCAGACCCTCGGCACGCAACGCACCGATCAACGCCACCGCACGGATCGAGTCCCCGCCCAGATCGAAGAAACCGTCCGTCACACCGACCCGCTCCACGCCGAGGACGCGCGCCCACACCGCGGCCACCCGCTCCTGAAGCGCTGTCCACGGCGCCACGAACTCCCGCCGGGCGAACGAACCCTCCCCCGGCGCCGGCAGCGCCGCGCGGTCCAGCTTCCCGTTCGCCGTCAACGGCAGCACCGGCAGCACCACGAACGCGGACGGCACCATGTAGTCCGGCAGGGTGCGCGCGAGCGCCTCGCGCAGCGGCCCCGGGGCCGGGGCCGCTGCGCCCTCCGGCACGACGTACGCGACGAGCCGCTTGTCCCCGGCGATGTCCTCGCGCAGCAGGACTCTGGCGTCCGCGATCTGCTCGTGGTCGCCGAGCGCGGCCTCGATCTCGCCGAGCTCGATACGGAAGCCGCGGATCTTCACCTGTCCGTCGGCACGGCCCAGGAACTCGACGTCGCCGTCCGCTCGCAGGCGTACCACGTCGCCGGTGCGGTACAGGCGGGCCCCGGGTGTCCCGTACGGGTCGGGCAGGAACCGGTCGGCCGTCAGGGCCGGCCGGCCGAGATACCCGCGCGCCACGCCGGTCCCGCCGACGTACAGCTCGCCCGGCACGCCCACGGGCAGCGGCTGGAGCCGTTCGTCCAGCACGTACATCGTCACGTTCGGCAGCGGCCGGCCGATCGGCATGACCTCGGCCGTGGTGTCCCGCGGTACCGGGAACGTGCAGGTTCCCACCGATGCCTCGGTCGGCCCGTACTCGTTCACCAGCCGCGTCGCGGGGGCCAGTTCGCGCCAGGCCCGTACGACCCTGCGGGTCAGTGCCTCGCCCGCCACGACCAGGACCGGCGCGAGGGCGGCGGCCTGCTCCGCGGAGAGCTGGTGGGTGAGGACCTCCAGGTGGGCGGGGGTCAGCTTGACGAAGCTGTACGGCCCCGCGGCGGCCAGGGTCTCGCCGAGCGCGCCCAGGTCGAGGTCCTGGGGCAGCAGGCGGACCGCCTGGCCCGCGAGCAGCGGCGCCCACAGGTTGGGTACGACGAGGTCGAACGCGATGGACGAGAAGAGCGGCGCTCCGGTGCTGCCCTCGGCGGCGAGCTCGTCCACGGCCCAGCGCACGTGGTTGGCCAGACCGCGGTGCGGTACGAGCACGCCCTTGGGCAGGCCGGTCGAGCCCGAGGTGTAGATGACGTAGGCGAGGTCGTCGGGGCAGATCGCCCTGGCCGGGGCGGTCTTGGGCAGGCTGCCGAGGGCGAAGCCGTCCCGGTCGGTGAGCAGGCGGCGCGTCGTCTCCGAGGCGGGCAGCCGGTCCTCGTGGTCGGAGTGCGTCACGACGGCCGCGGCGTGGGCGTCGGTCAGCATGTGCGCGATGCGTTCGGGGGGCAGGACGGGGTCCATCGGCAGATAGGCCGCCCCGGCCTTCCAGATGCCGAGGAGCGCGGCGACCAGCTCCACGCCGCGGTCCAGGAGCACGCCGACGACGGACTCCCGCCCGACCCCGAGGGAGCGCAGACGATGGGCGTAGCGGTTGGCGCGGGCGTCGAGGTCCGCGTACGACATCCGGGTGCGCGCGTGGACGACGGCGGTGGCGTCGGGGGTCCGCGCGGCCTGCTCCTCGAACAGGTCGAGCACGGTCCGGGTCTCGGGCTCGGCGGGGTTGACCGCCCACTCCCGAAGCTGGCGGCTCAGTTCGTCCGCCGCCACGAAGGTGCCCCGGGCGTCCGCGGCGGGGTCCGCCGCCATCGACTCCAGCACCGCCCGGTACATGGCGCCGATGCGCTCGGCGTGGGGGCGGCTGAGCGCCCAGGAGTCGGCCGTCAGGAAGACGTGACCGTTGCGGGATGAGACGGTGAGCGGAAACTCGGTCGGGCTGTCGTCGATGCCCACGGCGTCGTCGACCAGGTCCGTGTCGACCTGCCGGAAGTCCTGGTAGTTGAAGAACACGTCGATGAGCCGCTGGGTGCCGCCGAAGGCCCGCTGGACCGCGGGCAGCGGGTGCCTGCGGTGCGGCCAGGAGGCGACCTCACGGGCGAAGACCTGCCGTACCAGCTCCAGCCACGTGCCCGCCGACCGGTCGACCGGGAGCGGCAGGGTGTTGAGGTACATGCCGTACACGCGGTCGGCGCCCACGACTTCCGGGCGCACGTCGTACACGAGTCCGGTGTGGAAGGCCGGGGCGTCGGTGAGCTGGCTCAGCACCTTGGTGTGGGCGGCGACCATGACGCTCTTGAGCGAGGCGCCGGCCTTGGTGGCGAGGGCGCGCAGGCCGGGCTCCAGGTCGCCCCAGGGCACCATCACGTGGTGGGCCCGGCGCGGGGCGTCCGGATCCTCGCCCCACCCGGCGGGCAGGGTGAACTTGGCGTACTCGTCGACGACGTCCCGCCAGTACGCACGGTCCTCCTGCGAGGCCAGCGAGCCGAGTTCGGCGGCGATGGAGTCCGCGAAGCGCACCTCGGGCGCCTCGAACGCGCCGGGGCCGCCGCCGTCCCTGATCTCCCGGTAGCAGTCGAGGAGTTCCATCAGCATCGAGTGATGGCTCCAGCCCTCCAGGATGGGGTGGCACTCGGTGGCCGAGATCCACAGGCCGTCACCGGCCGTGGGATGGGCGTGGAAGCGCATCAGCGAGGGCGTGCCCAGGTCGAAGAGGGTGAGCCGTTCCCGGGCCACGAACTCGCGCAGCGCCGCCTCGGCCTGCTCGGCGTCCAGACCTGTCAGATCGTGTACGCCGACGACGATGTCCGCGGTGGCGTGGACGAGTTGCATCGGCACCGAGTAGTCGGTGAGGTGCAGCGAGGTGCGCAGCACTTCGTGGCGTTCCACCAGGGTCCTGGCCGCCGCTTCGAAGGCGGCGGCAGAGAACGGCCGGTCGTCGCGGATCCGGAACGAGGAGACGTTGTGGTAGTTGTTGCGGCCCTCGTCGGCCAGCATCTCGATGACCATGCCGGTCTGGATCTGCGAGAGCGGGTAGGCGTCGACGACACCCTCCGGGAGCCGCTCGCGGTCCTCGGCGCTGATCAGCTCGAAGGGTTTGACGAAGACCTGGGACTCCGCGGAGAGGGCCGGCCTGCCGGTGACGAGCTCGGACAGTTCGGCCACCGAACGCCGGTCGAAGACGTCGCGCACCGACACGTCGATGCCCTCGGCACGCAGGGCGCCGACGAGTGCCACGGCGCGGATGGAGTCGCCGCCGAGGTCGAAGAAGCTGTCGTGCACTCCGACCCGGTCGACCTCCAGGGCGCCGGCCCATACCGCGGCGACCCGCTCCTCGGTGGGTGTGCGCGGAGCGACGTACGCGCTCTGGAGGAAGGCGTCGGTGCCGGGGGCGGGCAGGGCGCGCTGGTCGAGTTTGCCGTTGGCGGTGAGCGGGAGGGCGTCCAGGGCCACGAACGCCGCGGGGACCATGTAGTCGGGCAGATCACGGGCCAGCAGCTCACGCAGCTCCCGCGTTTCGGGAACCGTCGCGCCGCGCGCGGGAACCAGATAGGCGGCCAGACGCCGGTCCCCGGGACTGTCCTCACGCACGACGACGACAGCCTCACGCACATGCGGGTGCGCGGCCAGCGCGGCCTCGATCTCCCCCAGCTCCACACGGTAGCCACGGATCTTGACCTGATGGTCGATACGGCCCACGTAGTCCAGACCGCCGTCCGGCCGACGCCGGGCAAGGTCACCACTGCGGTACAGACGCGAACCCGCCGGCCCGAACGGATCCGGCACGAACCGCTCCGCGGTCAGACCCGGCCGCCCGAGATACCCCCGCGCCACGCCAGGACCACCGACATGAATCTCACCGGGCACCCCCACCGGCACCAACTCACCTCTGCCGTCCAGCAGATGCACCGACAAGTCGCTCAAGGGCGCACCGACCGGGTTGCCGGACGCCGCCCGCACATCCTCCTCCGTGACCCGGTAGAACGTGGTGTGCACGGTCGTCTCGGTGATGCCGTACATGTTGACCAGAACAGGGCTGTCCAGACCCAGCCGGTCCGTCCACGGCTTCAGTTCACGCAACTCCAGCCGCTCCCCCGCGAAGATCACATGCCGCAGAGCCAGCCGATCGACACGCGGATCACCCTCACCCGCGGCAGCCACCAACGCACGGAACGCCGACGGCGTCTGACTCAGCACCGTCACCCGCCGCTCCACCAGAAGATCCAGGAAATCCTCCGGAGAACGAGCCACATCCCGCGGGACAACAACCAGGGTGCCGCCGTGCAGCAACGCACCCCACATCTCGAACACCGACACGTCGAAAGCGAACGAGTGGAACAGACTCCACACATCCGACGCACCGAACGAGTAATGCTCCTGCGCGGCACGCATCAACCGGACCACATTGGCGTGCGTGAGGGTCACACCCTTGGGACGCCCCGTCGAACCCGACGTGTAGATCACATAGATCGCGTTGTCCGGCCCCGACACCACCTCCGGATCGGACTCCGGGCAACCCGCCAGCACCGCGTTGTGCCGGTCCAACGCCACCACCCGACCGTCAAAGCCCCCCTCCTCCAACAGCCCTTCGAGGGCCGAGGTGGTGACCGCCACCTCCGCACCCGCATCCGCGAGTACGTAGCCGAGCCGTTCCACCGGGTGCGCCGGGTCCAAGGGCAGATAGGCGGCACCGGACTTGAGGACACCGAGCAGAGCCGGCAGCAGCTCCACCCCACGCTCCAGGCAGAGCCCGACCACAGACTCGGCACCCACACCCAACGACCGCAGATGATGCGCCAGCCGGTTCGCCCTCCGGTTCACCTCCGCATACGACAACTCCTCACCGTCCGCGACCACCGCAACCGCGTCGGGCGCCAACGCAACCCGCTCCTCGAACACCTCCTGCACACACCGCGACACCTCCTCGACCGACCCCGCAGGCCCACCCCACCCGAGCAACAACTCACGCTCACCCTCGTCGAGCATGTCGAGCCGGGAGAGCGGTCGCTCGGGTGCGGCCAGGGCGGACTCCAGCAGGCGTACGAAGTGCCGGGCCGTACGCTCGACGGTGGCCCGGTCGAAGAGCGAGGTGGCGTAGACCAGTTGCCCCTGGAACGAGTCCTGCGAGACGTCGTTGATCTGGAGCTCGAGATCGCACTTGGCGATCCGGCTCGTCATGGGGTACGCCTCCACGTCCAGGCCGGGCAGGGTGAGTCCGCCGTCCCCACGCTGGTGCATGGTGAGCGCCACCTGGTAGAGAGGCGTGCGGGACATGTCGCGTTCCGGCCTCAGTTCGTCGACCAGTCGGGCGAACGGCACGGCCTGGTGGTCGTAGGCGTCGATGAGCGTGCTGCGGGCCCGCGAGACCAGTTCGGTGAAACCGGTGTCGGACTCCCAGCGCCCGCGCAGGACCAGGGTGTTGATGCCATAGCCGATGAGTGCCTGTGACTGCGGGTGGGTGCGTCCCGACACGGTGGTGCCCACGGCCACGTCGCGCTGTCCGGTGTAGCGGCCGACGAGTGCCTGGAAGGCCGAGAGCAGCACGACGAAGGGGGTGGTGTCGTGGCGCCGCGCGAGGTCCCGGACCGCGGCGGTCAGCTCCGCGGAGAGCTCGAAGGCGACCTCCGCTCCGTCGTGGCCGCGCAGGGCGGGCCGCGGCCGGTCCGCGGGCAGGTCGACGGGGGCGGTGCCGTCGAGCTGGGTCCGCCAGTAGTCCAGATGCCCTTCCAGGGCCTCGCCGGCGACCTCCGCACGCTGCCAGGCCGCGTAGTCGGCGTACTGGACGGGGAGTTCCGGCAACGCCGGGGAGCGTCCGTCGCGGAACGCCTTGTAGAGGGCGGCCAGTTCGCTGCCGAACACGCGGGTGGACCAGGCGTCGAAGGCTATGTGGTGGAAGACCACGGTGAGGATGTGGTCGTCCGGCGCCAGCCTGAGCAGCCGCGCCCGCGCGGGCCACTCCTGCTCCAGGTCGAAGGAGGTGACCGCCTCCTGGGCCACCACACCGGGCACCCTGTCCCGGGGGTGATCGGTGAGTGGAAGATCCAGGTCGGCGACGGCGTCGTCGACGATCTGCACCGGCTCGGCGGCGTCCAGCGCGTAGCGGGTGCGCAGGATCTCGTGGCGGGCCGTCAGCTGCGTCCAGGCGCGGCGCAGCGCCTCGGTGTCCAGTGCGCCGCGGATCCGGAACGCGAACGGAACCAGGTACTCGGGGCTGCCGGGTTCGAGCCGGTTGAGGAACCACATCTGCTGCTGCCCGTGGGACAGCCGCAGCGGGGTGTTCCGGTCCACGGGGCTGATGCCGGGACGGCCACTGCGGGAGTTCCCACCGAGCCGCCGGCGGAGGAGCCTCTCCCGAAGAACATCGACGGCAGCGCTTCGCTCGTCATTTCCGGCGCTCATCTGTGTTGCTCCTCCTGCCACCGCTGGCACAGCAAAACCCGATGTGGAAAATTGATCACTTCAGCTCGACCGGCGTGTTCGCGACCGGGAGTTCAGTGCGCGGCCCGCTCCTCCATGCGCCGACGCAGGCTGAGCGGACGCATGTCGGTCCACACCTCGTCGATGTGCGCCAGGCATGCGGCGCGCGATCCTGTGGTGCCCTCGGCGCGCCAGCCGGCCGGCAGTTCCCGGTCGGCCCACCAGATGGAGTACTGCTCCTCGTCGTTGATCACGACGTGGTAGGTCTGGTCGTCGTCCCGCTCATCGGCCATCGGAGATCCTCACGTGAGAGACGGAGATGCCGCATTCCTCGAATGCGCTGCGATCAACGTCCCGAGCCTCGTCGCGGACCCGATACTTCGGCTATAGCCAAGCTATGCGAGCGCTCCGGCCCGGGAGCCGGCTGTTGCCGAACTCCCGGGCCGGAGCGCTTGGTTCACCCCCCGTTCAGGGGTGAGGTGGGGCAGTACGTCCCGTCTGCCACGGGGGATTGGCTAGACAGGACGTACTGGTTCGGGGGTCTGCGCCTCGGCGGATGTCGCCGCGGAGCCTTCGCGGCTGCCGTACTTGCCGGGCCGGGGCGACCAGGCGCGGTCGCCGAGCAGGGTCATGGCGGCGGGCAGGAGCACACCGCGGACGACGGTGGCGTCCACGAGGATGGCGACCGCCATGCCGACGCCCATCATCTTGTACTCGATGGCGGAGAGACTGACGAAGACCGTGAACACACCGATCATGATCACGGCCGCGCTGCTCACCACACCCGCGCTGCTGCTGATTCCGCCGATGACCGCGGCACGCGCGTCGGCACCGCCCACCCAGCGCTCCTTGATCCGGCTGAGGATGAAGATGTGGTAGTCCATGCTCAGCCCGAAGAGGATGACGAACATGAACAGCGGCAGCCAGGCGACCACACCGCCATAGGAGGTGAAGCCGAGCAGCGACCCCAGATGCCCGTCCTGGAACACCCAGGTGAGGACGCCGTAGGCCGCGCCGATCGAGAGCAGGTTGAGCAGGATCGACACCAGCGGGATCGCCCAGGAGCGGAAGGCCATCACCATCAGGACGAAGGCGAGGGCGAGAATGAAGACGAAGATCACCGGAGCGCGGCCGTTGAGCTGGTGGGCGAAGTCGTACGGCGTCGCCGTCTTGCCGCCGACCGCGTAGTCGATGCCCTGCACCTTGCCGAGAGTAGCGGGCAGCACCTTGTCCCTCAGCTTCTCCAGGGACGCGTTGGAGGTGTCGTCGGTGCCCTTGCCGACGAGGGGTACGCGCACCACCACCACGTCGCCGACGGAAACCCAGGTGATCGGCTCGGCGATCCCGTTGCCCGGCGTGGCGGCCTCCTCGTGCAGGGCGGCGACGGCCGTACGCAGGGCGGGGGTGTCGGCGCTCGAGCCGTCGTCGGCGGCGATCGCCACCCGGGCCGGGCTCGCGGCACCCGGGAACGCGTCGTTCATGCGTACCGCGGCGTCCACCTGGGCGACGCTGCGCGGCAGACTGTCGGTCGTGGCCGGGTCCTGGAGCCGCATCCCGAAGGCGGGCAGCGCCACGAGCAGCAGGACCAGGGCGGCGACGCCCCCTGTCAGCGCGGGGCGCCGCACCACGGTGCGGGCCACCGAGGACCAGATGCGCGACTCGCGCGCCACGGTCCTGCGCCGGCCGAGCCAGGGGATGCGGGCCCTGTCGATCCGGTGCCCCAGGGCGGCGAGCGTCGCGGGCAGCACGGTGACGGAGCCGAGCACCGTCATGCCCACGACGATCACGGTGCCGGCGGTCAGGCCCTTGAAGACGTCGAGTCCGGAGAACAGCAGGCCGAGCACGCACACCATCACGGTGAGGCCCGAGACCACCACGGCGCGGCCCGAGGTGCGGGCCGTGATCGCGAGCGCGTCCCGGGTGTCACGTCCCGCCAGCCGTTCCTCCCGCTCCCTGCGCAGGTAGAACAGCGAGTAGTCGATGCCGACCGCCATGCCGATGAGCAGCACGATGGAGGAGGCGGCGCTGTTGACCGGCACGAAGTGCCCGACGGTCTGCAGCAGTCCGAAGGTGCCGATCACCGCGGTCGCGGAGAGCAGAAGGGGAATACCGGCGGCGATCAGCGAGCCGAACACGACGAGCAGGATCACCAGGGTGAGGGGCAGCGAGGTGACCTCGGACTTCTTGAAGTCGTCCTTGATCGCGTCGTCGACCACGGCGTTCAGGCTGCGGTCGCCGGCCGGCACGATCCGCAGGTCCGGGTTGCTGTCCTGCACTTCCTTCAGCAGGCTGACGACCTTGGCGTAGTACGCCTTCTGCTTCTCCAGTGGTCCGCCGAGTTCGAAGGTCACCAGGCCGGACCGGCCGTCGTCGGACAGCCATCGCTCGCCGTGGGCGCCGAGCGGCGAGCCGATGTCCCGCACCCCGGCGTCCGCGCCGCGCAGCTTGGACACCAGGTCCTTGGCAGCGCCCTGCAGCCGGCTGCTCTCGGTGAACTTGGGACCGTCGGCCTCGCGCGACTGGAACAGCACGTTCTCGCGGATCGAGTCACCGCTGTCCTCGGTGCGCACGATCTGCTGGGCCCGGCCCGCCTCACCGGGATCGGTGGACCGGGCGTCGGAGCCGCTGAGCAGCGCGCTGGAGAGGATGGCGACGATCACCAGCGCGAGCCAGCCCGCAATGGCGAGGCCCTTGTGCCGGACCGACCATCCGGCGACGGACTCCACGACCCCGCGGGCGGGGCCCACCGGGTCCAGGGCCCGCGGTGCGTCCGGCCTCTCTTCTTCTGCGGGCAGCCCGCGGTCTGACTTGCCTTTGCGCAGCATGAGCTGCTCTCCTTACACGTGGAGGAGCGTATCCAGGGAAAACTCGCCCAGTGGCGAGGGACATGCCTTCCGAACACTGGGCCGCCGAGTTGCACCTCGGCGGTCCAGTCGGCGTCTACTCGACTTCTTTGAGGATCCGCTCCAGCGACGCCATGCGGCCGTCCATGTCGGCCAGACGGCGTTCCGTCTCCTGCTGGGCGGCGAGCGACTGCTCGGCCAGCTTGCGGTACTCCTCTTCGCGGGCCAGCACGGCCTTCGCGCGCCAGTTGGCGCCGAACTGCCAGATGATCACCGTGAGCACCACGGTGATCAGCAGGAAGACGCCGATGACGCCGAACACTTCCTGCCAGTCGGTACCGGTGTGGTAGTCGGTGGCCTTCATCAGACAGTCCCCTCCCCGTCCCCACGGGTCGTCTCGACACCGGTCAGCTCCGGTACCACGGCCGCGATCGCCTCCGGCGTCAGGTGCACCGAGAACCGTGTCACCTCGTAGAACTTCATCGCTTTCCCATCAGGTGAGATCTCCAGCTGCGCCGACACCAATCCTGCGGCCTCCAGCTTCTTCAGGTGGACCTGGAGAAGCGCGCGGCTGATCCCCATGTCCCGAGCCAACTGGCTCACGTACTTTCGCCCGCCGGCCAGCATCGCCACCACCCGCAGACGGTGTGGGTTGGCCAGCGTCGCCAGCGTCAGCACCAACTCGTCTCCGCTTGGCAGAGGCGCCTTCATAGCAACACCCAGCACATGCCAAGAAACGTTAGCAGGTACCAATCAGAGTTGCCACATGCCAGGCAGAGACTCAGCCTGCCTGATCACCACGGGCCGGACGCGCCCGGCATCCTGGGCCAGTGCCCCGACCAGCCCGGGCCCCAGGGCCAGGTCCCGCACGTACCAACGCCCGGCGAGGCCCGGTTCGCCGTACCCGACGGTCACGGGCCCGGCATCGGCCGGCCGGGTCTCCAGATCCCGGAGCTCCGCGACCATGCCGACACCGCAGGCCTTGAGCACCGCCTCCTTGCGGGTCCAGGCCCGGTAGAACAGCTCCTGACGCCGCTCGGGCAGGTCCGCGCGCCGCATGAGGTCGAGTTCGTCGTCGGTCAACGCCACCTCGGCCACCTGGTCGGGGGCGCACCGCTCGATGTCGACCCCCACCTGCTCACCCGCCGTCACGGCGAGCAGCCAGTGCGGCCCCGATCTGGAAAGGCTGAAGTCGAGCGCGGTAACCGGGTGTTCGATCCGGGGGCGGCCGTGCCCGGGATCGGCGCAGCGGGGACAGGCGTGCCGGCCGAACCGGACGTCCGCGGGCGACACCCCGAGATAGCAGGAACCGAGCACGCGCCGGACGGCCGCGTGCACGCCCGCGTAGTGCGTCGCACGGAGATCGGATGCCCGGCCGGCCAGGCGCAGTTCGTCGTCGCCGAGGACGAGGAGGTCGGACGGCAGGGTCTGGTCCCCCACCCGGCCGTGCCAGACGTGGATGGCCCCTGTCTCGCGGAAGCGTCCACTGGTCTCGGTCATTCCGGGGATCTCCTTGCTCACGGGCCGGGCCAACAAGCTCCGATACTCGCGGCGCCCCCTATACAGGCCGCATATCCGGCCGCCGTATAGGGGCTGTATAGCCTCCCCTCGAACCCTGAGGAGGCCCGCCACAGAGCCGAGGAGCTGCTCGTGTCCGCACCCGATCCGGTGACCGGCCTTCTGATCTCCGTCCCCACAGTGATCGTCGCCTGTCTGGCCGGATCCGCCCTGGCCCGCCGGATCGGTCAGCCACCGGTGGTCGGCGAGATCGCCGCCGGCATCCTGCTCGGCCCGTCCCTGCTCGGCATGGTGTGGCCCGCGGGACAGACCTGGCTGATACCGCCGGCCTCGGTCCCGTACCTGGGAGCACTCGGTCAACTGGGACTGCTGGTCTTCATGTTCCTCATCGGCCTGGAAATGGATCTGGGGCTCGTGCGCGGTCTGGGGCGTACGGCGCTCGTCGTGAGCCAGGCCGGCATCGTCCTGCCGCTGCTTCTCGGGATGGCCCTCGCGAGCGGCATGTACGCGTACCTGGCTCCCGACGGCGTCGAACGACTGCCCTTCGTGCTGTTCATCGCCGTGGCGCTGAGCATCACCGCGTTCCCCGTACTGGCCCGCATACTCACCGACCGCGGGATGTACCACACCTCGCTCGGCGCCCTGGCGATGGCCTCCGCGGCTGTCAACGACGCCTTGGCCTGGTGCCTGCTCGCGATCGTCGTCACCGTCTCGCACAGCGGTTCCGCCCTCGACCCGGCCCGGACCGTAGCGGCATCGGGCCTGTTCCTCGCGGCCATGCTCTACTTGGTGCGGCCCGCTCTCGCCCGCTGGACGCCGGGTGAGGGGCCGGTGGCGAAAAACGATGCGAGCCGTCCCGTCCCGAACGCACCGGACACCGGGCAGGACTGGCTGGTCCTCCTCGCCGTGTTCAGCGGCATCTGCCTGTCCTCCTTCACCACCGACCGCATCGGGCTGCACGCGCTGTTCGGCGCGTTCCTCTTCGGCCTGGTGGTGCCCCGCCGGTCCCTCGCAGTCAAACGCGTCGCCACGCGGCTACGCACGGTCGTCGTCCCGTTGCTGCTGCCGCTCTTCTTCGCCAACACCGGCCTGAGCACGGACATCGGTATGCTCGACGACGACCCGGCCCTGTGGCTCTGGGCCGTCGTCGTCCTCGCCGTCGCCATTCTGGGAAAGTGGGGCGGCAGCACCCTGGCGGCCCGCGTCTGCGGGCAGAATTGGCGGGAGGCCCTGTCGCTGGGCGCGCTGATGAACTGCCGCGGCCTGACCGAACTGGTCATTCTGAACGTCGGCCTTGAACTCGGTGTGATCGGGCGGGACTTGTTCACCATGCTGGTCCTGATGGCTCTGGTCACGACGGCGCTCACCACACCGGCCCTGAATCGGCTGCGTCGGCGCGACGACGCGTCCGGCTTCCTTCCCGAACCGGCGCTCCGGCAGGACGCGGCCGCTCAAAGCGACCGGGCATGAGCCCTACCCGTCCGCCTCGTCCCCCGTCGGGTTGTCGTCCTGCACTGCCGCACGGATGATGTCGGCGTTCAGATAGAGGCCGAAAGGCACCAGTTCCCAGTATTTCAGCGGTGTCCCGTCCTCGCCCAGCTCCAGAGCGCCCACCACCAGGCCCGCCTTCTCCAGCCGTTCCAGGTGCATGTACAGCAGCGGCCGGGACATGCCCAGACGGCGGGCCAGCTCGCTCACGTACACTCTGCCTTCGGCAAGCTCGGCCATCACCCTCAGGCGCTGCGGATGACCCAAAGCAGCAAGTAACGCCAGAAGCTCCTCGCTGTCCATGGCTCACCCCTGTCCGGCCGAAACATGAGGAGACTTGCCTACGATCTTTGCGGTTGTCAAATGATCAGGAAGAAGGTCGCACGGGCCGTCCCCATATGGGAGAAACACTCCTCGTCGGGTCCTTCCGACGGGAGCAGTTGCCGGGACGGCACCAGGACAGCGCTCATAGCCGCAGCTCAACTGGCTTTGACGGTATGGCAGTCGGCGACGGGGATCGCACAGAACCTCAGGCCGGCCTCCGCGTGGGAGGCGTTCTCGCAGAAGGAAGGAGCCTGTGAAGGAGAAGTTCGCACTTCTCCTTCACAGGCTCCCTGTGTTTCCGTTGTGCTCGGGCTGCTCAGGAACCCGGCGCCAGCGTCGCGGCGAACGTCGGCGTGGCGAAGAGCTGCGCGTACGAACCCGCGGCCCACAGAGTGCCATCGGGGGCGCCGGAGAGTTCGTACACGTTCGTGACGTAGTAGCCGGTGGTTTCGGGCACACGGGTCACCTGTTCCCAGGCGGTACCCGTCCAGCGCAGGATGCCCGAGTGGCTGTTGGCGCTGCCCAGCCCGAGCCCGGCGTACAGCTTCCCGCCGGCCCAGGTCAGTTCACGGATCGCGTAGGCACCCGACACCGACACGTCGGCTCCGCCGGTCCAGGCGGAGCCGGTCCAGCGCAACACCTTGGTGCCCGCCGCGGCCCAGACCTCGCCGGAGGGGCCGGCCGTGATCTCCTCGATCCCGACAGTGCCGGTCGGAACGGCCACCTCCTTCCACGACGTGCCGTCGTAGTGGGTGACATAGCCGCGGCAGTTGCTCCCGCCCACGGCCGTGCACGTCTCACCGGCGGCCCAGATGTCGCTCGCCGACTTCACGTACACGGAGGTGAGTTCGGTCTGGCTGCCGGTGGTCGGGGTGACCTTGGTGACCTGCCAGCCGCTTCCGGTCCAATGGCCGATCGTGCCCGGGAGCGAGGAGGCGGACGACGAGCGGGTGGTGCCGACTGCCCAGACGTCGTTGGCGGAGACGGCCTTGATGTCCAAGAACCGCACCGTCGTGTCGGTGGGCGAGCGCTGCTCCCAGGCGGTGCCGTTCCAGTGGTTGCCCACGGTGGCCGCGGCCGCGGTCTGGCCGACCACCCAGAAGTCGTTCGCGGAGGTGGCCGTCCAGACGTCGTCGTCGTTCGTCTCCACGGTCTGGCTGGAGATGGCCGGCAGTAACGTCCAGGTCGTGCCGTTGCGCTGCCAGTACCGGGCGACCTCGCCGCTGCCGGCGTCGCCGCCTGGATAGGAGCCGCTGCGGGCGAACACGGTGTCGCCACCGTTCGCGAGGAAGGCGTCGAACCAGCGGCTGCTGTCCGGGTCGGCAACCGCCGTCCAGTTGTCTGCCGCCGCTGCGGGACCCTCCGCGAAGCCGATGACCACGCCGATCGCCGCCAGAACGACGGATGCCCCGCGGAGCCGGGCTCGGATACCCCTCGCCTGACCGGACTTTCGTGCGAACACTGTTCTTCCTCTCCCTGGGAAACCGAGGGACGACGCGCGGGCAATGCCTGACGCGCCCCGTCTCAGGCGAGTGTCGAGACAACCACTACGTCCGAGCTATACACACTGATCAGCGCTGTTGGACGCTTCCGGCCACCGAGGCGACAGGCATGGCCGAATCCGTCGCGCAGGGAAGCCACAGGCCCGTGGGGATACTCGGCATCCGGTCCGCGAAAAGTCCACGGCCTGCCACAGATCGATTCCGAACATGACAAATCCGCAGGTCAACACAGTGACCAAAGACGGCAGACAGGTCCGTCAAGTACAAGGAGACGGCGCGGGGCGGGCCGGGGGTGAACGTCATCGAGTGCTGAGGTGCCGGGGCCGGCCGACGGGTTCGCGCTCTCTTCTGCGCTGCCGGGGGTTCCTGCCCCGGTGGCGGGATACGTCCCCCGTCGGTGGTCAAGGCTCTGGGGCAGGCTGCCGGTTCCTGCGGGAGGGGGGACGCGTGACGGTGTCGCCGGGGGTGGAATTCGAGATCATGGTGGCCGGCGGGCTGGAGATCGCCTCGACGCCGCCGTACTGGCTGCTCGACGGCCCCGGTACCGGCCAGTTGGCGGCCGCCTGCGTCCAGGGTGCCACCGGCATCGTCGCGCTGGTCGATCGAACACGCGTGTTTGAGCCGGATCCCCACCCGCGTGTTTTCGGGGACCGGGGCTCACCGACCGCCTGCGGGCACGCTTCCCGGGCCGCGAAGCATGGCCGAATCGCCGCGAGCGGATACGCAAGCGGCCCATGGGACCGATGAGGAGGGTCGAAGCGTTACGCGGTCGCTCGTGGCCGCCGGTCAGCCCGCCGTCAGCCACGCGCGCGTGCCGAACGAGGCGCAGGCGCGGGAGGCCACCGCCGCGGCGCGCGCCAGGGCGTCGGCGAAGGACGGCCCGTCGAGGCGGTCGTGGGCGCTCAGGTGATAGGCGAGGGCACCGTGCAGGACGTCACCCGCGCCCAGCGTGTCCACCACGCGGGTCTCGGGAACGCCGACGAGGCCACCGGCACCGGGGCCCGCCCACACGATCGGCGCCCCGCCGCCGGTGACCGCCGCCCAGGTCACGCCGTGGTCCCGGAGGAACTCCAGGGTCTCGGCGGGCGTGGCGGTACCGGGCGGGTGGAAGTCCGCCGAGCACACGGCGACGTCGGTCGACGCCAGCAGCCTCTCGGTGCCGTCCTTCCAGCTGCCCGCGTCGAGGACGGTGCGGCGGCCGGCCGAGCGGGCGGCGTGCGCGACGTCGACGGCCAGGTCCATGTGATGCCCGTCGGACTCGGCGATGTCGCACGACTCCACCAGTTCCACCAGCCACTCCGGGTCGGCCGGGGCCCGCAGCCGGTGGCCGGTCGCGTTGGTGGAGGCGACCGCGCGCTCCCCGGTCGACGCGGTCACCAGGACCGAGGACACCGCGGGCGGCTCCACGCGGCCGGCGGCGAGGTCCGCGACACGCACGCCGAGCGCGTCGAGGTCCGCCCGGACGCCGAGTGCCAGCGGATGGGAGCCGAGGCCCGTGAGCAGCCGGGGCAGGCCGCCCAGCCGGCCGAAGGCCACCGCCGCGCCCGTGGCCGGACCGCCCGCGGCCACCACCTGGTCACGGGCCGTCAGCTTCTCGTCCGGCCCCGGCACATGGTCCACCAGCTGGATGACGTCCAGGGTGCACAGCCCCACGAAGAGGCCCGCAGGCCGCCGCCCCACCGGACCCGTCCCCACCAGCGCCTCCTCCGGCCTCGGCATGCGGTCAGCGTACGTGCGGCCTCCCGGGTCCTGAGGGAGTTGCGGGAGTTCCGGAGGCCGAAGTTCCCCCAGGGGCTACCGCTCAGTAACCACTTCCTTCTACGCTGCCGCCAACTCACCACCAACCCAAGGGAGTTGGGTCATGCGTGTACTGAGACGGCTGGCGGCGGTCGTGGGTGCCGGGGCCCTGTTCGTGATGGCGGGCTCCGCCGCGCACGCGGACACGGACCTGAACGCGGCGAAGTTCTCCGAGACCACCTCCGTCGGCACGCACAACGCGTACGAGAAGGACAAGTACACCTACTGGGCGCAGGCCATGGACTCCGGGGCCTCGCTGCTGGAGCTGGACGTGTACGTCGACAGCATCAGCAAGCGGTGGCGGGTCAGTCACAGCAACCCGTGGGGCAACGACAACAACTGCGAACACGCCAACACGCCGAGCCAGTTGTACAGCCAGAGCACCAGCCAGGACCTCGGCAGCTGCCTCGACAACATGGCGGCCTGGGAGCAGTTGCACCCGGACCACGCGCCCGTCGTCGTCAAGGTCGAGATGAAGGTCGGGTTCAACCAGACCATCGGCCTCGGCCCCGGCGCGTTCGACACCCTCGTCTCGCAGAAGCTCGGCAGCAGCGTGTACAAGCCGGCCGACCTGCTCGGCTCCTCGTACTCCAGCCTCGACGCCGCCGCCAAGGCCAACGCCTGGCCCACCCGTGACCAGCTCAAGGGCAAGTTCATCTTCGAACTGATCCCGGGCACGGTGGAGGAGGCCAACCCGTTCGACCACTACTGGACGGACGAGGAGTACGGCGACCACCTGCGGGACCTGTACGCGGCCGGGAACATCTCCCAGGCCCAGGCCTTCCCCGCCGTCCTGGGCGCCGCGAACGGGGATCCCCGGACCAGCAGGTACGACGCCTCGATCCAGCCCTGGTTCGTCTTCTTCGACGGCGACGCGGCGACGTACGTGAACAACGGCTACGACACGTCGTTCTACGCCACGAACCACTACATCCTGATCATGACGGACGCCTACAACGTCTCACCGGCGATCTCCTCGACCGCTCCGACGGACGCGGAAGCGGCCGCCCGGCTGGCGCTGCTCGCCGCCGACCACGCCAGCATCATCACCTCCGACTGGTCGACGAAGTCGGCGGCCGTGCTCGGCGAAGTGGCGGCCCGCGGCTGACAATTCACGCGCCCTCGCGGATCCCTCTCGGCGTGTCGGGGCATACGACATACGCAGTTGCAATTCGTGTCACCCCACTGGCACTCAGGGAGCCACCGCACATGCTGCACGGAATCGACGTGAGCGCGTACCAGTCGTCTGCCTACGACACGGACGGCCTCTCCTTCGTCTTCATCAAGGCGACGGAGGGGCGTTCGTACGTCAACCCCAAGCTCGCCGCCCAGACCAAGACCGGCCGCGACGCCGGACTGGTCGTCGGCTACTACCACTTCCTCTGGCCCGGCAACCTCACCGCCCAGGCCGAGTACTTCGTCCAGCACGCCCCCGAGAAGGCGGGCGAGATCCTCGCCGTCGACTGGGAGACCACCGGCGACGGCACCCGTGCCAGCAACGCCGAGAAGGACTCCTTCATCCGCAAGGTGAAGGCGCTCAGGCCCAGCCACCGGGTCGTGCTCTACACCAACCGGAATTTCTGGCTGACCATCGACACCACGTCGTACGCCGGCGACGGCCTCTGGATCGCCGACTACGTCAGCGCCGGCCACCCCCGCATCAAGGCCGACTGGCGCTTCCACCAGTACACCAGCGACCCCCACGACAAGGACGTGGCGGACTTCGCCAGCAAGGCCGCCCTCAAGGCCTGGGCGTCGAAGGAGGACTGAGCGGCGCCGCCCGTCCGGGGCGGCGGGACCGGGCTCCCCGGTTCGATCCCACCGCCGGCCGCTCCGCGGGCCCGCGGAGCCGTCAGCCCCGGAAGTTCTCCTGGCGCTCCGGGGACGCCTCCGCCAGGGCCTTGCGTACGCCCTCCACACCCGCGCGCAGGCCGTACACCGGGGTGCCCGGCTGCTGGCGCCAGGAGTCGTCGATGCCGCCGTTGTCGACCGTGTCGAAGCCGAGCTCGTCGATCAGGGCCCGGACGACCCGCTTGGCGGCCTCGTCGTCGCCGGAGACCGGGACGGCCTGGCGCTCGGGGTCTCCGGCGGGGCGACCGCGGTCCAGGATGTCCTGGGCGAAGGTGCCGTTGAAGACCTTGATCACGGGGTGGCCGATCTGCCGCTCGGTCCAGCGGCTCTCCGTGATGCCCTCGTCCTCGATGCCGGCGATCCGGCCGTCCCGTTCCCGCGGGTAGTAGTTGCCGGTGTCGATCACGGCGACGTCGTCCGCGGCGCCGTCCAGGAGCCCGGACGGCAGGTCCGGGACCGCCTTCACCGGGACCGTGACCACCACGACCTCCGCACCCCGCGCGGCCTCCTCGGCCCGTACCGCCGTCGCCCCCGTCTCCTCGGCCAGGGCGGCGAGCGTCTCGGGGCCCCGCGAGTTCGCCACGGACACGTCGTGCCTGAGGGCGGTCAGCCGCCGGGTGAGGTTGCCGCCGATGTTCCCTGCGCCGATGATGCCGATCTTCATGACACGCCTTTCGAAGGTCCATGCACTTGCATACATGTGCTGCTGTGCGGCGACAACCTCGGGCGTGCGCGGCCTATTCCACGGCTGGGCCGAACGGGTGAGGCCCGGTTCCGGCCCCCGGGTCCAGCCGCTCAGATCCGTACGACGATCTTGCCGATGTGCGTGTTGGACTCCATCAGGCGGTGCGCTTCCCGGATGCGGTCCAGGCCGTCCAGCACCTCACCGACGACCGGGCGGAAACCGCCGTCGGCCAGGCCCGCGTTGAGGAAGGCGGTGGAACGGCGCCGGCCCTCCGGGGTCGAGGTGAGGGCCTGGTTGGCGTAGGTGTGGATGGTGAAGGGCCAGTTCCAGGGGATCTCGGCGGGGCGGCGGTCCAGCCAGCCGTAGACCACCACCGAGCCGCCCGCGGCCAGTCCCTCCGCCAGCGGGCGGAAGCCCGGGCCGCCGATCGCGTCGAACATCACCTCGGCGCCGCTGCCCCCGGTGAGCCGCCTGACCTCCTTCGCCACGGCCTCTGCCGTCGACTCCCCGGTGACGATCACTTCCGCCGCGCCCAGTTCCAGCAGCCGCTTCCGCTTGGCCTCGGTGCGGGTGGTGGCGAGCGGGACCGCTCCGACGCGGCGGGCGACCTGGATCGCCGCGGTGCCGACGCCGCTGGACGCCCCGGTGATCAGGACGTGGTCTCCGGGCCGCAGCCCCGCGGTCTCCAGCAGCCCGCCGTACGCCGTCGTGTACGTCAGCCAGGCCGCGGCGCCGGTGACCGCGTCCACGCCGTCGGGGCGCGGGACGACCGAGGCCGCGGGCAGCACCACGCGCTCCGCGTACACGCCCCGCGCGCTCATCTCGATGCCGGGGCCGGTGGTCACCGGGTCGCCGACGGCCGGTTCGGTGACGCCCTCGCCGACCGCCTCGACGATCCCGGCGGCCTCGTAGCCGAGCCGGGAGGCGGGCAGGGTCGGCTGGTAGTAGTAGGTGCCCGAGCGGAACAGGGCTTCGGCCCGGTTGAGGCCCAGCGCCTCGACGCGTACGACGACTTGACCGGGGCCGGGGTCGGGGAGCGGCACGTCCTCGACGGTCAGGACGTCGGGTCCGCCGGTCTCGTGGAAGAGCACGGTGCGTGCGGTGTTCGACATGCGATCGACGCTAGGCGGCGCCCGCGAGACGATCCATGCCCCGCTGTC
Organism: Streptomyces sp. NPDC013157; assembly: GCF_042899865.1. Taxonomy (NCBI): domain Bacteria; kingdom Bacillati; phylum Actinomycetota; class Actinomycetes; order Kitasatosporales; family Streptomycetaceae; genus Streptomyces; species Streptomyces sp. NPDC013157. Next base: position 35,735 of record NZ_JBIBAK010000007.1, on the reverse strand, counting down.
TCGCTTTCCTGTCTCAGCGTCTCGCCGGGCTACGGTGTGGACATGGACGTACTGAGCGACGCGGTGGCTGCGATGCGCACCGGGCGACCGCACTCCTCCCGCCGGGACAAGCACGCGCCCTGGGGGATGCGGTTCGCGGCCTCGGCGGGCGCCGGGTTCCATGTGGTGCTGCGCGGGTCGGCGTGGCTCCTGCCGGCGGCCGGCGAGCCGCTGGCGCTGGGGCCCGGGGACGTGGTGTTCCTTGCCCACGGTCACGGACACGCGCTGGCCAGCGGACCGGACGTGCCGCTGCAGGACGTGCGCCCGGGACCGGACGGCCGCTGGCCCGAACCGCCGCGTACGGCACGGGAGGCGGAGCCGGACACGGTACTGCTGTGCGGCGCCTACCAGTTGGACCGCTCCCGTGCCCACCGGCTGCTCTCCGAGCTGCCGGAGGTGGTCCATCTGCCCGCCCGGGTGGGCGCCCAGCGCTCGCTGCGGGCCGCGGTGGAACTGCTCGGAATGGAGCTGGAGGAGCGGCAGCCGGGCGCGGACGCCATCGTCACCTCGCTGCTCGACACCCTGCTGCTCTACATCCTGCGCGCCTGGTGGCAGCGGGAACGGGGCGACGAGCAGGGCAGGGGCTGGTCCGCCGCGCTGTCCGACCCCGCGGTCTCGGCGGCGCTGCGTGCCGTCCACGGCGACCCGGCCCACCCCTGGACGGTGGCCGAGCTCGCCGCCCGGGGCGGCCTGTCCCGGGCGGCCTTCGCCCGCCGCTTCACCGCGCTCGTGGGTGAACCGCCCCTGGCCTACCTGACCTGGTGGCGGATGACCGGCGCCGGCCGACTGCTGCGCGACCACACCCTCACCCTGCGCCAGATCGCCGAACGCACCGGCTACACCTCGGAGTTCGCCTTCGCCAAGGCCTTCAAACGGGAGTACGGCACGGCACCGGGCCAGTACCGCAGAGCCTCCGGCGGCCCCACGGCCGGCACCGCGGGCCGCTTCACGGACGACCCCCCGGACCGACCCACAGCCAGCACCGCCGACCGCCCCGCGAACCAAACCCCCCGCCCTGCCCGCCCCGCCGGTTGACCCGCGAACGGATCCGCCAGCTCCACCCGCAGCACCTCCGCCGCCGTCTGCGCATCGCCCTCGGACACCGCGCGCGCCCGCGCCTCGTGGGCCGCGTCCGTCGGGGCGGTCCTGTCGGCGGTGAACCGGGCATGAGAACGTCGGCGGTGAACCGGGCATGAGAAAGAGGCGCCCGCGCTCCAGGAGCCGGGCGCCCCTCCGCTCGTGGAACCTACTTGCTCAGGTAGGCCCAGTACTCGTCGAACGACAGGACCTTGTCGCCGTTGAGGTCGCGGGTCTTGATGATGGCCTCGGCCACCGCCTCGGTGACGTTCCAGTCGCCCCCCTGCGCGAGAGCGGTCTTGAACTCGGCGGCGGTGATGAAACCGTCACCGTCCGCGTCGATCCGCTGGAAGTGCTCGCGTGCCTCGTCGATGTCCGCCACCGATCCGCCCCTTTATGTCCGTGTTTCCATTGCCGTACCGGCGTAGTGCCGCAGGTCAGGTTAACGGCCCGGCCAGGCCTTCAGCGCGGCGACCACCCAGCCGAACTCCTCCTGGTACTGCGGCGGCGCCGGAGCACCCTTGATGACGTTCACCAACTCCCGGTAGCGGGCGACCTCGTTGCCCAGGTCGATCCGGCGCAGCACCGCCGCCCGGTCGGTGCCCGCCCCGAACACCTCGGCCAGCACGGCGTCCGCCTCCGGCGCCTCGGGCGCCACCCCGCGCTCCCGGGCCGCGCCGACGACGTCGACCAGCTTGCGGAAGAACCACTGCGAGGCACCGGCCGGGGTGTCCGGTCCCCGGTCGGACGCGTTGAGCTCGATCATCCTGCGCATCGCCGCCCGGAAGTCCGGGTTCGGCAGCAGCTCGGCCAGCTCCACCCAGGCGTCGACCTGCTCGGGGCCGGGATCGTCGGGCAGCGCCACCCCGAGGGCCCGGGTCCGCTCCCGGATCCACGGGTCGGCCGTGTCCAGCCCCTCGAAGATCTCCTCCACGAAGTCGTCCACGATCCGCTGCCGTTCGGCGGCGGACAGTCGCGCCAGTCTGTTCATCAGGGTCATCTCCTCCGCAGTCGAACCGCGTCGCGCCACGGTCGACAGCACCGCACGGGTCACCTTCAGCGCCCGGATCTGCGCGTCCAGCGCCGCCACGTGCGTCTCGGCGACCTCCGCCACGGTCCGCTCGCCGGAGAGCACCTGGCGCACATGCCCCAGGCCGAGCCCCAGCTCGCGCAGGGTGCGGATCAGCTCCAGCCGGGCGAACGACCCGGCGTCGTAGAGCCGGTAGCCGCCCGCGGAGCGGGTCACCGGAGTGAGCACGCCCTCGTCGGACCAGTAGCGGATGGTGCGCACGGTCAGCCCGGTGGCCTTCGCCAGCTCGCCGATGGTGAAAAGTCCGGTGCCGTCTTCGATCATGTCTGCGAGTGTGGGCCTTCCAGTGGGTGGAGACTCAAGGAGCACGGTGACAGAGACCCTGCGGGACATTCTGGACGCGGCGGCCCGGGGTGTCTTCCCGCCGCCCGACGGCCGTACGACGGTCGTACCGCAGCCCTCCCCGCGGGACGCCGGGATCCTCTCCTTCACCGCCCACTCGGTCGTCTTCGTCGACGAGGACCCCGGGTGGGTGTACGACACCCTGCGTGCGGTCCCCTGCGATCCCCTGTGCGCGACGATGAACGCGCGCTTCCTCACCGCCCTGATGGACCGCACCGGCCGCGAGCAGGAGACGATCGACGCGCTGCTGGTGGCCGGCCCGCTGCCCGGCCGCCCGGACCTTCCCCTGACCGAGCTCACCGGCCCCGACCACTCCCGGGTCGCCTACGCCCGCGCCCGCCGGGACGAGGTGCGCGCCTGGACGGTGGCGGGCGGGGTGCTGACGCTGGGGCGCGGGGTCGCCGGGCGCCTGGAGGTCTCGGTGGAGGTGGACGAGGGGGGACGGCAGCGCGGGCTGGGCCGGGCCCTGGTGGCCGCCGCCCGGCAGCTCGCGGACGAACCCCTGTGGGCGCAGGTCGCGCCGGGGAACGCCCGCAGCGTCCGGGCGTTCCAGGCGGCCGGCTACGTGCCGGTGGGCGCCGAGGCGCTGCTGCTCAAGGCCTGACCCCGCACCGGTCAGCGGAAGATGCCCGTGTGCCCGAGCGAGTAGCGGCCCGGCTGCGGGTAGACGGCGAGGCCGTGCGGGCCGCTGCCGACGTGGATGCGGGCCAGTTCGGCGCCGTTGCGGGTGTCGATGGCGTACACCTCGGAGTTGTAGCGGCCGGACAGCCACAGCACCTTGCCGTCCGCCGAGACCCCGCCCATGTCGGGGCTGCCGCCGCCCGGCAGCCGCCACTTCCCGGTCAGCCGGTTCCGGGCGAAGTCGAAGAGGGAGATGGTGCCCTCGCCCCGGTTGGAGATGTACATCACGCGGGAGTCCCGGCTGACGTACAGCCCGTGAGCGCCCTTGCCGGTGGCCAGGAAGGTCGGCCTGGTGAAGGCGTCGCCGTCCAGGATCCACACCCCGTCGGCCATCATGTCGGCGATGTAGAACCGCTTGCCGTCCGGCGAGACCTTGACGTCCTGCGGCATGGCGCCGTGGTACGGCAGTTTCTCCTGCCGGAGCACCTTCATCTGCTCCGTGTCCACCTTGAGCACTTCGCCGCTGAACTCGCAGGACACGATGAAGTACCGGCCGTCGAGGGAGAAGTCGGCGTGGTTGACGCCGTAGCAGCCGACCGGGACGGCCTTGACGGTCTGCATGGTGTGCGCGTCCCGGAAGACCAGCTGGCGGTCGTTGGAGGCCATCACGATCGCGTACTTGCCGTTGGGCGTGAAGTACAGGTTGTACGGGTCGTGCACGGCGACCGGCTTGCCGGCCTTGCCGGTCCTCGGGTCGATGGGGGTGAGGCTGTTGCCGAGGTCGTTGTTGACCCACAGGGTCTTCAGGTCCCAGGACGGCACGACGTGCTGCGGCTGCCGGCCGACCCGGATGGTCCCGGTCACCCGGTACGTCTTCGGGTCGATGACCGAGACCGTGTCGGAGTTGGTGTTCGGGACGTAGACCAGGGACGGGAAGCCCTTGACGACGGGTGAGAGGTTGCCGGGGCGGTCGGCGGCGTACACGTCCTTCGGGTCGAGGACCGGGGGCATCCCCGGCAGTCCGTCGACGGCCTGCCCCGCCTTCTTCGCCGGCGGCTGCACGGCCGCGGTGGTGCCGGCGGCCGGTCTGCCGGGGCTCTCGGAGCCGCCGCTGCAGGCGGGCAGCAGCGCCAGGACGGCGAGGACGGCACCGGCGGACAGCAGACGGGCGGCGTTCGTGGTTCGCATCAGCTGAGCAGCTCCGTGGTGGTGACCGCGCGCAGTCCACGGCGGTGGAGTTCTTGGAGGACGTCGGGGAGGGCGGCGACCGTGTCCGGATACCCGAAGTGCATGCTCACCACCGAGCCGCCCGTGACCTCCGCGAGCACCTTGCGGGTGATGGCCGATGCGCCGGGCCGGGTGTAGTCGAGCGAGTCGACGTCGTACGACAGCACGTGCGGGTAGCCCGCTTCGGCCGCGAGCCGGGCGACGAGCGGGGAGGCGGTCGGCGCCCTGGAGGGGCGGAACCAGCTCCCGATCGATCCGGTGAGCCGTTTCAGCCGGTCCGCGCACTCGGTGATCTCCTTGCGGGCGTCCGCCTCCGCCATGGCGTTGACGGAGACGTGCCGCTGGGTGTGGTTGCCCAGGTCGTGGCCGCCGTCGAGGACGCGGCGGGCCATGGCGGGGTACGCGTCCAGCCAGCTGCCGACGGCCAGCACGGTGAGGTGGGCGCCGTGCTGCTCGGCGGTGGTGAGGAGCTGGTCGGCGAGGGCGGGGTCGCCCTGGCCGTGGAAGGTGAGGGCGACGGCCGCGGTGGTACGGGGGCCGCGGGTGACCTGGAAGGGGAGCCGGGTGGGGGAAGCCGACGGCGACGGTGAGGCGGGGGTGGTGGCGGAGGGTGCCGCGGTGGCCGTACCGGTGGTGGCGCAACCGGTGGTGAGCGCGCCTCCGGCGGAGAAGGCTGCGCCTGCGCGGAGGAGGTCGCGTCGGTTGGTGGGGGTCACCCGCACTATTTAAGGGTGCACAGGTAAGAAAATTGGCTATTGACCCGAAAAGGGTTGTTTTTGCACGTTGCGGCCGGTGGGGGGCTGGTCGCGCCCACGCGGCGGCAGCCGCAAGTCGATACAGCCCCGCGCCCCTTCGGGGCGCGCTCGACCGGGCCTCATCTGTCGGGCCTCATCTATCAGCCACCCGCATCTCGAACCACGTCGTCTTGCCCCGGGGAAGCAGATCAACGCCCCAGCGGTCCGCCAGTTTGTCCACCAGGAACAGTCCACGCCCACTGATGTCCGTCTCCTGAACCGGCATCAGGCAGGGCAGTCCGCGCGACGGATCGCGGACCTCCACCCGGATCCATCCGGGACGGCGGCGCATCCGCAGGCCGAACACCCGGGCGCCGGTGTGCCGCACGGCGTTGCCCACCAGCTCCGAGACGAGTAAGACCACGTCCTCCGTCATCTTGGGGCTGAGCCGCCACTGGCGGAGGACGACGACCTGGGCGAGCCGGCGAGCGGTCGCCGCGGACTCGGGGCGGGACGGCAGCGGAACCTCCGCGTCCGTCGGGTTGCCGAACAGCTCGATCGCCTTGAGCGCCCGCTCGTCCTCGACCGCAGGCGACCAGCGCGCCGCGGCCGCACGGCTGTGTCCCCGCGGCTGTTCGATGCCCTCCAGCCCCGCCATGCCCCCATCATGGCCGCCGGGAGCGCCCTCCGTGGCCGTTCCCGGGGAATACGCCCCTGCAAAGCTTCCGCCCGATACCGGGCGACCGGCATATGCTGTCGGCATTACGGAGGCATCGGCAACTGGTCCGACCTGCGAAGACGTGCCATCTCCGGGCAATCGCCAGACCCCCTCGACAAGGCGGGCTTAGGGTTGCCTTAAGGCTCCCATAATCCGCCCCATCGGGGGACCCTGAATCAGACATCGCGTCAATTGCAAGGGGTTCGGGGCATTCACAGCAGGGCGAAGATCACAGGAACTTGGCCTTGCCCGGCCCCTCCTCGACGAAGCTCCGCATCCCGCGCTCCCGGTCCTCGGTCGCGAACAGCCCGGCGAACCAGCTCCGTTCGACGGCGAGCCCGGTCTCCAGGTCGGTCTCGAGGCCGGTGTCGATCGCCTCCTTGGCGGCCCGCAGCGCGATCGCCGGCCCCTGCGTCAGCTTCGCCGCCCAGGCGTGCGCCTCGGCGTAGACGTCGGCGGCGGGCACGACACGGTCGACGAGCCCGATGGCGAGCGCCTCGTCGGCCTTGACCATACGGCCCGTGAAGATCAGGTCCTTGGCCTTCGACGGCCCGACCAGCCGGGGCAGCCGCTGGGTGCCGCCGGCCCCCGGGACGAGCCCGAGCAGGATCTCGGGCTGCCCGAGCTTGGCGTTGTCGGCGGCGATGCGGTAGTCCGCGCAGAGGGCGAGCTCACAACCGCCGCCGAGCGCGTAGCCGGTGACGGCGGCGACGACCGGCTTGGGAATGCGGGCGACGGCGCTGAAGGAGTCCTGGAGGTCACGGGAGCGCAGAACCATGGCGGCGTGGTCCATGTTCTGCATTTCCTTGATGTCGGCTCCCGCCGCGAAGACCTTCTCGCCGCCGTAGATGACGACGGCACGTACGTCTTCGCGACGGGTGACCTCTCCCGCCAGCTCCTTGATCCGGTCCTGGGTGGCGACGTCGAGCGCGTTCATGGGCGGCCGGTCGAGGCGGATCGTACCTACGCCTTCGGCGACTTCGAGGGTCACAGTCATACCGAGCAGGTTAACGCCGGTTCATCAGCGCCCCTTCAGGGGCGCGGGGAACTGCGCGAACAACCCCCACCGGCCCGCAGCCAGGGAACTACTTGGTCCATTCCTTCCAGGACATGTTCCAGCCGTTGAGGCCGTTGTCGGGCGACACGGTCTGGTCGTTGGAGTGCTTCACCGTCACCACGTCCCCGACGATCGAGTGATCGAAGAACCAGGCAGCAGGCAGCGCACGGTCACCCCCACCCCGGATGTCGCGAAGCCCCACGCACCCGTGGCTCGCGTTGTAGTTGCCGAACGCGTCGCCACCCCAGTAGTTGCCGTGGATGAACGTCCCGGACGTGGTCAGCCGCATCGCGTCCGGCACATCCTTGATGTCGTACTCGCCGCCGTAACCGACCGTCTCGCCGTTCATGCGCGTGACGCGCAGCTTCTCGCTGATGACCATCTGGCCGTTCCACGTGTCGTAGCCCGGCTTGCCGGTCGTGACCGCGAGGGTCTTCACGACCTTGCCGTCCTGCATGATCTTCATGGTGTGCTTCTTGGCGTCGACGACGGACACCTGGTTGCGGCCGATCGTGAACTTCACGGTCTTGGCCTGCTCGCCGTAGACGCCGTCACGGCCCTCGACGCCGTCGAGGTTGAGGGAGACGGAGACCTTCGTGCCGGACTTCCAGTAGTTCTCGGGGCGGAAGTCGAGCCGGTCGTTGCCGAACCAGTGGCCCTCGACGTCGACCGCGGGCTCGGTCTTGATGGTGATCGCCTTCTCCACCGCGTCCGGGTCGGTGATGCCCCGGGTGAAGTGGATGGAGAACGGCATGCCGACGCCGACCGTGGAACCGTCCTCCGGCGTGAAGTAGCCGATGAACGTGTTCTTCGGGGTCAGCGTCGTGAAGCTGGAGTCCTCCGCCGACTCACGGCCGTCGGCGTCCTTCGCGACCGCGTGCACGGTGTACTTCGTGGAGTTGGCGAGGTGCGTCGACGGCGTCCAACTGGCGCCGTCCGCCGCTATCGCCCCGGCTATCTCCGTGCCCTTGGCGTCCTTGACCTCGACGTCGGTCAGCTTGCCCTTGGCGGCGCTGACCTTGAGCGCTCCGCTGGTGTCCACGCCGGTCGCGCCGGACTTGGGGCTGATGCTGACGGTGGCGACGGACTGCTTGCTCGCCTGGGTGGTGGAGTCCTTGGCCTTGCCCTGGTCCGCCCCCTTGGCGGAGGAGCCGCCCCCGCCGCAGGCGGTGACGGCCATGAGCAGGACTCCGGCGACGACCGCCATCCCCTGCTTCCTCCGCGCCCCCCGAACCGACGCCCCCGATATCGGCCGCTCGTTCAAAGTCGTTCTCCCCTCCCAGGGCCTGGTCAGGCCCACCCCAGCGCGTCAGGCGCACGCATTGGCGCATAGTAACCGCAGGGTTTTGAGCTTGGTGTTGGGCGAATGTCACCGTTGCGTCGCAACTTCCCGCCCCCACCGACCCGCCCCCCACCTGGCTACTTGACCGCGCTGCCCGCCTTCCACTCCTTCCACCCCATGTTCCACCCACCGAGTCCATTGTCGGGAGAGACCGTTTTGTCCTTGCTGTTGATGACTTCGACCACGTCACCGATGAGGCTGCGGTCGTAGAACCAGCCCGCGGGCGTGTCCGAGCTGCCGCCCTTCACGTCACGCAGGCCCACGCAGCCGTGGCTGACGTTGACGTGGCCCGGGGCGTCCGGCGCCCAGTAGTTGCCGTGCAGGAAGGTGCCGGAGTCGGTGAGTTTGAGGGCGTGCGGGACGTCGGGGATGTCGTACTCGCCGCCGAAGCCGACCGTGCGGCTGTTCATGCGGGTCACGTCGTGCATCTCCATCACCACCATCTTCCCGTTGTAGGTGGTGTGCTCGGGCGCCCCCGCGGTGATCGGCACGGTGGCGAGCAGCTCGCCGTCCCGGCGGACCTCCATGGTGTGGGCGGCCGCGTCTACGAGGGAGACCTGGCTGCGGCCGACGGTGAAGGTGAACGTCTTGGACTGGAGGCCGTAGACGCCGCGGGCGCCCTCGACGTCACGGAGGTTCAGGCCGACGGTGACGACCGTGCCGGGCTGCCAGTAGCGCTCGGGGCGGAAGTCGAGGCGGTTCTTGCCGAACCAGTGCGGACGGATCTCGACCGCGGGCTTCGCGGTCACCTGGATGGCGCGTTCGACGGCGGCGCGGTTGTCGATGTCGCGGCTGAAGGCGAGGGAGACGATCATGCCGGTGCCGACGGTGGCCCGGTTCTCCGGGGTGACGTACCCGATGAAGCGTTCGTCCGGGACGAGCGTGGTGAAGGTGGTGTGGCGGGCCGAGCGGTGGCCGTCCCCGTCGACGGCCACCGCGTCGACGGTGTACCTGGCGGCGAGCGCGAGGCCCGGGTCGTCGGGCCGCCAGGTCCTGCCGTCCGCGGCGATGTGCCCGGGGACCGGGGAGTCCTGGGCGTCCTGGGACCTGACGACGCTGACGGACTCCAGGCGGCCGGCCGGCACCCGTACCGTCAGCCGCCCGTCGGGCCGTACGGCCTTGGTGCCGTCGTCCGGGGAGATGCGGATGACGTCCTCGGGGGCCGCGGGTTTGCCGCCGAGGACGTGGTCGACGCCGAGCCCGTCCGTGCCGTCCGAGGAGCAGCCGGCGGCTCCCGCCAGCAGCCCCGCCCATGTCAGTACCGCGGCCAGCGCGGCCCCCGCGCGCCGTGCGCGCCCTTGTGGATGACTCACGTGCGGCTCAACGAGCGGGCATGCCCCTGGGAAACGTGAGTGCGACGCCGGCACTGGGCAGAACAGAGGGAAGGACGACGAGCTGGGGAGCCGTCGTGCCCGTGCGCGAGCCGTCGCGGGCACGTCCGTAGCGAGCCGCCGACCGTGCCCGGGACCGGGAGTCCGGGCGCCGTCGGCTGCTCGGACGCGGGTGGGCACGCCCCGGTGGTCGGCGAGCCGCGGGACACAAAAAGGGGCCGACAGGTGACGAGCGCAGCCGAGCAGCAGGGGGCACCGGCGCGGGCCCCGAGGGCGGACGGCGCCGCGGCGCACGCCCCCGCGGTGAACGGGACGCCCCTCCCCGTCCCGGCGGCGTGGCCGGGGGCGTCGACACCGCTCGGCGCCCGGTTCCGGGTCGGGCCGGACGGCGTGGCGGGCACCAACTTCGCGCTGTGGGCGGCCGGTGCGGAGGCGGTCCGGCTCTGCCTCTTCGACGAGCAGGGGCGGGAGACCCGCATCCCGCTGACCGAACTCACGCACGAGATCTGGCACGGGTTCGTCCCCGGTGTGCTGCCGGGGCAGCGGTACGGCTACCGGGTCGACGGCCGCTGGGATCCGTGGACCGGCGCCCGCTGGAACCCGGCGAAGCTGCTCCTGGACCCGTACGCGCGGGCGGTGGACGGCGAGTTCGCGCTGCCGCCCGAGGTGTACGGGCACGTCCGGGACTGGCCGGACCAGCAGGTCGCCGACACCGTCCGCGACGACCGCGACTCGGCGCCGTACGTCCCGAAGGGCGTGGTCGTCCACGATGACGACGACTGGTCGGACGACCACCGCCCGAAGACGCCGTGGGCGGACTCCGTCATCTACGAGCTGCACGTGCGCGGCTTCACCAGACTGCATCCCGGGATACCCGAGGAGCTGCGCGGCACGTACGCGGGACTGGCCCACCCGGCCGCGATCGAGCACCTGGTCGGTCTCGGCGTCACGGCGGTGGAACTGCTCCCCGTCCACCAGTTCGCCCACGAGGGCCACCTGCTCGAACGCGGCCTGAAGAACTACTGGGGCTACAACTCCATCGGCTACTTCGCCCCGCACGCGGCCTACGCCGCCTCCGGTACGACGGGACAGCAGGTCGGCGAGTTCAAACGGATGGTGCGCGCGCTGCACGCGGCCGGGATCGAGGTCATCCTCGACGTGGTCTACAACCACACCGCGGAGGCGGGCGAGCTGGGCCCGACGCTGTCCCTGAAGGGCATCGACAACCGGGGCTACTACCGGCTCCAGGACCACGACGCCCGGCGCTTCGCCGACTACACCGGCTGCGGCAACACCCTGCACGTGGTCCGCCCGCACGTGCTGCGCCTGATCACGGACTCCCTCCGCTACTGGGTCACGGAGATGGGCGTGGACGGCTTCCGCTTCGACCTCGCCGCCGCGCTGGCCCGCTCGATGCACGACGTCGACATGCTCTCCCCCTTCCTCGCCGTCATCGCCCAGGACCCGGTGCTGCGCCGGGTGAAGCTGATCGCCGAACCGTGGGACGTGGGCTCGGGCGGTTACCAGGTAGGCGCCTTCCCACCCCTCTGGACCGAGTGGAACGACCGCTACCGCGACGCCGTCCGCGACTTCTGGCGCGGCGCCCTCCCGGACGTGCGCGACCTCGGCTACCGCCTCTCCGGCTCCAGCGACCTCTACGCGTGGGGCGGCCGCCGTCCCTACGCCTCCGTCAACTTCGTCACCGCGCACGACGGTTACACCCTGCGCGACCTGGTGTCGTACGAGCACAAGCACAACGAGGCCAACGGCGAGCACAACCGGGACGGCACCGGCGACAACCGCTCCTGGAACTGCGGGGCCGAGGGCGAGACGGACGACGAGGGCGTACGGGCGCTGCGCAGGCGCCAGTTGCGGAACCTCCTCACCACCCTCCTCCTGTCGACGGGTGTCCCGATGCTGGTCGCCGGCGACGAACTGGGCCGCACGCAGCGCGGCAACAACAACGCCTACTGCCAGGACAACGACATCAGCTGGCTGGACTGGAGCCTGCTGGACGACCCGGCCTGGCGGCCGCTGTTCGACCTCACCTCCCGCCTCATCCGGCTCCGCCACCGCCACCCGGTACTGCGCCGCCGCGCCTTCTTCTCCGGACGCGCGCACTCGGCGGACGGCCTGCGCGACCTGGCCTGGTTCACGGCCCGCGGCGACGAGATGACCGCGGACGACTGGTACGCGCCCGCCGCCACCCTCGGCATGTACCTCTCCGGCCGGGACATACCCGGCCGCGACGACCGCGGCGCCCCGGTCCTGGACGACAGCTTCCTGACCGTCCTGCACGCCGGCGACCGCCCCGCCCGGTTCGTCCTGCCGGGCCCGCCGTGGGCGGAACGCTACGAGGTACTGGTGGACACCTCACTGGAGGAGCAGGGCGCGGAGCCGGGGGTGGTGCATGAGGGGGGGACGGTGATCACGGTGTCGGGGCGGGCGGTGCTCTTGCTTAGGGTGGTTGGCTGACGGAGGGCGGCATCCGGGTACTCCCCTGCCCTGGTCAGGCTCTGGGAGCGAAGGATTGAGGGCCGAGTGCTCGGAGAGCAGCCAGTACCGCCCTTATCCGCGGAACTTCGTGGGTACGGTAGACACCTGTTCCCCCTAGATGCGCCAGAACCGTGAAGAAGCCTTCGGCGGTGCGGAACTCGTCCTCGAAGAGGCTGAAGGCATGCGGCAGTGAGTGGCAGATGGGAAGACCCATCCGTCGAAGCCGGAACGTGTTCAAGAGGGCACGGCCCTGATAGTGAACACGGGCATCGGCGGATATGTGTCTGTCATGGGAGAAGCCGATCCCGGGGTCGATGACGATTCGATCGACCCCGGCCGAACGGGCGTGATCCACGCGCCTCTCGAAATAGTCGAGCATCCCGGGGATGGGATCCTGGTCGATGCCCTTGGCGCCCACGTCCCGGGAGTTCTTTCCTTCGACATGGCACAGGACAACTGTCGCTTCGTGGTCGGCCAGCATGGGGAACATCTCACCGTCCGATGCCAACCCGCCGGAGTAATTGAGCAGGAGCGCCCCCGCCTCCAGGCACGACCGGGCGACGGCAGGCTCGTAGGTCTCGATCGACACGGTGATACCTTCCGAGACGAGCTCCTTCACGACCGGCACCAAGGCGGCCACCTGTTCCTGCACGGAGACCTTGCGAGTGCGGGGATTGCTCGACTCGGCACCGATGTCGACGATGTCGGCACCTTGTGCCGCGAGGATGCGACCTTTCCTGACCGCTGACTCGGTCGAGGTCGCGACGCTCTCTCGATAGGTGGAGTCCGGAGAGAGGTTGATGCATCCCATGACGGCGGGGGTGGTGTCGACATCGATTTCCCGATCCCCCACTCGAAGTGGTTCGACGGGTAAGGAGAGATCACCCTCGAATCGCCGCGCCAGATCTATCAGATGAGCAAGGGAAATCATCCGACCTCATTTCTGTACGACCGCCCGAGAAGCCACCGCGCTAGCCCAGAATCCCCCGCTGGTACCCCGTCGCCACCGCCGCCGCGCGGTCGTTGACGCCCAGTTTGGCGTAGAGGTGGGTGAGGTGGGTCTTGACCGTGGCCTCGCTGATGAAGAGCTCGCGGGCGATCTCGCGGTTCGAGGTGCCGCGGGCGACCAGGGTCAGCACCTCGCGTTCGCGGGCGGAGAGCGGTTCGTTGCCGGGGGCGGCGGGGGTGCGGACGGCGGAGACCAGGCGGGAGGCGACGGCCGGGGAGAGGACGGTGCGGCCCTGGGCGGCGGCGCGGACGGCGGTGAAGAGCTCCTCGCGCGGGGCGTCCTTGAGCAGGTAGCCGGTGGCGCCGGCCTCGATCGCGGGCAGGGTGTCGGAGTCCGTGTCGTACGTGGTGAGGACCAGGACCTGGGCGCGTGCGCCCCGCCGGGTGAGTTCGCGGATGGCGTCGACTCCGCCGCCGCCCGGCATGCGGAGATCCATCAGGATCACGTCGGGGTCGAGGGTGCCGGCGAGCGTGACGGCTTCGGCGCCGTTCGACGCCTCGCCGAGGACCGTGAAGCCGGGGGCGGATTCGAACATGCCGCGCAGGCCGTCGCGGACGACGGGGTGGTCGTCGACGATCAGCAGCGAGATCGGGGGCTCAGTCGTCATGGCGGACCAACGGTACGCGCGCCGACAGCGCGGTGCCGAGCCCCGGTTCGGACTCCACGGTCAGGGAGCCCGCGATGCGTTCGGCGCGGGCGCGCATGCCGTCCAGGCCGAAGCCGCCGGCGCGGGTGCGGGCGGGCACGGTGAGCAGGTCGAAGCCGGTGCCATCGTCGCGGATGTCGAGGATGACCTCGTCGCCCAGGTAGGAGAGGGTGACGCCGACCCGGGAGGCGTGCGCGTGCCGGGCGGCGTTGGAGAGCGCCTCCTGGACGATGCGCAGGAGGGTGGCCGCGACCTCCTCGTGCAGTTGCTCGACGGTGCCGGTGAGGGTGAACTCGGCGCGTATGGACGTCCGTTCGCCCCATTCGGCGACCGTCTTCTGCAGCGCCTCGGGCAGCCCGTCGTGCTCCAGCGCGACCGGGGCCAGGTTGTGCACGGAACGGCGGGCCTCGCCCAGGCTGTGCCGGGCCAGCGCCAGGGCGCGGCCCACGTGCTCCTCGGCCACCTCCGGATCGGGGGTGTTGCTGACGACCTGGAGCTGGGCGATGATCCCGGCCAGCCCCTGGGCGATGGTGTCGTGGATCTCGGCGGCGAGGCGGCGGCGCTCGTCGGCGACGCCGGCCTCCCGGGCCTGGAGGAGGAGCTGGGCGTGAAGGGCGGCGTTCTCGTCGAGGGCCTGCTGCAACGCGGTGTTGGCGCGGCCGAGCGCGGCGATGGTCTCGGCCTGGGTGCGGGCACGCGCCTGCTCCTGCGCGTTGGCCCGGGTGAAGAGGGCGACCAGTCCGCAGTTGGCGCCGAACACGATGACGAAGCCGAACCACCACAGCAGGCCGTGCGGCGGCATCCCGCCGATCTCGCTGCCCGCCATGGTGACGGCGGTCAGGAACAGACCGGGCAGCACCAGCCGGCGGGTCAGCTGGCGGGCGGCGGTGTAGTAGCCGGTGACGGCGTAGAAGGCGAAGAACGGGTTGAGCCACGTGAGCGCGAACCCGAGCGCCCAGCGCACGAAGTACAGCCTCACGCTCGTCCGGTTCGGCCCGGGCCGCTTCCGGGCGGCCCGCCCCCAGTACACCTGGAGCAGCAGGGCCAGGACCACCAGCACGCCGGAGGCCCACATCGCGGCCCGTGTCATGCCGACGACGTGGGCGGAGCCGACCGCCGTCACCACGCCCACGGCGAGCAGCGCGTAGGGCCCCCAGCGGTCGAAGGAGACCCTGGTCGCCGCTTCGTCGGCGTTCGCCATGGCACCAGTCTCCGGCACCGGCTCACTCCCAGCGGAACCAGCGGGTGGCCCCGGCCGTCAGCAGGATCGTCCAGAGGGCGAGCACGCCCAGGTGCTCCCAGCCGGGCCAGTGACCGGCGGCGGCCTGGTCCAAAGCGCGGGCCGCCGCGCCGAACGGCGTCAGCTGGACGACACGGGCCATGGCGTGCGGCATCTCCCGCACCGGGATCCACACGCCCGCGCAGAACATCATCGGGAAGAACACCGCCGAGCCGATCGCACCCGCGATCTTCGTGGTGCGGGACAGCGCCGAGACGACGGAGCCGAGGGCGAGGGCGGCCGCGGCCGCGAGCAGCAGGGCCAGCAGGTATCCGCCGGGCTGCTTCGGCAGCCGCACGTCGAAGGCGAGCCGGCCGACGAGGAGCGCCAGCAGCGCCGAGCCGAGGGCGACCGTGCCCTGCACGGCCATCTGCGCGGACAGCAGCGCGGAGGGCCGTACGGGGGTGAGCCGCATCCGGCGCAGGATGCCCCGCTCCCGGTGGCCGGTGAGCGCCTGGGGCAGGGTCTGCACCCCGGACATGATCAGGGCGATCAGCACGGCGACGGGCACGTACGCGTCGACCGGGCGCAGCCCGCCCAGGGACTTGTCGGCCTCCCGGAACGACGGGATCGAACCGAGGATCACCAGCAGCAGCGTCGGGAACAGGAAGACCCAGAAGACGGCGCCGGGTTCGCGGCGGAACAGGCGGAACTCGGTGCGCAGGACTGCGGTGTTCATGCTGCGTCTGCCTCCTTCGTGAGGTCCAGGAACGCGTCGTCGAGGGTGGCGTCCACGACCCGGAGCTGGTGGGCGGTGATGCGGTGCCGGGCGAGCAGGGTGATGACGGCGTTGACGGTCTCGTCGGTGCCGGAGAGCGTGATCCGGCCGTCCTTGCGCTCGACCGAGGCGAGGGCGGGGAGGGCGGCGAGGTCGTGGTCGTCCAAGGGGGCGGAGGGGGTGAAGCTGATGACGGTGGCGCCCGCGCTGCGGCGGATCAGCCCGGCCGGGGTGTCCAGGGCGGCGACCCGCCCCTTGTCGATCACCGCGATCCGGTCGCAGAGCCGCTGCGCCTCCTCCATGAAGTGGGTGACGAGGAGGACGGTGACCCCGCGGTCCCGGACGTCCTCGATCAGCTCCCAGGTGTCCCGCCGGGCCCGCGGGTCGAGCCCGGTGGTCAGCTCGTCGAGGACGACGACCCGCGGGTTGCCGATCAACGCCAGTGCGATGAAGAGGCGTTGCCGCTGTCCGCCCGAGAGCTTGCCGAACCGGGTGGCGAGCTTGTCGGTGAGCCCGAGGCGCTCGGCGAGCGGCGTCCAGTCGAGCGGGCTCGGATAGAAGGAGGCGTACAGCTCAAGGGCCTCGCGGACGGTGAGCTTGGGCTGCAGCTCGCTCTGCTGCAACTGGGCGCCGAGGACACGGGCGACCTTCTCGTGGTCGGCGACGGGATCGAGCCCGGTGACCCGGACCCGCCCCGCGTCGGGCACCCGCAGCCCCTCCACGCACTCCACGGTGGTGGTCTTGCCGGCCCCGTTCGGCCCGAGGATCCCGAAGATCTCGCCCTCCTCGACGGCGAGACTCACCCCGTCCACGACGGCCCGGCCGCCGTAGGACTTCCGCAGGTCTGTCAATTCGATGACGGTTGGCATGTTCCGAGGGTCCCGGCCGGCCCCGGCCCGCCGCATCGGCCGCCCCGCTCGAACCGCCATCAACCGATCGGCTGATGCCGCGGATCCACCTGTACGACCCTTCGAACGCCCAGGTCGTAGGACCAGCGGCCGATTCCGGTCCGGCCAAAACTCGGTGGGCGTTGTCAGTGCCGATCCGTAGGCTCGCCCCTGATGCCTCCGACACGTGCAACCACCAAGGACCGCTCCGCCGTCCGCACCCTGCTGCGCCTGTGGCCGTACGTACGGCCGGTGCGGGTGCGGCTGTCCATCGCCGCGTTCGTGGCGATAGTCGCCTCCTGCACGGGGCTCGTCATCCCCCTCGTCCTCAAGTGGATGGTGGACGGCCCGGTGGCCGACCGCGACCCGGGCGGGGTGTGGCTCGGCGCGCTGTACCTGCTGCTGCTCGGCATCGCGGAAGCCCTGCTCTTCGGCCTGCGCCGCTGGCTGGTCGCCCGGCCCCTGTCCCGTGTCGAGGCGGGGATGCGGGCGGACCTGTACGGCCATCTCCAGCGCCTGCCGGTCGCCTTCCACGACCGCTGGGCCTCCGGCCAGCTGCTCTCCCGGGCCACCACCGACCTGATGCTGCTCCGCATGTTCCTCGCCTTCCCGCTGACCTTCCTCCTGGTCAACGGGGTGACGATCCTCGTCGGCGTGCTGATCATGCTGGCCCAGGACTGGACGCTGGGCCTGGTCATCCTCGGGCCCACGATCCCGGTGGTCTGGACGTGCGTGATCTTCGAGAACCGGTACGCGGAGGTGGCGCGGCTCGCCCAGGACCAGGTCGGCGACCTGACGACGGTGGTCGAGGAGAGCGTGCTCGGCATCCGCATCATCAAGGGCTTCGGCCGCCACCGCAGCCAGGCGCACGCGTTCCGCGAACTGGTACGGACCCTGCGGGGCACGGAGCTGCGCAAGGCGCGGATGCTGGCAATGATCTGGGGCGTCATCGTGACCCTGCCGGAGGTGGCGATCGGGGCGGCGCTGCTGTGGGGCTCGATCCAGGTCGCGGAGGGCGACCTGAGCGCGGGGACGCTGGTGGCGTTCCTGTCGACGGCGCTGGCGCTGCGGTGGCCGGTGGAGTCGATCGGCTTCCTGCTGGCGATGAGCCAGGAGGCCGCCACCGCCACCGAACGGTACTTCGAGGTGCGGGACGCGGTCCCGGAGGACACCGATTCGTTGTCGGCCGCGGGTGCGTGGGGGCTGAGCGCGCAGTTCCCCGCGCCCCTTGGTGGGCGCTGCGCCGAGGCGCCCCAAAGGGGTGCGGGGAACTGCGCGACCAGCCACAACGGCGCCGCACCCGACGACGGACCGGCTCCCGAACCCGACGGCATCCGCTTCGAGAACGTGCAGTTCCGTTACCCCGACGCCGCCCCCGATTCCGCCCCGACCCTCGAACTCGTCGACCTCCACATCCGCCCCGGCGAGTCCATGGCCCTCGTCGGCGCCACCGGCAGCGGCAAGACCACCCTCACCGCCCTCATCCCCCGCCTGCACGAGGCCACCTCGGGGCGGATCACCCTCGACGGCCGGGACATCACCGCCATGCCCCGCGAGGAACTCCGCTCCCTCGTCGCCGTGGCCTTCGAGGAACCCACCCTCTTCTCCGCCTCCGTCGGCGAGAACGTACTCATGGGAGCCGGCGACGGCGCCGGCGAACCCGAGCTGGCACGGGCCCTCGCCGTCGCCCAGGCCGACTTCGCGCACGCCCTCCCCCAGGGCACCGCGACCCAGGTCGGCGAACAGGGCCTCAGCCTCTCCGGCGGCCAGCGCCAGCGCCTCGCGCTGGCGCGGGCGGTCGTCGGCCGGCCCCGCTTCCTCGTGCTCGACGACCCGCTCTCCGCCCTGGACGTGCACACGGAGGCCGCCGTGGAGGCGGCGCTGCGCGACGTACTCGCCGACACCACCGCGCTGATCGTCGCCCACCGCCCCTCCACCGTCCTGCTCGCCGACCGCGTCGCCCTGCTCTCCGGCGGCCGGGTCACCGCCGTCGGCACCCATCACGAACTCCTGCGCACCAACGCCGAGTACGCCCACCTGATGTCCGGGGAGGATCACCGCCGATGACCGCAGCCACCTCCCTCCCCGCCCCCGACGAGGACGACGAACGCCCGCACCCGCACCCGGCCGACACCGCCGGCGGCGACCTCTTCGACCGCGACGTCCTGCCCACCTCGCCCGGCGCCACGGCCACCCTGCTGCGCTCGCTCCTCGCCCCCATGAAGGCGCGGGTCGCCGTCACCACGCTCCTCCTGCTGCTCCAGCAGGCGGCGG
This sequence comes from Streptomyces sp. NPDC013157, assembly GCF_042899865.1. Taxonomy (NCBI): domain Bacteria; kingdom Bacillati; phylum Actinomycetota; class Actinomycetes; order Kitasatosporales; family Streptomycetaceae; genus Streptomyces; species Streptomyces sp. NPDC013157. Next base: position 16,848 of record NZ_JBIBAK010000007.1, on the reverse strand, counting down.
TCCAGGCGGGCCCGCTGCTGGTGGCGTACGCCATCGACACGGCCGTACCGGCCTTCCGCCGCCACGACCACGGCCCGCTGTTCGCCGTCGCGGCAGGGTACGGCCTGAGCGCCCTGCTCTCCGGCGGCCTCCAGTACGCGTTCGTCAAGGCCTCCGCCCGCGTCAACCAGGACGTCCTCCTCGACCTGCGCGGCCGCATCTTCCGCCACGCGCAGGCGCTGAGCATCGACTTCCACGAGCGCTACACGTCCGGCCGGCTCATCTCCCGCTCCACCACGGACGTCGAGTCGCTGCGCGAGCTGCTGGCCGAGGGCCTCCAGGAGCTGGTCACGGTCATCCTCTCCTTCCTGTACATCTCGGCGATGCTGCTCTGGCTGGACCTGGGCCTCGGCGCGGTCGCGGTGGCCAGCTTCGTACCGCTGTACCTGCTCGTGCGGCTGTACCAGCGGCGCGCGGTACGGGTGTACAAGGCGCGGTCCACGGCGATCGCGGCGGTGATCGTGAAGTTCGTGGAGACGATGAACGGCATCCGCCCGGTGCGCGCGTTCCGCCGGGAGGCCGCCAACGACGCCGAGTTCGCCGTGCTGAACCGCCGGCACGAGCGGACCAACGGCGACGCGCTCCTCGAGATGGCGCGGTACGTGGTCGGCTCCCGGCTGGTCGCCAACACCTCGGTCGCGGTGATCGTGCTGTGGGGCGCCTACCGGGTGGCGTCCGGCTCGCTGGAGCTGGGCGTCCTGGCCGCGGCCGTCCTCTACCTGAGGCGGCTGTACGACCCGATCGACCGCCTGGGCATGTTCCTCAACTCCTACCAGTCGGCCGCCGCCTCCCTGGAGAAGATCGCGGGCCTGCTGGCCCAGACCCCGTCGGTCCCGGAGCCCTCGGTCCCGAAGGAACTGCCCCCGACGGCGGGCGAACTCCCGGGCCGCGAGGTCGTCTTCGACGGTGTCCGCTTCGCCTACCGCACCGGTGGCGAGGTGCTGCCCGTCTTCGACCTCACCCTCCCGGCCGGGCAGACGGTCGCGGTGGTCGGCTCCACCGGCGCCGGCAAGTCGACGCTCGCCAAACTGCTCGCCCGCTTCTACGACCCCTCCGACGGCCGGGTCCTCCTGGACGGCGTGGACCTGCGCGAACTGACCGTGCCCGAACTGCGCCGCGGGGTGGTGATGGTCACCCAGGAGTCGTTCCTGTTCTCCGGCACGGTCGCCGAGAACATCGCCATCGGCCGCCCGGACGCCACCCGCGAGGAGATCGAGCAGGCGGCCAAGGCGATCGGTGCGCACGAGTTCATCGCCGCGCTTCCCGACGGGTACGACACGGACGTCCGCAAGCGCGGCGGCCGCATCTCGGCCGGGCAGCGCCAACTGGTCGCGTTCGCCCGCGCCCTGCTCGCCGACCCGGCGGTGCTGATCCTCGACGAGGCGACCAGTTCCCTGGACATCCCCGGTGAACGGGCCGTGCAGCGTGCGATGTCGACCGTCCTCAGGGGCCGTACGGCGGTGGTGATCGCGCACCGGCTGTCCACCGTGGAGATCGCCGACCGGGTGCTGGTGATGGAGCACGGCCGCATCGTCGAGGACGGCCGCCCGGCCGAACTGATCGCGGGCACGGGCAGGTTCGCGGATCTGCACCGGGCGTGGCGGGACAGTCTGGCCTAGTCGGGAGAACGCCGGGAGAACGGGGGTCGCAGGGTGATCGACGCGTACGAGGATCCGGGCACGCCCGACACGCGCGGCGGGTGGTCCTACCTGTGGTGGCTGGTGGCCCGCCAGCGGGGCCGTTCGCTCGCCGGGGCGCTGCTGGCCAGTGTCTGGCTGACGCTGATGGCCGCAACGCCGTACCTGATGGCCCGGGCCGTGGACGACGGCCTGGTGCCGGGCCGCATGGCGGTGCTGGCCGGGTGGACGGCGGCGATCTTCGCCCTCGGTGCGGTCAACGCCTGGATCAGCATCATGCGCCACCGCACGATGACCCGGGTGCGGATGGACGCCTACTTCCGCACGATCAAGGTGCTCGTCGGGCAGACGGTACGGCTCGGCGCCGAGCTGTCGCGCCGGTCCGATGCCGGGGAGGTCGTGACGATCGGCGTCGGCGACGTGCACACCATCGCCCAGGCGCTGACCGTCGTCGGCCCCGGAGTGGGCGCGGTCGTGGTGTACGCGGTGGTGGCCGGTCTCCTGCTGACGATCTCGCCCCTGCTGACCGGCGTGGTACTGCTCGGAGTGCCGGTGGTGGCCCTCGTCGCGGGCCCGCTGGCCCGGCGGCTGCAGGGCAGGGAGACCGAGTACCGGGAACGCCAGAGCGTCCTGACGGCCCGCATCGGCGACCTCGCGGGCGGCCTGCGCGTCCTCAACGGCCTGGGCGGCAAGGGCCTGTTCGCGGACGCCTTCCGCCGCGACTCCCAGCACCTGCGCGCCCAGGGCTACCGGGTGGGCGCGGTCGCCAGCTGGGTCCAGGCGCTCGGCATGGGCCTGCCGACGGTGTTCCTGGCGGTGGTGACCTGGATCGCCGCCCGGATGGCCGCGCGCGGCGACATCACGGTGGGCCAGCTGGTGTCGGTGTACGGCTATGTCGCGGTCCTGGTGGGCCCGGTGGCGTTCTTCCTCGACATGGGCTACCAGCTGAGCCGCGGGGTGGTGGCCGCCCGCAGGGTCGTACGCCTCCTGCGCCACGAGCCGCAACCGGACGAGGGCACCCGCCGGCCCCCGGCCGACCCGGCCGTCCTGCACGACCCCGACTCGGGCGTACGAGTCCGCCCCGGCCGCCTGACGGCCCTGGTGAGCGCCGGCCCGGCGGAGGCGGGAGCGGTGGTGGACCGCCTGGGCCGCTACACCCGCTCGGACGTGACCTGGGGAGGAGTACGACTGGACGCCGTCCCGCTCCCGGAGGTCCGCGCCCGCATCCTGGTGGCCGACAACGATGCCGACCTGTTCGCCGGCACCTTGCGCGATGCGATCGGTGCGGGACTGTATGAAAAGGGCGCCCACAACGCGCCCCAAAGGGGCGCGGGGAACTGCGCGATCAGCCACAGCGGCGCCGCACCCGCCGACGCACCCCAAGCCTCACCCCCTGGCGCGCACCTCACCCGAGCCCTCCACGCCGCCGCGGCCGACGACATCGTCCGCGCCCTCCCCCACGGCCTCGACTCCGAACTCACCGCCCAGGCCCGCAACCTCTCCGGCGGCCAACGCCAACGCATCCGCCTCGTCAGGGCGTTGCTCACCGATCCCGAGGTCCTCCTCGCCGTGGAACCCACCTCCGCCCTCGACGCCCACACCGAGGCCCTCGTGGCGGAGCGCCTCCGCACCGCCCGCCACGGCCGCACCACCCTCCTCACCACCACCTCCCCGCTGCTGCTGGCCCACGCCGACGAGGTGGTCTTCCTGGTCGACGGCAAGGTCGCCGCGACCGGCACGCACGAGGGACTGCTGGACCACGCACCCGGCTACCGGGCCCTCGTGGCCCGGGACACGGAGGACGAGGAGTTCGCAAGGTGACGACCAGTCAACTTCCCGTCGCGGGACGCGCCGACGTACGCCGGGCCACCCTCCGCCTGGTGCGGGCGGACCGCGGGCCCTTCGCCGCCGCGCTGCTGCTGAACGCGGCGGCGGCCGGCGCCGGCCTCGCCGGCCCCTGGCTGGTGGGCCGGATCGTGGACGAGGTACGGGCCGGCCGCGGGGTCGGCGCCGTGGACCACCTCGCCCGGTGGATCCTGCTCTGCTCCCTAGCCCAGCTGCTGCTCGCCCGCTCCGCCCGCTACCTCGGCCACCGCTTCGGCGAGCGGACGCTGGCCCGCGTCCGCGAGGAGTTCGTGGACCGGGCGCTCGCGCTGCCCGCGTCGGTGGTGGAGCGGGCCGGCACCGGCGACCTCACCGCACGCGGCACGGGCGACGTGAGCACCGTCGGCACCACCCTGCGGGACGCCGGTCCCGAGCTGCTGGTCGCCACGGTGCAGGCGGCGTTCGTGATGGGCGCCGTGTTCGTCCTGGACCCGGTGCTGGCCGGGTTCGGGGTGCTCGGGCTGACCCCGGTCTGGTTCGCGCTGCGCTGGTACCTGCGTCGGGCCCGGGACGGCTACCTCGCCGAGGGCGCGGCCACCTCCGGGGTCGCGGAGATCGTCACGGCGACGGTGTCGGGCGCCCGCACGGTGGAGGCGTTCCGGCTCCAGGAGCAGCGGATCACGGCGAGCCGGGACGCGCTGGAGACCAACCGGAAGGCCCGGTTCTACACCCTGTGGCTGCGGACCGTGTTCTTTCCGGCCGTCGAGGTGTCGTACACGGTGCCGGTGGCCGGGGTGCTGCTGGTCGGCGGGCTGCTGCACACGGGCGTCGGCGTGACGGTGTCGGCCGCGCTGTATCTGCGGCAGTTCACGGAACCGCTGGACCAGATCCTGATGCGGGTGGAGCAACTCCAGTCCAGCAGCGCCTCGTTCGCCCGGGTGGAGGGGCTGGCGCGGGCTCCGCGGGCGGCGGCGGACGGCGCGGCGCCGACTCCGGCGGACGACCGGATCGACGTGCGCGGGGTGCGGTACGCCTACGAGCGCGGCGGTGAGGTGCTGCGTGGGGTGGACCTCACGGTGCGGCCCGGGGAGCGGCTCGCGGTGGTGGGGCCGTCCGGTGCCGGGAAGACGACGCTGAGCCGGCTGCTGGCCGGCGTCGAGGCGCCCGGGTCGGGCTCGGTGACCGTGGGCGGGGTGCCGATCGCCGGGCTGGAACCGGAGCGGCTCCGGCGCCAGGTCGTCCTGGTCACCCAGGAGCACCACGTCTTCCTCGGCACGGTCCGGGACAACCTGCTGATCGCCGAACCGGCCGCGAGCGACGCGGACCTGTGGACGGCGCTGACCGCCGTCGGCGCCGACGACTGGGTGCGCGGCCTGCCCGACGGCCTCGACACCCTGCTCGGCGCGGGCGGCACGGGCGGCACGACCGCCGGCGGCTCCCGGGCCCAGCAACTCGCGCTGGCCCGGGTGGTGCTGGCCGACCCGCACACGCTGATCCTGGACGAGGCGACCGCGCTGCTGGACCCGGCGACCGCCCGGCACACCGAGCGCGCCCTGGCAGCCGTGCTCGAGGGCCGTACGGTCATCGCCATCGCCCACCGGCTGCACACCGCGCACGACGCCGACCGGGTGGCCGTGATGGAGGACGGCCTCCTCACCGAACTGGGCACGCACGAGGAGCTGGTGGCGGCGGGCGGGGCGTACGCGGCCCTGTGGGCGACCTGGCACGGCGACAAGGCGCCCTGAACCGCCGTAGCGGCCATGGCGGCTGTAGCGGCTGCGGCCCTTGACATCCCCCCCAACCATCCGCATACCGAACATGAACATCCGGACAACGGACGATTTCCGGCCAAGTTTCTGACGCGGTCCTGACAGTTTGCGTTTTCTGGTGCCACTCTTCCCACGGCCGACTCACAGCAACCCCACAGCTTCACCCCACCGTCGCTGTCGGCCCGGCACTGCACGCGCACATGGTTCCGCGTTCCGCCCAGTTCTGCCCGGCCGGCCCACCCGCCGTCCGGATCTCCCCTGGCCGTGCGACCCGCGGCCACGCAGAAGGAGTCAGTGTTGAGAAGCAGTTCCTCTCGCAGACGCACCCCCCACAGCACGTACCGCCGCACCGCTGCCGTCGCCCTCGCCGGGGTCGGCGCCCTGATCGCCGCCGCCGTCCAGTCGGGCGCCGCCAGCGCCGCCCCGGCCGCCCCGCAGCTCGGCAGGGCCAACCCGGCCCACGCGGCCGTCAAGCTCTCGCCCTCGCAGCGCGCCGAACTGCTCCGCGACGCGAGCACCGAACGGGCCGCCACCGCCAGGGCGATAGGCCTCGGCACCCAGGAGAAGCTGGTCGTCAAGGACGTCGTCAAGGACGCCGACGGCACCGTGCACACCCGCTACGAGCGCACCTACGCGGGCCTGCCCGTGCTCGGCGGCGACCTGATCGTCGACACCGCGAAGTCGGGTGCCACCGATCGCGTCATCAAGGCGAACAACGCCACGCTCAAGGTCGCCGACCTCTCCCCGGCCAAGAGCGCGGCGAGCGCCGAGAAGACCGCCCTCGCCGCCGCGAAGACGCTGGGCTCCACCAAGTCGGCCGCCGACGGCGCCCGCAAGGTGATCTGGGCCGGCTCCGGCACCCCCGTCCTCGCCTACGAGACGATCGTCGGCGGCTTCCAGGACGACGGCACCCCCAACCAGCTGCACGTCATCACCGACGCCGCCAGCGGCAAGAAGCTCTTCCAGTACCAGGGCATCGAGAACGTCACCGGCACCGGCAACACCCAGTACAGCGGGACCGTGTCGCTGTCGACGACCCAGTCGGGCTCGACGTACACCCTGACCGACGGCGACCGCGGCGGCCACAAGACGTACAACCTGAACCACGGCACCTCGGGCACCGGCACGCTGTTCTCGCAGTCGAGCAACACCTGGGGCAACGGCACCACGTCGAACGCCGCCACCGCGGGCGCCGACGCGCACTACGGGGCCGCAGAGACCTGGGACTTCTACAAGAACACCTTCGGGCGCAGCGGCATCAAGAACAACGGCGTCGGCGCCTACTCCCGCGTCCACTACGGCAACTCGTACGTGAACGCGTTCTGGGACGACGGCTGCTTCTGCATGACGTACGGCGACGGCTCCGGCAACGCGGACCCGCTGACCGCCCTCGACGTGGCCGGCCACGAGATGAGCCACGGCGTCACGTCGAACACGGCCGGTCTCAACTACAGCGGCGAGTCCGGCGGCCTGAACGAGGCCACCTCCGACATCTTCGGCACCGGCGTCGAGTTCTACGCCAACAACTCCTCCGACGTCGGCGACTACCTCATCGGCGAGAAGATCGACATCAACGGCGACGGCACGCCGCTGCGCTACATGGACAAGCCCAGCAAGGACGGCGGCTCGGCCGACTACTGGTCCTCGTCCGTCGGCGGCCTCGACGTGCACTACTCGTCGGGCGTGGCGAACCACTTCTTCTACCTGCTGAGCGAGGGCAGCGGCGCCAAGGTCATCAACGGCGTCAGCTACAACTCGCCCACGAAGGACGGCCTCCCGGTCACCGGCATCGGCCGGGACAAGGCACTGCAGATCTGGTACCGGGCGCTCACCACCAAGTTCACCTCGACCACCAACTACGCTGCCGCCCGCACCGGCACCCTCGCGGCGGCGGGTGAGCTGTACGGCACCACCAGCACCGAGTACAAGGCGGTGCAGGACGCCTGGGCGGCCGTGGCGGTCGGCTCGCGGTCCGGCGGTGGCGGCGGTACGGGCACGTCGTACGAGAGCACCACGCCTGTGTCGATTCCGGACAACGGGCCCGCGGTCACCTCGTCGATCACGGTCTCCGGCCGGACCGGAAACGCGCCGAGCACCTTGCAGGTAACGCCGAATATCAGCCACACGTGGCGCGGTGACCTGGTGATCGACCTCGTCGGTCCGTCCGGTACGTCGTACCGGCTGAAGAACTTCAGCTCCTCCGACTCGGCGGACGACGTGACGGACACCTACACGGTGAACGCCTCGTCGGAATCGGCCAATGGCACCTGGAAGTTGAAGGTCCAGGACCAGGCCGCGCAGGACGTCGGCACGATCAACGGGTGGAAGCTGACCTTCCCGTAACCGCAGGTAATAACCGCGCGCACCGGGCGCCGTCCGCGGGGGACCTCCCCTCGGGCGGCGCCCGTTTTACATGGCCGCAATGTTCACCCAACACCTGCTTTTCGGCCAACATCACTTCAGGGTCCTGACATGTACGCGACCTTGATGTCACTCTTCCTTCACCCGTCGCACAGCACAGCAACTTCACATCACCAAAGCCGGGCCGGTAACCCCACTCCGCCCGGACTCCCCACATCCTGAAGGAGCTTGAGTGAGCCCCCTCTACGCGCGTCACAAGCGCACCACGCTCGCCATCGCCACCGCTGTCGCCGCCGGCGCCCTCCTCACCACTGGTATGACCGCGAACGCCTCGGCCGCCGCCAAGCAGCCGCTGGCCGCCGCCCCCACGCTGCTCTCCAACGCCGCCCGCACCGCCCTGATCCAGAAGGCGGACGCGCACGTCGCCGAGACGGCCAAGCAGATAGGCCTCGGCACCAAGGAGAAGCTGGTCGTCAAGGACGTCGTGAAGGACGTCGACGGCACGGTCCACACGCGCTACGAGCGCACCTACGCGGGCCTGCCCGTCCTCGGCGGCGACATCGTCGTGCACACCTCCAAGGCCGGCAAGACCGAGGGCGTCACCAAGGCGACCAAGGCGACCATCAAGGTGGCCTCCCTGAAGCCGCAGCTCACCGCGGCCAAGGCCGAGAAGACGGCCCTCGCCGCCGCGAAGACGCTGGGCTCCACCAAGTCGGCCGCCGACGGCGCCCGCAAGGTGATCTGGGCCGGCTCCGGCACCCCCGTCCTCGCCTACGAGACGATCGTCGGCGGCTTCCAGGACGACGGCACCCCGAACCAGCTCCACGTCATCACCGACGCGGCCACGGGCAAGAAGCTCTTCGAGTACCAGGGCATCGAGAACGCCACCGGCACCGGCAAGACCCTGTACTCCGGCACGGTCAGCCTCACCACCACGCTGTCGGGCTCGACGTACTCGCTGACCGACGCCTCCCGCGGCGGCCACAAGACCTACAACCTGAAGCACACCACCAGCTCCGGCACCGGCACCCTGTTCACCAACACCACCAACACGTGGGGCACCGGTACCGCCTCCAGCTCCACCACCGACGTGACCGCGGCCGCCGACGCCGCCTACGGTGCGCAGGAGACCTGGGACTTCTACAAGGACACCTTCGGCCGGAGCGGCATCAAGAACGACGGTGTCGGCGCCTACTCCCGCGTCCACTACGGCAGCTCGTACGTCAACGCGTTCTGGGACGACAGCTGCTTCTGCATGACCTACGGCGACGGTGACAGCAACACCCACCCGCTGACCTCGCTGGACGTGGCCGGCCACGAGATGAGCCACGGCGTCACCGCCAACACCGCCGGCCTCAACTACAGCGGCGAGTCCGGCGGCCTGAACGAGGCCACCTCCGACATCTTCGGCACCGGCGTCGAGTTCTACGCCAACAACTCCTCCGACGTCGGCGACTACCTCATCGGCGAGAAGATCGACATCAACGGCGACGGCTCCCCGCTGCGCTACATGGACAAGCCCAGCAAGGACGGCGGCTCGGCCGACTACTGGTCCTCGTCGGTGAAGAACCTGGACGTGCACTACTCGTCCGGTGTCGCGAACCACTTCTTCTACCTGCTGTCCGAGGGCAGCGGCGCGAAGACGATCAACGGAGTGTCCTACAACTCCCCGACCTACAGCGGCTCCACGGTCACCGGCATCGGCCGGGCCAAGGCCCTCCAGATCTGGTACAAGGCCCTGACCACGTACTTCACCTCGACCACCAACTACAAGTCGGCCCGCACCGGCACGCTGTCCGCGGCGGCCGCGCTGTACGGCTCCGGCTCCACCGAGTACAACGCGGTGGCGGCGGCCTGGACGGCGGTCAACGTCAGCTGACCCCGCACCGAGCGTCACGGGCGGGCCCCCGGGGAGCAGGCGTCCCGGGGGCCCGCCCTACGCTCTCTCCCATGTCCTTCACGTACGAGGCGGTCGGCGCCACCCGCGACAACCTCGCCGCCTGCCCACCGGGCTTCCACCCCCTGCACGTGCGCACGCGCATAGGCGAGGGCCAGGAAGTCTTCCACCGGGCCGCCGAGGCGGTCCTCACCTGGGAACTCCACCGCGCCCTCGGCGTGGGCATCGACGCCACCGCCGACCGCGCGGCCCCCGGCGTCGACGTCACCGTCACCCTGGCCGGCCTGATCAAGGCCCCCTGCCGGATCGTCTGGACGGCCGAGGAGTCCCGCCGCGCCGGCTGGGCCTACGGCACCCTCGCCGGCCACCCCGAAAGCGGCGAGGAGGCCTTCGTGGTCGACCGCACCGGCGACGGCACGGTCTGGCTCACGGTCGCGGCTTTCAGCAGACCCGCCAAGTGGTACGCCCGCGCGGGCGGCGCCGCGGCCCGGGGGCTGCAGCACGCGTACGCGCGCAGGTGCGGGGCGGTACTGCGGCGGCTCTGCGCGGATGCGGAGCCGGAGTTCTGACGGTCAGACAGTCATGGCCCGGGCATGCTGGTCCCGCAGTACCGCCCATGCCCGTTCCTGATCCGGGCCGGGCATGGCGGGCGCCGGCTGTCCTGCGCGGTCGATGAGGACGAGCGCGGTCGCGATGAAGCCGAGGGACAGGGAGCGCAGGATTCCCTCACGAGTGCCGCTGAACCGGCCGACGGCCGCGGCACAGAGCACGCCGAAGTCCGCGAAGTCGATGAGGCAGACTCCGTCGACGGGGTCACCGATGCCTGATGCGAGGCCGAAAACCTGGGAGAAGACCTCGGCAGTCCCCACGAATGTCTGGGCGACCTCGGCGTTCGGGCACCAGATGTCGCGCCCGGGCATATCGGCCGCGTGAAACCGGAATCGCACGTGCCGGCTCACTCTGAGTCCATGCTGTGGGTTTCCCGCCGGTAGGGCTGCGTCATCAGGGCCAGCCGCCGTGGCGGCCAGATGTCGTCCCGTTCGTCGAGGCTGAGCTCGCCGTTCCGGCGAAGCAGCCAGATCACCTCGTACTGGAAGTGCAGAACCGCGTCGCCGTCGATGTTCTCCAGCAGAGGGGCCACCAGGCGGATCATGTCGTCCTGCTGGTCCGGGACGTCGGCGTCCTTGGCCATCCGAAATCCCACACCGACTGTCGGAACGAATCCGAGTCCGGCGACGACGGGGTGCCACGGGTGTGGCGTCCGTTGCGGGAGGACGCTGACGGTGGTCCCCAGTCGGCTCAGCGCGAACGTCCCCCGCGCCATGAGCGTTTCGGGCGCGACCGACGTGTCGAACACGCCACTCTCCCTGCCCGCTTCGGAGAGCCGGGCAGCGACCTCGGCGGCGGACGATCCCGTCGCGATGTCGAGATCGTACTCGATTGCCATGGAGATACTTTCTCTTGATTTCTACGGATAGAGAGGAACGACGTTTCCGGCGCGGTCGATCACCAGCACCTCTTTGAGGCCTGACTTGGGCCAGTCGTGGAACTGCTTTCGGAGTGCCCCGAGATCGGCGTTGCTGTCTCCGAGGTTCAGAACGACGCGCTCTGTCTGCCCCTTGTCCACCTTCTTCTCCACAGCGGACCAGATGGAGCGGGGACTGCTGGACGTCGGGGCGTAATTGTCGAAGATTTCGCCTTCGATCCGGAAATCGGGCTTGGTGCCGTTCGGCATCGTACCCGGGGACTGTTCGACGTCGTATCCCTGCTTTGCCAGCGTCTCGGCAGAGTGCACCTCCCGGCCCTTGGCCCGGATCGTCTCCGCGTCGTCATTCTTGCTCAGGGATTCCGGCTTCCCGCGCGGCTGCGCGGCAGGGTCCGGCTGCCCCGACGGCTTGGTCCGGCCCGCCTCCGCCGCCGGATCCCAGTCACCGCCTCCGCCGCCGGTACCGTCGGACGTCATGTCGACCCGGTCGGGCCCGGTCGCGTCGTTGACGATGTTGGCCAGTCCGGCACCCGCCATGGACACCCCCACGGCGATCTGGGCGGCGGCCGCGACATTGATCGGGATACCGAGGGCGGCGCCGATGCCGGTGGCGTCCAGCAGCACGCCTCCGGCCTCCTCCCCGAGGCCGCCCGCCACCAGAGCGAGTCCGCCGAGAACGGAGAGTGTGGAGCCGGCGTCGTGCAGCATCGCGTTGCCGAGGGAGGCGAGATCAGACACCAGGACCTCACCTGCGTCCTTGAGGAAGTCCCCCACGTCGGACGCGATGGAGTCGACCGCGTTGCCGAACCTGTCCCACCCGGAGTCGTGCATGCCGTCATGGGTGATGGCGCGGTGAATGACCTTCGCGGCCTGGTTCGCCGCGTCGTCGCGGACATCCTTGGCGTGCCGGAGGGCCGACTTGGCGCTCGACAGGTCGCCGGCCGCCTGGTCCCGCGCCTTGTTCAGCCGGACACGCCGGGGATCGTCGTCGGCCGTGTCCTTCGGCAGACCCTGGATGCTCCGGACCGCCGACTCGTGATCGGCGTGAGCGGCCTGTGCGGCCTTCAGCGCCTTGTCGGCCAGCTGTTGTGCGTGTTCGAGAGCGCTGGCCCAGTCGGCGGTACTGCCGTCGACGATCCGGGTCCCCATGGCGCTCGCGGCCTTGTCATAGCGGTGGTAGGCCTTCCGCAACGGGTCAAGGGTGTCCCGCGCGGTGTCCCGGAAGGCGTCTGCCGCCTTGGACTTCCAGGACTCGACACCGCACAGCGCCTCCACGTCACCCGCTTCGCGCCAGATGTCGTCGGCGACCTCACGCAACGACTGGCCGAGCAGGGCCACCGCGTCCGGATCGCCGGGTACCGGGTCGCCGTCCTCGTCAAGGACGCTCCACTCGCCGACAGGCGGGCGCCTCACTTCAGCCTGCGATCGTGCCTGGCCCGGTCGTCCTGCTCACGCAGTGCCTGAGCGAGGTCGGCATCGACGGCGTCGTACCCCTTCGCCGCCTCCGCCGTGATGACGCCGAGCTTCCTGATCTTCTCCGCGAGGTCCTTGCGGTGGATCTTCCAGTTGTCGGCGAACTCGTCGAAGGCACCGACTATGCGCCGGTCTCCGAGTTCCGCCGCGGACAGGTCCTCGGCCGGATTGGTGCGGCTGGTGAAGTTGTCGTAGATCCGCTGCAGCGCTCGCGAGCACTCGCGTATGCGCCTGGTGTCCGCTCTCAGATCGCTCATCGAAGCTCCGCCCCCGTACGTCACTTCGCGTACATGTCCACTCGCAACCGTAGTGACGGTGCGCATGGGGCAGGCATGGCAGATGCCACCGACGAGCAATCCGATCGCCAAGGGCAGGCAAAACCCACCCTTGGCGTGTCGGGTTCCACGCGGTCAGCGCATCAGCACCCCGGCCCCCGTCACCGCCCCCTCCGCGGGCACCACCACCAGCCCCAGCTCCGCGCCCGACGCCAGCAGGCGGTGGGTGGGGAGGATGCGGACCGTGTAGCCGTAGGGGCCCGTGCGGTCCAGGGAGAGGGGGCCCTCGTAGGTCCAGTGGCCCTCCAGGTCGGGGCCGGTGGTCGGTTTCAGCGGCACCGTGGTCGCGTCGGTGATGCGGTCCTCCGGGTCGACCCGGCCGGAGACGGCCTGGACCTCCACGTCGTCGGGGACGAGGTCGCCGAGGCGGACCCGGACGCGTACGGCGAGGGTGGTGCCGAGTTCGGCGGTGGCCGTGGCGGTGGCCGTCTCGACGTGGTCCACCGAGACGCCGTGCCAGGCCGCCCGCACCCTGCCCTTCCAGGCGGAGAGTTCGCGGGCCGTGTCCGGGGTCATGGACCGGTGGGCGTGCGCCGCCGGGGTGTAGAGGCGCTCCACGTACTCCCGGACCATGCGGCCCGCCAGCACCTTGGGACCGAGGAGGGTGAGGGTCTGGCGGACCATCTCGATCCAGCGGTCCGGCAGACCGCTGCGGCCGCGCTCGTAGAAGCGCGGGGTCACCCGCTGCTCCAGCAGGTCGTACAGCGCGGCGGCCTCGATGTCGTCCCGGCGGTCGGGATCGGTTCCGGCGCCGTCCGCCGTCGGGATCGCCCAGCCGAAGTCCGGCTGGAACCATTCGTCCCACCAGCCGTCCAGGACGGACAGGTTGAGGCCGCCGTTGAGCGCCGCCTTCATCCCGCTCGTCCCGCACGCCTCCAGAGGGCGCAGCGGGTTGTTCAGCCAGATGTCGCAGCCGGGCAGGAGCTTCTGCGCCATCGCCATGCCGTAGTCGGGCAGGAAGACGACGCGGTGGCGGACCCGCGGGTCGTCGGTGAAGCGGACCAGTTCCTGCACCAGCCGCTTGCCGCCGTCGTCGGCCGGGTGCGCCTTGCCCGCCACCACGATCTGGATCGGCCGCTCGGGATGGGTCAGGAGATCCATCAGGCGGTCGCGGTCGCGCAGCATGAGCGTGAGACGTTTGTACGAGGGGACGCGCCGGGCGAACCCGATGGTGAGCACGTCGGGGTCGAGGACGCCGTCGATCCACCCCAGCTCGGCGGTACCGGCGCCGCGTTGCCGCCAGGACGCGCGCAGCCGCTCCCGCACCTCCAGCACCAGCTGCTCGCGCAGGCTGCGGCGCAGCTCCCAGATCTCCTGGTCGGCGATCTCGGCGACGGCGTCCCAGCGTTCCGGACCGCCGACCGTCAGCGCCTCCTCGGTGCGGCGGTCACCGAGCTGCCGGGCGCCCAGCCGGACCACCTCCGGGGCCACCCAGGTCGGGGCGTGCACCCCGTTCGTCACCGAGGTGATCGGCACCTCGTCGGCGTCGAAGCCCGGCCACAGCCCGGAGAACATCTCCCGGCTGACGTTGCCGTGCAGCAGCGAGACCCCGTTGGCGCGCTGGGCGAGCCGCAGCCCCATCACGGCCATGTTGAACAGGTTGGGCTCACCGCCGGGGTAGGTCTCCATGCCGAGCCGCAGGATGTGCTCGACGCCGATCCCGGGGAGTTCGGCGTCGGCGCCGAAGTGGTGGGCGACCAGCTCACGGTCGAAGCGGTCGATGCCGGCCGGGACGGGCGTGTGGGTGGTGAAGACCGTGCCGGCCCGCACCGCCTCCAGCGCCGCGTCGAAGTCCAGCCCCTCGGCGACCAGTTCGGCGATCCGCTCCAGGCCGAGGAAGCCGGCGTGGCCCTCGTTGGTGTGGAAGACCTCCGGCTCGGGGTAGCCGGTGAGCCGGCAGTACGTCCGTACGGCCCGCACACCCCCTATCCCGAGCAGCATCTCCTGGAGCAGCCGGTGCTCGCTGCCGCCGCCGTAGAGCCGGTCGGTGACCCCGCGTTCGCCGACGTCGTTCTCCTCGACGTCCGAGTCCAGCATCAGCAGCGGCACCCTGCCGACCTGGGCCAGCCAGATGCGGGCCCGCAGCAGTCTGCCGCCGGGCAGCGCGAGGGAGACGTGCGCCGGGGCGCCGTCGGCCTCCTTCAGCAGGGCCACGGGGAGTTCGTTGGGGTCGAGGACGGGATAGTGCTCCTGCTGCCAGCCGTCCCGGGACAGGGTCTGCCGGAAGTAGCCGTGCCGGTACAGCAGGCCGACGCCGATCAGCGGCACGCCGAGGTCGCTGGCCGACTTGAGGTGGTCGCCGGCCAGGATGCCGAGGCCGCCGGAGTACTGGGGCAGGGCGGCCGTGATGCCGAACTCGGGTGAGAAGTAGGCGACGGCGGCCGGGAGTTCGGCGGCCTCGGAGCGGGACTGGTACCAGCGGTCGCCGGTCACGTAGTCGCCCAGGTCGTCGGCGACCGCGGTCAGCCGGCGCAGGAAGCGCCGGTCGCCCGCCAGCTCGGCGAGCCGTGCCGGGGGCACACTGCCGAGCAGCCGCACCGGGTCGCCCTCCGAGGCGGCCCAGCGCTCGGGATCGACGGCCTGGAAGAGGTCCCGGGTCTCGGCATGCCAGGACCAGCGCAGGTTGCGGGCCAGGTCGCTGAGGGGGCGGAGGGGTTCGGGGAGAACGGGACGGACGGTGAACCGACGGATCGCCTTCACATTCCACCTCGTGCGTTTCGCGTTCGCGGTGAGAGCCGTACGGCGGTGTGCGGCTCGGCGTCTGTCCGACAGTACCGGTGTCGGGGTACCGCTGGGGGCTGCCGTCCCCAGACCCCCGCTTCTGCCTGAACGGCCTCGTCCTCGAACGCCGGACGGGCCGGAGGCGGTGCGGACCGGGCCGCGCCGGACGCAATCAAGCCATACTTGCGGCAGTGTGCCGAACGGCCAGGGCGTCGCGGCAAGCGCTGCACGGGCCGGACGGCTCGCCATGCCCCTCGCCGTCGGCCTGTTCACCCCGGTCACCGACGCCCTGATTGCGGGGGCGGCGAGCGGGAAGGTGTCGGATGCGGGGCGCGGGGCGCCGAACAGGCTCCTGCGGGTACCGGAGTCGTGAAGCGGTTTCCGGTATCCGAACACGCCAGCGGTCCCGTTCGCCGCGAACGGGACCGGTCTTGTGCGTAGACATACGGCTGAGTAGTTAACAAAGTGCCGGATTGCCCACCCGAATAGGGTGGGAAGGCTCCTCCGGTACACCCCACAGACACAGCACTGACACCAGGCAGCGGTACAACACCAGGTACACCCCCGCAGGACCCACCTCCCCACCACCCATCCGCCCACACCCTCGTTGCCGCGGACAGGAGCGGTCATGCCCGCCACGCACCAACCGTCAGCACCTCCGAACCGGCGCACGTCACCCGGCGCGCCACCCAGCGCGGACGAGGCCACCGCCGTCGGCCGCATACCCGTCCTCGACGTCCGCCCGCTGATCCAGCAGGGGCGCCGGCCCGCCAAAGCGGTCACCGGGGAGTCGTTCGAGGTCACCGCCACCGTCTTCCGCGAGGGCCATGACGCCGTCGCCGCCAACGTCGTACTGAAGGACCCGAAGGGCCGCCCGGGGCCCTGGACGCCGATGCGGGAGCTGGTCCCCGGGACGGACCGCTGGGGCGCCGAGGTCACCGTCGACGGGAAACCGGGCCGCTGGACCTACCAGGTCGAGGCATGGGGAGATCCGGTCGCCACCTGGCGCCACCACGCACAGATCAAGATCCCGGCGGGCATGGACACCGATCTGGTCCTGGAGGAGGGCGCCCGGCTCTACGAACGGGCCGCCGCCGGGGTCCCGAAGGCAAAAAAACGGGAAATCCTGCTGACCGCGGCCGCCGCCCTCCGCGACGAGGAACGGCCCGCCCCCTGGCGCCTGGCCGCCGCCCTCATGCCCGAGGTCGACAAGGTCCTGGCGCGGTATCCGCTGCGGGAGCTGGTGACCGTCTCCGAGGAGCTGCCGCTGCTCGTGGAGCGTGAACGGGCGCTGTACGGCTCCTGG